>JBKHVG010000053.1:0-16792 GCA_046570205.1 Acidimicrobiia bacterium
CAGAAGGTGGCGTAGGTGGAGAACTTGAAGCCCTTGCGCCAGTCGAACTTGTCGACGGCGTGCTCGAGCCCGAGGTTGCCCTCCTGGATCAGGTCGAGCAGCTCCATCGACGGGGGCAGGGGGTACCGGCGTGCGATGGAGACGACCAGACGCAGGTTGGCCCGGATGAAGCGGTCCTTCGCTGCGGCCGCATCGGCGATGGCCCGGCGCTCCTCCCGGGTCTTCTTCGCACCCGACTCCAGCCGCTCCTGGGCGTCGCGGCCCTTCTCGATGATCTGCGAGAGCTGGCGCTCCTCCTCGGCGGTGAGGAGGGGAACCATCCCGATCTCGTTCAGGTACTGTCCAACAGAGTCGCTCATGACACTCGTTCCAACGGCGGTTGCGGGTGGAGGATTCCGACCGGGCTCGTGACTCCAGTCACAACGGGGCGGAGAAGACCGACCCCGCGTCGGACATCGGTACCCAGGCGGTGTGACCGGAAGACCTCCCGCCGGCCAATCGATCGATGCGGGCAGGCACCGATCGAACGCTGCCGGGACACGGAAGTCTGGCCGCTGCGGGGTGGCGAGGGCGGTCGAATAACGTCGCCGCGTGGCAGCGGCGCGGATCGGGGTGTTCGGGGGGACCTTCGACCCGCCCCACGTCGGCCACCTCGTGACGGCCGTCGACGTGCGTCACGCCCTGCACCTCGACGAGGTGCTCCTCGTCGTCGCCAACGAGCCGTGGCAGAAGCTCGGTCGCCGGCCGATCTCCCCGGCGGCCGACCGGCTTGCCATGGTGGAGGCGGCCGTGGCGGGGGTGGAGGGGCTGACGGCGTGCGACCTGGAGATCGCCCGGGGTGGGCACAGCTACACCGCCGACACCCTCGCCGAGCTGGCCGAGCAGCACCCCGGTGCCGCGCTGTTCCTGGTGCTGGGTGCCGATGCCGCATCCGGCCTCCCGACGTGGGAGCGGGTGGAGGAGGTCCGCGCCCGGGCATCGCTCGTGGTCGTCGACCGGGCCGGCGCGCTGCCGCCCGTGGTGCCCGAGGGCTGGGAGTGGACCCACGTGGAGGTGCCCCGGCTCGACGTCTCCTCCACCGAGCTGCGGGATCGGGTCGCCGAGGGCCGCCCGCTGGACTACCTCCTGCCCCGCGACGTCATCTCCTGCGTGCGCGAGCGTCAGCTCTATCGTGGGCCTGCGTGACCGAGGAGCGCTCCGGCGGGGAGCCACACGTGGCGGGTGACGGGGCCGCGCCCGAGACCGACGCCGACCGGGACGCACGGCTCCGGGCGTTGCTCTCGGTCCCGGTCGGCGTGACGCCACCGTCCCCGATCGCACCGGCCCGGCTGCGCCCCCCGGCGCCCCCTCGCCCCGACACCCGAGACGGCGGAGACGGAGGCCACGAGCCCCCGGGCCGCCGGATCGGCGCCCGCGCCGCCCTGTCCGCGCTCGTGCTGCTCGGCCTGTTCGCCACCGGGGCGGGGCTGGCCTACGCCGGTACCAGGATCCTCCGCTCGAGCACCGAAGGCGAGGTGCTGGCCCAGGAGACGGACCCCAACGCGCCGGGCTACGAGGCGCTGGTGGCGCCGACGCCGACCCTCCTGGTCGTGCACGACCTGGGCGGCTCGGTGCAGGCTCTGACCGTGCTGACCCTGCCCGACCCGGGGGCGGGCGGCGGCGGGGTGGTCTTCGTGCCCACCCGCACCGTGTCCGACATGCCCATCTTCGGCTACGCCCCCATCGAGGCCGCCTACGACCTCGGCACGGCCGAGGTGCAGGCCGAGGTGGTCGGTGACGTCCTGAACACCGGCATCGGTGAGGTCGCGGTGGTCGATGCCGAGCGCTGGGCCGGCCTCGTCGCGCCGGTCGCGCCGCTGGCCATCGACAACCCCGACGACCTCGAGGTCGACGGCGAGGTCCGGTTCCCCGCCGGCGACATCGAGCTGGCGGCCGAGGACGTGGGGCCCTACCTCGAAGCCCGCCACGACGGCGAGTCCGACCTGGCCCGGCTGTTCCGCCACCGGACGTTCTGGGCGGCGTGGCTGGCCGCCGTGGCCGCGTCCGACGACCCGGCTGTCGTCCCCGGCGAGCTGGAGAGCGGCATCGGGCGCTTCGTGCGTGCGCTGGCGGCCGGCGCCACCGTGATCGAGACGCTGCCCGTGGAGGCAACCACCGTCGAGGACTTCGCCGACGAGCCGACCTTCCTCCCCGAGGACGAGGCGGTGGCCGCCCTCGTGTCCGAGCTCGTCCCGCTACCCCGGAGCCCTCGGCCCGGGGTGCGCCCACGGGTGCGTGTGCTGGCCGGCACGCCCGACCGCGACGAGGCCCGTTCCGTGGCCCTCGAGCTGCCCCCCGTCGGTGTCGAGGTGGTGATCGTCGGCAACGCCCGCAGCTTCGGCGAGGAGGCGACCACCATCGCCTACGTCGACCCCTCCCAGGAGGACGAGGCCGACGCGATCCGGGAGGTGCTCGGCGTCGGGGAGGTCGTCGTGGACCCTCGCCCGAGTGATGTCGTGGACATCACGGTTACCCTCGGTGCCGACCATGACTGATGCCGAGCTGAACGCCACCCCCGCCACCCCCCGATCCGATTCGTCCGACGTGCTGCTCGACCCGACCTACGCCGTCGCCGCCGCCCGCGCCGCGTTCGCCAAGGGCGCAACGGACATCCTCGTGCTCCAGGTCGGCGACGTCATGGCCATCACCGACTACTTCGTCATCGTCTCGGCGTCGAACCCCCGCCTGGTGCGCACCGTGGTCCAGGAGTGCGAGGACGCGGTGGCAGCCGCCGGCGGACCGAGGGCCCTGCGGGTCGAGGGACTGGCCGAGTGCGAGTGGGTGCTGGCCGACCACGGCACCTTCGTCGTGCACGTGTTCCACCAGGACGCCCGCCAGTACTACGAGCTCGAGCGGCTCTGGTCCGACGTGCCGCAGGTGCCGTGGGAGGACCCGGACCTGCCAGCTGCCGCCGCGCTGGGCGGCACCCGCTAGGACGCTCCGCCGGCCTCCCGGACGAGGTCGGCCCACAGGCGGATGGCCAGCTCGTGCCCGATGGCGTCGTGCACGGTGGGCTCGGTCCCGAGGCGCCGGCCCAGCCACGCCGCCATCGCCGGCGGCGTGACCGTGTCGTGCGCCCCGACGTGGACCGAGACCGGCGCGGCGATGCGTCCGAGCAGGTCCTCGATCCGGGTGGCCTGGGCGGCGATGTCGCGCTCCACGCCGGTCATCCCGCCGGCCACGCTGGCCCGGACGGCCCACGCCAGCTGGTCGGCGGCGCCGGGTACGTCGGTCAGGGCGGCGATGGAGCCGGCCATCATCTCCCGGGCGGTGGCGTCATCGATGGAGGGCGGCACCAGCCACGGCGCCAGCTCGGCGCCCACGTCGCCGGGCGCCATGCCGCGGTGGGCGTCGGCGAACATGCGGCGGGCGTCGTCGCTGCCCTCGAGCACCGCGGGATCGTCGTAGGCGTCGGCCGGCACCAGGGGAGCGGCGAGCACCACGCGCCGGCACCGCTCGGGGTGGGTGCCGGCGAAGGCCAGGGCGTGGATGGCGCCGGTGGACCACGACAGGACCCCGACCCGGTCGATCCCGAGGTGATCGAGCACGGCGGCGAGGTCGTCGGCGACGGAGGCCGGCGTGGCCTCGGGATCGACATCGGAGTGGCCGATGCCCGGCCGGTCGGTGGCGAGGACGCGGATGCCGCTGGCGGCGGCGAGGGAGTCGTCGGGGTGCCGGGCGAGCCGCGAGTCCGGCGTGCCGTGCACGTAGAGCACCGGCGCCCCGTCGGGGTCACCCCGGTCGTCCAGCGCCATCCGGCGCCCGTCGGGCAGCTCGACCAACCGGTCCGGGAGTGGGAGCACAGGATCAGCCATCGAGGTGCACGACCCGGAGCTCGCCGGCCGATGCGGAGCACCGGTGACGGACCCGGAGGCCGCCCAGCGGCCGAAGGGTTCGCGTGGAGCTAAGGAGAATCGAACTCCTGACCTCTTCCATGCCATGGAAGCGCTCTACCAACTGAGCTATAGCCCCGTAGGGTCCGCATTGCGGAGCGTCGAGCGTACATCACGGGCGCGGCATCGACGGAAATCGTCCCCCGCAGCGGCCGGGAACCGGAATCGGGCGCCGGGAGGGGCCTCGGTACGATGCCCGGACATGGCCGCAGACACCGCCAGGGACGACGTCGCGGACGGGCGCGTGCCCGACTACGACCCGCAGGCCGTCGAGGCGAAGTGGCAGCAGCGCTGGCTCGACGAGGGCACCTACGAGGTCGACAACGACGATCCGCGGCCCAAGTTCTACGTGCTGTCCATGTACCCCTACCCCTCGGGTGCGGCCCACATGGGCCACGTGCGGAACTACACCTTCGGTGACCTGATCGTGCGTCACAAGGTGATGCAGGGCCACGCCGTGCTGTCCCCGATGGGGTTCGACTCCTTCGGGCTGCCGGCCGAGAACGCCGCCATCAGATCCGGGGTGCACCCGCGGATCCACACCGAGGAGAAGATGGCCGAGCTGACCTCGTCCATCAAGCGCATCGGTGCGGTGTACGACTGGCGCCGCCGGGTCACCTCCCACCAGCCCGACTTCATCAAGTTCACGCAGTGGATCTTCCTGCGGTTCCTGGAGCGGGGCCTCGCCTACAAGCGCAAGGCCCCGGTGAACTGGTGCCCGGGCTGCCAGACGGTGCTGGCCAACGAGCAGGTGCTGGCCGACGGCAGCTGCGAGCGCTCGGGCGACCTGGTGGAGACTCGCGACCTCGAGCAGTGGTTCTTCAAGATCACGGACTACGCCCAGCAGCTGCTCGACGACCTCGAGCTGGTCGACTGGCCCGAGCGGGTCGTCACCATGCAGCAGAACTGGATCGGCCGGTCCGAGGGCGCCCAGTTCTCGATGCCCGTCGTCGACGCCGACGGCGCACCGCACCCGTCCGGCGCCCGGGTCGAGGTGTACACCACCCGGCCGGACACCGCCTTCGGCATGACCTACGCGGTGCTGGCGCCCGAGCACGAGCTGGCCCGCACCGTCACCGCTCCCGAGCACCGCGACGAGGTCGAGGCCTTCATCGCCAAGGCCCGCTCGACCTCGGAGATGGATCGGCTGTCGTCCGAGGGCGCCATCGACAAGCGTGGCGTCTTCACCGGCTCCTACCTGCAGAACCCGTTCAACGGCGGCGTCGTGCCGCTGTACCTGGCCGACTACGTGCTGGTCACCTACGGCACCGGGGCGATCATGGCCGTGCCGGGCGAGGACCAGCGCGACTGGGACTTCGCCGAGGCGTACGACCTGCCGGTGATCCGTACGGTGCAGCCGCCCGAGGGCTTCGAGGGCAAGGCGTACACCGGCACGGGCGTCACCATCAACAGCGCCGGCACGACGATCAGCGGAGACGAGCTGGACCTGAACGGCCTCGAGATGGCCGAGGCGAAGGCCAGGGCCATCGATTGGCTGACGGCCAACGGCATCGGCCAGCACCGGGTGAACTACCGCCTGCGCGACTGGCTCCTGTCGCGCCAGCGGTTCTGGGGCTGCCCGATCCCCATCGTCTACTGCACGAGCTGCGAGGGCCTCGACGGCAACGGTGCCGTGCCCGTCCCCGACGACCAGCTGCCGGTGATCGCGCCCGACGACGTCGAGTTCCTGCCGACCGGCGAGTCGCCGCTGAAGCACCACGAGGGGTTCCTGCGGACGACCTGCCCACGGTGCGGCGGCGATGCGCTCCGCGAGACCGACACGATGGACACCTTCGTGGACTCGTCGTGGTACTTCCTGCGCTTCGCCGACCCCACCAACGAGGACCTGCCGTTCTCCCGGGAGGCGGTCGACCACTGGCTGCCGGTCGACCAGTACATCGGCGGTGTGGAGCACGCCATCCTCCACCTGATGTACGCCCGGTTCTTCACCAAGGCCCTGGCCGACATCGGCGTCGCACCCTCCGGCCTGCGGGAGCCCTTCAAGCGCCTGTTCACCCAGGGCATGATCCGTCTCGGCGGGGCGAAGATGTCGAAGTCCAGGGGCAACCTGGTGGCGCCGGAGGAGATCCTCGACCGTGAGGGCGCCGACGCCCTCCGCCTGGGCCAGCTCTTCGTCGGCCCACCGGCCGACGACGTCGACTGGGAGGGCGTGGGCATCGAGGGCACGCAGCGCTTCATCGGCCGGCTGTGGCGCCTGGCCCACCCCGACTCCGTCGCAGTGCCCGATGCCACCGGCGACGATGCCGTCGAGGTCGACAAGGAGGCCCACCGCCTCATCGCCCGGGTGTCCGACGAGTACGAGCGCTGGTCGTACAACACCGCCGTGGCCGCGTTCATGGAGTTCACGAACGTGCTCTACAAGCGGGGCAAGACCGACTTCGCCGTCGACCACCTCTTGCTGCTGCTGGCCCCGATGGCGCCCCACGTCACGGCCGAGCTGTGGGAGCTGCGCCACGGCACCCACGTCCACGAGCAGCGCTGGCCCATCCACGATCCGGCGATGCTGGCCGTCGACCGGGTCACCATGGTGGTCCAGGTGCAGGGCAAGGTCCGCGACCGCATCGAGGTCGCACCGGACATCTCCGATGCCGACGCCGAGGCACTGGCGCTGGGCAGCGACGCGGTGCAGGCCCACCTCTCGGGCGAGCCGAAGAAGGTCATCGTCCGGGCGCCCAAGCTGGTCAACATCGTCCCGTAGTCAGAGCGATGCGGCGGCGAAGGTGTCGCACTGGTTGGGATCGCCGGTCTCGTAGCCGGTGAGGAACCAGCGCTGGCGCTGCTCGGCCGAGCCGTGGGTCCACGTGTGCGGGTCGACCTGGCCGGTGGCGGACTCCTGGATGCGGTCGTCGCCGACCGCGGCGGCGGCGCTGAGTGCGTCCTGGATGTCCTTCTCCGTGAGCTCGACGATCAGGATCTCACCCGTGGCCGGGTCGGGCGTGGTGGTGGCGTGGTTGGCCCACACGCCGGCGAAGCAGTCGGCCTGCAGCTCCTGGCGGACGGCCTCGCTCTCCGGGCCGCTGCCACGCTCGGCCCGGACGTCGAGCAGGTTCTGGACGTGGTGGCCGTACTCGTGGGCCAGCACGTAGGCCTCGGCGAACTCGCCACCCGACGCGCCGAAGCGGTCCTCGAGCACGTCGAAGAAGCCGAGGTCGACGTAGATCTGCTGGTCCGCCGGGCAGTAGAAGGGGCCGACGGCGGAGGTCGCCGACCCGCACCCGCCGGTGGTGACGCTGCCGGTGAAGAAGTTGGTGATGGCCGGCTGGTAGCCCTGGACCTGGCTGCCCCAGAGGTCCTGGATGCTGTTGACGACGGCCACGATGCGGCACTCCTGGCTCCGTTCCGCGTCCGCGCCGGTCTCGCAGCCGGCGAGGGCCTCGCTGGTGGCGCCCTGCCCGCCCGTGCGGGTGCCCTCGAGTGCACCGAGCGCACCGCCGAGGTCGCCGCCGCCCCCGCCCAGCAGCTGGAGGGCGAGGACGACCAGGACGCCGACGACGCCGAGGCCACCGCCGGCCACCGCGGCGCCGCCCTTGCGGGTGCGGACCTGGTCCGAGTCGAGGCGGGCCCGTGGGTTGAAGCGCATCGGCGACCCCTACCCCCTCGACGTCCTGTCCGGACCCGTGACAGCTCGGGCCGTGGTCATCACCGCACCTGCGGCAGGAGCCAGGCCAGCGCCACCTCGGCCTGGGCCCGCTGGAACGACCGCACCGTGGGCAGGCCGGGCGGCGTCGGGTCCAGCGACTGGCGCACGAAGAACCCGGCCAGGGCGGCGAGGACGGCGAGCAGCGCACCCCGATCGACCTCCCGGAAGAGGCCGTGACGCTCGACCACGGTCCGGGGGTCGGGGCCCCCGCCGAGGCCCACCGAGGGCAGGAACAGGACGAGGTCCACGAACGCCGCGCCGGTGCACGCCCAGGGCCAGTCGACCAGCACCAGCTCGCCGGACGGCGTGAGCAGCATGTTGTCGGCCCGCAGATCGGTGTGCAGCAGGGTGGTGCCCTCGGCGGCCGCGCTCCACCTCGCCTCCATCTCGGCGAGGCGATCGAGGGCGTCGAGGACCTCGGGGCCGTAGGAGGTGGCATCCACCGCGCCCCCGGCCACGTCCCGCCAGCCGTGGAAGGCAGCCCCATACCGCTGCTCGATGGTGGGCAGCCCCGGTGTGGGTGTCGGGGTCACCTGGGCCGCGAAGCGCTCCAGCGCGGGGAGCACCACGTCGAGCTGCTCGTGGCTCCACGGCTCGTCGGGCTGGTGCCCCTCGACCTCCTCGAACACCAGGACCACCCAGTGGCCGTCGTCGACGACGTGCAGGAGGCGAGGGGCCGGGAGCCCGGCAGGGAGCTGAGATGCGACCTCGGCCTCCCGGCGGTGGATGCGGCACGCATGGGCGTTCTGGTCGGGCGACACGGCCTTGACGAACGCCCGCCGGCCGTCACCCAGCAGGCACCGGGCGGCGAGCCCGGGCGAGAACCCGCCCGCTTGGTTGTGCGCCTCCACGACCGGCGCGCCGAGGCGGTCCTCCACGACGGCGCGCACCGATGGCGCGACGTCGTCCCAGCCGATGCGGTGCCCGCCGCTGCCCCGCACGGCGCTGGGCCTTCAGCCGCGCACGTGGGCAGCGAGGCCGGCCAGCCCGTCGCCGATGGCCTTGCGCAGCACCGGCTCGAGGATCGGGCGCAGGAGCCGGGCGCCGACGGGCTCCACGGCCATGGTGTAGGTGACCGTGCAGGCCCTGTCGCCGTCGCGCGTGAGGCGGATGTCCTCGACCATCGACCGCACGCCCCCCTTCGTGGAGCTGACGACGGTGAAGGCGAAGTGGCGCTCGGGCTCCCAGGCGAGGAACTCCTCCTCGACCGCCACCACTCCCAGGTCGACGGTGCGGGTGCCGCCGACGGCATCGGCCACCTCGCCGGGGGTCACGGCGGCCAGGCGCGGGAACCACTGGGTCCAGCCCGCGTGGTCGGCGATGGCGGCCCACACGACGGCGGGCGGCTGGGCGATGCGGCGGCTCCGCGCGGCGCGCACGGGTGCGGTGTCGATCCACTCGAGCGGGCGGGGGGTGATCGGCGTCATGGCCGTGAGCCTCGCGCGGCGTGACGGCCGCCGGGGACATCGGTAACGCGAGGCGGCGGTCCACGGTCGGAGACGACGTGAACACTCGCTCCAGCAGCGCGACCCCCGACACGCTCGCCGCCCGCGTCGCCGCCGGTGCCGCCCGTGGACAGGACGTGACCTTCGTGTCCGGGGACGTGCACATCACCGTGCCGTGGTCCGACGTGCACGCGGAAGCGATCAGGATGGCCGCTGCCATGCAGCAGCACGGGGTGCGCCCCGGCGACCATGTCGCCCTGCTCGGACCCACCACACGGGCCCTGGTCACCGCGATCCAGGCCGTGTGGCTGGCCGGGGCCACCCTGGTGGTGCTGCCGCTGCCGATGCGCATGGGATCCCTCGACGAGTTCGTGGCCCAGACCCGTAAGCGCATCCTGGACGCCGACATCCGTCTCGTCGCCGCCGACCCGGACCTGGCGGCCTTCGTCACGCCGGAGCCCGGCGACCCGCCCATGGTCCACTTCGGCGATCTCACCACCGACGCCGGCCTCCAGGTCCCGACGCCCGATGCCGACGCGCACGCCATCTTGCAGTTCACGAGCGGCAGCACATCGGACCCCAAGGGCGTGGTCCTGCCCCACCGCGCCGTGTGCGCCAACCTGGACGCCATCGCCGAGGCCGCCGAGCTGTCTGCCGACGACGACGTGCTCGTGTCGTGGCTGCCGCTGTACCACGACATGGGCCTCGTCGGCCTGCTGTCGCTCGCGATGTCGACCGGCACCCGCCTGGTCCTGGGGGCGCCGCAGGACTTCCTGGCCTCGCCGGGACGGTGGATGCAGTGGATGTCGCGCTACGGCGGCACGGCCACGGCCGGCCCCAACTTCTCCTACGTGCTCGCCGCTCGCGCCCTGCGCCGGGCGGCGCGGGAGGGCGAGGCGCTCGACCTGTCCCGCCTGCGCGTGGTGCTGAACGGCGCCGAGCCGATCGACCCGGCCACCGTCGAGGACTTCGTCGACGCCGGGGCGGCCTTCGGGATGCCGCCCGGGTCGGCGTTCCCGGCCTTCGGCATGGCCGAGGTGGCCATCGCCGGCACCTTCCCGCCGCCGGGCCGCGGCCTGGTGGTCGACACCGTCGATCGCCGGGTCCTGGAGACCGAGCGCTACGCCGCACCGGTCGACGCCGGCTCGGACGGCGCCCGCAGCTTCGCCCGCCTCGGCGCGGCCGTGCCCGGACTCGAGATCCGCATCGTCGGACCCGACGACGGCCACGAGCTGCGCGAGCGTGAGGTCGGCGAGCTGGAGATCCGCGGCACCTCGGTGTGCTCGGGCTACTACGGCCGTCCGGAGCTGAACGACGAGCTGTTCCACGACGGGTGGCTCCGCACCGGCGACCTCGGCTACCTCGTCGACGGCGAGCTCGTGCTGTGCGGGCGCATCAAGGACGTGATCATCGTGGGCGGTCGCAACGTGTTCCCCGAGGACATCGAGCGGGCCTGTAACGACATCGACGGCGTGCGGCCCGGCAACGTCATCGCCTTCGGCATCGACACCGCGAAGGGCAAGGAGGGCATGGTCGTCGTGGCCGAGGCCCGGCCGGCCGACGATGCCGACCTGGCCTCGCTGCGCGCCGACGTGCACGACCGGGTGAAGGCGGTCGCCGGCATCCCGGCCAAGGACGTGGTGCTCGTGGCCCCCGGCACGCTCCCCAAGACCAGCAGCGGCAAGCTGCAGCGGGCCCAGTGCCGCAGCCGCTACCTGGACGGCCACCTGGAGCTCGCCAACGCGTAGGGCCTTCGGCCGGTTGCCGGGCGGGAACTAGCGTCGGACCTCGTGACCGCCCGCCGTGCCACCCCCGTCGCGGCCGTGCTGGCCGCCGCCGTCCTCCTCGTCGGATGTGGTGACGACGAGGCCAGCACCGAGACCGCCGACCAGTCCCCGATCGAGGACACCGGTGCCACCACGGCGCCGGTCACCAGCGAGGGTGCCGACCAGACGGTGCCGACGACCACGGCGGCCGAGCCCGAGGGCACGGTCATCGAGGTCACCGTCGCCGGCGGCCGTGTGGAGGGCGGCGGCCGGACCTCCGTGCCGCTCGGTGACGCGGTCACGATCCGGGTCATCAGCGACGTCGCCGACCACGTCCACCTCCACGGCTACGACGTGCTCGACGAGGTGGCCGCCGGCGGCACCGCCGAGCTGACCTTCACGGCCGACATCCCCGGCGTCTTCGAGGTCGAGCTCGAGGACGCCGGACTGGCCCTCCTGGAGCTCGAGATCTCGTGATCCTCGCCCACGGGGTTGGCGGCCGTGCCGACCTCCCCGTCGAGCCGTGGCTGTTCGCGTACGCGGCGGCGTTCGCGCTGTTGATCTCCTTCGCCGCCCTGCGGCTGCTCTGGCCTCGACCTCGCCTGGCGTCGGTCGCTGCCGGCGTGCCGGCGCCCACCGCGGTCGGCACGGTGGCATCCCTGCTCGGCGTCGTCGCGCAGGTCGTGGCGCTCGTGCTGTTCGCCGTCACGATGCTGGCCGCATGGTTCGGCGAGGACGCCGTGTCGGCCAACGTGGCGCCCACCGCGCTGTACATCGCCCTGTGGATCGGCATGCAGGTGGCGAGCGCGACGCTGGGCGACGTCTGGCGGCGGATCAACCCGCTGTGGACGATCGCCGCCGTCCTCGACCGGATCCGGGGCCGGGACCCGGAGCGGTCGACGGCCACCGGATGGTGGGGGTCGCACTGGCCGGCCGCGGTCGGACTGCTGGCCTTCCACTGGCTGGAGCTGGTGTACTTCGAACCGGCGTCGCTCACCGCCGTCGCCCTGTTCCTCAGCGCCTACGTGGTGTGGGTGTCGGTGGCGGCCAGCGTGTTCGGTGCCGGCTGGGTGCGCACGGGCGACGGCTTCGCCGTGCTCTTCTCCCTGCTCGGGGCACTGTCGCCGCTGTTCCGGGACGGGACCGGTCGCCTCCGCCTCCGCGTACCGGGCAGCGGCCTCGCCGGCGTCGACGTGCGCGCCGGCACCCTCGGTGTCGTCCTCGTGGTGCTCGGCGGCACCACCTTCGACGGGGTGACCCGGACGCAGTGGTGGGAAGGCATCGTCGGCGGCCGCCGGGAGTGGGACCTCGTGGCCGTTCGCACCGTGGGGCTCGTGCTCACCATCGCCACGGTGGCGGTGGCCTTCCTCGTCGCCATGCGGGCGCTCGGGCTGCTGGCCGAGGACGACACCGACCTCACCACCCAGGCCCGCCGCTACGCGCCCTCGCTCATCCCGATCGTGCTGGGCTACTCCATCGCCCACTACTTCTCGCTGCTCGTGTTCGAGGGGCAGAGCTTCCTGGCGCTGCTCTCGGACCCCTTCGGTTCCGGGCGGGACCTGTTCGGCACTGCCGGCAACACCGTCGACTTCACCGTCGTCACCGCCGACCAGATCGCCTACGTGCAGGTGGCGGCCATCGTGATCGGGCACGTCATGGGCGTGGTCCTGGCCCACGACCGCGCCGTCGAGCGGTACCCGCACCGCACCGCGGTCGCCAGCCAGTACCCCCTGCTGGCCGTGATGGTCGGCTACACCGTGTCGGGCCTGCTGCTGCTCCTGAACGCGTAGACGCCAGCGGGACCTCAGGCGCCCCGCATGTCCTGGAGGACCCGCTGCCAGCGGTCGCGGTTGCCGGCGTAGGGGGCGTAGAAGCTGAGGCGGGAGATGACGTCGCCGTAGCGGCGCTGCAGCTCGGGGCCGATGGCCTCGGGCTCACCCACGACCGCGAACGTCGTCAGGATCTCGTCGTCGATGAGGGTGCCCATCTCCTCCCACTTGCCCTCCTTGGACATGCGGTTGAGGTCGGTCTGGAGGTCGCCCCAGCCGTGGCACTCGAGCACGGGTCGGTAGGCCGGGGTGGACCCGTAGAACGCGATCTGGCGACGGGTGCCGACCTTGGCCGCCTCGAGCTCCTCCTCGGTGTTCCCGGTGACGACGAAGCTCGGGCCGCAGATCTCGAAGCCCTCGAGCGTCTTGCCGGCCTTCTTGCGGCCCCTCTCGAGCGCGGGGAGGGTCACCTCGCGCAGGTACTTCTCGGTGGTGAAGCCGTGGCAGAAGAACCCGTCGCACACCTCGCCGGCCACCTCCGTCATCAGCGGGCCGACCCCGGCGAGGAACACGCGGGGGTGGCCGTAGTCGTGGGGACCCGGGTTGAAGAACGGCGTCATCAGCGTGTGGGTGTAGAAGTCGCCGTGGAAGTCCAGCTTGGCACCCGTCATCCAGCTGTCCCAGATGGCGTGCATGGCCAGCACCATCTCCCGCATGCGGGCGGCGGGCTTCGACCACTCCATCGAGAACCGCTTGGTGATGTGGGGCTTGATCTGACTGCCGAGGCCGAGGATGAAGCGGCCCTTCGAGTACTGCGTGAGGTCGTAGGCCGTGTTGGCCAGCGTCATCGGCGAGCGGGCGAAGGCCACGGCGATGGACGTGCCGATCTCGAGGCGCTCGGTCTCCTTGGCGGCCAGGACCAGCGGGAGGAACGGGTCGCGGGAGGTCTCCGGCACCCAGATGCCGTCGTAGCCGAAGTCCTCGGCCTCCTTGGCCTGCTGCCCGGCCGTGTCGAGGTCGAGGCCGATGCCCCCGTCGATCTTCATCGCCGGATCATACGTTCCTCGACCGACCGACCGAGTCCGGAGCCAGCCCCGGCTACCCGCCCTGCTCGCGGAGGAACCGCTGGAGCTCCTCGGCCAGCTCGTCACCCGAGGGGAGGTCACCGCCGCCGAGCGGAGAGTCGTCGCCGCTGAGCGCCTCGAGCGACTCGTCGTAGGCCTGCTCGAGCTGGCGGATCATGGCCGCGTGCTGGGGGTTCGGCTCCACCAGCTCGTCGATCCGGGTCCGCATGGCGGCGATGGGCCCGGTGAGGTCGTCGATGCTGAAGTCGGTGCCGGAAACCAGGTTGAGCCCTTCGATGAGGCGGGCGGCGGCGGCGGGGTACGGCATCCCGGCCGCGTAGTGCGGCACCTGGGCCCAGACGCCGACCGCGGGGAGGCCGGCGGCAGCGAAGCGCTGTTCGAGCACGGCCTCGATGCCGGCCGGGACGTCGACCGTGCCGCGCACGAGCCCGACTTGGGCGGCGAGCTCGTCGGAGGAGGCCGTGGCCGAGAGCTGGACGGGACGGGTGTGCGGGGCCGCCGCGGGGAATGCACCGAAGCCGACCTGCATGCCGCAGCCGAGGTCGGTGCACAGCTCGAGGACGGCGTCGGCGAACGCGTTCCAGGCGTGGTCGGGCTCGACACCCGTGAGGAGCAGCACGTCGGTGCCGTTCGGCGACCGCGTGGCGTGCAGCTCGGTGGTGGACCACGTGAGCCCGGTGTTCACGCCGTCGACCAGGTGCAGGAGCGGCCGCCGGGCCCGGAAGTCGAGCAGGGCGTCGGCGTCGAAGGTGGCGACCGGGGTGATCTCGTGCTGGCCGACGATGGACTCCACGGCCCGGGCCGCGGCGCCGCCCGCATCGATCCACCCGTCGAGGGCGACGAGCAGGATCGGCGAGTCGAGCTCGGGGCGGGCGTGCAGCTCGTAGAGCGCCATCAGCCCAGCCGTTCCACTGCCGCCCTCGCCTGCGCGGCGAGCGATTCGACCTGGTGCTTGAAGCCGTCGAAGTCGGAGCTGTCGCGCGTGCCCATGGAACCGCCGATGTAGCGGGCGTAGACGCCCTCGACGATGCAGGCCAGCTTCCAGTACCCGAAGGCGACGTAGTAGTCGATGCGGGACAGGTCCCGACCCGAGGCGGCGGCGTAGCGGTCGAGCAGCTCTTGGCGTGAGCGCATGCCATCGGCGGCGGTGGGTGCGCCGAGCGTGGGGGAGCGGTCACCCGGCTCGGACCAGTACACCATCAGCAGCCCGACGTCGGCGAGCGGGTCGCCCAGCGTGCACAGCTCCCAGTCGAGCACGGCGATGACCTCACCGGTGTCGTCCACCATGCAGTTGTCGAGTCGGTAGTCACCGTGGACGATGGCCGCCGGACCCTGTTCGGGGACGTCGGCGCTGAGGACCCGGTGGACGTGGTCGATGTCGGGCAGCTCCCGAGTCTTGGACTTCTCCCACTGGCCGTACCAGCGCTTGAGCTGGCGCTCGATGTAGCCGTCCGTGCGGCCGAGGTCGCCCAGGCCGACGGCGTCGACGTCGACGGCGTGGATGCGGGCGAGCACGTCGACGAGGGAGTCGCCGCAGTTGGCCCGTGCCGCCACCGGGAGGCCCATGGCCTCCGCCTGCGTGCGCAGGATGTGGCCGTTCACGAAGTCCATCACGTAGAAGGGCGCACCGTTGACGGCGTCGTCGGGGACGTACCCGAGGGGCGGGGCGACCGGGATGTCGGTGTCGTGGAGCGCGGCGATGATCCGGTGTTCCCGGCCCATGTCGTGGGCACTGGCCAGCACCTGGCCGAGCGGCGGTCGGCGTAGCACGGTGCGCCGACCCGACGCATCGGTGACCCGGTAGGTCAGGTTCGAGTGACCGCCGGCGATGAGATCGAACCGCAGCGGTGCAGCGGTCCCCGGTACGTGCTCCTGGTACCAGGCCGTGACCGCCTCGGTGTCGATTCCCTGCACGTCCGCCACTGGCGCCTCCCTCGGGGTGTCGGGTTCGTCAACCTAGTGAGCGACCTGGCGTGACGTTCAGCCTGCCCGGGCGGGCGGCGCAGGGCGGTGCGCTGCGGAGGCGCCGGTAGGTTGGCCGCCATGCCCTACGTCGACGTGACCGACCAGACGTTCCAGGCCGAGGTGATCGACCGCTCCACCCAGGTGCCGGTCGTCGTCGACCTCTGGGCCGAGTGGTGCGGGCCGTGCAAGACGCTCGGCCCCATCCTGGAGAAGGTCATCGACGCCACGAACGGCCAGGTCGTGCTGGCCAAGGTGGACGTGGATGCCAACCGGGCCATCGCCCAGGCCTTCCAGGTGCAGTCGATCCCTGCGGTGTACGCGATGCGCGACGGCAAGGTCGTCGACGGCTTCGTCGGGGCCCTGCCCGAGCACCAGGTGCAGGCCTGGGTCGACCAGCTGGCGCCCACCGAGGAGGAGTCCGAGCTGTCGAAGCTGATCGCGGCGGGCGACGAGGCTTCGCTGCGCCAGGCGCTCGAGATGGAGCCCGGGAACGAGGCGGCCGTCACCGGCCTCGCCGCCCTGCTCATCGACGGTGGGACCAACGAGGGCAAGGCCGAGGCGCTCGACTTGTTGGCCCGCATCCCGGAGACCGAGGTGACCCGCCACCTGGCGGCCCAGGCCCGCATGGCCAACCCCGACGTGCCCGCCGACGTCGAGTCCGTGCTCGACGGCCTGTTGCCGAAGGTGAAGGCCGACGAGGACGCCAAGCAGCAGTACCTCGACGTGCTCGAGCTGATGGGGCCCTCCGACCCGCGTACGGCGGTGTACCGCAAGAAGCTGGGCGCCGCGCTCTTCTAGGCCGGCCGGGCCGTCGCACCGTGCGACGACGTCGGCCACCACCATCGATCGACGCGGTGCGCGTCGTCCACGGGTTCGCCGCCCCCGGCGCGAGTGCGACCACCATCGGGCGAACGGTGTTCGTTCGGCGAGGGGTGCAGATGGGCCCCCGCCTGCGTCGGCACGAGTACGAGCACGTCCTGCAGTTCCACGAGCTCGGACGGGTCCGGTTCCTGTGCCGCTACGTGGGGGAGTACCTGCGCTGGCGGTGGCGTCGGCACGGCCACGACGGCGCCTACCGGCGCATCTCCTTCGAGGTGCGCGCCGAGTGGCGGGCCCGGAGGGAGCTGGGCATCGGCGTGGTCGACCCGCCCGTCTGAGCGGCGGGTCGA
>JBKHVG010000054.1:0-5412 GCA_046570205.1 Acidimicrobiia bacterium
GAGCTGCTCGGTCAGGTGGTGGTGCACCCGCTGGCGGAGCTCGTCGAGCACTGGGTTCCGGCCCGTCGGGGGCTCGGCCACGGCCACCGCGCCGGCCTCGTCGTGGATCTGCTTGTACAGGCTCATGCCACACCCTCTCCGGGAACCGATGTCTGCGGTGTGTGCATCGGCACGTCCCGGCGGGAACCGAAGCGATTTCCCGCTCACACCTCCGACTCCTCCGGAAAAAGGCGAGATGCCCGCCTCGGTGAGGCGGGCATCTCCTTCCGATGTCGAACGCTGGCTGCGCCAGCCGTCGACTCAGGCTTCGTCGACCTCGGCGGCCTCGACCGCGGCGGCGTCGGGCTCGATGGTCGTGTCCACGTCCATGGCCGCGATGGGCTCGTCGTCATCCCCACCGAAGCTCGTGATGCCGGAGGACTCCTCCTCGACCGCACCCTCGGCGCCGACCTCGTCCTCGGGGACCTCGCCGATGAAGTTGCCCTCGTCGTCGTACTGGTGCTCGCCGAAGGCGTCCTGGTACTCGGCGGCCACGACGCCACCCTCGGCGGCCTGCTTGATCGACAGGCTGATCCGGCGGCGCTGGAGGTCGAGGTCGATGATCTTGACCCACAGCTCCTCGCCGGGGGTGACGACCTGCTCGGGCAGGTCGACGTGGTGGGCCGACATCTCCGAGATGTGGACCAGGCCCTCGATGCCCTCGCCCACCTGGACGAACGCGCCGAATGGCACCAGCTTGGTGACCCGGCCGTAGACCAGCTCGCCCACGCGGTGGGCGCCGGCGAACTCCTGCCACGGATCCTGCTGGGTGGCCTTGAGCGAGAGGCGGATGCGCTCGCGGTCGTTGTCGACCTCGAGCACCTGGACCTCGATCTCGTCGCCGACGGCCACGACGGAGCCGGGGTGGTCGACGTGCTTCCAGGACAGCTCGGAGACGTGGACGAGGCCGTCCATGCCGCCGAGGTCGACGAAGGCGCCGAAGTTGACGACGCTGGAGACCACGCCGCGGCGGACCTCGCCGGGCTTGAGGTTCTGGAGGAAGTCCTCGCGCTGCTCGCGCTGGGTCTCCTCGAGCCAGGCCCGGCGGGACAGGACCACGTTGTTGCGGTTCTTGTCGAGCTCGATGATCTTGGCCTCGAGCTGGCGACCGACGTAGGGGGCCAGGTCGCGGACCCGGCGCAGCTCGACGAGGCTGGCGGGCAGGAAGCCGCGCAGGCCGATGTCGATGATGAGACCGCCCTTGACGACCTCGATGACCGGGCCGGTGACGACGCCCTCGGCCTCCTTGATCTCCTCGATCTTGCCCCAGGCCCGCTCGTACTGGGCCCGCTTCTTGGACAGGATCAGGCGGCCTTCCTTGTCCTCCTTGGTGAGGACGAGGGCCTCGACGATGTCGCCGAGGGAGACGACCTCGGACGGGTCGACGTCGTTGCGGATGCTCAGCTCACGGGAGGGCACGACGCCCTCGCTCTTGAAGCCGATGTCCAGCAGGACCTCGTCCTTGTCGATGCGGACGACCTTGCCCTCGACGAGCTGGCCGTCCTCGACGGTGACCATCGTGTCGTCGATGAGGTCGGCGAAGGAGCCGACGTCGTTGGAGGTGATCTGACGGGGCGTGTACACGCCCTCGTCGTCGAAGGTGCCCATCTCGGACGGGCTCTGCGTGAGGCCCTCCGGGACGAGGGTGGCGCTGGACGTGGTGTCGGTCAAAGGGTTCTTCTAACTCGGTCGTGGTGGTTTTCCGGACGAGACCGGTCGCAGGGCGCGACAGGCCAGTCAGCAAAGGTAGCAGCGGTCCCCTCGGACCGGCCAGCCTGGCCGGTGGTGGCGTTCTGGGCCGCGGAGCACGCCCCCAGAGGGTGAGCAGCGGCCCGGAACCGCCCCCACCGTTCTGGGCCGCGGTGCACGCCCTCCACGCGTGTACGGCGGCCCATAACGTGGCTTCGGGTTCCTGTCACCAGGTACCTGGATGATAATGAGATGCACTGGGAAGCCCGCTTGCGCCGGCTCGCAGCCCTCCAGTCCGGGGTGATCGGCGTCCACCAGATGGCCAACGTCGGCGGCGACCACCGATGGTGGGCCAACGCCCGGCGCAACGGGAGGTGGGAACCCTTGAGCGCGCACGTCCTCCGGGCTGACGGTGCCCCGGCGACCGTCGAGCAGCGGGCGTTCGCCGGGGTACTCGATGCCGGCCCGAGCGCCTTCCTCACCGACGCATCGGCGCTGGCATGGTTCGGCGCCCGCGCCCGATCGATCGAGCCGGTGCAGGTCGCCCGTCCGCGCGGCACGACCAACCGGTCCGGCGCGCTATCCCGTGCCCACCGGCTGCGAGACGTCCGCGCCTGCGACGTCGTGGTCGTCCGAGGTCTTCCGGTGCTCTCCCCGGTCCGGGCCGCCTGGTGCGAGGCCGCTCGCCTGTCGGCGCTGCCCGAGGAGTGGGCGGTCCCCCGGCTCGAGCGGGTGGTCGACGATCTTCACCGGGCGCACCTGCTGACGTGGGACGAGCTCCACGACTCGATCCGCTGCCTGGGCCGTCGCGGTCGGTCCGGCACCTCGCTCATGCGGGCGATCGCCGAAGGGCGCCAGCCGGGGACCAGCGCCACCGAGAGCCGGCTGGAGGACCGCTTCGTCGCGGTGCTCGACGAAGCAGCGGTCGACCCGCTGGTCCCCCAGGTGGTCGTGGGGGGCGACCGGCCCATCGGCCGCACCGACTTCCGAGACCCCGACCTCCCCATGGTCGCCGAGATCAACAGCCTCACCTTCCACACCACCCCGTCCGACCGGGACGCCGACCGGCGCCGCTACGCCCAGCTCGTGGCCGCCGGGTTCGCCGTCGCCGTCGTGTGGGAGGACGACCTCTGGTCCAACCGCACCGACGTCGTCGATGTCGTGGCCGACGCCCGCGACGCCGCTCGTGCCAGCCGCCCGGAGGTGTTCCACACCGCCTCCTGCCCCTGGCCCGCCGACTGTCGGGACCCGCTCTGGTGACCAACGCTCGTTCTGGGCCGCGGTGCACGCATCCGCCGCCGGGCCAGGACGTTCAGGCGGCGCCGAAGCCAGGTCGAACGCTCGACCTCCACGAACCGGGCCGCGGTGCACGCACCAGATGCGTGCACTGCGGCCCAGAACCCCGCCGGTACCCAACTGGGGTGCTCAGCACGCTCCCGAAGCGTGCACCGCGGCCCAGAACGATCGAGCGGACGCCGCGGGCGCAGAGACCTCCGCCCGTCACTCCTCCCCGGACGCCACCAGGGTCGGGTAGGCGGTGGCGAGGAGCCCGGTGACCGGGGTGTCGCCCACGGCGGCGTCGAGGTCGCCCACGCGGGACAGCACCGCGTCGGCAGTCGCCGGCGGCGACGCCACCGGCGAGCGCCAGCGGAGCCGGTCGAGGTCGGTGGTCCCCGGCACGAGGGGCCACCACACGGGCAGTCCGTCGCTGCGACCGGCTCCGGCCAGCTCGTCCAGGTGGGCGAGCAGATCGTCACGGGTGCGGCCCCGCCAGGTCAGCAGCAGCCACGGGTCCTGGTCGAGCTGGTCGGCGAAGACGTAGAGCACCGCGGCGAGGTGCTTGCAGGGGTTCTCCCAGTCGGGGCAGTTGCAGCTGGCCTGGAGCTGGGTCCACTGCTCGGGGAACAGGTCGATGCCCGCATCGGCGCAGGCCACCTCGAGCTCGGGTGGCACCTCACCGGCCAGGAGCCGGGCCACGAACCCGACCTGGGCCCGCAGGGCGTGGTCGAGCTGCTCCCAGCACCTCTCCGGCACGGCCGCCGACCGGATCGACGCCACGTACGGCGTGCGGCGGGACCCCTGGATCTGCGCGACGAGCAGGCCGGGAGTCACCTCGACCGACAGCACCTGACCCGATCGGGCGTAGCGGCGGCCCCGCTGCATCCGGGCGCCCAGCCCGTAGGACTCCAGTACCCCGGTGAAGCGCCTCGACCACCACGTGTCGGCCATGGCGCCTCGCTGCTTGCGGGTCGCGATGCCGTCGTCGGTGGGGATCGGCCGGGACTCCGGGTACCGGTTCCACGGGTCGTCCCAGGAGCGGCGGGGCATCAGCGAGCCTCCCCTTCGGACCCGACGGGGTTGCGCAGCGCGACGGCCTCACGAAGCGCATCGGTGTCGAGCTTGGTGATCCACTGCTCGCCGGTGCCGACCACCCGCTGGGCCAGCGCCCGCTTGGCCGTGATCAGCTCGTCGATGCGCTCCTCGATCGTGCCGGCCGACACGAGCTTGTGCACCAGCACCGAACGCCGCTGCCCGATGCGGTACGCGCGGTCGGTCGCCTGGTCCTCCACCGCCGGGTTCCACCAGCGGTCGAGGTGGATCACGTGGGACGCCGCGGTGAGGTTGAGGCCCGTGCCCCCGGCCTTGAGCGACAGCAGGAAGATCGGCGGACCGTCCGGATCGTCGAAGCGGCGGATCATCTGCTCACGGCGCCGGCGCGGCACACCGCCGTGCAGCCAGAGCGGTTCGGTGCCGTAGCGGCGGGTGAGGTGCGGGACGAGGAGCTCGCCCCACTCGGCGAACTGGGTGAAGCACAGGACCTTGTCCCCGGCGTCGACGATCTCGTCGAGCAGCTCCTCGACCCGGTCGAGCTTGCCCGACCGGCCGGCCAGCGCCGAGCGGTCACCGAGGAAGTGGGCCGGGTGGTTGCACACCTGCTTCAGCTTGGCGATGCCCGACAGGATCGCCCCGCTGAGCCCGATGCCCTCTTCGCTCTCCGCCGCCCGGAGCAGGTCGTCGACCACGGCCTGGTACAGCGAGGCCTGCTCCCGGGTCAGGGGGCAGTGCTCGGTCTGTTCGATCTTGTCGGGGAGGTCGTCGATGATCGTCTTGTCCGTCTTGAGGCGTCGCAGCAGGAACGGCGCCACCAGTCGCTGCAGCCGTTCGGTGGCGTCCTCGTCATCGTCTCGCTCGATGGGGCCGGCGAAGTCCCGGGTGAACGACGCCATGGAGCCGAGCAGCCCGGGGTTGAGGAACTGCATGATCGACCACAGCTCGGCCAGGCGGTTCTCGACCGGCGTACCGGTGAGGGCGAGGCGCCGGGGCGTGCCGAGCTGGCGGACGGCCCGGGCCAGCGCCGTCGAGGGGTTCTTGATCTGCTGGGCCTCGTCGAGCACGACCCGCCCCCAATGCACCGAGGTGAGGTCGCCGATGTCGCGCGGGACGAGGGAGTACGTGGTGAGGACCACGTCGTGTCCGGCGGCGCGCTCGGCGAAGGTCGCATCGTGGCCCTGCGAACGACCGGGGCCGTGGTGGACCATCACGTCGAGCGCCGGTGCGAACCGCTCCAGCTCCCGGCTCCAGTTCCCCAGCACCGAGACCGGGCACACGACCAGGGTGGGGGCGTCCACCGGCTCGGCCAGGAACGTGGCGATCACCTGAGCGGTCTTGCCCAGGCCCATGTCG
>JBKHVG010000054.1:5422-16400 GCA_046570205.1 Acidimicrobiia bacterium
CAGGCGCCGAGCCCGAGCCGGCCGAGGAACCCGAGCCAACCCAGACCCCGCTCCTGGTACGGGCGCAGCTGGCCGGCGAAGCCCTCCGGCGTCGTGGTGGGTTCGATCGTGGCGGAACGCACGTCGGCGAGGAGCTTGCCCAACCAACCCGACGCCACGATGTCGGTCGGCTCACCGGCGCCGCCACCAGATCCCGAGCCGGCGTCCAGCGCGCCGAGCCCCACGCTGGAACGGACCAGCTCGCCGACCGTGGCCTCGCCGGCCTGGCCGACCCGGTCCACCACCCGGCTGAGCGAGGCGGCGTCGACCTGCACCCACTCGCCCCGCACCTGGACGAGCTGCTGCTTGGCGTCGGCGGCCCGCTGCAGCGTGCGCAGGTCCGCCTTCGTGAGCCGCTGGTCACCCAGCGCCGCCTCCCACGTGAACGACACGAGCCGGTCGAAGTCGAGGCCGGCCTCGGTGACCACGCCCTTGGTGCCCGTCCCCTTGACCCGGGCCCGCAACGAGACCCGGGAGCGGCGCGTCCACCAGGCCGGGAGCAGCACGTGGATGCCGATCTCGTCGAGGGGCTCGACCCGCAGGTCGACGAAGCGCACCAGCTCGTCGGTCGCCAGCGCCACCCCGACGGGCGCGGCCGCATCGAGGACCCTGGCCAGCTCGGGCGCCACCGTGGCCAGGCGGGCCAGCGACCGCAGCGTGTCCTCGACCGAGACGGCGGGGAACGGCATGCGACCGGCCCACAGCTGGGCCATGGGCACGATGAGGCTGGGTTCCGCCGCGTCCTGGACCAGCAGCTCGAGCCACCAGCGATCGGTGCTGTCGAGCGGCGCATCGGGATGCGTGCCGGGCTCGTGCACCCGTACGCACAGGCGCTGGCGGTCCAGGCTGACCGCGCCCGAAGCGATCCACGCCGAGATCTCTGCCGCGAAGGCCGCCACCTTGTCGGTCGGCAACGAGGCCGGCAGCACCGGATCCATCGACGCCAGCGATCCGAGCCACGCCTGGGGCACGGTCCGCCGTCCCGGCCGTCGCGGCGCGAGCTGGGCGCCGGCGGCGGACAGGCGCTCCCGGACGAGCCGGTCGACGGCATCGGCCAGCGCCCCGGCGGCCCGGGCGTGCTCGGCCGTCGTGTCGTCCTGCAGCAGACCGGCCAGCAGGTCCCGATCACCGATGCCGGGGAAGGGCAACCACCACGACCGCGCCCGTTCCTCGCCGTCGGCGGACAACCACGGCACGACCTTGCCGGCGTCCACGAGGCACCGGGCCACCAGCTCGATGCGAGCAGTCGGCTCCAGCGGCGTGCGCTGCGCGTCTGCGCCGCTCGCCGGTGCGGTCGCAGTCGGTGACATCGGCGTGGATTCTCGCGGACGGCGGCCGGCGGCTCGCGCATCGAACCGGGCCGCGGTGCACGCCTCACGTGCGTGTGCCGCGTCCCAGAACGACCTGGGTGTGCAACCGGGGTGTTGTGCACGCGCCGGAGGCGTGCACGGGGGCCCAGAACGGTCAGGGGCGGTGAGCCAGGAGCAGGAACTCGGCGTGGTCGATGTCGGGCGTCCGCCGGGCGTAGTCGCCGGGCTCCACCGACCAGACGGCGTCCACCTCCAGGCCCGCCGCCGAGGCGAGCAGGCGCAGCTCTCGCGGGGTGAAGCCGGTGGTCCACAGGTCGGCCTCGAGGTCGGTGCCGGCCGTGTCCTTCACGGAGGTCCGCTCGTGCATCACGCCGGCGTCGGCGTCGAAGTCACCGCCCTCCCCGGCCTGGAACCGGACCTGGAAGTAGGCGGAGAAGGCCGACACGGCCAGGCGACCGCCGGGCTTCAGCACCGACGCCAGCTCCCGGAGCGCCCGGAGGTCGGCGTCGACGGGCGCGCCCGGGCCGCCGAGCAGGCCGAAGCCACCCTGGCAGAGGGAGATGACGGCGTCGAAGCGGGCGGCGACGGGGATCCGGCGGATGTCGGCCACGATGGCCGGCGCCGGCGGGTCCCCGGCCACGACCGAGCGGCAGAACGACTCGGCCAGGTCGAGGCCGACGACGTCGATCCCCCGGGCCCGTGTCGCTCTGACGTGGCGCCCCGGACCACACCCGGCGTCGAGCAGGCGCATCCCCGGCTCGAGGCCGAGGGCGTCGACGAGGAAGTCGACCTCCTGCTCGGTGCCCTTGGTGAACGAGTAGCGCAGGTACGTGTCCTGCATGTGGTCGGCCAGCGGGCGGAACCACCGGCCGGACTCGTCGGTCATTTGGCGGCGGCCCAGGAGTCGCCGAAGGCGATGTTCACCTCGAGGGGCACGCGCAGGTCGGCGGCGCCCCGCATGGTCTCCTCGACCAACGCCGGGGCCACGTCGCACTCGTCCTCGGGCACCTCGCAGATGATCTCGTCGTGCACCTGGAGGATGACCCGGGTGTCGAGCTGCCGCTCGGTCAGGGCCTGGTCGAGGCGCACGAGCGCGACCTTGAAGACGTCGGCGGCCAGACCCTGGATCCCGGCGTTCATGGCCTGGCGCTCCCCCGCCTGGCGGATCCGGATGTTGTTGGACGACAGCTCGGGGATCTGGCGGCGGCGGCCGAAGAGCGTCTCGGTGTAGCCCCGCTCCCGCGCCTCCTCGACGACGCGGTCCATGTAGGCGTGCACGTTGGGGAAGGCGGCGAAGTAGGCGTCCAGGATCACCGACGCCTCCTTGGTCGAGATGTTGAGCCGCTGCCCCAACCCGTAGGCCTCCATGCCGTAGGCCAGGCCGTAGGAGACCATCTTCGCCTTGGCCCGCTGATCCGGCTTCACCTCCTCGAGGGGCACACCGAACACGCGGGCCGCGGTCTCGGTGTGGATGTCGGTGCCGGACTCGAACGCCTCGATCAGGCCGGGGTCCTCGGCCAGGTGGGCGATGCACCGCAGCTCGATCTGGTTGTAGTCGGCCACGAGCAGCTTGCAACCGTCGGCGGGGATGAAGGCGTTGCGGAACTCCCGGCCGATCTCGGACCGCACCGGGATGTTGTGCAGGTTGGGGTTGTCCGAGCTGAGCCGGCCGGTGCGCGCCACGGTCTGGTTGAACGTGGCGTGGATGCGCCCGTCGGCCCGCACGTCGGCCAGCAGCGAGACCCCGTAGGTGCCGCGCAGCTTCTCCACCTCCCGGTAGGCCAGCAGGTGCTCGATGATCGGGTGCTCGCCGCGCATCTTCTCGAGCGTCTGGGCGTCGGTGGAGTAGCCGGTCTTGGTCTTCTTCGCCGGCGTGAGGCCGAGCTCGTCGAAGAGCACCTCGCGCATCTGCTTGGTGGAGTTGACGTTGAAGGGGTGTCCGGCGTCCTCGGTGATGGCGGCCCGGAGCTCGTCGGCCTCGGCGGTGAGGCGGTCCCGTAGCTCGGTGAGCACCGCGGTGTCGACCCGGACGCCGACGTCCTCCATCTTGGCCAGCACCCGCACGAGCGGGGTCTCGAGCTCGTCGTTGAGCCAGCGCAGGCCCTGCGCGTCCATGGCGTCGAGGAGCGGCACGGCGAGCTTGCGGGTGCCGAGCGCGGCGCGTGCGGTGAGCAGCGACAGCGGCACGGCGTCCTCGGCGGTGCCGTCGATGGCGAGGTCGAGCTGGCCTTCGGGGACGGCGCCGTCGTCGGGCAGCTCGAGCAGGGCGTAGCGCTGGAGCAGGTCGGCCAGCCGGTACGACGACTCGGCCGGGTCGAGCAGGTAGGCAGCCAGCGTCGTGTCGATGCGCAGGCCGGCGAGGTCGAGGTCGAGGGCCCACAGCGCCTTGAGCAGCGGCTTGGCGTCGTGGACGGCCAGGCCCCGCTCGTCGAGGACGGGCCGCAGCGCGGCCTGCACGGTCGCATCGGACAGCACGGCCGCGGGCAGCCAGAGGACGTCGCCGGTGGCTTCGGCGAGCTCGACGGCCAGCCCCTCGAGGGCGCCGGTGGGGGCGTACGCCCCGGCCACGCCGAGCGGATGCCCGGGGTCCACCCCGTCGGCGCCGGGGGCGAGCCGGGCCAGGGCCTCCACGGCGTCGGCCGCCTCGGAGCCGTCGACCACCTCGGCCTCCAGCACCTCGGTCTGGCGCATGGCCCCGAGGTCCCGGCCCAACGCCTCGGTGAGGCGGTCGAAGAGGGAGTGGAACTCGAGGAAGTCGAAGAGGCGCTTCAGCTCGTCGGCGTCGATGTCGGCCATCTGCAGGTCGTCGAGCCCGCCGGGAAGCTCCTCGGACAGGTCGACGTCGCGCAGCAGCTCCATGACGATCGCGTTCTCCCGCACGAGCTCCTCCGCCGCTGCGAGGTTCTCCCGGAGCTTCGGCGTCTGCTCGTCGAGGTGGGCGAAGATGCCGTCCAGGTCGCCGTACTTGTCGAGCAGCTTGGCCGCCGTCTTCTCGCCCACACCGGGGACGCCGGGAAGGTTGTCGCTGGTGTCGCCCCGCATGGCGGCGTACATCACGTACTTGTCGGGGGTGACGCCGGTGCGCTCCAGGATGCCGGCCTCGTCGTAGAGGGCGTAGTCGGACACGCCGCGCTTGTTGTAGAGGACCTTGACGTGGGGGTCGCAGACCAGCTGGTACACGTCTCGGTCGCCGGTGACGATGATGATGTCGTGGCCGGCGTCGCGGCCCTGCGTGGCCAAGGTGGCGATGATGTCGTCGGCCTCGATGCCGGCCTTGTCGACGATGGGGAAGCCGAGGGTCGTGACGACCTCGCGAACCAGGCCCATCTGCTGGCGCAGGATGTCGGGCGCCTCGGCCCGACCGGCCTTGTAGTCGGCGACCCGCTCGTGGCGGAACGTCTTCTCCGGGCGGTCGAAGGCCACCACCACGCCGTCGCTCGGGTGGTCCCGCAGCATGTTGATGAGCATCGACGTGAAGCCGTAGACGGCGTTGGTGACCTGGCCCGACGCGGTGGCCAGGTCGGTGGGCAGGGCGAAGAACGCCCGGTACGTCAGCGAGTTGCCGTCGATCAGCAGAAAGCGCTTGGCGGCCATCGGCCGGCTCAGGCTCCTGCGGCGTCGGGGGCGATGGTGCCGGCGATGACCTGTTCGGCGATGTCCTTGGCCTTGACCCGGCCGTTCATTGCCGTCTTCTGGATCCAGTCGAACGCCTCGTTCTCGGACATGCCGTAGCCGTCCATGAGGATGCCCTTGGCCCGGTCGACCAGCTTGCGGGTCTCGAGCTGGTCCTCGAGGGACTGGGTCTGGTCGTGCAGCGCCCGCATCTCACGGTGGCGCCCGAGCGCGATCTCCACCGCGGGGATGAGCTCGGACCGCTGGAAGGGCTTGACCAGGTAGGCGAGGGCGCCGGCGTCGCGGGCCTGCTCGATGAGGTCACGCTGGCTGAACGCGGTGAGGATCAGCACGGCGGCCTTCTTCTCCGTGGAGATCTCACGAGCGGCGGCCAGGCCATCCAGCCCGGGCATCTTCACGTCGAGGATGGCGAGGTCCGGTTCGAGCTGGCGGACCAGCTCCACCGCCTCGTCGCCACGGCCCGTCTCGCCGACGACGTCGTAGCCCTCTTCCTGGAGGGTCTCCTTGAGGTCCAGCCGGATGATGGCCTCGTCCTCGGCGATCACCACGCGCGTGGCCACAGGAGGTCTCCTTCCCCGCTTCGCAGCGGCTGCTCGGACAGGACCACCGATGCTGCCACGTCGCCGAGGGTCGGGTCGAAAGAAACCGGCAGCCTCGCGGCCAGCTCCGGCGACGCCGCCGGACGGTCAGGACGTCTCGGCGACGAGGCGGTCGAGCAGGTCGTCCTGGGCTGCCTCGAGGCGGGCGATCTCGGCCGCGACACCGGCCCGGTGGCTCCGCATGGACTCGGCGTGGCGGGCGGCCTCACGGTGCTCTCGCTCGGCCACCGGCGTCTCCGACACCAGGGCGCGGAGGCGGGCATCATCCGCGGCCTCCGAGAGGTGCAGGAGCTGCTCGTCTGCGATCTGGAGCTCCTCGCGGAGCTTCCGCAGGCGCTGCCCGACCTCGCGCAGCCGCCGTTCGACCTGGCGCCTCGACACAGCCGTCAGCCTACGCGGCGACCCGCCCTCCACCGGAGGCAGGAGGCGATGAGGTGGTCCCCGGGCGCAGTGGGTTGACTCCCGGCTGCGTTGGGCATGGGATGCCCGACACCAGGCCAGCACCGAGGAGAGGGCACACGTGGGAGACGGGCGAGGCGGCACAGACGGCTGGGGCATCGACCTCGGCTACCACGCGACGAACGGCGACTGGCACGACACCGCCGACGACACCCGCGACGTGATCCGACGGGCGATGGGCGGTTCGTCCGACCAGCCCCGTGCCCCCGAGGGCCCGCCGGTCTGGACCGTGCCCGCCGGCTGGGGCGGTGACCTGTTGAGCCCGTGCCGGCTGCTGCTCGAGGACGGCACCGAGCTGGGCGTGATCGACGGGCTTCCCGCCGACCTGCCCATCGGGCGCCACCAGCTCGCCCCGGTCGACGGCGGGCCCACCGCGCTGCTGCTCGTGCGGCCCCGGACCTGCCACCGGCCATCCGACATGCGCCGGTCCGCGCTGGCCGTGCAGGCGTATGCGTCGAGGAGCACGCAGAGCTGGGGCATCGGCGACCTGCGCGACCTGCGCATGCTGGGAGCGTGGGTGCGTCGCCACGGCATCGACGTGCTCGCCCTCAGCCCGCTGCACGCCCCGTCCCTCGGCGACGTGCCCGGCTCCAGCCCGTACTACCCGAGCAGCCGGCGCAACCTGAACCCGCTCCACGTCGCCGTCGACGAGGTCCCCGGCGCCGCCACCGACGACCAGGTCCGCGCCCTCGGTGACGAAGCCCGCGCCCTCCTGGCCGACCGGTGGATCGACCGCACCGCCGTCTGGGCCGCGAAGCGCCAGGCACTCGAGCTGCTCTTCTCCCGCATGGGGACCGACGCCGCCCGGGAGCTGGAGGAGTTCCGGGCCCAGCGGGGCGACGACCTCGAGCGCTGGGCGATCTTCTGCACCATCAGCGAGGAGCACCCGGGAACCTGGCGCGACTGGCCAGCAGAGCTCCAGCACCCGGACCGTCCCGCGGTGGCCCGCTACGCCGACGATCACGCCGAGCGGGTCCGCTTCCACTGCTGGCTCCAGCAGGTGGCCGATCGACAGCTCGCCGCGCTGGTCGACGTGGCACCGATCGTCACCGACCTGGCCGTGGGCGTCGATCCCGGCGGAGCCGACGCGTGGATCGACCAGGACCTCCTGGGCCTCGACGCCCGGGTCGGTGCGCCACCCGACGACTTCGCCGCCGACGGCCAGGACTGGGGGCTGCCGCCGTCGATCCCGCACCGCATGCGGCTCGACCACTACGAGACCTTCGCCCGGACCATCCGGGCCGCCCTGCGCCATGGCGCCGGCATCCGCATCGACCACGTGCTGGGCCTCTTCCGCCTGTTCTGGATCCCGCCGGGCGGCAGTGCGCGGGACGGCGCCTACGTCCGCTACCCGGCCGACGACCTGCTGACCGTGCTGGCCATCGAGTCCGAGCGGGCCGGGGCGTTCGTCATCGGCGAGGACCTGGGCACGGTCGAGGAGGGCGTGCGCGACGACCTGGCCCAGATCGGTGTGCTGAGCACGCGCCTCGTCTACTTCGAGGACACCCCGCCGTCGCAGTGGCCCTCGAACGTGGGCGGCGCCGTGACCACCCACGACCTGCCCACCATCGCCGGCACCTGGACCGGCGCCGACGCCGAGCTCCGAGCCGAGGCCGGCCTCTCCGACGACGGCACACCCAGCCTGCGCGAGCGCCTCGTCCGCCTGGTCGGCGACGGGGACCACGACGTCGCCGACGTGGTGGTCGCCTCACACGAGGCGCTGGCGGCCTCGCCCGTCGAGCTGGCCATCGCCAACCTGGACGACGTCCTCTGCATCGCCGAGCGGCCCAACATGCCCGGCACCACCGACCTGTGGCCCAACTGGTCGATCGCCCACCCCGACCCCATCGACGGCCTCATCGCCGGCGGGCCGCCGGGGACGCTGGAGTCGATCCGGCGCACCGATCGGTAGGCGGGACTAGTCCGCCCGGGTGGGCAGGAAATGGACACAACGGGGCATCGCCCAACCCGACAGGCGTGCCGATACTTGACACATCGCCCCGATCCGCTCGGGGCGGCCAACGCCGTCCAGGTCCTCGTGACCTCCGCCTGCCCCTGAGGACGAGATGCCGGTCCCATTTCGAGCGCACCGACGGCGAGACGACGGGGCTGCGATGGTGGAGTTCGCCTTCGTCGGGGTCCTGCTGGTCTTCTTGGTGTTCGGGATCATCATCTTCGGACTCCTGCTCTCGTTCAAGCAGGACGTGACCCGGGCCGCGGCCGAAGGCGCGCGCAGCGGGGCGGTCGCCGTGCACACGGGCGCGGCCCCGACGGCCCCGGCCGACGACCGCCGCTACCAGGCCGCGCTGGCGGCGACACAGGAAGCGGTCGAGGGGTTCGACCAGGAGTGCGGCATCGACGGCATGGCCTGCGACGTGGTCCTCCACGACTGCGACACCGCGCCGCCTGCCCCCCCGACGGTGGCGTACTTCGCCTCCCCGGCGCCCGACTGCGTCACCGTCGAGCTCCGCTACGACTACGAGGACTTCCCGTTGATCATCGACCCGCCGCTGCTGTCCGCCACCCTGCCCGAGCAGATCAGCTCCAAGTCCGTGGCGCGGTTGAACCGATGAGCCGCCGGCTCCTCCACACCCGGGATCGGGGCGCCGTCGTCCCGATCGTCGCCTTGCTCCTGCCGGTGCTGATGGTCATGACCGCATTCGCCGTCGACCTCGGCTCGCAGCGGGTCCTGCGGCGGGACCTGCAGGCCGACGCCGACGTGATCGCCCTCGACCTCGTGCGCCTGGCCGACGGCCGCACCCTCGACCAGATCCAGACCGCGGCCGACTTCCTCGGCTACGTGAATGAGTCGTTCGCCAACAACGACGTCCCGCCGGCCAGCACGGTGGCGTCGCTGGCCGGGATCGTCACCTACGGCGACTGGGACGACGCCCGCGATCCCCAGTTCGTGCCGTCCGGGCCGGCGGAGATCCCGAACGCCGTCCAGGTGGTCCTCAGCGGCTCCCAGGACCACCGGTTCATGCCCGGCTCAGGTCGCGCCACCCGCCGAGCGGTCGCCACGACGGACGGCCTGGCCGTGTTCTCGGTGGGATCCCGGCTGGCATCGCTGAGCACCGCAGAGTCGGCGCTGCTGGATCCGATCCTCTCGGCCCTGTTCAACCCACCGGACGAGATCCTCCCCATCGCCTCGGTCGCTGCCGTGCCCTTCAGCTTCGCCGGGGCCTCGGCATCCCCGGTCGCCCTGACCGCTCCGGCGCAGGAAGCCGACCCCACCGGTGGCATCACCCTCGACGCCCTCAGCTACACGGGTCTGGCCAACGCCAACGTGGTCCTGGAGGACATCCTCGGCTTCGCGTTCGCCGATGTGGCCGCCGTCGACGCCGACGTCGCCTCACCCGCCGACATCCTGTTGACCGACATCAAGCTGCTGACGCTGGTCGAGGCCTCCGCCGACGCGCTGGCGGCCAGCGGGGAGGGCGCCGAGATCGACGCCGCCGTCGACTACCTGCTCGGCCTCGCCCTCGACGTCGACCCGGATCTGACCGTGAACCTGGGCGAGCTGTTGGGTCTGAGCGTGTCGGAGCCCGGCGCCGTGCTCGGCACCTCGGTCAACCTGTTCGACCTGCTCCTGGGCTCCGCTCAGCTGGCGAACGCCGAGAACCTGGCGGCCACCGAACTGAGCCTGGCGCTGCCGAAGGATCTGTTCTCCAGCATCCCTGGAGTGCAGGACCTGACCGACGTGGCCGACCCCCGCGTGGACCTGTCCCTGACCGTCGTGGAGGGGCCGCAGTTCGGGACCGGCCGGCCCAACGATCCCAGCGCCTTCGCCGAGACCTCCCAGGTCGACCTCGACCTCCAGGTGGGCGTTGGCCTCAGGATCGACCTCGGGGGGCTCGACTGGCCGTTGCTGAGCCGGGAGACGGAGCTGGCCGCGGTGGAGCTCGTCCTGCCGGTGCGCGTGGACGTCGCCAAGGCCCGCTCCACGCTCACCGAGCTGGTGTGCGCCGGACCGAGCGGCGTGGCGACCATGGACCTGCCGACCATCACCAAGAGCGCCGGGATCGTCGTCGGTACCGAACCGTCGGGGTCGGTGCCCGTCGACCTGGAGTCGCCCACGCCGGTGACCGGTGCCGGGGAGATCGCCACCGTGTCCATCGGCGGGCACACCGCCGCCCGGGTCGGGCTGGCCGCCGAGGTCGCGATCGGACCGGACGCCGCAACACCCATCAACGACCTGGCCGTCGGCGCAGCCCCGTTCCGGGTGGGCACCTCCGGGCTCGGACTCGCCAACCTGGCCCAGACCAACCTCGACGTCGACCTCGTCCCCGGCAGCACGCTCGGGGCCGTGCTCGACCTGTTGCTGGTCAACCCCGTCGACTTTGTCGTTGACGCGATCGTCGAGCAGGTCCTCAACCCACTGCTGGCCGTCATCGACGAGTACGTCGTGACCTGGCTCCTGGAAGTGCTCGGCCTGGGCGTCGCCGGTGCGGACGTCACCGCCATCGACGCCCAGTGCGACGTGCCCAAGCTCGTCGACTGACGTCCCCGGGCTACCCTGCCTGGCCCGGCCCGGGTGGTGGAATCGGCATACACGGCGGTCTCAAACACCGCTGGCTTCACGGCCTTGCGGGTTCGAATCCCGCCCCGGGCACACGTTCGCTGGTGGGCGTACGCTCCGGACCCATGAAGCTGCTCCTCACCTTCGCGGCGTTCTGCGCCTTCATGAAGTGGCGACACGACCGGCTGGATGCGGACGACCGGCGCCACGGGTACGGCGCGTTCGCCCCCGTCCAGCCCGAGGGTCGGGCCTTCGCCTGAGAAACGCCGCCGGCGCGTGAAACCTGGTGCGGGTGGCGGCGGTCGGACCGATTCATGCTCACCTTCGTCTTCCCCGGCCAGGGCAGCCAGCAGCCCGGCATGGGCACCGCCTTCGCCGACGATCCGGCCTGGGCGGTGGTGGAGCAGGCATCCGATGCC
>JBKHVG010000055.1:0-16285 GCA_046570205.1 Acidimicrobiia bacterium
GTCATGCTGAAGCTCGGCACCTACGGCTTCGTGCGCTTCGGCCTGTACCTGTTCCCCGACGCCTCCCTCTTCTTCGCCCCGGTCATCGCCACGCTCGGGGTCATCGGCATCCTCTACGGCGCCGTCGTGGCCACGATGCAGAAGGACATCAAGCGCCTCGTGGCCTACTCCTCGGTCGCCCACCTCGGGTTCATCGCGCTCGGCACCTTCGCCATGACCACCCAGGGCATCGGCGGCGGCGTGCTTCAGATGGTGAACCACGGCATCTCCACCGGCGCCCTGTTCCTGCTCCTCGGCATGCTCTACGAGCGGCGCCACACCTACGACATCGCCGCCATGTCGGGCCTCCAGAAGGCGGCACCGGTGCTGGCCGGCGTGTTCACGCTCGTGATGCTGTCCTCCATCGGCCTGCCCGGGCTCAACGGGTTCGTCGGCGAGTTCCTGATCCTGGCCGGCGCCTACCTCACCCTCAAGTGGTGGGCCGTCGTCGCCGCCGCCGGCGTCATTCTCGCCGCCCTGTACCTGCTCTGGGCCTACCAACGGGTGTTCCACGGCGAGCCCACCGAAGAGGACCTCGCCACCCCCGACATGCGCGCCGGCGAGCTGGCCTACATGCTCCCGCTGCTCGGTCTCATCGTGTTCCTCGGCGTCTACCCCAAGCCGGTTCTCGAGCGCATCGAGCCGTCGGTCGCCGCCCTCGTGAGCCACATCGAGGGTGCCACCGACTTCGACGAGCCCGACGCCGCCACCTCCGGCTTCTCCGGTGAGGTCGAGACCCACGGGGAGGCCGGCGACCACGCCGAGGACGAGGCCGCCGACGACCACGGGGAGGGCGAGTGACCCGGTTCGCACACCTGGCCTCGAGCCTGACGCTTCCGCTGCAGGGGGCCGACGAGGCCTTCGAGCCCATCCCGGCACCGGACATCGAGTGGTCGATGATCCTGCCGCTGCTGGTCCTGGCCGGCGCCGCGCTCGGGATCATGACGCTGACCGCCGTCAACCGGCGCCCCCTGTTCCACGGCTTCTACCCGCTGGCCACCTCGGTGGCCGCCATCGCCGCCGCCGTGTGCACGTGGCCGATGTGGGACCGGGTCCAGGATCCGGATCGGGGTCCGTTCACGGCCCTCGCCGGCGCCGTGGGCGTCGACGGGTTCTCCGTCTTCATGACGGTGGTCATCTGCTCGTCGGTCCTCATCGCCGCGCTCCTGGCCGACGGGTACCTGCGCCGAGAGGGCCTCGACGGCCCCGAGCTCTACGTGCTCGTGCTGCTGTCGGCGTCCGGCGGCGTCGTGATGGCCTCGGCCAACGACCTGATCGTGCTGTTCCTCGGCCTCGAGATCCTGTCGCTGGCCGTCTACACCCTCGCCGCCATGCACCTGCGCCGGGTCACGTCCCAGGAGGCCGGCCTCAAGTACTTCGTGCTCGGGTCCTTCGCCTCCGCGTTCCTGCTCTACGGCATCGCCCTCACCTACGGCGCCACCGGCTCCACCAACCTCGTCGAGATCCTCAGCTACCTCACCCGGGTCGCGCTGTTCGACAACGGCATCCTCCTGGCCGGCATGGCCATGCTGCTGGTCGGCCTGCTGTTCAAGGTCGCGGCCGCCCCGTTCCACGCCTGGACCCCCGACGTGTACCAGGGCTCGCCCACGCCGGTGGTGGCCTACATGGCCTCGGGTGTCAAGGCCGCCGGGTTCGCCGGGCTCATCCGGGTGCTCTACCTCGGCTTCCAGACCTACCGGGTCGACTGGCAGCCGGTCATCTACGCCGTCGCCATCGTCACGCTCCTGGTCGGCGCGCTCATGGCCGTCGTGCAGACCGACGTGAAGCGGATGCTGGCGTACTCCTCGATCAACCACGCCGGCTTCATCCTGGTCGCCGTGCAGGCCGCCACCGACCGTGGCGTGCAGGCGTCGATGTTCTACCTGGCCAGCTACACGTTCCTGGTCGGCGGAAGCTTCGCGATCGTGGCCGTCGTGGGCCGCGCCGGTGACGACCGCCACACGCTCGACGACTACCGGGGCCTGGCCCGGTCCCGTCCCGCGCTCGCGCTCATCTTCGCCCTGTTGCTGTTCAGCCAGGCCGGTGTGCCCTTCACCAGCGGGTTCTTCGCCAAGTTCTACGCCATCGCCGCCGCCGTCGACGCCGGCTCGTACCCCCTGGCCGCCGTCGCGATGCTCACCGCCGTCATCGCTGCCTTCCTGTACCTGCGCATCACCGTGTCGATGTTCCTCGGCGACGTCGACGACGCCGACGTCCCCGACCGGCGCACGCTGCCGGTACCCGTCGGCGCCGGGCTGGCGCTGGCGATCTGCGTCGCCGTCACCCTCGGCGTGGGCCTGTTCCCCCACGTGCTCACCGGCCCCGCCGGCGACGCCACCGCCGTCCTCGTCGGCTTCTGACCCCGGCAGCGCCGTGGCGAGGATCGAGTCGTCGGGCGACGTGGTCGAGGTCGACGACGTCCTGGTGACGATCCGACCGAGCAGCCGACGGCTGGCCCGTCGCCGGTCGACGCTGGAGGGTCCGGTCGCCTGGCCGGCCCACCGGACGACGGTCACCCTGCACCGCACCGACACCACCGGGCAGTGGCAGGCCCGGTTCAGCTACGAGGGCCAGACGGTGACGCTCGCGTTCCCGACCAAGCGCCTCGACGAGCTGGTGCGCTTCGCCGGGGAGCACCTCGGCGGCATGACCAACTCGGTGATGGAGGCCGAGCAGGACCGCATCGCCCGCCGGGCCACCGAGCGCTGACCGGGACGGGCCCTTCACCACGCTGCCAGTGCGCCCGACCCCGCCCACCCCCCCCACGGGAAACTGGCAGTGCTGACGTAGCACCCCGGCGGCCGTTCGGGTGCCGGCGGCGGCCGCCGGTACCGTGCCGCCCGTGCCGAGCCCGGTCGCCCCTTGCGTCAGCAGCACCCGGTGACCCTCGCCGACGCCGTGCTCATCGCGGTTGCCGGCTTCCTGGCCGGAGGGGTGAACGCCGTCGCCGGCGGCGGGTCCCTCATCTCGTTCCCGGCCCTCGTCGCCGCGGGCCTGCCGACGCTCGCCGCCAACGTCACCAACACCACCGCCGTGTGGCCGGGCTACCTGGGCAGCGCGGCGGCCTACCGCAGCGAGCTGCGCGGCCAGGGCGAACGGATGCGGGCCCTCGCCATCACATCGGTCCTCGGAGCCGGAGTCGGCGCGGCGATCCTGTTGTCCGCGCCCGACGCCGTGTTCGACGCCGTCGTCCCGTTCCTCGTGCTGGCCGGCTCGGTGCTGCTGGCGCTGCAGCCCCGCATCGCCGAGGCGGTCCTGGCCCGGACCGAGGCCGGCGGACGCAGCCACCGCGCCCAGCTCCACGCCGCCATCTTCCTGGCCGCCGTCTACGGCGCCTACTTCGGGGGCGGCCTCGGCGTCATCTTGCTCGCGGTGCTCGGCATCTACCTGGCCGACCACCTCCAGCGCCTCAACGGCCTGAAGGCGGCCATCTCCCTGCTCGTCAACACCATCGCCTTGGCCGCCTTCGCCGTCTTCGGGCCCGTGGACTGGACCGCCGTCGCCATCGTGGCGCCCGCGAGCCTGATCGGCGGCTACGTCGGCGGCCGGGTCGCCCGCCGCCTCTCGCCCGACGTGTTGCGGACCACCATCGTCGCGTTCGGCGTCGTCGTCGCCGTCTGGCTCGCCGTGCGCTGAGCTCCGGAGGCGCTCCCACCCTGCGGTGCGCCGCAACGAAGGCGAGATCGTGCGACGGCCACTGCAACCGCAGGCGTCATGGCGTGGCGACGAGGCGGTACCCCATTCCTGGCTCGGTGAGGATGCAGCACGGACGTGACGGCGTCGGCTCGAGCTTCCGCCGCAGGTTGGCGAAGTGGACGCGGAGGTAGTTGGTCTCCGTCTCGTAGGAGGGACCCCACACGTGCTGCAGGAGTTGCCGCTGACTGACCAGCCGGCCTGGGTTACGGGCCAGCACCTCGAGCAGCGACCACTCGATCGGCGTGAGGGACACGGCGGCGCCGTCCCGCGTCACCCGACTCGTGGCGAGGTCGACGTCGAACGCGGAGGTGTGCACGACAGGCTCCTGCGGGGTCGGCTGGTGCCGTCGCAGCGCAGCTCGCATCCGCGCCAGCAGCTCGTCCATCCCGAAGGGCTTGGTGACGTAGTCGTCCGCACCGGCGTCGAGCGCCTCGACCTTGTCGCGCTCGCCCTCGCGGACAGACAGCACCACGATCGGAACGTCGCTCCACACCCGCAGCCCCCTGATGACGTCAACACCATCGATCCCAGGAAGCCCGAGGTCGAGGACGACCAGCTGCGGGTGTGCCGACGGGGCGATCCGCAGGGCCTCCTCCCCGTCGACGGCCAGCAGCACATCACAGCCCCGGGCGCGGAGGTTCACTGCCAGCGCGCGCCGGATCTGGGGCTCATCGTCCACCACGAGGATGCGAGCGCCTGCGAGGTCGCTCACGTCAGCTCCCGCCGTCGGCGGCCGGCAGCGCCACGATCATGGTCAGGCCGCCGCCCGGGGTGTCGTCGAGGCGCAGGTCGCCGCCCATCGCCGTCACGACGCCTCGCGCCACTGCGAGCCCCAGCCCGACCCCACCGCGGCGACCCCCGTCGCCTCGCTGGAACGGCGCGAAGATCCGGTCCCGCTCGGACTCCGGGACCCCTGGCCCGTGGTCGATGATCCGCAGCTCGACGCGACCGTCCACCCGGTCTGCCGTGATCCGGACGGGACGGTTGGGCGGCGACGCCTCGTTGGCGTTGGCCACGATGTTCGCCACCGCCCGGGTGAGCAACCCGCTGTCGGCCCGCACCATCGGGAGCGAAGGCGACACGTCGATGTCGACCGCGGCCCGGAGGCCACTGATGGAAGCGATCGACGCGGCGACGACGTCGTCGAGCGCGACCAGCTGCGTCACCGGTGTGATCGCGCCCGCCTCGAGCCGGCTTGCGTCCAGCAGGTCGGCGACAACGGCGTCGAGGCGGTCCGCCTCCTCTTCGATGGTGGCGAGGAACTCTCGCTCGGACTCGTCGTCCCATTCCATGTCATGCTGCCGCAGGCTGGTGACCGACGCCTTTATGGAGGCGAGCGGCGTGCGCAAGTCGTGGGAGACGGCCCGGAGGATGGCGGTCCGTAGCTGGTCGGCGGCGTCGAGGGCGTCGGCACGCGCCGCGTCTTCGCGTAGTCGCCGCCTCTCGATGAGGGCGCCGAGCTGCGCAGCGAAGGCGTCCAGGACCTCACCGTCCCCGGCGCGCAGCGTCCCCGCGACGTGCAGGGTGACGCCGGGCCCCAGTTGCACGACGGAAGACGCTTCGTCTCTCGAGGGCTCGCCACCGACGACTGCGAGGGGCTCACGCGTTCCGTCTTGGTGGATCGAGGCTCCCGTGAGCCCCAGGGTCCGGTGCAGCTGTACGAGCAGTTCCTGCAAGGGGTCCTCGGCGGCGGCCATCGCGATCGCGGCACGCGCCAGCGCCTCGGCCCGCGTCTGGCCTTGGCGGGCGGCGGCCGTTCGCTTCGCCAGCGACGTCACGAGCAGGCCGACGAGCAGGCCGACGAGCACGAACAGCACGAGGGCAAGGACGTTCTCGTGGTCGTCGATCTCCCAGGTGTACAGAGGCGGGAGGAACCACCAGTTCAGCGACGTCGCGGCCAGGAGCGCGGCGACGGCCGCAGGTCCGGTGCCACCGACCGCGGCGGCCACCACGACGACGGCTTGCAGGACCAGGAACTCGCTGCCTTCCCCCAGGGTGGTACGAGAGGCAGCGAGGACCGCAGAGACGCCGGCGACCCCTGCGGTCGCGACGAACCAGCCGATCTGGCGTCGGCGAAGAGGGAGCGCCGAAGGCTGCCGCCGGCGAGGGAGGTCCAGTGGCGCAGACGCGACGTCGACCTGTCCGACCACGTGGACGTCCATGTCGCTCGCCGCGCGTAGGACGTCGTTCAGCACCGACCCGTGCAGCAGCTCGTCGATCCGAGAGCGTCTGCTGGTGCCGAGCACCAACTGATCGGCGCCCTGCTGGCGGGCGAAGCCGACGAGGGCGGCGACGACGTCCTCGGCGTGGACATCGTGCAGGTCGACGCCGATGTCGCCGAGGATCCGACGGTGTCCGTCGAGCACCGTCCCTGTCGAACCGGTCGTGGCTGACGGGTGGACGTGGACGGCGACCAGCTCAGCTCCGGAGCGCTCGGCGATCCGGGCGGCGCGGCGGATCACCTGCTCGCTGCTGGGTGCGCCGGTGACCGCGACGATGACTCGGCGCATGGGCTCCATGGGTTCAGCGTGCCAGCGCCGGAGGCCCACCGGACCCTCCTCTTGACGCGTTCTTGACGTGCGCGAGCTGGATCTTGTCCTGGGCTTGACGCCCGACACCCGCCGCCGCCTGCAGCCTGGGTGCATGAAGCTCTCGGGAAGGACTCAGGCGTGTACTCGATCCTGAAGCGGATCATCGTCGGCCGTCCGCTCGCCACCCACGAGGAGGAGCACCAACGCCTCGCCAAGGTGGTCGCGCTGGCCGTCTTCGCCTCGGACGCGATCTCCTCCACCGCCTACGCCACCGAGGAGATCCTGCTGGTGCTGGTCCCGGTCGCGGGCATGGCCGCCCTCGCTGAGCTCGTTCCGATCGCGATCGTCGTGACCGTCCTGCTGGCGATCGTGGTCACGAGCTACCGACAAACCATCTTCGCCTACCCGTCGGGTGGCGGTGCCTACGTGGTGAGCCGCGAGAACCTCGGCACCAAGCCGTCGCTCATCGCTGGCTCGGCTCTCCTGGTCGACTACGTGCTCACCGTGGCGGTCTCCGTATCCGCCGGCGTCTTCGCGATCACCTCCGCCTTCCCCGAACTGGCAGACCACCGGGTGCCCCTGGGTCTCGGGTTCATCGCGCTCATGATGCTGGCGAACCTACGAGGGACCAAGGAGTCAGGTCGCCTCTTCGCGGGGCCCACCTACGCGTACGTGGTGATGCTCGGGGCGCTGATCGTCATCGGACTCATCCGGTCCTACCTCGGCGACCTCGGGCCCCTGCCAGTGGACCAACGCGCCCTGGACGAGGTGACCCAGGGCGGCAGCCTGGTGACGGGGCTGACAGCGTTCGCACTGCTGCGCGCGTTCTCCTCCGGCGCCGTCGCCCTCTCCGGCGTGGAGGCCATCTCCAACGGCGTGCCGGCCTTCCGCAAACCCGAGCCGAAGAACGCAGCCACGACACTGGTGGCGATGGGGCTCATCCTCGGGTCGATGTTCTTCGGGCTGTCGGTGCTTGCTCACCGACTGGCCCCGACGGTCTCGGAGCACGAGACGGTCCTGTCCGTGCTCGGCGGTGCCGTCTTCGGCGACGGCACCGCCGCCTACTTCGCTCTGCAGCTCTCGACCTTCGCCATCCTCATCCTGGCTGCCAACACCGCCTACGCCGATTTCCCTCGCCTGTCGTCGTTCATCGCCCGGGACGGCTTCCTGCCCCGCCAGCTCGCCAACCGCGGGGACCGCCTGGTGTACTCCAACGGCGTCATCATCCTGTCGGTGCTCGCCGGCGGCCTGATCGTTGCCTTCGACGGCCTGACGGCGGCGCTCATCCCCCTGTACGCCGTCGGGGTGTTCACCGGCTTCACGCTGTCCCAGGCCGGCATGGTCGTGCACCACTGGAGGGACCGCGAGCCGCGCTGGCAGCGAGGTCTGGCCATCAACGGTCTCGGCGCGATCGCAACAGGAGTCGTCCTCGGCGTGGTGGTCGTCTCGAAGTTCACGATCGGCGCCTGGGTGCCCGCGGTCGTCATCCCCGCCATCGCCTTCCTGCTCCTGCGCATCCGCGCCCACTACGACAGCGTGGCGAATGCCCTACGGGTGGCTCCTGGGTTCCGGCCGCAGCCCCGGCACCACACCGTCGTGGTCCTCGTCGGCTCGGTCACCCGCAGCCTCATGCCCGCCCTCGGCTACGCCACGAGCCTCCGCGCCGACCGCCTCATCGCCCTCCACGTGTCAACGGACCCGGAGCACGAGGCGCGCCTGCGTGAGGACTGGGCCGCCCACGGGCTCGACGTCCCATTGACGATCGAGCACTCCCCCTACCGAGAGCTCACCCGACCGGTGCTCGACTTCCTCGACCGCACGTGCGCCGACCATGCGGACGCCCTGGTCACGGTGGTCATACCCGAGTTCGTGCTCGAGCACTGGTACGCCAACCTGTTGCACAACCAGTCTGCGCTCGCACTCCGGGCGCGGCTTCGCCAGCGTCCCGGCACGGCCGTCGTCTCGGTCCCGCTGCACCTCCACGCCCTCGACGGGCGGGACCTGCCCCCGCGTGAGCGCCGTCCCGAACCGCCTGCAGCGGGCAAGGAGGCCTCGGCGCCGACTCCGACCCCGACCGCCGGGCCGGGCCGGTGACCGGTGTCATGGATCCGTCGTGAACCCACCCAGGTGACGACGTAGGGGCCGCATCACACGGCTGCGCCCGGGTGCACGACCCGGGTCATGGACCTGCTCCGAGCCGACGGACGGATGCCCGTCGGCACCCCCGTCTGGGTGTGCTGAACCCCGGCCCGAAGCCGTCGGGACGGGTGGTGAAAGGGCCCGCGTTGGGCCATCTGCAGCCCCGTTGGGCGATCTTGGCCCACTTCCGCGCCGGTCAGTAGGGTTCCCCGCCGTGTCGGAGTTCCTCCGTAATTACCTGACGGTTGCCATCTTCGGTGGCCTGTCGGTCGCGCTCCTGGCCGGGGTGCTGGGCCTGGGCTCGCTCATCCGGCCGTCCCGCCGTCAGCCGGGCAAGCACCTCAACTACGAGTCGGGCGTCGATCCGGTCGGCGACGTGTGGTCGCAGAGCCAGATCCGCTACTACATCTTCGCCCTGATGTTCGTCATGTTCGACGTCGAGGCGGTCTTCATCTTCCCGTGGGCGACCCGGCTCGAGCAGTACCAGGTGTTCGGCCTGGTCGAGATGCTCGTGTTCATCGCCATCCTCGCCCTGGGCCTCGTGTACGCGTGGCGCAAGGGCGTCCTTCGCTGGATCTAGGAGAGGAACCCCATGGGTCTGGTCGAGAGCGGCAAGCTCCCGAAGCCGCTCACGCAGCTGCTCAACACCTCACGCAAGTACTCGCTCTGGATGTACCAGTGGGGCCTCGCGTGCTGCGCCATCGAGATGGCCGCCGCCATGGCCGGCCCGCGCTTCGACATCATGCGCCTCGGCGTCATCCCGCTGCCGGCGTCGCCGCGCCAGGCCGACCTGCTGTGCGTGTCCGGCACCGTCATCGACAAGATGGTCCCGGCCGTTCGCCGGCTCTGGGAGCAGATGCCCGACCCGAAGTACGTCATCTCCATGGGTAGCTGCGCCAACTGCGGCGGCCCGTACTGGGACAGCTACTCGGTCACCAAGGGCGTCGACCAGATCATCCCCGTCGACGTCTACGTCCCGGGCTGCCCTCCCCGCCCCGAGGCCCTCCTCGAGGGCGTCGTCCTGCTGCAGGAGCGCATCGCCAACGAGGACATGGCCGAGAAGTGGCGAGGTGATCCCATTGTCGTCCGCTGAGACCGAGGCGCCGGCCGGCGACGACACCCCGACCCAGGAACCCGATCCCCGGCGTGAGGCCCTGCTCGCCGGCCTCACCGAGCGCCTCGGCGACGAGCTGGTCGACTCCCACCTCCAGCCGGGCGTCAACCTCTGGATCCGCATCACGCCCGCGGCCTGGGTCCCCACGATGCGTCACCTGCGCGACGACCTCGGCTTCCGCTTCTTCGAGTTCCTCTCCGCCATCGACTGGCTGCCGTCGCCCTACGGCCGCTACGAGGAGGCTGCGGTCGACGTAGACCTGCACGCCCTCCGGGATGCCGCCCTCGCCAAGGACCCCAGCGAGCTCGAGACGGGCGTCGCCGGTGGTGACACCCGCTTCCAGGTCTTCGCCCGGGTCATGAACCTGGCTGAGCGCGACCTCGGCATCATCCTGAAGGTCGACGTGCCGCCGGCGGGCGACGACCCGCACCAGCCGGGCTCCATCGAGACGATCACCGGCGTGTACCCGGGTGCCGACTGGAACGAGCGCGAGGTCCACGAGATGTACGGCATCGGGTTCGACGGCCACCGCAACCTGCGGGCCCTGTACCTGCCGTCGGGCTTCGAGGGCCATCCGCTGCGCAAGGACTACCCGCTGCTGGCCCGCCACGTGAAGCCGTGGCCCGGCATCGTCGACGTCGAGCCCATGCCCGGCGGGACCGGCGACGAGGAGGAGGGCGACGCATGACCGTCACCGAGTCAGACCAGCTGGCCTACGTCACCGCCAAGGCCGCCGACGCCCGCGTCAACGTGGAGCTGGAGACCGACGACGGCATGACGCTGAACATCGGTCCCCAGCACCCGGCCACGCACGGCACGCTGCGCATCGTGGCCAAGCTCGACGGTGAGCAGGTGCTGTGGGTCGAGCCGATCATGGGCTACATGCACCGGGGCTACGAGAAGCTCGTCGAGGTGCGGACGTACCCGCAGATCACCACGCTGGTGAACCGCATCGACTGGCTGGCCGCCTCGTGCAACGAGGTGCCCTTCATCCTGGCCACCGAGGAGCTCATGGGCGTCGAGGCGCCGCTGCGGGCCCAGTACCTGCGCACGATCTTCCACGAGATGGGCCGCATCGCCCACCTGATGATGTTCCTCGGCGACATGGGCGTGCAGATCGGCGCCCTGACGCCGATGTTCTACGCCATGCGCGACCGCGAGTTCGTGCTGAACCAGACCGAGTCGGTCAGCGGCGGCCGCTTCCACCCGAACTTCAACCGCATCGGCGGCCTGAAGGACGACCTCCCGAAGGGCTGGATCGAGGAGACGATCCGGATCATGCGGAAGATGGAGTCCTTCTGCGACGAGATGGAGGAGCTGCTCCTCGGCAACGAGATCTTCGAGCAGCGCACCCGCGGCATCGGCATCATCCCGGCCGAGATCGCCCAGCAGTACGGCCTCACCGGGGCCAACCTGCGGGCCTCGGGTGTCGACTGGGACCTGCGTCGCGACGCCGACTACCCGATGGCCTGGAAGCACGCTGACTTCAACGTCATCACCCACACCGACGGCGACTGCTACGCCCGGACCTGGGTGCGCCTCCAGGAGACGCGGGAGGCCTGCAAGATCGTCACCCAGCTGTGCCAGGACCTGCCCTCCGGACCGATCATGGCCAAGGTCCCCCGCATCATCAAGGTGCCGGCCGGCGAGGCCTACGTGGCCACCGAGAACCCGCTCGGCGAGATGGGCTACTACGTCATCTCCAAGGGCGACCTCGGCCCGTTCCGGGTCAAGATCCGCACCGCCAGCTTCCACAACATCTCGATCGTGCCGTGGCTGCTGCGGGGGGTCTACGTGCCCGACATCATCTCCATCCTCGGCTCGCTGTACTTCATCCTGGGAGACATCGACCGATGACGCCGTTCGTCGGCCGCTGGGCGGCCTCCTCTCGAACCGAGTTGCTCATCGAACCCGCAGGGTTCGCCTGGGCCTCACGACTCGCCGCGGGGGCCGTCCGATGATGTTCGCTCTTGAGCTCGCGTACTGGCAGGAGTCGGTCCTGCGCAGCCTCGGCGTCCTCGCCGCGGTGCTGCTCCCGGCCGGCACGTTCGTCTACGTGTTCCTGTTCAAGATGGTCAGCTTCATGCAGAGCCGGCTCGGACCCATGGAGGCCGGCCCCTACGGCTCCATGCAGCTGCTCGCCGAGGTCGGCAAGTTCCTGCAGAAGGAAGACGTCGTCCCCGACCGCGCCGACCGCACCCTGTTCAAGATGGCGCCGTACCTCGTCGTCGGCTCCGTGCTCCTCACCTACGTCGTGGTGCCCTTCGGTCCCGACATGGTGTTCATGGACAACCAGTTCTTCGGCACCGGGATCTTCTACGTGATGGCGGTGTCGTCCATCTCGGTGATCGGCATCATCATCGCCGGCTGGGCCTCGGCCTCGAAGTACTCGCTGCTCGGCGCCATCCGTGGTGCCGGTCAGCTCATCGCCTACGAGCTGCCGCTCGTGCTCTCGGTGGTCGGCGTGGTGATCCAGGCCGGCACGCTGGACCTCCAGCGCATGGTCGTCGCGCAGGCCGAGGGCGAGATCTTCGGCTGGGGCGGCATCGGGAACCCCTACATCCTCACCCAGTTCGTCGGGCTGCTCGTCTTCATGGTCGCCATGCAGGCCGAGCTGGCCCAGACCCCCTTCGACATGCCCGTCGCCGAGTCCGAGCTCGTGACCGGCTACATGACCGAGTACACCGGCCTGCGCTTCCTGCTGTTCTTCATCGGCGAGTTCGCCACGGCCGGCGCCTTCTCGGCCATCGCCGCCACCATGTTCCTCGGCGGGTGGTACGTGCCGGGGCTCGACATGGACGCCGACTACATGAACGTGGTCGGCCCCGTGGTGCTGCTCGGCAAGATGATGATCTTCGGCGGCATCGTGTTCTTCGTCCGCTTCACCTACCCGCGGTTCCGTGAGGACCAGCTCCAGCGCTTCGCCTGGAAGTTCCTCATCCCGATCGCCCTCGTGAACATCGCGGCCACCGGCATCCTCAAGGTGGTGTTCTGATGCCCAAGCCCAAGATCCCCGGTGTCATCTCCGGTTTGAAGGTCACCTTCAAGGAGATGCTGTCGCCCAACGTGACGGTGCAGTACCCGAGGGAGAAGGAGCCGCCCCCCGCGCGGGCCCGCGGCGTCATCGCCCTGAAGGAGGAGAACTGCACGGTCTGCATGCTGTGCGCGCGCAGCTGCCCGGACTGGTGCATCTACATCGAGGGCCACAAGGAGAAGGCGCCGCCGCGGCGTCCCGGCGGCAAGCCCCGCACCGTCTCGGCGCTCGACCGCTTCGACATCGACTACGCGCTCTGCATGTACTGCGGCATCTGCGTCGAGGTCTGCCCGTTCGACGCGCTGTTCTGGAGCCCGGAGTTCGAGTACTCCGAACCCCGCATCGCCGACCTGCTCCACGACAAGGCCCGCCTCGGCGAGTGGATGGAGACCGTGCCGGACTTCGAGCCCTACGAGGCCGGATCCGAGCAGAAGGTCAAGAAGGTCCCCCGCTGATGGTCGCCCAGAACATCTTCTTCTACGTCATCGCCGCGGTCATGGCGTTCTCCGCCATCCGCGTCGTCACGGTCAAGAACGTGGTGCACGCTGCCATGTACCTGGTGCTGGTCCTGGCCGGGGTCGCCGCCCAGTACATCCTGCTGGCCTCCGAGTTCCTGGCCGCCACGCAGGTCCTCGTCTACATCGGCGCGATCATCGTGCTGGTCCTGTTCGGCGTCATGCTCACCCGAGCCAAGCTCGGCGAGGACGTCAACCTCACCAACGACTACTGGTACGTCGGTGCCTTCACGGGCGTGATCCTGTTCGCCCTCCTGGCCACGTCGCTCCTCGACCACTTCGGTGACGAGCCCGTCGACCAGGCCAACGCCTCGACCCAGCTGGTCGGCAACACCGAGCAGGTCTCCGACGCCATCTTCGGCGCCTACGTCGTGCCCTTCGAGGCCGTCTCGGTCCTGTTGCTCGCCGCCCTCGTCGGGGCCATCGTGCTGGCGCGGAAGGACTGATCGTGGACGACCTGATGCTGAACCAGTTCCTGCTGCTGTCGGCGATCCTGTTCTCGACGGGCGTCTACGGCGTGCTGGCCAAGCGCAACGCCGTCATCGTGCTGATGTCGATCGAGCTCATCCTCAACGCCGTCAACATCAACCTCGTCGCGTTCGGGGCCCACAACGGCACGATCGTGGGCTCGGTGTTCGCCCTGTTCGTCATCGCCGTCGCCGCCGCCGAGGTCGGCGTCGGTCTGGCCATCGTGCTGCTCATCTACCGGAACCGAAAGAGCGTGGACCTCGATGAGGTCGCGCAGATGAAGGGCTGACCGTGTTCGGAGCCGCTGAAGCCGCCGGGGCCATCGAACCCGGCTTCCTCCTCGAGAACGCGTACGTCGTGCCGTTGGTCATGGCCGCGTCCTTCGCGATCACGCTCGCCGTCGGCAAGCGCCTGGGCAAGCACGCGTCCTGGATCGGCATCGTGGCGATCGGCTTCTGCTTCCTGTTCGCCATCGGCGTGAACGTGCAGTGGTACGGCTACGTCCAGGACTCCGAGCACGCGGCTGAGGTGCGCGCCGAGGCGGACCACGCCGAGGAGGCCGAGGACACCCACGCCGAGGACGGGGCCGAGGACGAGTCGCACGCCGAGGAGCCCGGCTCCGACGCCGAGGGCGAGGAGCACTCCTTCGGCACCGCCGAGTCAGGCGTCGGCCCCATGGTCGTCGGAGAGTCCGCCGCCGCCCGGGCCCCGCCGGTGGCCACCGCTGCCGAGGAGGGTGAGCACGGCGGGGACGAGGCGCACCTCGAGTTCGAGGTCCAGCCCATCACCAAGTCGATCACCTGGTGGAGCAACGGCGCCGTCGAGTTCGAGGCCGGCATGCTCCTCGACGGCATGGCCGTGATGATGCTCTTCGTCGTGAGCCTCATCTCGCTGCTGGTGCACGTCTTCTCCACCGACTACGTCGCCGGCGACCGCCGCTACACGCACTACTTCGCGTTCCTCTCCCTGTTCTCGGCGGCGATGCTCGGCTTCGTCATGTCGGAGAACACCCTTCAGCTCATCACCATGTGGGAGCTGGTCGGCGTGTGCTCCTTCGCCCTCATCGGCCACTGGTGGGAGGAGAAGCCCAACTCCGACGCCGCGCTGAAGGCCTTCCTCACGAACCGCGTCGGCGACGTCGGCCTGCTCGTCGGCATGATCATCCTGTTCTTCGCCGCCGGCCAGACCTTCGACATCGTCGAGATCAACACCCTCGCCAACGCCGGCGAGATCACCCACACCGCCCTGCTGGTCGCCAGCCTCTGCCTGATCGCCGCGGTGATGTCCAAGTCCGGCCAGTTCATCCTCCACACCTGGCTGCCCGATGCCATGGCCGGCCCCACGCCGGTGTCGGCGCTGATCCACGCCGCCACCATGGTCGTGGCCGGCGTGTTCATGGTCGCCCGCATGTACGGCGTCTTCTGGAACGGCCTCGTCATCGGCGGCTCCAGCGTCAACGCCCTCGCCGTCGTCGGCGGGGTCACCGTCCTCGGCGGGGCGGGCCTGGCCTTCGTCCAGTCCGACATCAAGAAGGTGCTGGCGTACTCCACCGTGTCCCAGCTCGGCTACATGGTCATGGCCCTCGGCGTGGGCGCGTGGACCGCGGCCATGTTCCACCTCTTCACCCACGCCTTCTTCAAGGCCGGTCTGTTCCTCGGCTCCGGCTCGGTCGCCCACGCCGTGCACAGCTTCGACATGAAGAAGGACATGGGCGGCATGAAGCAGTTCATGCCCAAGACCTTCTGGACCTTCCTCGTCTGCACCGCCGCGCTGATCGGCATCTTCCCCTTCGCCGGCTTCTGGTCCAAGGACGAGATCCTCGCCGGTGCCAGCCAGCTGGGCGGCGACGGGTCCTACACCGCCTTCCTGGTGGTGGGCTCCCTCGGCGCGTTGATGACGGCGGCCTACATGACGCGGTGCATCTACCTCACGTTCTTCGGGGAGTTCCGGGGCGGCCACGCTGGCGAGGTCAGCCACGGCACCGAGGACCACCCGGTCGACGAGGACCACGTCGCCGCCGACTCCGGGCACGGCGACGACCTCGAGTCCGCCCACGACCCCCATGCCGGCGACCACGGCGACCCCCACGAGTCCGGCCCCCGGATCCTCGTGCCGCTCTACATCCTGGCCACGCTCGCCGTGCTCGCCGGCTTCACGAACATCCCCAGGTCCGGCGCCCTCGACTGGGTGCCCGAGGGGGTGACGCTGCAGTTCGAGCACCTCTTCGAGCCCAAGGCTGGCTACTTCCCGACCGCCGGCGCCATCGAGGGCGCGCTGTCGCACCCCGAGTTCGACATCGTCATCGCCCTCAGCTCCACGCTGCTCGGCCTCCTCGGCATCGGGCTGGCCTACGCCTGGTACTTCAAGGGTCTCGGCCCGCACGGGATCACCCAGCGCAGCAGGGTGGCCCGAGCCGGCCACACGTTCCTCGTGAACAAGTACTACTTCGACCACCTGTACACCGGCGTGATCGCCGGAGGGGTCAAGGGCCCCATCGCCCGGGCCGCCAACTGGTCCAACAAGCACATCCTCGACGGGATCGTCGACGGCGTCGGCAAGAGCGCCGTCGCCGGCGGCCGCTTCGTCTACGAGACCATCGACCAGAAGGTCGTCGACGGCGCCGTCAACGCCTCCGGTCGCGCCGCCGAGGGCGGTGGACAGGTCTTCCGCATCATGCAGACCGGCAAGGTCCAGCAGTACGGGGCCATCTTCTTCGCCGCCACCGTCGTCCTCGCCGGCGTCTTCATCG
>JBKHVG010000056.1:0-16169 GCA_046570205.1 Acidimicrobiia bacterium
CCAGCGAGGCAACGACTTCGCTGGACACGGCGGCCAGCGGATCGACGCCGAAGAACAGCACGAGTAGCGGCGTCATCAGCGCCCCGCCGCCCATCCCGGTCAGGCCGACGCTGAACCCGCCAACCAACCCGGCGAACGCGATGCCGAGGTCGATGCTCAGGAGAGTCCCAAGCTGTCGGCCACGTCACGGTCGGCGTCCGCAGGGTGAAGGGGATCAGCCGGCCGGGCCCCGGTGGTCGCCACCATCGCCAGGAGCATAGGAACCGAGGTCGACCGAGCGAAACGGCGACCCATCGGCGCTCTCACATCCGGGGCCGACCATCGGCCCGCATCATGATGCTACGATGGGTGCATGAGGACGACGTTCACGCTGGACGACGACGTCGCGGCCGCGGTGGAACGAGTGCGTCGTGAGGAAGGTCTCCGCCTCAGCGAGGCGGTGAACCGCTTGATCCGGCGCGGGCTCGCCGCACCTGCTCGACGCACGCCCTATGAGCATCGGTCGGCCGACGTCGGGCTGAAGGTCGACGTGACCGACATCGGTGACGTCCTCGACCTGCTCGACGAGTCCTGAGCGTGCTCGTCGACGCCAACCTCCTCCTCTACGCCGTCGACCGCAGCTCCGACCGGCACGAGGCGGCGGCGTCGTGGCTGACCGCGGTGCTGAACGGCAGCACCCGGGTCGGCATCCCGTGGCAGACCATCGGCGCGTTCCTGCGCATCGTCACCCACCCCCGGGTGACGACACGACCGCTGTCCGGCCCGGAGGCGTGGTCCCTGGTGGAGGCCTGGTTGGCCGCCGACCCGTCCTGGATCCCGCCCGCCTCGGAGCGGACGGCCGCGGTCTACGGCGAGCTGGTGCGCACCGTGCCCGTCACGGGGAACCTGGTGCCCGACGCCATGCTCGCCGCGCTCGCCATCGAGCACGGCCTCACCGTCATGACCGCCGACACCGACTTCGCCCGCTTCTCCGGCGTGCGGTGGGAGAACCCGCTGTCGTAGGGGCAGGCTTCCGGAACGCGTCCCGGACCCCGGAACCCGTCCTGGATCGTTCTGGGCCGCGGAGCACGCCTCCCGGACGTGGCGGGCGGCCCGGGACCCCGGTCAGGTGTCGGTGCCCGGCCGGCGCTCGAGCTCGGACTCGGGATCGCCCTCGTAGCCGGGCGGGTAGGTGCGGGCCAGGTCCTCGGCGCTCGGCGTGCGCTTCTGCTTGGACTCCTTGGGCAGCAGGGCGCTGATGGCCGACATGATCCGCTTGGTGTCGGCGTCGGGGGAGCGGTGCTTCAGGTCGACCGGGTCGCCGACGCGGATCGTCACGAGCGGCGGGTTGGTGACGTTGAGCAGGTTGGGCAGGCGCGACGAGCGGGGCCAGACCTGCTCGGTGCCCCACATCCCCACCGGGATCACCGGCGCCTTGGTCATGGCGGCGAGCTTGGCCGCGCCCCAGCGACCCTTCAGCTCGGGGTCGAAGAAGGCGGGCCCTCGCGGGATGGTGCCCTGCGGCATGAGGGCGACCAGCTCGCCGGCCATCACGGCCTCGGCCGCGGCCCGCAGGGGTTCGTCGGAGCCCGACCCCCGCTCGACCCGGATGCCGCCCATGGCCGTGGCCAGCTGGCCGATGACCGGCGCGTCGAACACCTCCTTCTTGCCGAGGAAGCGCACCGGCCGGCCCGATCGGGCGATGGTGAGGGCCATGGCCAGAGTGTCGAAGTACGAGCGGTGGTTGGCCACGACGATGCAGCCGCCCTCGGCCGGGATCTTGTCGGTGCCGGTGATGTCGAAGCGGGCATAGGGCACCAGCTCGGGGCGGGCGAGGTTCAGGAGCGCCTCGGCCGGCTCCACCGTGCCGAGCAGCTTGGGCACGCCCGGGGGCTTGTCGAGGTAGCGGATGGGCCACCGGCGCAGGGTGGCGACGGCGAACATGCGGGGGTCGGGGTTGACCACGGTGGGATGCTCGACGGCGGACAGCAGCGGGATGTCGTAGAAGCTGTCGGAGTAGGCCCACGAGCCGTCGAGGTCGACGTCGTTGGCCTCGGACCAGTCCTGGGCCGCCGACAGCTTGCCCGGGCCCCAGACGAAGTGGCCGTCGATGGTGCCGTCGTAGAAGCCGTCGGCGTCGGTGCCGTAGCGGGTGGCGATGACGTCGTCGAGGCCGAGCTGGCGGGCGAAGGGGGCGACCAGGTCGTACGGCGAGGTCGTGGCCAGGATGACCGGGCGTCCCTCCTGGCGGTGGCTCTCGATGATGGGCGCGGCGTAGGCGCACACCATCGGCACGAGCAGCTCGGCGGCCAGCTCGCCGGCGTGCTGGACGTCGGCCCGCCTCTGGCCCCGGCTGAACCGGGCCCCCTGGCGGGCCAGCAGCATGGCCGGCCGGTTCTCGCCCACCGCGTTGAACAGCCGGTACAGCAGGTTCTCGCCCGGGACCACCCGGTCGCTGATCACGCCGGCCGAGCGCAGGGCCCCGGTGAGGATCGGGCCGCTGGCACCACGGAGCAGGGTGCGGTCGAGGTCGAAGAAGGCGGCGGGCGTCGACATCGCGGCGGACGGTACCCGGTGCGCTCGCCGGCGTGTCCCCAGCGCCCGTCCTGGCAGCGGACCCGTCGCAGGCCCCGGGTGGTGTGGGATGGCCGGCGACTCGACGATCACGAAGGCCCATCCCGGTGCGCTACTCCGGTCGGCGACGCTCGATGATGCGCTTCACGGTCATGTGAGACATGCCAGCGACCTCTGCGATCCCGGAGAGACGCGCCTGCTCTGTGCGCCTCACGGATGGCGGCGTCGCGTGACGCGGTGGCGCGGTCTGCGCTCTTGGCGCCGTGGCTCACGAGCCGCAGGAGGCGCGCTGCGGCCTCCGGTCCAGTGGTCTCGATCTCGATGACAGGACGGGTGGTCGACATGTCAGTCATCCGATCGGGAGAGGATCAGGTTGATCGCGTGCCGCGCTTCGTCCGGGAAGGTGTCCGGCACGTCGTCATCGTTCGACGCGGCGTCGGCGGCCACCGCCAGGAGATCGGCGCAAGGTGTCGAGGTCGCCCTCCCAGCCGGAGCCTCGCGCCCGGCGGCAACTTGGGAGGAAAATTGAGGGGAGCCGGTCCAATGGGGGGACGGACCGGCTCCACACCTCAATGTGGTGCAACCGACGGACGGGGGGACATCCTTTGGTGTCGGGCACGCTGTGCTCGGAGCGTTCGGGGGGACGTTCGCTCCGGCGTTGTGAAGACCAGTGTGCCGCGGCCGCAAGCATCTGTCCAACAGTTCTGTGAGATACCTACCATCTGGTAGACAGATGCCATGGACCTGAAGCAGCTGACCGCCCTCCTGGCCGTGGCCGAGCACGGCTCGTTCTCGGCCGCGGCCCGTGCCATCCACACGGTCCAGTCCAACGTGTCCACCCACGTGGCCCGACTCGAAAAGGAGCTCGGCGTCCCGCTGGTCGATCGCTCCTCCGGCGGGCTCACCGAGGAGGGCGAGGCGGCCGTGGCCCGGGCCCGACGCATCCGGGGCGAGCTCGACGCCCTGCAGAGCGACGTCGCCGCCCTCCGGGCCGAGGTCGTGGGCCACGTCCGGATCGGGATGATCGGCTCCACCGCCCGCTGGCTCGTCCCCAGCCTGCTGTCCGACATGCAGCAGCGGTACCCGGGCGTCGAGCTCGTCATCGTCGACGCCACCACCACCTCGCTGCTCCCCCAGCTCCTCGAGGGGTCCCTCGACCTGGCGGTGGTCAACCTCCCCGTGGCCGACCCCGAGATCGGGGCCGAGCCGCTCTTCGCCGAGGAGCGGATCCTGGTCGTCCCGGGCGGCCACGACCTGGCCTTCTCCGACTCCGACGAGACCCAGGTGGCCGCCGAGGTCTCGTTCCGCCGCCTCGCCGAGCACCGCCTCGTGCTGGAGCCGAAGGGCACGGCGTTCCGTGACGAGCTCGACCGGGCCGCGGCCGAGGCCGGCGTGGAGCTGCACCCGCTGGCCGAGGTCGACGGGATGATGCTGGTCGCGTCGCTGGCCTTCGGGGGCTTCGGCCCGGCCATCCTGCCGACCACCGCCACGCTCGAGGAGCCGCCGGGCGACTGGGTGCGGGTCCACGTCCCCGAGCTGCTCCCCCGCGACGTCGGCCTGGTCCGCCGACGCCGGGGCCGCCTCGCCGCACCGGCCCGGGCCCTGCGCGAACTGCTCCACGAGCTCGTCGCCGCCGAGGCGCCCCGCCACCCGGGGGTCGACCTCCCGGCGTCGGGTGCCACCGAGTCGCCCACCGCATAGTCTCCGACCCGACACCGAACCGACTGCGACACAAGGGGCACCCTCCGTGGCCGAGTCCATCACGATCACCGACAACCGGACTGGCGAGTCCGTCGAGATCCCCATCGAGTACGGCGGGGTCAGCTCGGAGCCGTTCAAGAAGCTGTTGCCAGGGATCTGGTTCGAGGACGAGGCGTTCACGGCCACCGCCGCCACCCGCAGCGCCATCACGGAGATCGACGGCGACGCCGGCATCCTGCGCTACCGGGGCTATCCCATCGAGCAGCTGGCCGAGCACTCCACCTACCTGGAGGTCGCCTACCTGCTGATCTTCGGCGAGCTGCCCACCACGGACCAGCTCGAGACGTGGACCCACGACATCACGTACCACACCTACATCCACGAGAACATGCGCAAGCGGTTCCTCGAGGGGTTCCACTACGACGCCCACCCGATGGGGATGCTCGTGTCCTCGGTGGCGGCGCTGTCCACCTTCTACGACAACGCCAAGGACATCTTCGACGAGGACGTCCGCTACAAGCAGATCACCCGCCTCATCGCCAAGATGCCCACGCTGGCCGCCGCCGCCTACCGCTTCAGCGTCGGCATGCCCTTCGTCTACCCCGACAACAGCCTGAGCTTCTCGGCCAACTTCCTGTCCACCATGTGGAAGGTCGCCGAGCCCCGCTACGACGCCAACCCGGCGCTGGCCAAGGCCCTCGACGTGCTGTTCATCCTCCACGCCGACCACGAGCAGAACTGCGGCACCACGGCCATGCGGGTCGTCGGCTCCAGCCACGCCGACCCGTACTCGGCCACGGCCGCGGCCGCCGCCGCCCTCTACGGCCCCCGTCACGGCGGCGCCAACGAAGCGGTCATCAAGATGCTCACCGAGATCGGCAGCATCGACAACGTGCCCGCCTTCGTGGAGTCGGTGAAGCAGGGCAAGGGCCGCCTGCAGGGCTTCGGCCACCGGGTGTACAAGAACTACGACCCCCGGGCCCAGATCATCAAGAAGACCGCCGACGAGGTCTTCGAGGTCACCGGGAAGAACCCGCTGCTCGACATCGCCCTGAAGCTCGAGGAGGTGGCGCTCTCCGACGACTACTTCACCAGCCGCAAGCTGTACCCGAACGTCGACTTCTACTCGGGCCTCATCTACCAGGCGATGGGCTTCCCGATCGAGATGTTCACCGTGCTGTTCGCCATCCCTCGCACCTCGGGGTGGCTGGCCCACTGGCAGGAGCTCATCCAGCAGGACCAGCGCATCGCCCGCCCCCGCCAGCTCTACACCGGCGCCGGCGAGCGCCCGTACGTGCCGATCGACCAGCGCTGAGCGGGCGCCGGCATGCACGCGGTGACCATCCGCGACCGAGCCGTCCACTGGACCGAGCACCCCGATCCCGTCCCCGGCACCGGCGAGGTGCTGGTCCGGGTGCGGGCCGCCGGCATCAACTCCGCCGACCGGCTCCAGGTGATGGGGTTCTACCCGGCACCGCCCGGGAGTCCGGCCGACATCCCCGGCCTCGAGCTCGCCGGTGAGGTCGTCGGGCTCGGTCCCGGCGCCACGGCGTTCGGCGAGGGCGACCGGGTCATGGCCGTGGTCGGCGGCGGCGGCATGGCCGAGCTGGCCGTGGTCCACGAACGCCACCTGCTTCCGGTCCCCGATTCGCTGAGCTGGGAGCAGGCCGGCGGCTTCGCCGAGACGTTCACCACCGCCCACGACGCCCTCTTCTCCCAGGTCTCGCTGGCCATGGGCGAACGGGTGTGCATCCACGGCGCCGCCGGCGGCGTCGGCACCGCCGCCGTGCAGCTGGCCGCAGCCGCCGGCGCACGGGTCACGGCCACCGTCCGGAACCCGGACCACCACGACGCCGTCGCCCGGCTCGGCGCCCATCGGGTGGTGCGTCCCGAGGACTTCGTCGACGCCGGCCCCTACGACGTGATCCTGGAGCTGGTCGGCGCGCCCAACTGGCCGGGGAACGTCGAGGCGCTGGCCACCTGGGGGCGCATCATGATCATCGGCGTCGGTGCCGGACCCAAGGTCGAGCTGTCCATGGTCGACCTCATGCAGAAGCGGGGCACCATCCGGGCCTCCACCCTGCGGGCCCGGCCGCTGGAGGAGAAGGCGGACGCCGCCCAGGCCATGATCCGCCACGTGCTGCCCCAGGTGGACGCCGGCCGCATCACCGTCCCGGTGGAGGCCACGTTCCCGATGGCGCAGGCCGAGGCGGCCTTCGACCGCTTCGCCGAGGGGTCCAAGCTGGGCAAGATCGTGCTCGTCGCTGCATGACCTCGGCCCCGGCCGACACCTCCTCCCCGGCCCCCGGTCCCCCCCCGGTCCCCGGCCCCCTCGAACTGGCAGTGCTCGCGTAGCACCATCGTCGCTCGGGCGATCCGGGTGCTACGCCAGCACTGCCAGTTTCAGATTCGGGGGGGTGTGCCGCGGAGCCAGCGCCGGCGGCTCGGTGACTCCGGGCGGGCCGCCAGCTCACCGACCAGGCCGCGGTACCAGGCGGTGACGTCGTCGCAGTCGGCGACGAGGCGGGCCGCGGCCTCACCGGCCGCCGCCTTGGCGGCCGGCAGGTCGGCGAGCACGGCGTCGACGGCGGCGTCGAAGCCGGCCCTGGCCTCGGGCGTGAAGCAGCGCACCAGCCCGTAGTCGCGCTCCATCCGGCCCAGGTACCCCCGCACCGGGCCGACCCAGGACGACAGGCGCAGGGCCGGGGTGCCGACCACCCCGGCCTCGGCGGCCATGGATCCGGAGTCGCCGACGAACAGGTCGGCGGCGGCGAGCACGTGGTGGATCCGCTCGGGCCCGAGCCGGAACCGCAGCGGCTCGAGGTCGGCCGGCAGCGGCTCCTCGCTGGAGATCACCACGTGGCCGAGCGCCTGCAGCCGCCCGACGAGCCCAGCCCGCTGCCCGGCGTCGAGACCGACGGTGTGGGCGTCGTGCACGGCGTCGTTGGCCACGAAGCGGAGCACGAACAGCGGCCGGTCGGCGGCGACGCCGAGCTCGTCACGGATGCCGGGGTCGGGGCGGAAGCGGCTCGGGTGGAGGTAGGCCAGCTCCTTGGGCCCCCGGTAGCGGCGGTGCCGGGGCCCGTAGTCCTCGTCGAGCCAGGTCGGCGACGTGATGACGTGGGCGAGGGGCGCCCCGAGCCGGAAGTGCACGCCGGCGGCCCGTCCGTCGACGCTGTCGTACACCGTCCAGGCGCCGACGAGGCGCCCGGCGTGCACGCCGGCGGGGTTGCGGGTGAGCACCACGTCGGGACGGAACCGCCGGGCGGCGCGGGTGAGGGCGACGTCGCGGGTGACCAGCTCGGCGGCCCGGGCCGCGGTGGTCTTCGTCCCCGCGTGCCCCGTCCACGCATGGGGCATGCCGAAGGCGTCGAGGAGCGGGAGGGTCACCTCCTTGTCCCGGGCCACGACGTGCACGTCGTGGCCCTCGGCCCGCAGCGAGTCGTGGAGGTGCCGGTAGAAGTGGACGTGGGCCGGGTGGACGATGTCGAACAGGACCCGCATCAGGCCTTCCCCGGGTACCCGTAGCGAGCCCGCAGCGGTGCGGTGAGCGTGCCCACGAGGCGCTGGCGGCCCGTGGCCGGCCCCTCCGACCACTCCTGGTCGGCGGCGACCTCGATGTCGCCGCGGTCCAGCCGCCGGGGGTTGCCGCCCACGAGGTGGGCGTCGCCCAGGCGGACGGTGCGGTCGCCGACGAAGGCCCGGTCGGCGTCGACGATGCCGAGCCAGTCGCCGAGGGAGCGCATCGTGCCGCGCGGGTCGGCGGCCAGGTCCTCGTAGCGCACCCGCCGGAACCGCTCGGCCGGGACCGGCCGGCGGGCGAGCTCGGCGGTCGCGTTGCGTGCGGTCCACGACAGCGAGGTGTGCAGCGCCCCGAAGCGGGGCAGCTCGGGCTGGCCGACCCCGCCCTTGCGCCGCTGGTAGCTGTGCGCCACCGCCCGGGGATCGCGCACCAGGTGGAGGACCCACGCCTCCCAGCCCGGGACCACGTCGAACGCGCCGGGTGGCAGCGGCCACTTGGACGAGTCGACGAGCACGTCGGCGCCGAGCCGGCCGGCCAGGGAGTCGTAGAGCCGCCCCATCACCGCGCCGAGGGCCCGGTCGTCGTCCCCGGGACCGGCGGCCAGCAGGCGAGGGGCGTGGGCCCACGACAGCACCCGCTGCTGGAGCCCGTCGGTCTCGGCGAGCGCCTCGGGCGAGGTGGAGCCGATCGCGTCGACCACCGCACCGGTCCACACCGGGCAGCGGGCCACGAGCGCACCGCACGCGCACCGGTACCCGTCGGTGAACCCCCGGGACCACAGCAGGCGCAGCTCCCCCAGGGACGCGACCCCCGCAACCGTGCCGAGCAGGTCGTCGAGGAGGGTGGATCCGCTGCGTCCCTTGCCGACCACGTAGACGACCCGACGGGTCATCGGCGACGCGGGGACGGACGGCACAGGGACCGGAAACCTACCCGCCCCCACGGGGCCCGCCGATGTCCTCGGCCCCACGCCGATTGCGTAGCGTCCGGGCATGGACTTCTCGTGGACGCCGGAGCTGCTCGCCCTCGCAGAAGAGGCCCACGAGGTCGGTCGCAGGGCCACCGAGGGCCGGTGGTTCATGGAGGACTCCTGGATCGCCCAGCCCGACGACGCCTTCGCCAAGGAGCTCGCCACCAGGGGCTGGATCGGCATGACGTGGCCCACCGAGTTCGGCGGCGGCGGCCGGTCGGCCCTCGAGCGCTTCGTCGTCTACGAGGCCCTCATCTCCGAGGGTGCGCCCATCGCCAGCTCGTGGTTCGCCGACCGCCAGATGGGTCCCACCCTGCTCCAGTTCGGCACGCCCGAGCAGCGCGAGCGCTGGCTCCCCGGCATCATCGCCGCCGAGACCATGTGGTGCATCGGCATGTCCGAGCCCGACGCCGGCTCCGACGTCGCCTCCCTGCGCACGAGCGCGGTGCGCGACGGCGACGAGTGGGTCATCAACGGCCAGAAGATCTGGAACTCCGGCGGCGCCGAGGCCGACTGGTGCTACCTCATCGCCCGCACCGACCCCGACGCCGCCAAGCACAAGGGTCTGTCGGAGTTCATCGTCGACATGTCCTCGCCCGGCATCACGGTCCTGCCCATCCGCGACATGACCGACGACGAGCACTTCTGCGAGATCTACTTCGACGACGTGCGGGTCCCGGCAGCGAACCTGGTCGGCACCGAGGGTGGGTCGTTCAAGCAGGTCATGCGCCAGATGGAGCACGAGCGTGGTGGCATCGACCGGCTGGTCTCCAACAAGCGGCTCTACCAGGACTGCCTCGAGTTCGCCCGCGCCCACGGGGCCCTCGAGGACGACAACCTGCGCCAGGAGGTCGCCGCCATCGAGACGATGTACCGCATCGGCCGCCTGCTCGTGCTGCGTGAGACCCTGCAGCAGGCACCGCCGGGGTTCTCGGCGGCCACCAAGACCTTCGGCACCGAGTTCGAGGTCCGGGTCGCCGACTTCTGCGGCCGGGTGCTCGGCCCCCACGCCACCCTCGCCGACGAGGGGCTCCGCCGCCGGGTCGCCCGCAACATCTGCTACGCCCCCGGCTACGTGATCATGGGCGGGACGGTGGAGATCCTGCGCAACATCCTCGGCGAGCGGGTGCTCGGCCTGCCCCGGTAGATCGCTCTGGCGGCGGCTCCGACCGCCTCCTGGGTCGCGACTCTGGAAACTGGCAGTGCCGGTGTAGCGGCAAAGCCCGCCGCTACACCCGCACTGCCAGTTTCTCTACAAGCGGCGGACGAGGGGGGCGTCGTCGACGGCGACGTCGGCCAGCGTGACCCGCACCTCGATCAGGTCGGCTCCGTCGGGGCGGACGATGACGGGGTCGCACGTCAGCTCGGTCACCTCGGGGGCGGCGTCCACGATCGCGCACAGGCGGCGCACCAGGTCGACCACGTGGCCGCGGGACTGCGGATCGAGCACGTCGTCGAGGCCGGACTCGGTGACCAGCTCGTCGGCGCCCCGATCGGTGAGCGGCAGCACGCGCCGGGGCGAGGGGGCGAAGCGACCCGCACCGCCGCCGGGACCGAGGCGGACCACCGGCCCCACGACCGGGTGCGTGGCCACGCTGACGCGGACGTCGGTGCCGGGCTCGACCATGGGCTGGACGATCATGGGCCAGGCCCCGTCACCCAGTCCCTCGACGATGGTGGCGGCGGCGGACCGGAGGTCGTCGACGTCGTCGACGTCGAGGGCCACGCCCCGGCGCTGGGTGGTCGCACCGACGTCGTGGGACTCGGCCTTGAGGGCCACCGGGCCGTCCAGCGCGACCTCGGTGAGCTCGTCGGCCGACCGGACGACCGTGATGGGCACCACGTCGAGGCCGCCGGCGCGGAGCAGGGCCCGGGCCGCCTCCGGCTCAAGCTCGACGCGATCGTCCTCGGCGAGCAAGCGCTCGACCAGCGACGTGACGTCGTCGGCCGCCGCACACGCGAGCACCTCGCCGGACAGCTCCGACGCCCGCCACACGCCGTAACGAGCCATCCACCCGAGCGCGTAGGCGGCGTCGTCGGGGAAGGCGAAGATCGGCACGCCACCGCCGGTCACCGTCGTGCGCTGCCCGTAGATGCACGAGACGATGGTGGTGGCGGGGTGCTGGGCCGCGACCTGGTCCAGCACGGCCGCCACCTCGTCGGGGTCGTCGACGTCGGGTGGAGCATGCACCACGAGCGCCACGTCGACCTGGGGGTCGACCAGCACCGCGCCGAGGACCGTCGCGTAGTCCGCGGCGGTGGCGTCGAAGGCCAGGTCGACCGGGTTCGCGGTGCGTCGACCGTGGAGGCGCAGCGCGTCGATGGCGTCGAGCGTGTCGGGCGACAGCGACACCATGCGCAGTCCGGCGTTCACGCAGGCGTCGGCGGCCATGGAGGCGCTGCCCCCGCTGTTGCCCACCACCACCACGCCGTTGCCGGACGGGACCGGCTGGTTCTCGGCGACGATCGCCGCGTTCAGCAGCGAGGTCACGGTGGGCACCCGCACGACGCCGGTCTGGCGCAGCAGCGCGTCGATGGTCTCGTCGTCGATCCAGCCCTCCCCCTGCTCCCCCGCCACCAGCGAGTCGAGCACTGCACCGGTGCGCACCGCGAACACCGGCTTGCGGGCCGCCACCTGGCGCACGTTGCGGCCGAAGCGCCGCGGGTTGCCGAAGGACTCCAGGTAGAGCAGCACCACGTCGGTGCGGTCGTCGTCGAGCCAGTACTGGAGCATGTCGTTGCCGGAGAGGTCGGCCTTGTTGCCCACGGCCACGAAACTCGAGATGCCGAGCCCGGCCTCGGTGGCGTGCCCGAGGATCACCGCGCCGAGCGTGCCCGACTGGCTGAGCAACCCGACCCGGCCCGGCTTGGGCGTCGGGCCGGTGAAGGTGGCCCGGAGGCGGACGTCGGGGTCGGTGTTGATGACGCCGAGGCAGTTGGGGCCGAGGATGCGGACGCCGAAGCGGCGGGCCGTGGCGAGCACGTCCTCCTGCAGCTGGCGACCCTCGGGGCCGGTCTCGGCGAAGCCGGCGGAGATGACGATGGCGGCGCCGACCCGGGCCCGTCCGCAGTCCTCGATGACGCCCACCGCCTCCCGGGCCGGGACGCAGACCACGGCCACGTCGATCTCGTCGGGCACCTCGACCACGGTGCGGTGGGCCCGGACGCCGGCCACGGCGCGGGCCTCGGGGTGGACGGCGTACACGGGGCCGTTGAACGGTGCGGCCAGCAGGTTCCGCAGCACCCGGTGGCCGATCGAGCGGGGGCTGCGCCCGGCGCCGATGACGGCGACCGCGCGCGGCTCGAGGAGCCGCACGACCGACTGCCGCTCGGCCAGGCGGGCGCGCTCGGCCATGGCCCGGGCCGCCTCCTCGCTCGGCTCGATGTCGAAGGTGACCTCGATGACCCCGTCGGCGTAGGCGCTGGACGCGCCGTAGCCGGCGGCCTGGAACACGCGGACCATGCGGCGGTTCGACGGCAGCACCGTGGCCTCGAACCGGCTGATGCCGATCTCCCGACCGTAGGCGGCCAGGTACTCGAGCAGCAGGGTGGCGATGCCCTTGCCGCTCATGCGGTCGTCGGTGAAGAACGCCACCTCGGCCACCGGCCGGTCGGGGTAGCGGTCGTAGCGGGCGACGCCGAGCAGCTCGTCGTCCCGGGCCGCCACGAAGGCCATCCGGTCGATGCCGTCGACCGTGGTGAGGTGGCGGATGTCGTCGTCGGACAGGTGGGGCCGGGGGCTGAAGTACCGGAAGTACACCGACTCGCGTGACTGGCGCCCGTGGAAGGCGAGCAGCGCCTCGCCGTCGGTGGGCTCGATGGGCCGGACGTGCACGGTGGACCCATCGGCCAGGACGACGTCTTGTCCCCAGCGGGAGCGGTCGATCGCGCCGTGTGCCACGTCCGCAGCGTAGGACGACGGGCGGGACGTGCCGGTGCGGACGGCGCAGGACACCGAATGCGCCGGTCGGCACCGCTCCCCGCCGAGGACGCCTCACCGGCCGCCGGTAGCGTCGGCCCGATGCGCTGCCGGTCGCTGCCGCTGCTCCTCGTCGTGGCCCTCGTGGCCACCGGGTGCGCGCAGTCGGAGCTGTCCTTCGACACGGACCGGTCGATGCGCACGGACACCGACGCGCCCGAGGGCGACCGTGTGGAGGACCCCGACGAGGTGGTGGAGCTGGCGCTCGACGACCTGGAGGTGTTCTGGACCGAAGCCATGCCCGAGCTCTACGACGCCGAGTTCGCACCGCTCCGAGGCGGGTACGTCCCGTACGGCCCCGACACCCCGCTGCCCTCGTGCGGGCCCGAGCCGCTGACCTACGACATGATCGCCGACAACGCCCTGTACTGCCCGGCCGAGGACCTGATCGCCTGGGACCGGGCGGTCCTGGTGCCTGATCTGCAGGAGCGGTTCGGTTCGCTCACCGTCGGGCTGGTGATGGCCCACGAGTTCGCCCACGCCGTCCAGGCCCGAGGCGGGGTCCGCGCCGCCACCGTCACCCTCGAGCTCCAGGCCGACTGCTTCGCCGGGGCGTGGGTCGACGACGTCGACGACCGCATCGCCACGTTCGGCACCGGCGCCGACGCCCTGGACCAGGCCGTGGCCGGGCTGCTCGAGCTGCGCGACACCCTGGGCATCCCCGGGTACGCCAGCAGCGCCCACGGGTCCGGCTTCGACCGGGTCAGCGCGTTCCAGCAGGGCTTCGAGGAGGGCGCCGGGTCGTGTGTGACCTACGCCGAGGAGCCGCCGAACGTGGTGGCGATCCCCTTCGGCAGCGCCACCGATGCCGCAACGGGCGGCAACCTCCCGGTCGACCAGCTCCTCGACCTGCTCGTCGCCGACCTCGAGTCGTTCTTCACGGCGCTCTTCGACGAGCTCGGCGAGGAGTGGGACCCGGTGTCGGGCTTCGAGGCCTTCGACCCCGCCGATGGCCCCGTCACCTGCGGCGACGAGGAGCTCGGGCCGGCCGCGCTCGAGCTGGCGTCCTTCTACTGCGTGGCCGACGACACCGCCTACATCGACGCCGCCGGGCTGGTGCCGGCGCTGGAGGAGATCGGCGACTTCGCCTTCGGCGGGGAGCTGGCCCGTCTCTACGCCAACGCGGCCCAGGCGCAGCTGGGCATCGATCCCTCCGATGAGGTCGCCGAGGTCCTCCACGCCGATTGCGTCACCGGCCTGTTCGCCGCCGCCGAGTTCCTCCAGCAGATCCCCAGGCAGCAGCTGGTGCTGTCACCCGGCGACCTGGACGAGATCATCATCGCCTTCCTCGCGTTCGGCGGTGAGGCCGAGGCCAGCGCCTTCCAGCGCACGGCGGCGTTCCGGGCCGGCTTCGTCGAGGGCATCGACGCCTGCGAGGACCTGGCCGGCTGAGGCGTCGCTCAGAAGCCGCGGTCGGCTCGGACCTTGCGGCTCTGGCGCACGACGATCGTTCCCATCACCACGACGGCGCCGACGATGGCGACGAAGAGCACCGTCTGCAGCGCCCCGCCCCGGTCGCCGGCGTCCTCGGGCTCGGCCCCGGAGTTGGGCTCCGGGATGATGTCGCCGCCCCGGGGCACCGTCGTGGTCGTCGATCCGTCGCCGGTCTGCGCCCGCGCCCCGGGCGCCCCGAGGAGCAGCACGGCGAGGAGGGCGACGGAGGCGATGATGCGACGCACGGACCCATCGTCACCGATGCGCGCTGCGGCGGGCCAGTCCGGGTGGTCGGGGCCGGACGCGACCCGGACCGGCCGTTGGGCCGGTCCGGGAACGGGGTTCGTGGGAGGAGCCGGTCCGGGGACCGGCCCGTCTCACTTCGCCAGCTTGGGGGCGGGCGACTCGCCGTTGACGACCTTCTTGAAGGTGGCGCCGAGGGTGACCTTCGGGATCTTCTTGGCCTTGGTCTTGATGGACTCGCCGGTCTGCGGGTTCCGGGCGGTGCCGGCCTTGCGCTTGGCCTGCGCGAACTTCAAGAACCCGGTCCAGGAGATCTCCTCCTTGCCGGCCTTGGTCACCGCGAGCACGACCTCCTCGAAGCCGTTCAGGACGTCGCCGGCCGTCTTCTTGTCGACGCCTGCCTGCTTGGCGACCTGCTCGATGAGCTGGCTCTTGTTCATGGGTCCTCCTGGAAGGGGTGTGATGTCGAACGCGGAGTCTGGCCAACCGCATCTCGCCGGACGCGGATGCTCCTTGCGTGGACTGGCGTTCCCACCTTCAGCCGAGCGCGAGCTGCATGCCGAGGAACAGCGCGGCGACGCTCGACACGCCGGCGACCGCGCCGCCCACGGCGAGCACGAGACGGCTCGCTGTCGCGGCGTGGGCCGCCGCCGACACCCCGGACAGCGCGACGACCACGAGCTTCACCAGCAAGGTCACCTGCCAGTCGGTGCCCCGGTTGCCGACCGAGCTCTCGAACAGGTTCCACACCCCGGTGACGATGAGCACGGAGAACGCGGGCCAGGCGATCCGGTTGAAGCGGCGGGCCGCGGCCCGGGGGGCGTCGGGGTCGAGCGCCCGGAGGCCGGGCACCAGGCCGGCGAGGGTCAGCTGACCCCCGACCCAGACCGTGGCGGCGAGCACGTGGAGGAAGAGCCGGACCGTGTCCGTGGTGACGGGGAGCACGGCCCGAGTCTGGCCTGCGCCCCCGCGGTCCTCAGGCGTCGCCCCGGCGGCGTCCGGCCACGGCGGCGGCCACGAGCACGACCAGCACCACGCCCACGATCCACGCCAGCACGACGCGCCCGTCGAGGTCGGCCCCGCCCGAGGGCTGGAACGTGAACTGGTGCGCCCCCTCCTGTGTCGCCCCGTCGACGGCGACGTAGGTGTAGTCCACCTGGTAGTCCCCGGCGGCGGTGAGCGGGTCGAACTCGACCTCGGCGACGTCGTCGGCGGCCATCCGGGCCTGGCCGAGGCCGGGCACCGGCGCGCCGTCGGGGCCGGTCACCGTGATCGTCGGCGTGGGGAGCACCGGGTCGAGGAAGTCGAGCACGACCGAGCCGACCTCCCCTTCCACCACCTCCCCCGGCCCGGGGCTGGCCCGCTGGACCTGGGTGTGCGCCGCGGCCGGGGGCACGGCGGTGGTGACGGCGAGCAGGGGCACGAGGAGCAGGAGACGCCGACCGACCACCTCCGCATCGTAGGAACTCCCCCGGGCGACGGCGGCAGTCCCCTGCCGTGGCGCCGGTTCAGTTCACCTGGCGCTCCTGGCCCTCCCAGTAGGGGGCGCGCAGCTTGAACTTCTGGAGCTTGCCGGTAGCGGTACGGGCCAGCTCGTCGCGGAAGTCGATGCTGGTCGGGCACTTGTAGTGGGCCAGCTTGGAACGGCAGTGCTCGATGAGGGTGGCCTCGTCGGCCGTGGCCCCCGGGGCCAGCACCACCAGGGCCTTCACCGTCTCGCCCCACTTCTCGTGCGGGATGCCGATGACCGCGACCTCGGCCACGTC
>JBKHVG010000057.1:0-15697 GCA_046570205.1 Acidimicrobiia bacterium
GGGGACGTGGCCATGCACTGCACGCCTGCCCATCCACGATCGACGACGAGCTGACCTACGCCGAGCACCTTGCCGTCGCGGCGCGCGGCGGCGAACACCGTGGGCAGCTCCGGTGCGAGAAGGACGCCGCGGTACAAGGTCATGTCGGTGTCGGTTCGACCGCGCGTGGCTTCGACCGACCAGTACGTGCCGAACCACTCATCACTTGGCGTAACCGCGATCTCGATGTCGAAGCGCGCCGCGGTCCGTTCGACGACGGCATCGGTTGCCGCCGCTTGGACGAGCGTCCTTGCCGTCGGTCGGTAGCCGCGCGACCGCAGGTAGGTAGGAAGCCCTTGAGACGCCGATGCCGTGCTGACCTGGATGAGCGTGGGCGCTCCTCGCTGTCCGTGGAACTCTTCAGCGCGGGCCACGAGATCGTCGGCTGTCCCCGTCTCACCGACGGCGAGAGCCGAGTTCGCACGGCGGGTCAAGCCATCGCTCCACCGGTAGCGCCAGCCGTCGTGCTGCTCCTCGATCAGAGGACGCCACGCATTGGCCATCAGTTCATCGAGCAGCGGCTCGCCTCGCATCCGCGCAGCGTAGAAGCGCTCCGGCTCCGCATCATCCCAGAACGCGCCCGACATACCGACCATGGGGCATGTCACGAAGGTGCCGATGGGGGCGCCGTGACGAACCTGTCCCAGAAGAACCTCACCAAAGGCGTCGAGTGGAGTCGCTCCGGGCAACGGACGCCGGGCTGCTGACTCTGGGGAACCAGGGCGCCCTCAAAGCGACAGACCGAAGTCCCGCTCCTGGCGTCGGGCCAGTTGCCGGTGGATGACCTCTTCCGCCTGGTCGAGGACGATGTTCCACTCATCGGGTCCTGCGTCAGTGAGCCGGCCGAGGGGGAGGCTGTCGGCCACCGTGATGAGTCGGTCGTTCGGAATCGGGGTGGGCCGGCCGAGTTCGTTCCAGCGCCGCTCCAGCAGCGACAGCTCACTCTCCGGCTCAGCGGCGGGTGGGGCGTCGGGGCGCTGCTCGATGCGGAGGGCGAGGCCGGCCCAGGCGGCCCTGCCGGGCCCGGGTTCGGGGAGCGGTCCGAGCTCGTCGGCGAGGTGGTCGGGCGGGGGACGGTCACCTCGGTAGATGGCGGTGATCGTCTCCCGATGGTGGTCCTCGAGCGCCGTGGTGAGGATCTGGTGGTGGTCGGGCTGTGAGATGTCGTCGGCAAGGGTGTGGACCGCCTGGCGGAGCCGTTGGAGGCCGTAGGCGAGCGGGTCACCCTCGACGGCGGCGGACACGACGGTTTCGGCCCAGTGACGGTCGAGCCGGTCATCGATGTCGGCGATGGCGTCGTGACGCCACGCGTTGGCGTGCTCCCACCGCTCCCGCTTCGATTGCGCGAGGCGAGCGGTGGCGAGCTGGCTCCGGGCATCGCGTAGCTGCTGCTGCGTGTCGTCGAGCCGCTCGAGGGCACGATTTCGCTCGTTGACCGCTCGGCGGTGGGTTTCTCGCTTGTCCCGGCTCAGACGGGGGCCGCTGGTCTGGCGGGCCACCCGTTCCCAGTGCTGGATCGTGTCGTGCTGGGTGTGGGCAGCTGCGGTGAGCGTGCCGATCCGGTGCGCCAGCTGGTCGACCTCGACCCGCCGGTCGGGCGGCCCGGTCCCGAGCGCAATCTCGTGCTCGTCGCGCTCGGCGCGGAGTTGGCGGTCGAGGACATTGGGGTCGTCCCAGGCGGCGAAGGCGATGTCGGGCTGACGAGCCGCAGCTGCGAGGACAACCTCGTCGGGACCGCGATCGTCGGCGACGACGTTGCCGTGGACTTCGAGGTCGGGTTCGGCGGCGGTGTTCCAGGTGTGGGTGGGCTGGCGGCCCCGTGACTGGCCGACGTAAAGGGTGTGGCGGTCGATGTTGGGAGTGGCGAGGAGGTGGACGTGGTCCCAGGTGCCGCCCTGGGCGCCGTCGATCGTCCGGGCCCACGCGTGCGAGAGGTTCGAGCTCCCATCTGGACGAGTGCCGGCGACGAAGCTGGCGGGGAGTTCGATGATGGGGCCGTCGTCGAGCATGGCGATGAGCCCGCCGGTCGGGGTGACGTCGACGACGGTGGCGGTGGTCCCGTTGGTGAGCCGACGACGGTCCAGGTAGGTGTTGGCGTGGACGAGGATCCGGTCGCCGGCCGCGTAGCGGCGGTCCTCGGGTCCCCAGCCAGGACCGGTCGTGTGGGGGCCGCGGATGTGGCCGGCGTCGCGCAGTCGGGTGCGGATGCGGTCGGCGAGATCTTCGCAGTCGGCGTGGGAGACGGCGAGCACGGCGACCTCGTGGGTGCCGTGGATGGTGAGGTCGGCGACGGCGGCGTCGGCGAGCTTGTCCCGGGTCTCGTCCGGGGTCGCAGCGTGGTGTTCCCAGCCGTGGTCGGCGCGGATGGTTTGGCTGTCGGCGAGTTGGCCGGTGCGGTAGGTGGCGAGGGCCTTCTGTTCGGCGAGGTCGAGCTGGCGGCGGTTGACGGTCAGCTCGGCGGCGGCCACTTCGCCAGCCTGGTCGAGGCGGGCGAGTTCGGCGGCGAGTCCGCCGGGTTTGACCGATCGGCCCTGGTCGGCGTCGCCGAGGCACCACAGCTGCGCTCCGGGTGCTGCAGTGACGGAGCGGAGGATGGCGGCGGCGTCGCGGGTAGAGACCTGGGACACCTCGTCGAGGACCACCACGGCGTGGTCGGGCAGGGGCGTGTCATCGAGGCGCCAGCGAGCGATGGTCGAAGCGTCAAGACCGACGGCTCGGAGTTCGGCGACGGCCTTGTTCGTCGCGGCGAGCGCGATCACCGGTCGGCCGGTGGCCTCAGCGATCTCGGCCGCGGTGACGGTGAGGGCGGTCTTGCCGTGCCCGGCAGCGGCGAGGACGACCCGCAGCGCCGGTCCATCGTCGGCAAGGAGACGGACCGCGTTTACTTGGTCGTCGCCGAGCGGGACGACGGACTGCTCGATGGCGCGGTCGACCAGCGCCGAAGGTGCGCCCGGCACGGTGGTGGCCCGGAGTTGGTCGAGATCGACCAGCACCCGATCCTCCAGGGCGCGATGTTCGACGGTCGACCACTGCGGGGGCTTGCGCCGGCGGGTGTTCGTCGGGGTGGCGAGACGGACGACGAGATCCGAGGCCAGGAACTCGTCGGCGAGGGTTTCGATCTCGCCGGTGGTCCACCGCCCTGCGGAGAGGGCGGCGACGCGCTCGACGACCTGCGCATGCCCGAACCGAGCCTTGGTGGCACACATCCCGCTGTCGGGGTCGACCAGCGCGGCGAACACACCGACCTGGTCGACGAGGGGTTCGTGTGATGTCTGGTGCCGCACCGTCCGCAGGAGGTTCCGGCCGGGGGTGATGCCGGCTCGTGCCGCCTCGTCCGCCCACCGTTCCCGCAGCGCCTCGGGCGTCAGCTCCTTGTTCTTGCGCTCGCGGGTGGCAAGCGAAGCCCGGTCATCAGCCTTCATCCGGTCCTTGGCGGTGACGGCTTCGGGGCCGGCCTCGAGCACGGCCTCGATGGCGACGGTGCGCTTGGAGAACGCCCGCAGCTGGGCCCGGTCGAAGCCGACCATCTCCCGGCACCCATTCCGATCCGGACCCCAGCTGACTCCCAGTTCGTTGGTGAGGAGGCGTTGGAGCTCGGCCTGGAACACGGTGCCGGAGGCCTTGAGCCATTCGTGGATCGGGGATGCGTCGATGGCGACGTGGCTGCCGTCGGCCCGCTGCACCAGGTTGGGCACGAGGCAGTGGACGTGGAGTTGGGGGTCGCCGGCCCGGCTGGTCCGATGGGTGAACTGGGCCACTGCGAGACCTGCGGTGTCGACCTGGCGGCGGATGCCGTTGACCTGCCGGCGGGCCACGGCGGCATGGGCTTCGAGAAAGTCGAGCGCGACCGTGGAGGCCTCGGCGACGGCGATCGACACCGCCGCGGTGGATGCTTCGTCGCCGAAGGCCCACAGGAGCGACACCGATTTCGGGGCCGACAGGGTCAGATCGATCGCCTTCACCACCCGTTCCTTGTTGCCGGCCAGGAGGTCCTCGCCGGTGGTGGGGTGGTGGCCTTCGACCATGGCTCGCAGCACGTCGGCCTCGACGACGCCGGCCAGGCCGAGCTGTTCGGCCCAGCGGCCGTGCCACACCCCGGGCGCCTCCCCGGCGCCCATGAAGTAGTCCTCGACCCCGTCGGCGACCGAGCGCAGCAGGTACTCGGCGCCCCGGAGCTTGGTGATCGTCATCACCGCCCGATCACCGCCTCGCGCCCGGTCCCCGGGACGACGTCCGGGACCTCCGGGACGACGTCCCGGCGAGCCACCCCGCAGGGGTGGCAAGTGTCTGCCACTTCGTTGTTCGGGTTCGGGAGACCGGTGTTGGGCACGGTCAGCTCCGGGTCGGAGTGTCGAACAGGTCGAGCTGCTCGTCGCAGTGACGGGCTCGACTTCGACGTCGGACGCGGGTTGCGGGTGCTCGGTCGGAGGAGTCGGAGGTTCCGACGTCGGCGGCAGCGGGCTCGGGCCCGCCGGAGCTCGCCGGTGGACGGAGGGGTCCGCCGACGATGTCCTCGAGCGCGTGCCGGGAGACCCGAAGCACGTTGCCGAGGTCGATGACCGGCAGGCCTGAGGCGCCGTCGGTGGCGCGCCACTCCTTGGCCAGGTCGTAGGCCTTGGTGCGGCCGATCCGCAGCACGTCGGCTGCTTCCTCGACCGTCAACAGATCCGGCCACTCATCGACTGAACGCATACGTCGATCCTCCAACGATCCCGCAGAGTAGCAGAAGGTCAACGGCACCGCTAGCGACTCGTGGATTTCGTTGGTGTAGGGTCGTTGCATGGCCACCCGGAAGCTCGGCGTGCGACGAACGATGACCGCCAACCAGATCGTCGCCCTCAACGTGGCCAAGGCCCGGGCGCTGCGGGGCTGGACACAGGAGGAAGCGGCCGAACAGCTCGCGCCCTACCTCGGCGCCAAGCTGTCCGGCGCCAGCTTCTCCGCCCTCGAACGCTCCGCCCACAAGGTCGACCGGATCAAGCAGTTCTCCGCCGACGAGCTCCTCGCCCTCTCACGGGCGTTCGATCTCCCCATCGGGTACTTCTTCGTCCCCCTCCCACCTGACTCCGACGCCGCCCTCCATGCACCGGATGCCGGGATGAAGGGGCTCGACCCGATCGTGATCCTCGACGCCATCCTCGGCACCCCCGAGAACCTCGGCCACTGGGAAGAGGAGCTGCGCGACTACTCCTCCCGTGTCGCCCCCCAGCCCCGCAGCAAACGGGAAAAGCCCCACGTCTCCCCCAGCGACCTCGCCGACCGGCTCCACACACTTGGCGCCAGCCGGGCCCGCGCCATGCTCCGCCAAGCATTCGGCGACGTCACCGACGCCGCCGAAGTCCTCGAACGCCTCGCCGAAGCCATCCGCATCCTCGACGAGGAAGCGGCAGAGACCGAGTAATCCCGCTGTCCGGTGTCCGGTAGCTACCGGACACCGGACGGGTTAGACTTCGAACGTGCCCCGGCTCCGAGTCTCTCCCGCCGACCAGGCCGTCGCCGCCATCGAGGATCTGCTGTCCCTGACCTCCGATGCCCGCGGCATCGACATCGCGCCCGATGCCGACGACCTGGTGAAGGTCGGGGTGGGGTCGAAGCGCTGGCCGGCGAAGGTCATCGTGCGCGAAGCGATCAGCCGACGCGACATCGAGTTCCTCCTCGAGACCGAGGCCCGTGGCAACAAGGTCATCGTCGCCAATCGGATCTCCGCAGCCGCCAAAGAACTCCTCGAGGAGCACAATGCGTCGCAGAAGACGTTCGGCTGGAGCTGGCTCGACCGACGGGGCGAGCTGCAACTGCAGCATCCAGAGGCGTCTGGGGTCATCACGTTCGACGAGGACCGCTTGGCCGGTCGGACCCACGCCGCGCTTCGGCGGGGCACCGCGTCGCCCGGATCGGATGGCTCGATCCGTGGGCGCGCCGGGCTGAGCTACGCCGCCGCGCTTCTGCTGAGCCACGCGGACCACCGCCACGATCGCCCGTCGATCCGGGCCGTCGCCGGCGCCGCGGGGATGTCACATGGGGCAGTCGGCGACGCGTCGAAGCTGCTCCGAGAGTCCGGCCTGGTGCGTCCGTCCGGCGAACCGCAGACGCCGGAGCTGTTCTGGGCCCTGGCCGACGTGTGGGGGCCGGCCCGTCTTGTGCCGGTGGCCTCACTGCCCCGTCCCAGCGACGAGACCCGGCTACAGATGCAGGTCGGCGAGCTGGACGAGCCCGGCTGGGCGAATGGTGGCGATGCCGCGGCGGCAGCTTGGGGCGCGCCGGTCTTCGACGCAGGAGCACAACCTCGGATCTGGGTCCCGACCGACGCGGTCGCGCGGCGAGCAGAACGGACACTGGAACGGGCTTCGTGGGATGACTGTGTGGCGGTGCTGGCGGTGGCGCCGACGCTCATCGCCTGCCGCAACCGCATGCGGCCCGACCGGCCTCCGGCACCGCACTTCCTACCGACCCTCCACCCGCTGTTCCTCGCCCTCGAGCTCGCCCAGGACCCGGCACGCGGCCGTGAGGTCGTCGAGCAGTGGAACCTCGACCGTGCCGAGGTCGAACGTGTCTGGTGATCCCGACGAGATCCTTCTCGCCGACCATCACCACGCGCTGGTCGAGGCTGCGAGAGCGGTCCTCGCCACGTCGGACCTTCCGCCGGTCGTGCTCATCGGCGGGCTCGCCGTGGCCATGCGCGTCGGCTCAACCGGCCAACCGCATCGAGCGACCATCGACATCGACCTCGTCACCACCGAAACGGACCCGGCAGCCGTCGAGATCCTCGCCGACGCCCACGACTCGGCCCGGCAGCCACTGGTGATCGAGGGAGTCAAGGTCGATCTGATCGCGACGATGGAGGCGAGCGCCACCGATCTGGCGGACCTCGACGACGACGATCGCCTGTTCGTCGCCGGGCATCGGTGGGCGTTCGAGACCGGGGTCCTCACCGTCGTCCGAGTCGCCGGCGGAGAACCCCTGGCGGCGCAGGTCGCCACGCCGGCCGGCCTCGTCGCCACCAAGTCCCATGCGATCGCCGCGCCGTCGACGCTCCGACGGTCGACCAAGATGCCGGCCGACCTCCTCGATCTCTACCGTCTCGTCGAGCGGTACGACCGCCGCGGTGCGGTCAGCCAGGAGATCAGGACCGTGCCGGGCGAGATCGCCGCGGTGATCGCTTCGGTCGTCGAGCGAGAGATCCTTGCCAACCCCGCAGCGGCGACCAACAAGATGCGGTCGGCTTCACTGTCGCCCGTCGATCCCGTCGAGGTCGTCGATGTGATGGAGACCTTCGTCGAGGACCTGCGACGGGTCTGACTCCACGCCTGCGATCCCCCCGATTGTCCCCCCAAATCAGCGATACGAGCCGATACGGGGGATCACAGGGCAACAGCGCCACCTCTGAAAACCCGTATCTACCAGGACTTTCGCGCACGCGACGTCATCAGCCGGACGGCCGTCAAGGGACTCTTAATCCGCAGGTTCTGGGTTCGAGTCCCAGGGGGGGTACGGCTGAGAGGGCCTCTGACCAGCGAAGCAGCTGGTCAGAGGCCCTTTTCTACTTCTGGCTTCCGAGACCTGGCGGGATAGCGGTGTCGCCGGACGGCCGTTACATGTAACGTGGCGGCATGGCTGCCTCGCACGAGGACTCCGGTGGTCGCAAGCGTGTCGCGGAGCACCGTCGACGTCTACGCGCACAGGGTCTTCGACCGGTCCAGATCTGGGTGCCCGATGTCCGCTCAACAGAGTTCGAGCGAGAAGCGCACCGGCAATCCGCGGCCGTCGCCGCCAGCCGGCACGCCCAAGACGATCAGGCATTCATCGACGCCATCAGCCAGGACGACCATTGAGAAGAGGCGACATCTGGACCGCTGCCGCCGGTAGCGGGTACGTGGGCAAACCCCGGCCGGTCGCCATCGTTCAGGACGACCGCTTCGATGCCACCGACTCCGTGACGGTCTGTGCGTTCACCACCGACCTGACCGAGGCACCCCTGTTCCGCCTACGCATCGACCCCGACGGGGTCAACGGACTCCGAGAGTCATGCAGCCTGATGGTGGACAGGATCACGACGATTCCTCGCTCCAAGCTCGGCGAGCGGATCGGTCGACTCGACGACGAGCAGATGGTGCGCCTCGGGCGAGCGATCCTCGTCTTCTTCGGTCTGGCCGGCTGACGGCCGGCGGCGCGAAACACTTCTCAGTCGACCGTCTCCGAACGCTCAGGCATGTCGCGCTCGTGCCGGGCCCCGAAGGTGCCGCAGTGGGCGAGGCGATGGAGGCGTCCGCAAGACACGCCGTCCCCGACCGGAGCGACATCTGGTGTGGAGACCCACGGTCCGCTCTGTGGCCCTGGGATCCTCCCGAATCCCGCGGCCGACCAGCTCGTCGTTCGGATCGCCAAGGTGCGACACCACCGCCGCGCTTGCTATTCGCACGGAAACGCGGTCAGGTGCGCCGCATGAAGGCGAGGGCATCGAGATGAGTACCGACGATGATGTGGCCGGGACCGTGTCCACGGGGACGTTGGCGGTGGCCGCTGTCCAGTGCACCCCGGTGTTCCTCGATCGCGGTGCCACGCTGGCCGTCGTCGTCACCGAGATCGAGAAGGCGGCGGCCGATGGTGCCCGCCTCGTGGTGTTTCCCGAGTCGTTCGTGCCCGGCTACCCAGACTGGGTGTGGCGTCGTCCACCGATGAGCGACGGCGACTGGTACGCCCGCTTCGCCGACCAAGCCGTCGACGTCGACGGCTCTGACCTCGACGCCGTGCGCAAGGCGGCGCGAACCTCCGGCGTCTGGGTCGCACTGGGGATCACCGAGCGGCTTCCGTCCGGAACGCTCAACAACACCGTGGTGTACGTCGGCGCTGACGGCGACATCGCTGGTCGGCACCGCAAGTTGGTGCCGACCGGGGCAGAGCGTCTGGTGTGGGGCAACGGTCACTCGGACCTCCTCACCACCGTCGACATCGACGGCGTGCGAGTGGGCTCGCTGATCTGCTGGGAGAACTACATGCCGCTGGCCCGTGTGGCCATGTACGAGCAGGGCATCGACGTTCTGCTGGCCCCGACGTGGGACAACAGCGACGAATGGGTACCGACCCTGCGACACATCGCCAAGGAAGGCCAGGTCTTCGTCGTGGGGGTGACCGCATGCCTGCGAGGTAGCGATGTCCCGAGAGATCTCTCCGATGCCGACGACCTCTACGGGGGCGCCGACGACTGGATGTCGCGGGGCAACACCACGATCGTGGCCCCGGGTGGTGAGATCATCGCGGGCCCCCTGATCGGGGAAGTCGGGACCGTCTCCGCCACCATCGGGCTGGACCGGATCGTTGCCGGTCGGCGGATGTTCGATCCCGTGGGCCACTATGCACGTCCCGACGTGCTCGCACTGGACCGGCCGGTTCGCGTCGGTACCTGAGCAAGGTGCCGGAAGGGCACGCACTGCGGGCGGAGTGCCGACCACCGCTCGCCGCTGGCCCGGTGCCATGCTGCGCGTCGATGCCGACGCCGCAGATCGCCTCCACCTACCTCGCCGCCCACCAGCGCATCGACGACCTCGTCCGACGGCTCGACGACGACGTCCTCGCTCGCCCCGTGCAGGCATGTCCGGGCTGGACGGTCCGCAGCGTGGTCAGCCACCTGGCGGCCACCCCCGAGTGGGCAGCCGCCGGTCGGCTGTCGGGGCTCCCGACCGACGACGACACCGCTGCCCAGGTGGCCGAGCTCGCCGAGGTGGCCATGCCCGAGGTGCTCGACCGGTGGGCGGCGTCGGCGCCGGCGTTCGCCGAGATGGCGGCCGCAGGCGACGTGTGGCCCGCGGTCATCGACGTGGTGACCCACGAACACGACATCCGCCACGCGCTCGCCCAGCCGGGCGCCCGGGACAGCGAGGCCGTCGCGCTCCTCGCCGGGGTGCTGCTGCGCTGGTGGTCGCCGACCCGGGCGGTGGAGGTGGTCACCGCCGACCGCACCGTTCGCCGGGGCCCCGAGGATGAGGAACCAGTGCGCTGGACCAGCACCGACTTCGAGGTCGTGCGGGCCCGGATGGGGCGCCGGAGCCGCAGCCAGCTGGCGGCGATGGACTGGTCGGCCGACCCGGGCGGCCTGCTCGACGAGCTGACGGTGTTCCCGCCGGCTGCCACCGACCTCGACGAGTGAGCCGGCCCGAGCCGGCTGCGCTCAGCTCAGCTCGCCGACGAGGACCGCAGGGTTCGCCGACGACGGCACGCCCGGCGCCAGCTCCTCGGTGATGGCCAGGGCGTCGAGGGTGGGATCGGCGCGGAACGCGATGACCCCCGGGGACGGGCCGAGCACGCCGAGCGAGACGACGAGGTCGCCCTTGATGCCCCACAGCTGGTAGGTCTCGGCGTCGCTGAGCGCCGGCAGCGTGCTGCCCATCAGGTAGCCGGAACCGTCGGCCGCGATGGCGGCTGGCGCCTCGAGCTCACCCTCCGACGCCCGCAGGACCACCCGGGTGGCGTCGGGATCGTTCATGACCTCGCGAGCCACGTCCTCGAGCGAGGGCGCAGCGATCTGCTGGGCAGGACCGCCGCCGGTGTCGTCGTCGGTGATGACGACGCCGGCCACGAGGGCCACCACGACGAGCGCCGCGGCGACGGCGGCGGCCGGCAGCCACTGCGGCCGGCGGCGGGCCCGCTCCCGGCCCAGGTCGACCACGGGAGGACGGGCCCGGTCCGGGACGCTGAGCGCGAAGTCCATCTCTGGAGGGGCCTCCTCGAGGCTGGCCGAGATGCGTGACCACAGGCCCTCTGGGGCCGGCGCACCCGTGTGGGCGAGCATGGCGGCCACCTCTCGGTGGTCGGCGACCTCGCCGGCGCAGCGCGGGCAGACGGCGAGGTGGGCCTCGACCGCAGCCGCCTCGTCGGCGTCGACGGCGTCGAGCGCATACGCGCCGAGCAGCTCCGCGATCTCATCGTGTCCGTTCATGCTCCACCACCGATCCCGACGCCGGCGAGCTCGCCGCGCATCTTCTTCAAGCCCGAGCGGATGCGGCTCTTCACCGTGCCCTCCGGCGTCCCGAGCAGGTCGGCGACCTCCCGGTACGTGTGCCCGCCGAAGTACGCGAGGAGGATGGCCTCCCGCTCGCCCTCCGGCAAGGTCTGCAACGTCGCCTTCACCCGCTCGGCCACGGCCATGTCCCAGACCTCGTGCTCGAGGTCGTAACCGGCCTCGGCGGCGAGCGTGAGCTCCTTCTCCTCCCGGCGGCGCCGGGACGACTCGGAGCGGATCAGGTCCACCGATCGGCCGTGGCACTGGGCCAGCAGGTACGACCGGAGCGAGCCCCGGTCCGGATCGAAGCGGTCCGGGTCGTTCCAGAGCCGGAGGAACACCTCCTGGACGATCTCCTCGGCGAGGGTGCGATCCGCGAGCAGCCGGCGGGCGAGGGCGAAGACGGCGCCGGCGTGGCGCCGGTACACCTCGGCCAGCGCGTCCTCGTGGTAGCGACCGATCGACACCACGAGGGAGGCGTCACTCGCCTCTTGGAGCTGTTCGATCGTCATCGAGCTCTTCTTCGGAGCCGAGCGACCCAGCGGATTGACGTCGGTCATTCCGTCGCCTTCCGATCGAAGCGGGACACGAGCTCCACCCGGGGCGTGTGGGGGAACAGGTCGACCAGGACCGTGGACCGCCGTTCGTAGCCGGCATCGGCGAGGAGGCCGGCGTCGCGGCCGAAGGCGGCGGCGTCACAGCTGACGAGCACGAGCCGGTCGGCGCCCGTGGCCGCGACCACCGCCACGGCGTCGCGGCCGAGACCGGCGCGGGGCGGGTCGGCGATGACCACGTCGGCCGGGTCCGGCCGCCACCGGTCGACCGAGGTCCGCACGATGGTGGCGTCGCGATCGGCCAGGTTGTGCTCGGCATCGGCGACCGAGGACCGCGACGACTCGACCAGGACGGTGGGCATGCCCGCACCGAGGACGGAGGCGAAGAGGCCCACCCCGCCGTAGAGATCGGCCAGGCGACCACTCCCCCACGCGCCGGCGCCGGCCTCGCGGACGGCGGCGACGAGCGCTTCGGCCCCGTCGGTGCGCGTCTGGAAGAACGAGCGGGCCGAGATGCGGAACCGCCGTCCGGCGACCTCGTCGTGGAAGCAGGCGTCGGATCCTGCGGCGAGATCGTCCTCGCCCACGACGGCCACGTCGTCGGGCAGCTCGAGGTCGGGCGGGACCGACGGGGCGACGACCGCCAAGCGCTCGCCGGTGGCGCCGCCGATGCGGAGCGTCACCTCCCGGGCGCCGCCGAAGCGACCGCCGCGGATGAGGTCGTCGAGGCCGGGATGAGCGACGTGGCAGGAGCCGATGGGGACAGCGTCGTGGGATCGGGCGCCGCGGAAGGCGGGGCCCTCGGGCGTCACCAGGACCCGGACGGAGGTCCGGAAGCCGTGGTCGACCAGGGTGGGGCCCAAGCCGACCGATCCCTCCTGGCGGCCGAGGCGCCGCAGGCTCTCCTCGACCATGCGCTGCTTCCAGCGGCGCTGGGCGTCGACGGCGAGGTGCTGCCACCCGCATCCGCCGCAGCCGTCGGCGACGTGGCGGCAGGGCGGGTCGGCCCGGTCGTGGCTGGGCCGGCGGACGTCGACCGCATCGGCCTTCAGCAGCCGCCGCTCGTCCTTGGTGACGACGGCGGTCACCACGTCACCCGGCACGCCGCCCCGCACGAACACCACCCGGCCGTCGTCGGCACGAGCGATCCCGTCACCACCCACGGCGACGTCGTCGACGCGGAGCTCCAGGTCGTGCACCACCGCAGGGTACCGACGATCCCGGATGCCCAGGCGGCGCGCGTCGTTCTGCGAGGATGGCCGGCATGAGCGACCGCCCGGGGACCGACCGTCCGATCCTGATCGCCCCCTCGGTCCTGCCCGCCGACCTGTCCCGACTCGGGGATGCCGTCACGGCTCTCGACGAGGCCGGCGTCGACCGCATCCAGTGGGACGTGATGGACGGCCGCTTCGTGCCGAACCTGACCTTCGGTCCCGACGTGATCGCCTCGTGCCGCGACCGCACCGACCTGCTCTTCGAGGCCCACCTCATGGTCGAGGACCCCGACCCGCTGCTGCACACCTGGGTCGAGGCCGGCTGCGGCCTGCTCATCGTCCACGCCGAGACCAGCCGCCACCTGCACCGCACGCTGGGGCGCATCCAGGACCTGGGGGCGCAGGCGGCCGTTGCGCTGAACCCGTCCACGCCGCCCGAGGTGGTCGAGCACGTGCTGGACCTGTGCGACATGGTCCTCGTCATGACCGTGAACCCCGGTTTCGGGGGCCAGCGCTACATCGGGACCATGGAGCCCAAGGTGGCGCGGATCCGCCGCTGGGTCCAGGACCGGGGCCTCGACTGCGACATCGAGGTCGACGGCGGCATCTCCCCCGACACCGTCAGCGGTGCGGTGGCCGCCGGCGCCAACGTGATCATCTCCGGATCATCCATGTTCAAGGACCCCGAGGGACTGGGCCACGCCGTCACCGAGCTGCGTCGGCTCGCCGAGGCCGCCCGGTCCTGAGGATGCGACGGCTCCCGGCCGCCGTGTTGCTCGCCGCGCTCGCCCTGGGCGGCGCGGGGTGCGAGGACGGCGACGACGGCGACCTCGAGGCGTTCTGCGCTGCGGCCGAGGACACCGAGCGCTTCGAAGCAGTCTTCGACGACCTCGACCCCACCAACGTCGAGGCGGCCGAGGCCACCTTCCGGACCGCTCGCGACGCGCAGGAGTCGCTTCGCGACCTGGCCCCCGAGGCGGCCCGCAGCGACATCGACGTGGTCATCGCGTTCGTCGAGGACCTGATCGCCGGGCTCCAGCCCGGCGGCGATGTGGACGAGAACGGCCGCCCCAGCGTCTACCAGTCGCTGCGGCCCCGCTTCGAGGAGGTGGAGGCGGCCGGCGACCGGCTCAGGGTCTACGTCGAGTCCAACTGCTGACGCCCGGCGGCGCCGGGTTCAGGTCTCGCCGCGCCGGGTGATGACCTTGTCGACGATGCCGTAGTCCTTGGCCTCCTCGGCCGTGAACCAGCGATCTCGCTCGGAGTCGGCCTGGACCTGCTCGAGCGTCTGGCCGGTGTGCTCGGCGATGCGTTCGGCCATGAGCCGCTTGATGAAGGCCAGCTGCTGGGCCTGGATGGCGATGTCGGAGGCCTGGCCCTGGAAGCCGCCGGAGGGCTGGTGCATCATGATCCGGGCGTGGGGCAGCGAGTAGCGCTTGCCCTTGGTACCGGCGCCGAGGAGGAACTGGCCCATCGAGGCGGCGAGGCCCATGCAGATGGTGGCCACGTCGGGGCTGATGAAGTTCATCGTGTCGAAGATCGCCATGCCGGCGGTGACGGAACCGCCCGGGCTGTTGATGTACAGCCAGATGTCCTTGTCCGGGTCCTGGCCCTCGAGGTAGAGCAGCTGGGCGCAGATCTGGTTGGCGATCTGGTCGTTGACGTCGGTCCCGAGGAAGACGATGCGGTTCGACAGGAGCTGGTTGAAGATCTGGAAGCCCTGCGCGTCGAGACCCGGCAGATCGGCGGCGAGTGGGGTCGGGAGCTGGTCGGTCACGGTTCGGAATCTAGCGGCGAGGCGCCGGGATGCCGTTCCGGCGTGCATCGGCATGCACAGGTACCGTCCTGGCCGAGGCACCAGTGGTGGAACTGGCAGACACGCAGGGTTTAGGTCCCTGTGCGCGACAGCGCGTGTGGGTTCGAGTCCCACCTGGTGCACGCAGCAACCCACCTCTTCGACGGCCGATCGTCACCGACCAACCAGCCGCACCCCACGCAAACACCAGGCGGTGCCTCCCTCTTCAAGACGAAGCAGCTAGGCGTGCTCGACAGAGCGCAGCCAGCGCAAGGCGTCTTCGAGGTTGTCCACCGTGGTGCAGTGTGCGCGCGCTGGACGTTCGATCATGACGATCGGGAGGTCCCGGGTGCGGGCGGCAACGAGCTTGGCGTCGTCGCCGCCGGAGTTCTTGGTGACGACGGCGTCGATGGCGTGACGCTCGAGCAGGGCGATCTCGTCGGCGACGGTGAACGGCCCTCGGGCCCGGATGCTGGAGACGCTCGCGAGCTGCGACCGGTCGACGGCCTCGATGGACCGGACGACGAAGTGGATGTGATCCAAGGAGCGGAAGGCATCGAGTCCCGTCCGACCGATGGTCAGCAACACCCGAGTCGCATCGAGCGCCGTCACCGCACGCGCCGCCGCGCCGACATCTGCCACCTCCGTCCAGCGATCACCGACCTGCGCTCGCCACGGCGGACGTTCGAACCGCACGAGAGGCGTTCCGGTTCGGCGCACGGCACGTGCCACCTGGGCGGACATGCGTGCGGCAAACGGGTGCGTTGCGTCCACGACCGCGTCGAAGCGCTCCTGCAGGACGTACGCCTCGAGCCCCTCGACGCCCCCGAACCCACCCACCCGCAGGGTGCCACCGTGGTCCGCAGCAGCCGACGTGCGACCGGCGAGGGACACGACCACGTCCACATCGACGAGGGCGTCGAGCGCGTGCGACAGCGCCCGGGCCTCGGCCGTCCCGGCGAGGAGCAGCACCTTCACCGACGGTCCTCGACACGGCGGAGGAGGTAGGTGTCGAACATCCAGCCCGCCTCCTGCTCGGCCGCGTCGCGTCGGGCGGCGATCTCGTCCCGGACGTCCCCCAGCCGCCCCGACACGAGCACCT
>JBKHVG010000058.1:0-15587 GCA_046570205.1 Acidimicrobiia bacterium
TCGGCGCCGAGCGCCAGGGCGGCGGCCAGGCCCCGGCCGTCGAAGATGCCGCCGGCGGCCACGACCGGGACCCGGTCGCCGACCGCGTCGACGATCTGGGGCACGAGCGGCATGGTGGCCACCGTGCCGGTGTGCCCACCGGCCTCGGTGCCCTGGGCGATGACGACGTCGCAGCCGGCCTCCACGGCGGCCTCGGCGTGGCGCACCTTCCCGCACATGTTCATGACGAGGATGCCGGCGCGGTGGCACTGGTCGACCACCTCTCGGGGCACGCCCAGGCCGGCGACGAACACGGATGCACCGCCGGCGATGATGGCCTCGACCTGGGCCTCCATGCCGCCGGGGAGGGCGGTGAGCAGGTCGACGCCGAAGGGCGTGTCGGTGCGCCGGCGGACCTCGGCCATCTCGTCGCGCAGGCGGTCGAGGCCCATGGGTGCCGCGCCCAGCGTGCCGAAGCCCCCGGCATCGCTGACGGCGGCGACGAGGGCGGCGTAGGACACGCCACCCATGCCGGCGAGCATGACGGGGTGCTCGCAGTCGAGCAGGTCGGTGAGTCGGGTGCGGATCATGGTGTGGGTGACGGGTGCCCGTCGACCTCCTGGCTCATGCGGTGGTGGGTTCGGCCCACAGGAGGGCGAAGTCCTCCGAGCGGGCCTCGATCGTGCAGGCGACGGCGGTGCCGATGGGCACGTCCTCGGGCCGGGCGCGGGTGGCGGCGAGGACCCGCGGGCCCTCGTCCAGCTCCACGACCAGGGTCGCGAACGGGACCTGGACCTGCCAGCCCGGGTCCATGCTCCGGTGGCTCACGGCCAGCGAGCGCACGACCCCCGTGCCAGGGACCGGCTCGAACCGGGCCTCGGATGACTGGCACCGGGCGCAGAACCGCCGGGGTGGGTGGCGCCACTCGCCGCACCCGGCGCAGCGCTGGATCGTCAGCGTGCCGGCGTCGAGGCAGGCTCGGTGCCACTCGAGTGCCAGCCACTCGGGCCGCGGGGTGAAGGTGCCGCTCACCGGTCGGACCCCAGGATCGCCACGCTGCCGTCACCGAGGTCGCCGTAGCCGGTGACGAGGGCGAGCTCGGCGCCGGCCACCTGGGCCGCGCCGGCGTCGCCGCGGATCTGGCGGGTGGCCTCGACGATGTGGTTCATGCCCCAGCAGTGCCCCTGGGACAGCAGGCCCCCGTGGGTGTTGAGCGGGAACCGTCCGCCCTTGCGGATCGTGCCGCCGGCGACGAAGTCGGCGGCGCCGCCCGGCTCGGCGTAGCCGAGCGCCTCGAGCTGGAGCAGCACGACGTAGGTGAAGCAGTCGTAGATCTCGAGCACGTCGATGTCCTGGGGCCCCACGCCCGCCCGCCCGAACGCCCGGGGCGCGGCCCGGTGGATGCCCAGCTCGAGCAGGTCCGGACGGTTGACGATCTCGTCGGCCGGGCTGGGGTGGCCCTCGGCACCGCCGAGGTACACGACCGGGGCGTGGCGCAGGTCGCGCGCCCGCTCGAGGGAGGTGACGACCACCGCGGCGGCGCAGTCGGTCTCCAGGCAGCAGTCGTACTTGCGCAGCGGCTCCGCGATGTAGGGCGCGGCGTCGTAGTCCTGGCGGGTGAGCGGGCGGCCCCGCATCAGGGCCCGCTCGTTGTCGTGGGCGTTCTCCCGGCACGTGAGCGCGATCTCGGCCGCGGCGTCGGCGGGCACGCCGAAGGTGTCGACGTAGTGGCGCAGGTAGAGGCTGTAGTGCTGCGCCGCGGACATGAGCCCGTACGGGGCGTAGAGGTTGCGCACGGTCTCGGCCATCGGGCCGAGGTTCATGGTCCGCTTCGTGGGGCGCGCGTCGGGCTTGGGACGCAGGGCCGAGTACCCGTTCCACCCCATCGTCACCAGCACGGTGTCGGCGAGGCCATTCGTCACGGCCATCGCCGCCGTCTGCAGCGAGGCGGTCGGCGAGGCGCCGCCCATGAGCACGCTGACGTGGTAGGCGACGTCGGGGATGCCGAGGTTGGCGGCGATCTCCTCGGTGGGCATGAAGCCCGGCGGCGGGATGATGCCGTCGACGTCCGCCGGCGTCAGGCCGGCGTCGAGGATGGCGTCCATCGACGCCGACAGGATGAGGTCGCACACGTGCTGGTCCGCGCCGCGCACGTAGTCCGTCTCGGCGACCCCGACGATGGCCGCCGCCCCCCACGGCCCCCGTTGGGCCGATGCGGCATCCGCTGGCATGGTCCTCCTCCGGGCCCGTTGTGCGACGGATCCTGTCACGTGTTCCACGGCGAGACAAACCGGCGATAGTGTTCCGTCGACGACGTCAACGGCGTCGATCGTCCACCCGCACGCCACGTATCGAGGCCTCCGCATGACCGCCACCGAATCGAGCTCCGAGGTCCAGGACTGGGCCACCGACTTCGACATCCTCGACCCCGACTACGTCGCCGACCCGGCGATGGTGTGGAGCGAGCTGCGCGACCGGTGTCCGATCGCCCACACCGATCGCTACGGCTCCACCTGGCTGCCCACCCGCTACGACGACGTCGCCGCCATCGCCCACGACGTCGAGCGCTTCTCGTCCCGGGACATCGGTGTGATCACGCCGGGCCGGGAGCTCAACCCCGAGGCCATGACCATGCTGATCGCCCCGCCGATCACCTCGGATCCGCCCGTGCACACCTGGGCTCGGCGCATGCTCCTGCCGCGCTTCGGCCCCAGCCGCATCGAGGAGCTCACGCCGATCACCCACGGGCTCGCCGATGACCTGATCGACGACTTCGCCGACGCCGGGTACACCGATGCGGCCCAGGACTACGCCCAGCACATCCCCGTGCGGGTCATCGCCCGGATGCTCGGCGTGCCGTTGGAGGACGAGTCGATCTTCACCGGCTGGGCGGTCACGATCCTGCAGAACGGGTTCCAGAACATCCAGGGCGCCACCGCGGCGGTCATGGAGGTCATCCAGTACTTCAAGGCCAAGCTCGACGAGCGCGAGCGGGTGCCCGAAGGCGAGCGTCCCGATGACCTCATCACGATGCTCGTCGAGGCCCGCCACGACGGCGACCCCCTCGACGACCCGCACCGCATCGGCAGCTGCTTCCTGCTGCTGCTCGCCGGCATCGACACCACATGGAGCTCGATCGGCTCGAGCCTCTACCACCTCGCCACCCACCCCGAGGACCAGCAGCGCCTGCGCGACGAGCCGGAGCTGATGACCAGCGCCGTCGAGGAGTTCCTCCGCTTCTACAGCCCGGTCACCATGGCCCGCTACGTCGCCGAGGACACCGAGTTCAACGGATGCCCCATGAGCAAGGGGGACAAGATCCTCATGGCCTTCCCGGCCGGCAACCGTGACCCGGAGCACTTCGACCGGCCCGACGAGTTCATCATCGACCGCCAGCGCAACCGCCACTTCGCCTTCGGCTCCGGCATCCATCGCTGCCTGGGGTCGAACCTGGCTCGCATGGAGCTGCGGGTGGCCATCGAGCGTTTCCTCGACCGGATCCCCACCTTCGAGCTGACCGATCCCGACGCGGTGTCGTGGAGCGGCGGCCAGGTGCGCGGACCCCGTCGGGTCCCGGTCCGCTGGTAGACACCCGAGCCCGCCGGCGCACGCCGGCGGGCCGCAACCTGAGGGGGACACGATGATGCTGCCGCCGGACGCCCGGATCCCGATGCTCGACCTGGACGACGCCCGCGCCGCCGCCGAGCGCGTCGGCGTGCCCGCCGGGATGGCGGACCTCTCCGTGTTCCGGGTGCTGCTCCGCCACGAGGACCTCGCCGCCCGCGTCAACGGGCTGCTCCACCAGCTGCTGTGGAACGGCGCGCTCGACGCCCGGCTCCGTGAGCTGATCATCATGCGCATCGGCTGGCGGCAGGGCTCGATGTACGAGTGGACACAGCACTGGCGCGTCGCCCGGATGCTGGAGATCTCCGAGGACGACCTCGTCGCCGTGCGCGACTGGCAGGGCAGCGACCGCTTCGGCGCAGCGGACCGAGCCGTCCTCGCCGCGACCGACGAGACCCTCGGCGCTGGCGCGATCAGCCCCCGGACCTGGGCCGAGCTCGAGGCCACCGTGCCCGATGAGCGAGCCCGGCTCGAGGTGGTCATCGCCATCGCCAACTGGTCGATGTTCGCCCAGCTCCTCCGCTCCCTCGAGGTGCCGCTGGAGGAAGGGGTCGACCCGTGGCCGCCCGACGGCGCCGTCCCCGAGCCGGCCCGCACGCCGGTGCGCAGCGAGCTCGACCGCTGACCACGCGGTCGGCAACGGAACCCGACGCTCCGACCGGGCCGGCCGCGGCGCGCCGGGCGTAGATTCCGGGTTGCGGGTTCGCGCTGGCGGGCGACCCCCAGACAGGAGACGGTCGTCGTGCCGAGCCAGACACCAGGAGAGCTCCACCTGCAGCGTGTGCACTCGGCGTGTGCCGCGCTGCTCGACGCCACCGAGGCGCATCGCGTGTCCGTGTGGGCCCACGATCCCGCTTCGACCAGCGTGTCCCCCCTGGTCTCCGCCGGCGCCGACGTCCCGCCGACCGCTGCTCGCCGCTGGTCGCGGCTGCCGGTGCGCGACCTCGGTGCCCTCGCCCGGGTGCTGGACGATGGACGACCGGTGCTCATGGACGACCTGGAGGCGCCCGGCATGCCGGCCGCGGTGTGCCGGGACTTCGGCATGTCGTCGGCGTGGATCGGCGGGCTCGTCGTCGGAGACCAGATCCTCGGGATGCTCGTCGTCGAGCCGCTGGACCAGGCCGTCCACGCGCGCCTGGACGACCACGTGGCGGCCGTGGCCGCCGCGCTCAGCGAGGCCCGGGCCTGGTACCTGGCCGAGCGCCGCCAGGCCGAGCTGGACCTGTTGCTCGACCTCACGCGCAGCGCCGTCGAGGCCAGCGCCGACGGCCGGGCCATCGACCACCTGTGCCAGCGGCTGGCCCAGCACCTCCAGATCTCCCGTGCCTGCCTGTTCCTCGCCGAGGACGGCGGGCTCGTGGCCGCGCACGCCCACCACGCCGACGGGTCCGTCGATCGAGATGGCTACCGGGCCTTCACCACGGCGGGACCTCCTCCGGTGGTGGTGGAGGCGTTCCGCACCGGTACGCCGGTGGTCCTCCACGAGACCGTGGCCGATCGGCGCGATTCGTGGTGGCTCGACACCTTCGGCGTCGGTTCCGCTGTCGCCATCCCGATCCGCAGCGGTGACGAGGCCCTGGGGGTGCTCACCCTCGACGACCCACGGCCGCGTCGCTTCAACGACCGGATGCTGGCCCTGGCCGAGGCGGCGGCCGCGCACTTCGGGCTGCTCTACGAGCGGGCCCGGATCCTCGACGAGCAGGCCCGTGCGATGCGATCGGCCGCCGCCGTGCGCCGACTGCTCCGCGAGGGCAGCGCGGCCCGGTCGACGGTGGCCGCCACCGAGGTCGTGGCCCGGGTCGGTCTCGCCGCCCTCGACGCCGAGCACGCGGTCGCGCTCGTCTTCGACGATGCGGCCCGCATCGTCGCCGTCGACACCGTCGGCCTCGAGGAGCCCTGGGTCAGCGAGCTCGAGGAGCGCTTGATGGGGCTGTCCGCCCTCGACATCTCGCTCGGTCGGAAGGTGATCGACGAACGCACCCCGGTCGTGGTGGTGGACGCCCGGAAAGACCCGCTCATCCCCTCCGGCCTGCTCGAGAACATGGTGGTCCGCTCCTACGTGGCCATGCCCCTCACCAGCTCGCAGCGCGTCGCCGGTGCGGTGCTGTTCACGTCGAGCACCACGCAGCGGCGCTGGTCCCGGGCCGACCGGGCGCTGATCGAGCAGCTGATGCTGGAGTGCGACCTCATCATCGAGAACGCCGCCCTGCGGGAGGCGGAGGAGGAGCGAACCCGAGCGCTCAGCTGGCAGGCGCTGCACGACTCGCTCACCGGCCTGCCCAACCGGGCCCTCCTCGACGACCGCCTCGCCACGGCGCTCCGGGCAACGTCCCGCAGCGGCGGCCGCGCCGCCGTGCTGTTCGTCGACCTCCACCGGTTCAAGCAGGTCAACGACCGCTTCGGACACGAGGTCGGCGACGACGTGCTGGTGGAGCTGGCCAAGCGGTTCTCCGGCGCCGTGCGACCGGGCGACACGGTCGGCCGCCTGGCCGGTGACGAGTTCCTCGTCGTGCTCCCCGAGGCCGAGACCGAGGACGCAATGGCAGTGGCCGCCCGGATCTGTGACGTCGCCGCCGCGCCCATGCGGGTCGGGACCGGTGATGTCACCGTCGGCACCAGCATCGGCATCGCCCTCGGCGACCACGCCGACGATCCCGCCGCCGTGCTGCGCCGCGCCGACACCGCGATGTACCGGGCCAAGCGAGACCTCGGGCACGGCTACGCCGTCGCCGACGAGGTCCCGGCTGCGACGCGCGGCGAGGCCTGACCGGGCCGGGATCGCCGGCACCGTCCACGGCTCGCTTGCGGTGCCGGTCCGCCGATCTGCAGGATCAGCGGGTGGAGGCGATCACCCGACCCGACGGCATGCACCTCGAGGTCACCGGCAGCGGACCGCCCGTGGTGCTCACCCACGGCTTCGGCGACGACACCTCCACCTTCGACGGGCAGCTCGTCGCGCTCGGCGGGCACCGGGTGTGCCGGTGGGACCTGCCCGGTCACGGGCGCTCCGACTCCGAGGGGGAGCCTTCCACCCGGGCCTCGGCGCTGGTGTGGCTGGAGGCCGCGATCGAGGCGGCGGGACCCGGCCCGGCAGTGCTCGTGGGCCACAGCCTCGGCGGCTACCTGTCGCTGTGCCGCACGGTCCTGGATCCCGCCGGCGTGGCTGGGCTCGTGCTGATCGCCACCGGGCCGGGTTTCCGGGACGCAGCCAAGCGGGAGGCGTGGAACGACTTCGTGGCCGGATTCGGCGAGCGCCAAGGCGTGCCGGCCTCGGCGCGGGGCATCTGCGCGCAGCCCGACAGCGTGGTGCTCGACCGCCTCGAGGACCTCCAGGTGCCCGTGCTCGTGGTCGTGGGAGGTGACGACGAGCGCTACCACGCCGGCAGCCAGGTCATCGCCGACCGCGTGCGCGACGCCCGCCTGGTCCACGTCGACGGCGCCGGGCACTTCCCGCACCGCTCCCATGCCGAGGAGTTCAACGCCCACCTGCGCGCCTTCCTGGACCGGGTGCTGCCGGCCTGAGGACCTCGGCGCCAGCGGTCTGGCGTGTAGGCAGGGGAGCCTGGAGGGCACGGCGAAGGGGTTCCCCATGCTTCGCCGTCGCACCACCGTCGCCGCACTCACCGCGGCCCTCCTCCTCCCCGCCACCGCCGTCGTCGCCGCCGAGACCGCCGTCCCGTCACCGGCCGCGGCGGCCGTGGTGGAGGACGTGACCATCGCGAACCTCGCCGACGGGCACCAGATCGCGGCCACCGTCTTCCGCCCGGTCGGAGCCGACGCGGAGGACCCCGTGCCGATGGTCCTGCACAGCCACGGCTGGGGCGGATCGCGCGAGACCACAGCCTCCGGTGCCGTGGCCCCGTACCTCGCCGCCGGCTACGGCGTGCTCAGCTTCGACCAGCGGGGCTTCGGCGAGTCGACCGACGACAAGGCCAACATCATGGACCCGGCCAAGGAGGGCCGCGATGTCGTGGCGGTCGTCGACTACGTGGCCTCACTCGACTGGGTGGCCCGCGACAGCAAGAAGCACGCCGACGATCCGGTCCTGTTCGCGGTCGGCGGCAGCTACGGCGGCGGCTACCAGTTCGCCGGCGCCCTGCTCGAGCAGGCCACACGCGAGAGCGGCACCCGCTTCGACGCCCTCGCCCCCGAGATCACGTGGCATGACCTGAACGACAGCCTCGGGCCGCAAGGCGTGCCTCGCACCCTGTGGGACACGCTGCTCGTGCTCGCCGGCGCCAACGCGCTGCCCCCGGAGGTGCTCGTGGGCTACGCCGTCGGCGTGGTCACCGGCACCATGCCCGACGGCACGGACCTGCCCCCAGGCACCGTCGACCAGGTCGCCGCGCTGGTGGAGCCGCTCGGCATCGATGCCGGCACCGTCGCCGAGGTGCTGAACGGGCCCGACATCGTCGAGTTCCTGGCCGACAACGGCCCGAGCTGGTGGACCGACCAGGGCATCCAGCTCGACATCCCCGTGATCGTCCGCCAGGGGACCACCGACAACCTGTTCAACCTGAACCAGGGCCTGCGCAACTTCGACCTCGTCCTCACCGAGGAGGCTCGGGCCGAGAGCACGTTCCTCGGCTTCAACGGCGGGCATGCCCTGCCCCAGCTGCTGCCCCTCGGTACGCAGGGCTCCGGCGACCCGTGCACCGCCCTGGCCGCCGCCGACTTCCCGGCCCTGACCATCGAGCTCTTCGCCACCGTCGACCCGACGGGCAAGCAGGCCCCGACCCGACCGGCACCGCTGCAGCGGTTCAACATCGCCACCCCTGACGGCACCTGCCTCCAGGGTGACGAGCTCGAGTCCACCGCGGTCGACGCCGACCTCACACTGCCGCCCACCCTCACCACCGGCGTGGGCCTGCCCGTCCACATCCCGATCGCCGAGGGCCCCATCGACGTCGCCGGCATCCCGAGGTTGCGGGCCACGATCAGCTCCCTCGGGGTCGAGAACCGGCTGTTCGCCGGCCTGTCCGTCGGGACGTCGCCCCTGGACGCCCAGGTGGTGCAGAACAACCTCCTGCCCATCCGCCACGTCGGCGTGGCCCGTCGGGTGCCCATCGAGGCCGAGCTGCCCGGCGTCGGCGTGCGGGTGGCCGAGGGCCAGACCCTCTACCTGACCCTCACGCCGATCTCGGACATGTTCCTGCTCACGGGCAGCCGCGTGCCGGGCGGGATGACGTTCCACGACATCACCGTCGACCTTCCGTCACCGGTGATCGGCTGACCCCCCGACCGTTCTGGGCAGCCGAGCACGCCCTGGACGAGGTTCCGGCTGCCCAGAACGGTGGCGTTCGGTGGCCGGCTGACCGGCGGCGGCGCCCGCGTCAGCCGGGGACGTCGATGCCGAGCTCGTCGAGGAGCGCCTGGGAGAAGGCGATCCGGCCGGTCAGCGTGGCCGGGTCGCCGGTGCAGAGCGCATACGACGCCTCGGCCATGTAGGCGGGCGGCTCGTGGTGCTCCTCGGGGATCATCTTGTCCAGGTTGTGGTGGACCACACCGGGGGTCGGGACGAGACCGGTCGGTGACAGCACGTTCACGGCGATGCCGTCGGCGTACACCTCGGCGGCCAGGCCGGTGGTGAACCGCTCGAGCGCCGCCTTGCACATCCCGTAGACCGTGCCACCCGGCATCACGCCGGGGTAGGGCGGGCCCTGGGGGTGGATGGCGGCCGGCGAGGAGATGTTCAGGATCCAGCCCGACCGGCGCTCGCGCATGGTCGGCAGGACGCGCTGGGCCAGGTCGAAGGGCGCCCGCACCTGGACCTCGAACATGAGGTCGTAGTGGTTCGGGCGGAACGCGGTCACCGGCTCGAAGTAGGTGACGGCCGCGTTGTTCACCAGCACGTCCACCGGCCCGAGGTCGCGGGTCACCGTGTCGACCAGACGGGCCCGGTCCTCGGCCCGGCCCAGGTCGGCGGCCACGGCCAGCGCGGTGCCGCCGGCGTCGGTGATCGACGCCACGGTGGCCGAGATGCTGCCCGGCAGCGGGTGGTCGCCCTCCTCGACCGTCCGGGCCGTCACCGCGACGGCCGCGCCGTCGGCGGCGAACCGGCGGGCGATGGCCTCACCGATCCCCCGGCTGGCGCCGGTCACGATCACGACCTTGGAGCTGAGATCCGGCACGGGTCCTCCCGGTGGGTGGCGGTCGCCGCGGATGCTACGTCCCGTCGACGCCCGGGCGCGGCGGTTGCGGTGCCAGGGGACATGGGTCATCCTGGCGACACCGACGAGTGGCACCGCCGTGGTGCACCGGAGGAGGGGGAAGCACAGTGAAGGTCTCGTATCCGATCATCTCGGCCGACTCGCACATCACCGAGGCACCGAACACCTACACCGACTACATCGACCCGGCGTGGCGGGATCGGGCCCCGCACATGGTCGATGGCGGCGAGAAGGGCGACATGTTCGTGGTGGAGGGGTCGAACGTGCCCATCGCCATGGGGCTCGTCGCCGCCGCCGGCAAGGATCCGTCCGAGATCCGCACCAAGGGCACCCGGTTCGAGGAGCTGCACCGGGGCGGCTGGGATCCCGCCGCCCGGCTGGGTGAGCAGGACGCCGACGGGGTGGCCGCCGAGATCATCTACCCGACGGTCGGCATGGTGCTCTGCAACATCGACGACTTCGACATGAAGAAGGCGTCCTTCGACGCCTACAACCGGTGGATCGCCGAGTACTGCTCCCACGCACCGGATCGTCTGTTGGGTTGCGGGCAGACGGCGATGCGCTCCCCGGACGAGGGCATCGAGGACCTGAAGAACATCAAGGCGCTCGGCCTGCGCGGCGTGATGATGCCCGGCCAGCCGGCGGTGGAGGACTACGACTCGCCGGTGTACGACGAGTTCTGGCAGACCGCCATCGACCTCGAGCTGCCGCTCAGCTTCCACATCCTCACCACCAAGAGCGACAAGACCCGTGGGCCGGCCATCTCGAGCTTCCTGTCCATCGTCCGCGGCTGCCAGGACATCATGGCCATGCTCGTGTTCGGCGGCGTGTTCGAACGCCATCCGGGGCTGAAGGTGGTGTGCGTCGAGGCCGACGCCGGCTGGGTGCCGCACTTCATGTACCGCATGGACCACGCCTTCAACCGGCACCGCTACTGGCTCAAGCCCGGCGCCGAGCTCACACGGCTGCCCAGCGAGTACTTCGCCGAGCACATCTTCGTGACGTTCCAGGACGACTGGACGGCGTTCCGCTTCGCCGACGCCATGAACTGGAAGCGGCTGATGTGGGCGAACGACTTCCCCCACAGCGACTCCACGTGGCCCTGGTCCCAGGAGCTGCTCGACAAGCACACCGCGAACCTCAGCGACGAGCAGACCAAGTCGATCCTGTGCGACAACGTCGCCGGCCTGTACGGCATCGACCTGTCGACGTTGAGCACCACGGCCTGACGACCCGGCGTCCCCTGCCCCGACCGTCCCCCGGAGGACACCCATCGTGCGAGAACTGCGCGTCGCCGTCATCGGCGCCGGCATGGCCGGCATCGCCAGCGTCATCGAGCTGCGAGAAGCCGGCATCACCGACGTGACCGTGTTCGAGAAGGCCGAGGAGGTCGGGGGGACGTGGCGTGAGAACACGTACCCGGGCATCGCGTGCGACGTCCCGTCGCACCTGTACAGCTACTCCTTCGCCCCCAACCCGGACTGGTCGCACACGTTCTCGCCCGGCGAGGAGATCCAGCGGTACTTCTGCCAGGTCGCCCGCGAGCACGGTGTGTACGACGCCTGCCGGTTCGGCGACGAGGTGACCTCGCTGCACCACGACGACGGCCGCTGGACCCTCACCACCGCCGCCGGCCACCGCGACACCTTCGACGTGGTGATCGCCGCGACCGGCGTGCTCCACCACCCCAACATCCCCGACCTGCCCGGGCTGGGCACCTTCGCCGGGCGGGCCTTCCACAGCGCCCGCTGGGACCACGACGTCACCATCGACGGCGCCCGGGTCGGCGTGATCGGCACCGGCTCCAGCGCCGTGCAGATCACCGCCGCGGTCGTGGACCGCGTCGCCCACCTCGACCTGTTCCAGCGCACGCCGCAGTGGGTGATGCCGGTGGACAACACCCCCTACGACGAGGCGCAGCGGGAGGCGTTCCGCAGCGACCCCGCGCTCATGCGCCAGGCCCGCGACGGCCTGGGCCGGGCCTTCGCCGACCACTTCGCCAACGCGGTGATCGATGCCGACTCACCGGCGATGGCGCTCATCGAGGAGGCCTGCCGCGCCCACCTCGAGCAGGTCGCCGATCCCGAGCTGCGGGCCAGGCTGACGCCGGACTACCGGGCGGCGTGCAAGCGGCTCATCGCCTCCGGCGACTTCTACGACGCCATCCAGCGCCCGAACGCCTCGCTGGTCACGGAGCGGATCCAGGCGATCGAGCCGGCGGGCGTGCGCACCGCCGACGGCGATCTCCACGAGCTCGACGTGCTGGTCCTCGCCACCGGCTTCCGGGTCGACCGGTTCCTGCGCCCCATCGACGTGCGGGGCCGCGACGGCATCAGCCTCGACGATGCCTGGGCAGATCGGCCCAGCGCCCACCTCGCTCTCACCGTCCCGGGCTTCCCCAATCTGTTCCTGCTGAACGGCCCCAACGGTCCGGTCGGCAACTTCTCCCTCATCGACGTGGCCGAGCTGCAGCTGCGGTACGCGATCCAGCTGCTCGACCTGCTGCGGGCCGGCGCCACGGCGGTCGAACCCACCCGGGAGGCCGCCGAGGCATTCGAGGCCGCCCGCGTCGAGGCCACCAAGAACACCGTGTGGGTCACCGGGTGCCGCAGCTGGTACCTGGACGACCGGGGCATCCCGGCGGCGTGGCCGTGGAGCATCGATCACTTCCGAGAGGTGATGCGGGAACCCGACCTGGACCAGTACGAGGTGACCGGCGACGTCCCGGCGGGCGTCCCCCGCTGATCGTCGGCGGCGACGGGCGCCGCTCGGTTCAGCCCGGCACCACCACGCCGTGGATGGGCGGGGTGCCCGCCTCGCCGGCCATGGTCCGGAGGAGGTCCTCGACGCCGTCGAGGCCGACGGTGGCCCGTTCGAGCTCGGCGAAGGGGTATCGGCCGAAGGCGAGCAGGTCGAGCGCGGCCCGGTAGGCGGTGACGTCGACGCCGAGGGCCCCCTCGATCCGCAGCTCCTTGTAGACCACGTGGTCGGGCTCGAAGCCCGGGGCGCCGCCCCCGCCGCGGGTGCCGGCGATCACGATGCGACCCCCGGTGGCGGCCAGCTGCACCGCCTGGGCCACGACCTGGGGGGCCTTGGCGGTGACGTCGACGACCACGTCGGCGCCCGACCGGCCGGTGGCAGCCCGGAAGCGCTCGACCGGGTCGTCCACCGTGACGTCGACGACCAGGTCGGCGCCGAAGTCGGGGGCGGCGTCGAGCCGGGGTCGGTCGCGCTCGCCGGCACCGGTGACCATCACGAAGTCAGCACCCGCCTCCTTGGCGGCCACGGCCGCCGACAGGCCACGCACCCCGCAGCCGAGCACGGCCACGACGTCGCCGGGGCCGGTGCCGGGCACGGTGGCCCCCCAGCGGATGCCGGCACCGAGCGGGTTGAACAGCGTCGCCACCACCGGGTCGAGCCCGTCGGGGACGGGCAGCACCATCGAGTCGGGTCCCAGGTACTGGTGGGTGGCGTAGCCGCCCCACAGGCCCGGGCCCACGTCGACGGAGACGAAGCCGTACATGGTGGCCAGCCCGTTGCGCTCGCAGCGCCGGTACGCACCCGACCGGCAGGCGTCGCAGTCGCGGCAGGACTGGAACACCTCGACCGCCACCCGCTGGCCCTGCGACACGCCCCACCGCTGCTCGGCGGCCGGGCCGATCGCCTCGATCACGCCCACCGCCTCGTGCCCGGGGATGAACGCGTGCCCGGGGTGCAGCTGGCCGCTGTACTGCTCGTGGTCGGTGCCGCACAGGCCGCAGGCCTCGACGCGGAGCAGGGCGTCGTCGTCACCCACCTCCGGGAGGGCGAACTCGCGGGGGCGCAGGGTGTGCGGTGCTTCGAGCACCATGGCACGGGCGGTCATCGATGCCTCCGGGGCGTCGGCGGGATGAGTCAAAGACATGGATCTGTTGCATGTCTCGCCGTCAGATCCTACGCTCACCGCCAGCTCGCTTCCCGGGAGGCCCCGTGCCCACGCTCACCCCACCGATGGTCCCCAACCTGTTCTCCTCCGACGTCACGGCCGATCCGTACGCCGCGTACGCCCTGCTCCGAGCGCTCGGGCCGGTCCACGACGAGGCCAACGGCCTCTGGATCCTGTCCCGGCACGCCGACGTGCTCCAGGCGCTGCACCAGCCGACGGTGTTCTCCTCGGCGGGCGGGTACGGGCAGTTCATGTCCGGCCGCATCGGCCCCGGCGGCGGGTCCCAGCGTGCCGGCGTCCTCGGCTTCGACCAGGTGGGCGGGTCCCGCGTCATGATCGCCAGCGACCCGCCCGACCACACGATGCTGCGCCGGATCGTGAGCCGACCGTTCACCAAGCGCCGCATCGCCGAGTGGGAGGAGATGGCCCGCCGGCTGGCCGCCACCCTCGTGGATGACCTGGTCGAGCGGATCCGCAGCGGTGCGCCGGCCGACTTCACCACTGAGGTCGCCGTGCCGCTGCCCGTCACCCTCATCGCCGAGATCCTCGGCATCCCGCCGTCCCAGATGGCCGACTTCCGCCGGTGGTCCGACGCCCTCGTCGGCAGCCTGGCGGCCGACATCGACGTCGCCCGGGTCGGCGCCGACCTCGGGGAGATGTTCCAGTACTTCTGGCGCATCGCGCAGGAGCGGCGGGAGTCGCCGGGCGACGACCTGATCAGCGCCATCGCCATGGCCACGCCCGACGGCGAGCAGCTCTCCACCACCGAGGTGGTGATGTTCTGCGTGCTGCTGCTGGTGGCGGGGAACGAGACCACCACCAACCTGCTCGGCAACCTCCAGCATGCGTTCTGGGACCACCCGGACCAGTGGCGGCGCGTCCGGGAGGACCCGTCGGTGACCGCCGCAGCCGTCGAGGAGGGGCTCCGCTACTGCGGCCCGGTGCAGGGCCTGTTCCGCCGCACGACCGAGGCCGCGACCGTGGCCGGGGTGGAGATCCCGGCCGAGGCGAACGTGTGCGTGCTCTTCGCCGCCGCCAACCGGGACGACACCGTGTTCGCGGACGCCGAGCGCTACAAGATCGGCCGGCCCGACGGAGACCACGTGGCCTTCGGGCACGGCATCCACTACTGCCTCGGTGCCCAGCTCGCCCGCCTCGAGACGCGGGTCGTGCTCGACACGCTCGCCGACCGGGGCCTCGACCTGCAGCCCGCCGGCCCGGCCGTGCGCACCGCCAACCCCGTGCTCCAGGGCTACTCGAGCATCCCGGTGTCCGCCGGCTGAGCCGGGGTGGGCGGTCGCCACCGCCCACCCCGTCCGGGGCGATGCCCCGTCACGCCCCGATCGGCGTCACACCGTGGAGGTGGCGTGCTCCTTCATGCACTTGTAGTCGACCTTGCCGTTGGCAGCGCGTCCGATGGTGTCGATCGTGATCACCCGGCGAGGCGCCTTGTAGGCAGCCAGCCGCTCCCGCACGTGGTCGATGACGTCCTGCTCGGCCGGTGCGTCGCCCTTGGGCTCGACGACGGCGACGATCATCTCGCCGAAGCGCTCGTGGGGGACCCCGACCACGACCGCGTCGCGCACGGCAGCGTGGGTCTTGATGGCCTCCTCGACCTCCTCGGGGAAGACCTTCTCGCCACCGGTGTTGATGCACACCGAGCCCCGGCCCAGAACGGTGACCGTGCCGTCCTCCTCGAGGACGGCGTAGTCGCCGGGACAGGAGTAGCGCTTCCCGTCGACGGTGATGAACGTGCGGGCTGACTTCTCCGGGTCCTTGTAGTACCCGACCGGCTGGCGGCCACCGACGGCCAGGCGACCCGTGACGCCGGGTTCGGTGATCCGCCGGTCCTGCTCGTCGACGACGATCGTGTTGAGGCCGGGCTCGAA
>JBKHVG010000059.1:0-14957 GCA_046570205.1 Acidimicrobiia bacterium
CAGGTTCGGGCACACCATGACATCCACTCTTCGCCGTCGTACAGGAACTCACCACAGGAGGTGTGTCATGCCACGCCGGACCCCGGTTCGGATGCGCCCCACCGACGCTGGGGGGCGAACATGAGATGGCGCCGGCAGCGACCCGAGCCACCTCCGCAGCGCCGCCCCGAGCCGCCGGATCCGGTCACCGCCATCGTGGAGGAGTGCACTGCGTTCCTCCACGGCGCCTACCCCGCATGGCTCGCCGGCCACGGTCTCCCCGTCCCGCCCTGGGCGTGGCTGAACCCGGTCGCCCACGCCACGCCCACCCAGCTGGCCGCCTTGGCGGCTGGCCGCAGCGAACCAGTCGATGCCGAACCCCAAGAATCGATGAGCTGGGCCGGCGTGACCATGGAGTTGGCCGCCCAGTTGGTGGATGTCGATGATCTCGCCGAGCGTCAGCGAAGGTCGCTGGTGCCACTGGAGCTGCGCCTCGCCGCCGGCGCATCCCGGGTCAGCACGCCCGAGGTGCTCTTGGAGGCAGCCCACACCGCGCTCCAGGAGTCGTTCGGCGAGTAGGACCGGGTCAACGATCCCGCTGTTGGTCCATCTCCGCCGACGTCGCGCAATCGGGCCGAGACGGAGACTGAGCACCGTGGCCGAGTCAGGGCGGTCCGTACAGTTGCCCAGTGCAGGCCCTTCACGCCGACGAGGTCTGCTCGCCATTGCGGGTCAGCCGCAGACCGAATCCGCACTGGGTCCGGATTGCCTCGCGCCTCGGTAGCGCGACTGTGGAGGGCGACACGAACCAGAGGAGGCTGACATGCGAAAGGTCCTGATCGCCACGACGTTGTTCTTCGGCACCGTGATCGGGCTGGGACTGGCAACCGAACCGGACGGTACGCCGACGAGGACGGGGCCCAACTCGGCGAGCGGCGCCTACTCCCATGAGGTGCTGCAGCGGGACGCTGAGATGACACAGCGGATGTCCACACCGAATGCTGACGGGCCCATGCAGCGCGGCACGGTCCGCGACGCCCAGCTCGAGCACTCGCAGGACCCCGCCTTCGTCGGAGCACTCGAGCAGCACCAGGCAGACACCGATCGGATGCTGGGCCGTCCGGGCGGCCGGTAAGACCGTGGTCTCGGCTACCTCGTGGACCTCGGCCTCGGGCCGGTGCCGACGGCGTGCTGGGCTCGGCTGTGCGTCCGACCGGTGACCATTTCTCCCGGTCCGCCTCCGCTGGAGGGCACCATGACGCCTTCGCCGCCCACCGCCGATGAGTACCTGCTGCACTGCGGTGCCGACATGGCGGCGGGGGACGACGGCGAGCGTGTCGAACGGATCCGGCACGAGATCGCCGCCGGGTTCGCCACGCTGGCGCCGATCGGCCAGGCGGTTTCGGTGTTCGGCTCTGCGAGGACCGCACATGATGACCCTCGCTACGAGCTCACCCGCCGCATCGCCGCCGCCCTGGGGGCGGCCGGCTTCGCGGTCATCACCGGTGGCGGTCCAGGGTTGATGGAGGCCGCCAACCGCGGAGCGCGAGACGTCGGTGCCACCTCTGTGGGCCTCGGCATAGAGCTACAACACGAACAGCAGCTGAACGACCACCTCGACGTCTCACTGAGTTTTCGCTACTTCTTCACCCGGAAACTGATGTTCGTCCGCTACGCCTCCGCCTTCGTCGTCATGCCCGGCGGGTTCGGGACGCTCGACGAGCTGTTCGAAGCGCTGACCCTCATCCAGACGGACAAGATCCACGAGTTCCCCCTGGTCCTGGCGGGCGAGAAACACTGGGATGGCCTCGTCACCTGGCTGCGTCAGGTGGAAGCCCAGGGTTTCACCGACGCCGCCGACACCGAGCTGGTCCTCATCAGCGACGATCCTGACGAGATCGCCGCACTCGTCCAGGCTTGCCATCTACGCCGGCAGACACCGGGCTCCGATACACGGGGCCGTGAACCGAATCACTCGCCCACGAACAGTTCAGCCGCCACCCCTTGAGCTCATCCCCCACACGCGTGCCGGCGGACCGCACACGGGATGGCTCGTCATCCGGTGGCGAGAACCACCAGCTCGTCCCTCGAGGGGTGGTTGTTTTCCGCTGGCCGTCGTCGGGCGACCTGTGCGAGCCTCCGGAGGAAGCCGCTACTGGCGAAGACCTCGGTGCCGGGTGACACGAGTCCGGCGACGCGGTACCAGCCGTGCAGCAGTTCGGCGTCGAGGTGGGCGACGTCCTCGAGCATGCGGTAGGCACGCCAGGCGACGTCGCCGCCTTCGTAGGGGACGCCGGCGGCGGCGGCGTCGATCTCGGCTAGCCGGTGGCGGTCGGCGGTGACGATGGCGTCGTAGTGCGGTCCGAGCTCGGCCTCGGTGACGTCGTGCCAGGCGAGCGCCAGCCGGTATGGATCGGCCACGCCGACCGAGCGGAGCGTGTCTCGCAGCGCGACGGCGTGGAGGAGCGCGAGGGTGGTTCCCCGTCCGAGGGTGGGGTTCGTTGACGCCCAGGCGTCGGCCACAGGAATGACGCCGGTGACGGATGGCCGGCGGTCGGGGCACACGGTGCGCCGGCGGTCCTCGAGCCGGGTCATGACGTCGACGCCCGTGATCGGCTCGCCTGCCGCCACCCAGGGAGCGACGGGCCCGAGCGCCTGTGCCGTGGCCATCCACCGGTCGGGTCGGTGCAGGCCCCGGAGATCGTCGTCGCGTGAGCTGGTGATCAGGCCCACGCCCCACGTCCCGCCCTCGGCGGGCAGTAGGAGCACCGACAGCGAACCGAAGTGACGCAGCAGCGGTGCCGACAGCGTGGGCACGGTGCCGTCGGCGCTGCGGAAGTGACGGCTGTGGTACACGAACCCGCTGTCCTCGACGACCTCGGGGAGTGCTGGCACGCCGATGGCGGTGAGCCACGTCGACAGCGGCGATCGGCGTCCGGTCGCATCGATGACGAGGTCGCCGAGGACCTCTCCGGCGCCGGTGCGGACGCCGACGACGTGGGGCACCGATGCGGTGGTCGCAGCACGGGCGAGTCCAGTGACCGCCACGCCTCGCCGGATCTCGATCCGGGGGTGTGCGACGGCCACGTGTGCGACCACGGCCTCGACCGTCGGCCGCCGCGCGGTCAGCGTGACGACGTCGTCGCCACCCTCGCTGCGGGGGACGCCGGCGAGCGGGTCGTGGCGCAGGGCGACCTTCTGGAGCGCTGCGGTGAGGGCGGGCAGCTCCCGTTCGGCGACCTGACGAAAGCGCGGGAGCACGTAGTAGAGCTGGCGGAACTGCGCGACCCCGCGGCGCTCCCACTCGTCCCAGGCATCATCGGGGTCGGGCGGTTCGTCGGCGTCACGTTCGAGGACGACGACCCGGTGGCCGTCGCCGGCGAGGAGCAGTGCGGTGAGGAGGCCGCCGAGGCCGGCACCGACGATGACGACGGTGCTGGGTGGCGTGGCGTGGGTTGCGGCTGCGGGCATGGGGAGGAGGGCTTTCGCGCAAAGGCTGCGCTCCGACCGGCGGGGAGGCGGAACGCAGCCGTGGGGGTGGGGCCTGGCTAGCGCAGGATGGTTGCGTGGCGGCGGACGATGGGCAGCTGGGCCCAGCGGCGGCCGAGTCCGAAGCGGTCGCCGGCGTAGGTGACGGCGACCACGACGAGGGCCAGGGCGTAGATGACGTGGTATTCGACGAACGGGTTCGTCGAGCCCGTGGCCTCACCGGCGTCGGTGAACCGCGCCGGGTGCCACTCGGCGACCCACATCGAGGCCATCAACAGCACCCCACTCGCCGCAGCGAGACGCAGGGCCACGCCGGAGACGACGGCAGCGCCGACGCCCAGCAGGCCGAGCATGAACAGCCAGTCGACGACGACGTTGCCGGCGATGTCACGGAACAACCCGGCGAAGGGGCCGACGTCGACGTTGCTGAGGAACCCCTTGGTCGGGGAGCCACCGTTGAGCCAAGCCCGCTCGGCGGGAGTCGAGTAACCGAGGCCGAACAGCTTGTCGGCGAAAGCCCACAGAAACACGAAGCCGACGCCGAGGCGCAGAGCGGCGAGCCAGCCCGACGGTGCCCGGGGGGCAGCCTCCGGGCGGGGGGTCCCCCCGAGGTCGACCCTGTCGGACCGAGAGGGACGGGTGAGGGTTGGGGCAGTCATCGTCGGCTCCTTCCGCTGTCTTGATGACGGACTGTGCTTCTGGCGATCACGGTACGAAACCGGCTCGTCGGTGCCATCGGCAGAAACCACAGATCTCGCTTGCGGGCTCCTACGGAGCCGGGCGCCTGTCAGGTGGTCGTCTCGGTGAGTTCCTCGGAGCCCATGAAGCCGACTTCGGCGAAGCGGGCGTGCGCAGCCCGCACGGCTGCGATACCCGGATAGGCGATCGGCGTCGGTGACGTGCACGATGGGCTTCGTCGTCGCCGGGGCACCGGCGTAGTACACCTGGACGCAGACCGAATAGTCGGCGAGCTCGTGCTTCTCGCCGCCCTGCCAGATGCCCTTCACGTCGGCCGCCTGGTAGCGGTCCTTGTTGGCGGTCGCCAGCTTCTGGGCGCGCAGTCGGCACGACATCCACCTGCCCGAGCAGGCCATCGAGGGTTCCCGTCACTGGGACACCCGCTGTGTCCACCTCGGCTCGTGCCCAGGCCGAGGCCAACACTGCATAGCCCCGTTGAACTGCGACGCGGATCCGGTCGTCCGATGCCACGTCGGCGACGCCCACGAGCTCCATGTCGTTCTGCAACGCAGTGCCGCAGGGCCGGCGTCAGCATCAACCTCAGACCCCGGCCGTCACTCGACCGTGAGTGTGCCCTCCATCCCGGCCTCTCGGTGGCCCGGCACGGAGCAGTAGTAGGTGTAGGTCCCCGGCTCGAGGTCGGAGATGCCGCCTTCGGCGGTCTCGCCGGCGTCGGCGGCGACGTGGGCGTCGAGCTCGTCGATGGTGAAGTCGTGGAGGATGTCCTCGCTGGTGAGCGCAATGGCGAGGTCCTCGCCGGGCTCGGCCGTGATCTCGTCCGGATCAAATGCGAAGTCACCTGCGACGACCTCGACCCGGCGGGCTCCCTCGGCCACGGGGCTGATCCCTTCGTCCTCGTGGTCGTCCATACCGGACATGTCGTCGTCCGGCATGTCCTCGTCCGGCATGTCCTCGTCCGGCATGTTCTCCTCGGTGCCGGGCATGGCGGGGGTGGTCGAATCGTCGTCGCCACCGCAGGCGGCGAGGAGCACTCCCGCCGCGAGGATGGAGCTGAGGGCGATGGTGGTTCGGTTCATGGAACTCGTTGTCCTTTGGGTCGATGTGGATGGTGTTGGGGGTTGGTCAGGTATTGCGGAAGTCGCCGGTGACGTCGAGCTCGAGGACGTGGTCCGTGTCGCCGGCGCGGACCGGGACGTGGACGGCGATGTCGTGCCAGCCGTCCATCCCGGTGTGCATGGAGAGCTCGAAGCCGAGGTCTGCGGTGCTTCCTGGCTGGATGGTGGTGGAGTCGATGCTGAACGCGCCGGGGCAGCAGCCCTCGCGGACGTCCGGGTGTGGTTCGCCGATGACGATCGGGTTGCTGCCGGTGTTGCGCAGCGTCCAGGTGGGCCGGACAGCGACATCGAGGGGCACGGTGCCGAGCTGCCAGCTGGCGCCGGTCACCTCCACTGGTCCGGCGCTGGCGGTGCCGGTGCTGCCGCCCGGGGTCTCGATGACGGGTAGGCCCATGGCGTTGATCTCACCGGTCTCGACGGTCGCGGTCGGCGAGGTCTCCTGGCCGGCCACGGAGACGCCGATGCCGACGGCGGCGAACAGGCCGAGCGCGCCGAGGCCTGTCACGACGGCGATCCGCCGGCGGGGGCGGGGATGGGCGTGCAGCTGGTTCTTCGGGGGGTGGGGCGTCATGGCGGGCCTTCACGTGGGGGGTGCGGTGGTGGGTGTGGTCCCGAAGCGGTCGATGACTGCGGCGGGGATGTCGCCAGCGGGGGTGCCGGCGTCGGTGAGGTCGCGGACGAGGGTCGATTCGGCGATGCACACGCCGCAGCCGGCGGCGTGGGCTTCCCAACCCTGGCCGTCGGCGCGGACGAAGCAGTCGTAGAGGTCTCGGTGGTCGAGGAACTCCTCGCAGCCGCAGTAGCACGGGACCTCGCGGTAGACGTCTGCGAGCTCGGTAGCCGCTTGGTAGTGGCCGGCGATGTCCGTCGACACCGATGCCAGCTCCAGCGGTGCGGCGGCCGTGGGAGCGTCGCTCCCGCTGCCGGCGAGGGCCGCGAGCGTGCCGGCGATGACGGCGACAGCGACAGCGATGGGGGTGAGGAGGTAGAGGGCGAGCCGGCGGCGGCCCGCCCCGCCCTCTGGGGCGCTCATGGCAGCTCGACCGGTTCCGCCGGCGCATCGGAGCGTTCCGCGGTGGGCTGCTGGGTGCCGTTGCCCATGAGCAGGGTCATGGCCACGATCATCGCCAGCGGGCACACGAGCACGGCGATGAGCAAGCCGACGCCGCCGGCGGAGCCACCGGTGAGGACGAGGTAGCCGAGTGCCAGGACCAAGCCGATGCCGCACAGGCGAAGGTGAGAGCGATGCAAGGCGCTCAGCCTTCCGTTCCGGGATGGTGCTCAGCGTGGCCGCCGAGCATCCCGGCCCCCATGCCGCCCATCGAGCCCATGGAGCCCATGGAGCCCATGGAGCCCATCATCGAGGCGTGGTCACCGTCGCCCATGGCGTCGTGCATCTGGTCGCACTGCTCGACGAGCTCGGCGGGCATCTGGTCCCGCATGGCGTCGTGCATCTCGTCCATGGAGGACACCTCCTGGGCCGGCTTCGGAGCAGCCGGGCGGCTGCCCTGGTCAGCGGCGGCGGCGACGCCAATGCCGGCACCGAGCACCAAACCAGCGACTCCGGTGGCTGTGAGGGTGAGGATCTTGGACATCTGGTGCCTCCTGGCCGCTTCTGTTGTTGTCCTCAGTGTCGGCGCACGATGTGGAGACCGTGTGGAGACGGAATGGAACCTCGATGGATTCGATCGCCGTGCGTTCCCACATGAGATGTGGTTCCGGTAGGCAAGGTGCCATGAGCATCACGGTCTTGGTCGTCGAGGACGAGCTGAAGATCCGCGAACTACTCCGCTCCTACCTGGAGCGCGAGGGCTGGTCCGTGCTCACGACGGGCAGTGGCGCCGAGGCGTTGACCATGATCGCCGGCGGCGCCGTCGATCTGATCATCCTCGACCTGGGCCTCCCTGACGTGCCCGGCGAGACGGTCGCCGCGGAGATACGGCGGAGCTCGGCCACACCGATCCTGATGCTGACCGCGCGCACAGGTGAGGACGACCGCATCCGGGGCCTCGAGCTCGGCGCCGACGACTACGTGACCAAGCCGTTCAGTCCCCGGGAGGTGGTGCTACGTGCCCAGGCGATCGTGCGCCGGTCGACGGCAGCACCTGATGCCAGGTCGGTGCGCAGCTTCGGTGACGGCGCGCTCGTCATCGACGAAGCCCGCCACGAAGCCACCGTCGGCGGCAAGCGGGTCGAACTGACCCCGACCGAGTGGGGCATCCTCACCGCGCTCGCCGCAGTACCGGGCCGGGTGTACTCGAGACTCGAGCTCCTGAACCGGGTGCGCGGCTATGAGCTCGCCTCGGAGCGGGTCGTCGACAGCCACGTCAAGAACCTCCGCCGCAAGCTCGAAACCGACCCCCAGCAGCCCCGCATCGTCGAGACCGTTCTCGGCGCCGGGTACCGCCTCGGGCTCAGCCATGACCGCTAGCCGGATCCTGTCACCGCTCTCGGTGCGCATCGCCGTCGCGTTCGTGACCGTTGCCGTCGCCGCGGTCGCCGTGTTCGCCGGGCTCATGCTCGTGAGCGCCAACGACGAAGTGTCGAGTCTCGTCGTCGAGACCCACCGCCAAGACGCGGAGGCCGTCGCCGATGCGGCGGCCCAGGCCTATGAACACGCCGGCGGGTGGCAGGACGCGGACCTCTCGAGCGCCGCTGCGGTGGCGGCCCGAGGTCAGGCCGAGCTCACCGTGGTCGACGCCGAGGGAGCGGTCCTCGCCGCCCCGGCGAGCGAAGCGGCCGAGATGATGGCTCGCATGCACGGCGTCGAGATCCTCGACGTGGAGCGCGACGACCCGCTCGCACGACCGGTGGTCGTGGACGGCGCGCCCGTCGGGACCGTCGAGCTGCGGTTCCCGACCAGCCACCTGCCCGCGCCCGAACGCGAGATCCGCCATGCCCTCGTCCGGAACGCCTGGTTGGGAGCCGCACTCGCCGTCGGCTCCGCCGTCGTGGTCGCCGGCGTCGTCGCCCGGGCGGTCAGTCGACCGATCAACGCACTGACCACTGCCGCACAGCACCTGGCGGCCGGCCGCCGGGACGTCCGGGTCGACCTCGACGACGCACCCGGTGAGATCGGCGCACTCGCCGCCGCGTTCGACCGGATGGCCGTCGCGGTGGACGAGGAGGACCGTCTGCGACGCCAGCTCGTCGCCGACGTCGCCCACGAGGTCCGAACCCCGCTCAGCATCCTGCAAGGCACCACCGAGGCGCTCGTCGACGGCGTACTCCCGGCCGACCCAGCGACACTGATCTCACTCCACGAGGAAGTGCTGCGCCTTTCTTCGTTGGTCGGCGACCTCGAGACGCTGGCCGCCGCAGACGCTGCCGGCCTCCGCCTCGACATCGACTACGTCGACCTCGCTGACGAGGTTCAAGCGGTCGTCTCCGGTGCCGAGGCGTCTGCGGCTGCGGCTGGCCTGACCCTGGAGGTATCGCTCGAGCCTGCGCCGGTCACCGGCGACTCCCGGAGGCTTCGCCAGCTCGCCACGACGCTCCTCGCAAATGCAGTCGCCTACACGCCGCCAGGCGGGTCCATTCGCATCACGACGCGCACGGCGGGGGATCAGGCGCTGGTCGAGGTCGCTGACACCGGGCCCGGGATCGACCCAGCTGACCTGCCCCGGATCTTCGACCGGTTTTTTCGTGGGCGGCGAACCGCAGACGCCTCGGGCAGCGGTATCGGCCTGGCCGTGGCCAGTGAGCTCGCCGCCGCCCACGGCGGCACGGTGGCAGCCGAGAACGGGGCAGCGGGGGGCGCGGTGTTCACGGTCACTCTGCCGGTCGAGTCACCGATCCCCTGACGAGAAGTCGCGCCGAAGCGCTCGCAACGCCGTGGGTCCTACGGGGTGACCTAGCTCCACGGTTCCCCCCCCGTCGCCCGAGCGGTGCAGAGCGGTCGGTGCGGCGTAGGGGTACGCGTCACTTCCTTCGCTGCTCCATGGATCCGCACCCGGCAGCGAGGCGGCCGGTTCCACGTGAGGCCGGCGTGGGCACTCCTCATGATCGACCGTTCGGCCGATGTCGACGAGCGCACTCGAGGTCCACTCGAGCTCGGCCAACTGGGGGCACCCGCCCCGGGCTCCCAGCTGTCGCCTCCGTCGTCGCTGACGGCCAGCCCTCGATCGAGGTCGACGCCCACCATCTGGTCCGGGTCGGTGGGGTCGATGGCGACGTCGAGGAGCTGGGCTTCGCCTGCACTCGGCTCCCAGATGTGGCCGCTTCGTCACTGACCATCACTCGCGCCGAGGGCGAATCCGCTCCATACAGTCTCCCCTCGGTGACGACGAGCGCGTGGAAGTCGGCACCGCCGAGAAGCGAACGGGCGTCCACATAGACCCGTCATCGCTCTGGACCCGGGCCGAGCAGAGACGGCTTGCCTCGACGCGCAAGTTCTCACTGGACAGGTCGGGGTGCCCGGGTGGCGCGATCCGGGTCCGCTACCGATCAGGGATGTGGCTCCGCAGCGGACCCCACCGGGATGGCACCGTCGGATCATCCGCCCGGCAGCAGGATGGTCCTGTCGGACGCTCGGAAGAGGGGCTCTGCGCCGATGAAAGCCAGCACGACGACGGCACCGGTGACGATGGCAGCGAACCCGGCAGCGCGGCTGCGGGTCGGGACGGGACCCGGTAGGTCCTCGAAGTACATCGAGAGCCGAAAACCCTTGCGTGGTAGGCCATAGAGACCACCGTGTTGATCGCTCCCAGGACCGCAAGCCAGCCATCGCCGGCGTCGATTGCGCCCGCGAACAGGCTCAGGTTAGCGGCGAAGCCAGCGAGGGGGGCCACCTATTGGATCCGGAGGCGACGGCAAGGTCTTCGCCGTGCTGGAGGCCGTGGCCCCGATCCGCGATCGAGTTTGAGCCCCGCAAGCCGGCCTGACCGTGCCGATCGCACGTCAGACGAACCGGGCGATGTTGCGCTCCAACCATCCGCGATCCACGGTTCCAGCCAGAAGGGCGCCGATCTCGCCGTTGGGCGGATGAAGAACGTCGTCGGGGTGCTCGACACGCCGAGGTCGAGCTCACGCTCCCATCCCGATCGAGGAGAAGGGATGGTCCAGCCCGTAGCGGCCGATGACCTCTCCGCCCGCCGTCTCGGTCTCTTGCACGTTCACCGAGACGACCTCGAATTCATCGTCCCGGTACTCCTCATAGGCCGCCCGCACTAGGGGGCACTGGCGTTGCAGGGCACTCACCAGGTGTGCATGAACGTCATCCCTGGCGACCGGACGTCCCGCCGAAGAGGACGAGCAGTCCTACAGTCACCGCGAGGAGGACAACCGGCAGTGCGCCGCGATCTACTTGCGCTTCCGGCGCTCCCTGACTCGCCGCACCGCCTCACGACGCCGCTTCCACTCCTCGCGCGTGACGCATCGCCATCCTCGCCCGTGTATCCCCGCTAGCGATCAGGTCGACCGCCGGCGCAGGACCCCCCCCACCGGCGAACTCGCGCTCTCCGCATGGTGCCGGTGGAGCTGTCGGAACCGCGAACCGCCGACCAGGAGGGGCGCGAGGTTCAGGGCTCGCGATCGATCGACGTCGATGAGGTGCCTCCAACCGAGATGTCGTCGTCGCCGTCCTCGCTCACGTCGCTCCCAGGTTGGGTATCGGCGCTGCCGTCAGCCGGCTCCGGTTGACCGAAGCGCTCTCCGAGCTCGGCGTCATCGGGCACGTCTTCGGCAGGCACGCCCAGTTCGCTGCCGACTCCGCCAAGGCGTTCGACGCTCGGCGGCGGAGGGATCTGCGCGTCTGGGGGAGCGAAGGCGATGGTGTAGACCCGACCGTCCCGGTCGAAGCGGATGGATTCCAGATCCTCGGTCATGACTCGGTCGGGCTTCTGGTCGTCGGCGGCGGCGAAGCCGGTGTCCCACACCGCGACCTGCACGATGGGATCGCCGTCTGCGCCGTCGCAGCTGTCGTCGCCCTCGACGAACGTCTTGCCGCCGGGGACACCCAGCCGGTCGTCGTCGAATTGCTCCCCGCCACCCAGAACCTCGCCACCGTCGGAGATGAAGTTCTTCATCGTCGCCCGCTCGCCGGAGCGAGCTGTCGAGAACGGGTGCACGTGGACGAGGCCGTCGCCGTGGCCGTGGATGCCCCGGTTCTGCGGCGGGTGGTACTCCGGCAGGTCCGGGAGGAACTCGTCGCAGACGTAGAACCCGAAGGCTGCGTGCCAGTGGTCCTCGAAGGCGAGTGGTCGCTCGAGCGCCGTGGCCAGGCGGTTCTCGCGGGCGTACACCACGAGCAGTGTCCCGAGGATCACCACGATTGCGAGAGCAGCCGGGAATAGCACGTTGCGCTCTCCGGCGCTCCTCGCTCGCCCACCGGCCCTGGCGGCGCGTGCCACCTTCTTGCTCGAAGACGCCTTGCCCATGAGAGGTGACACTACACAGTGTAGGAGGTCGTCTCTCGGGCAAGGCGACCGGAGGCGGGATACGTTGCCGCGAGCACGGGTGCTAGGACGTGGCAGAGATGCGCGCTGGTGAGCTGCTCGTGGACGCCATTGCCCGGGTTCGCCCGCACCTGGTCGTCGTGGACGACAGCGACTTCCCCTCCGGCTGTCAGACGGCGCTCGACCGGATATCTCCGGAGCGGGTGATGGTTGTCGGGCCCGAATCGGATCTCGGGTATCGATCGCTGGCCCTGGCGAACGGTTCCGCGGCGTGGGGTGCAGCGGCCAGGTGGGCGACCACCTCAGCACGGCCATGCGCGCGGCGCTCGGCTGCCGTCACGCGTGCGCCGCGAAACGCTGCACGAGAACGGGAAGGAGTGTCCGCGTGAGCGTCGTCGACGTCGTGGTGCTGCTGCGCCTGTCTCCTGGATGGCCATCATCGCCGCCGCCATCTGGTTCCTCACCGGAAGGCGGGCCCCCTCCGGGAGCCGGTCGTCACGCGCTCGCGAGCTCCTCGAAGAGCGCTATGCGGGCGGCGAGCTCACCACCGAGGAGTACCGCGAGCGACTCCGCCGCCTCGGATGACGCCCCCGGTCTGATCGACCAGAGGAGCACCCGTGCCGACCGCCGACGAACGTACCAACGCTGGGAAACCGCGGGCCGAGAACAGGAGATCGATCACCCGTGGCTCATTGGTGGCGGTGTCGTCCTCGCCGTCACTCTCGTGTCGTCTGACGCCCCACCACCGGAGCCCCCCTGCGACACGCCGCCAGATCGCCCATGGCTGACGCCATCCCCCGAGCGGTGGTGCCTGACGGTGGTGTCGTAGCGGCCCCAGCACCGCGAGTGACGCAACTTGGCACCTCGGGGCGGTTTCCGGCCGCGCACAACGCTGCGATCGGGAGGGTGCAGGTGGTGGCAGCGCCGCCCGGTGCCGTCCGAGTCGGGGTCACCGGGAACCTGGTCGTCCTTCCCGGATCGGCGAGTCCACCGGCGGGCGCGACGCGGCTTGCCCGAAAGCCACGACTTCGAGAGCGATGACAGCCAGGCCGGCCAGGAGGAACGGCATCCGGAACCAGTCCAGGGGGGGAGGCACCTTGTGGAACGACTCGGTGTAGTGAATGAACAGGAAGTAGGCGCCGTGGAGCACGGAGAGGATCAGCACGGTCTGGGCAAGTCGGTGGAGCCACGTCCACGCAGGCCGGCCCAGCGCTCGCAGCGCACGATCCGACGACGTTGCAGCGAGAATGAGCCCGAGGACCAAGGCGGCTGCGCCGACCAGGTTGGCGAGTCCGAATCCTGGTTCCAGTCGCACCTCACGCCCGAGCTGGGGGACGAACTCGTAGCCGAGGAAGCGGCGTAGCCCCCAGCGCGCCCAGCCGTTGAGGACGAGCACGGCGTGCAACGTGGCCGTGAGCGCGAACCAGATGCCGAGCTGGCGACGCCAGCGGAGCCAGGACCGCGCCGGGCGAGCGAGCCGAGCGAGCGGGCCAACGGCCATGGTTGCGAGCAACAGCACATATGCGGTGTCGCCCACCGCCTTCCACAGGCGCATCTCTGCGTCCCAATCCAGCCGTGCCCACCAGAAGAGGGATCCGATGACGAGGGCGGCGCAAGCGACGAACACGTGCCTGGGCCACCGCCGCCGGCTTGACACCGAGGTGCTCAGATCTGTGGTCCGTGTCGGTTGTGCTGCGGTTCGCAGTCGCCGCACGCTCTGCTTCGACGGTGACACCGATCACCTCGCTGGCGTTGCTGCGGCGGCACGCTTCATCTGATCGGGGAAGCGGGTGGGGGCAACTCGCGCCGGGCTCTGCATCAACTCGAGTTGGTCCTTCTCGGGGCTCGCGGTACCCACTGGCGACGCACCGCGCCGGGCACAGAGGAGGTGACCCATCAGACGTAGACGGTGTCGCGGTCGAACAGGCCGAGGAATCGGGTCGACCACCCTGCGACGAGGACACCGAGGAAGAGGTACAGCTCCGAGTGGCCGAAGGGCAGCAAGACCAGGTCCTCGCCGAGCAACATAGCGTCGTTCACGATTGCGATGAGTGCGCCGAACCCGACGCCGAGCCAGCCGGCGACCCGGTGCCACCGAGGACGAACCGTGTAGTCGTTCGCAGGCGGCGAGTACCGGGCGGACGCCTCCCGTCCCCGCGTCAGCGGCCGGGGAGCGGAAGGGCCGCCGCGATGTTGTTTCGGCGCGCCCGGTTGGGCGCCCCTGGGTGTCACTCGTCCGGACGTGACCTTCCTGCGACTCATCTGACCGGCTCCTCGCTCCAGTTTGCTACGACGTCGTGTCGTAGCCTAGCGGCAGCTCGCCGTCGGTCTGCTTTCACGCGCCAGAACCTGATCATGTCCGGCCTCAGGCATCGCCATCCTCATCCCCCTCGCCGCCACCGGCGTGCTCGGCCTCGCCACCGCCGTCGCCACCCACGACATCGCCGAAGTCTTCGTCATCGCCAACGGCATCCGCTCCGGCCGACGAGAGACCGCCCCGGCAGTCGACGGCACCTCCGTCGGTACTGATCGGGGCGCCGCTGACAGCCTCGCCGCCGCTCACCGATAGAGCAGCACCTGAGTCGTGCGGCCACTGTCGTTCGATGGGGTACGACGGGAAGACCGGCTGAGCGGATGGTCCCGACACCCGGGGCAGCCGCGAGCAGTCCCGGACCGTCTTCGGGGTGAGGGCCGCCTGGCACCTCCGGTCGCTGGTGAGACAGTGTGTACGACGTTGGCGGTGGCGGAATGTCCCACACGTCGAAATCCAGCGGAGTTGAGTCTCCCCGGCCCGAGTGAGCAGCCATGGCCATCGTCGAACGACCGAACACCGAGACCGACCGCCTTGCCCTCAAGGCTGGCCCCAGCCATGCGTCTCCTGACGACGCCCTCGGCGTCTTCCGCCGGCCCCAGGGCGACACCGGCTGGCGGTCGTGGCTCTTCACCGTCGACCACAAGCGCATCGGCATCATGTACGGCGCCGCCGCGCTGTTCTTCTTCCTCATCGGCGGCATCGAGGCCCTGATCATCCGCACGCAGCTGGCGGCGCCGGAGCAGGAGATCGTCTCGGCCGACCTTTACAACCAGCTGTTCACGATGCACGGCGTGACGATGATCTTCCTCGTCGTCATGCCCATCGGCTCGGCGTTCATGAACTACCTGATCCCGCTGCAGATCGGGGCCCGCGACGTCGCGTTCCCCCGCCTGAACGCCTTCTCGTTCTGGTGCTTCCTCTTCGGTGGGCTCTTCTTCAACAGCTCGTGGTTCCTCGGCGGCGGCG
>JBKHVG010000060.1:0-14348 GCA_046570205.1 Acidimicrobiia bacterium
GAGCCACCGCTTCGCCGACGTGGCACCAGCGGCGATCCACGCCGAGGTCGGCCACAGGTCGAGCAGGTCGGCGAGCAGCCGCCGGTGCGCCGCCTCGGCGGCTGCTGCAGACTCCGCAACGCGGTCGAGCCGCTCCCGCGCCACGGTCGCCGCATCGGCGTCTCGGGCGAAGGTGGCGGAACCGGCCATGACGCCATTCTCCTCAGGGGGTACGACAGGAACTCTCGGCCGGACCACCTCCTCACCCGTACTGCTCCCAGCGCTACGGTCCCCCTCCACCGGCGGCCACGCCGGACCAGTGGGGAGGAGGTCGTCGGATGACGGTTCGTGTGGGGATGGGGCTGACCGGTGGGGCGTCGGTCGCGGAGAAGCGGGCCGGGGTCGAGGCCGCCCGCCGGCATGGCGTCGACCACGCCATGGTGGGCGACCACGTCAGCTTCTTCACCGGCATCGGCTTCGACGGGCTGGTGAACGCCACGTCGATCCTGTCCATGGACGAGGTCCTGCCCGTGTTCACCGGCGTCTACCTCCTTCCCCTGCGCCACCCGGTGCTCGTCGCCCGCCAGCTGTCGGACATCGCCGCCTTCGCCCCCGGCCGGTTGACGTTCGGGGTCGGGGTCGGCGGGGAGGATCGCCACGAGGTCGAGGCCTGCGGCGTCGAGCCCGCGACCCGGGGCCGGCGCATGGACGAGTGCCTCGTCGTGCTGCGCCTGCTCCTGGCCGGCGAGTCCGTCACCTTCCACGGCGAGTTCTTCGACCTGACCGAGGTCCGGATCCGCCCGACGCCCGCCGAGCCGATCCCCATCGTGATCGGCGGTCGGTCATCGGCGGCCGTCCGGCGCACGGGGCGCCTCGGCGACGGCTGGCTCGGCATCTGGGTGTCGCCGGCACGGTACGCGTCGGTGGTCGAGGAGACGGCCGCCATCGCCGAGGCGGAGGGGCGGGGCGAGGTCGACTGGCACCACGCCATGCAGCTGTGGTGCGGGTTCGGCGAGGACCCCGAGGTGGGCCGGCTCATGGTCGCGCCGGTCATGGAGGGCGTGTACCAGACGTCGTTCGACGCCTTCGCCCGGTACACGCCCACCGGGACCCCGGCCCAGGTCGCCGAGTACCTCCAGCCCTACGTGGACGCCGGCTGCTCGACCTTCAACCTCATCGCCCACGGCGGCAACCCCGACGAGCTCGCCGCGTCGGTGGGCGAGGTCCGTCGCCTCCTGAACGAGTAGGCGCTGCCGCGTCGGCGACCGTCGACCTCCCGCATGGGCGGGCATGGCTAGAGTCGCCCGCACAGGAGACGGGACGAGCACGGGGGATGCGTTCGTGGCCAACGAAGCTGGTAAGCGGGTCCGCTGCGAGGAGTGCGGCGCCGAGGTCGTCGTCACCAAGGGCGGCGCGGGAACGGTCAGCTGCCACGGGCAGCCGATGCAACCGAAGTAGGGGATGACGATGGCGATCCAGGTCGGAAAGCGCTACCGCTGCGACAGCTGCAGCACCGAGGTCCTCGTGACCAAGCCCGCGGACACGACGCTGTCGTGCTGCGGCGCCGACATGCCCATGCTCGAGCCGAAGAAGACCGGCTCCGCCGACTGAGGCGGCCCCCGACGTGGCGCCGCACCGCATCGCCGTCGAGTCCGCCGGGCCGGTGCGCCACGTCCACCTGTCCGGTGAGCCGCTCGGTGCCGTCGAGGCGGCCGAGCTGCGCGACGTCGCCGAAGCGCTGCGCGAGGACCGTGACGTGCGCGTCGTGGTCGTCGACTCCGCCGGCGCCGACTTCTGCCCGGGTGCCGGGGACGACCTCGAGCCGCTGGCGGTGTCGCCTGACCCGGCTCAGGCGCTGGCCGCCATCCGGGCGCCGGTGGTGGCCGCGGTGCGCGGCCGCTGCGACGGCGTCGGCCTGGAGCTGGCGCTGGCCGCTGATATCCGCGTCGCCGCACCGGACGCGTCGTTCTGCCTGGACACGGTGGTCAACGGATCGCTGTGCTCGTGGGGCGGCACGCAGCGCCTGCCCCGCACCGTGGGTTCGGCTACGGCCACGGCGATGGTCCTCCTCGGCGAGCGACTCGACGCCACCGAAGCGCAAGCCCGGGCCCTGGTGCACCGGGTCGGCGAGCTCGACGACGTGGTGGCGGCCACGCTCGACGGGCTGCTCGCGGCCGGACCGCTCGCCCTGGAGCTCGGCAAGGAGGCCATGGCCCATGGCGTGGAGCTGCCGATGAACGAGGGCTTCCGGCTCGAGGCGGAGCTGAACCACCTGCTGTCGGTGTCGGAAGACCGGGCCGAGGGGCTCGCCGCGTTCTTCGCCAAGCGCCGACCCGTGTTCCACGGCCGGTGAGCACCGCCGTGCCGGGCGTGCCCGCGGGCACGGTGGCACGCGGCCGGCAGCTCCTTGCCGCCGCCCGCCGTGCGCTGGGTGAGCCGGCCTCGGCGTCCGACGAGGAGGTCGCCCGCCACCTCACGCTCGGCCGGCGCTGCGGCGCCGCCGCACCCTCGGCGCCCGTGGACGTCGGTGCGGGATGGGTGTGCGCCGACCTCGGCGGCGAAGGCGACGCCGAGGCCTTCGAACGACTCCTCGCCGTGCTCGGACCCGGCCCCCACGATCCCGAGGAGGTGGCCCGCCGGGCCCAGGAGTGGCGCCTGCCCGTCACGCCGTACCGTGCGTCGCCCCGACGCACCCGCTGTCCCGGCCTGCCGGTGGTCGACCTGGCCCGACCAATCGTCGGCACCCGGGTCGTCGACCTCACCTCCATGTGGGCCGGCCCGCTCGCCACCAACCTGCTCGCCGCCGCCGGGGCCGCCGTCGACACCGTGGAGGCCGCGTGCCGCCCCGACGGCCTGCGCGGCACACCGGCCATGTTCGAGGTCCTCGCCGCCGGCAAGCGCCGCCACGACCTCGACCTGCGACAGGACACGGCCCGGCGGGCGTTCCTCGACCTGGTCGCCGACGCCGACGTCGTGGTCGAGTCCTTCTCGCCCCGGGTGCTGCCCAACCTCGGCCTCGACCTGCCCACGCTGCTCGCCGTGAACCCGGACGTGCTGCTCGTGTCCATGCCGGCGTTCGCGGCCGACTCGGTCGAGCGGGACTGGGTGGCCTACGGCACCGGCGTCCACGCCGCGTCCGGGCTCGGCGTCGGCGATGACGGCCGGGCGTGGGCGCCGGCGGTCACGTACCCGGACCCCCTCGGCGGCCTGGCCGCGTTCGCCGCCGTCTGCACGGCCCTGGCCATGAGGCTGCGCGGCCGGCACCTCGTCGTCCCGCTCGAAGCGGCGCTGGCGGGACTGGGCCGATGAGCGGCGTCGACCTCGACTTCGCCGACGACGGCGTCGCCACCGTCACGCTGTCGCGACCGGAGAAGCTCAACGTGGTCGACGTCGCGACACGCGACGAGCTGATCGACGCCTTCTGCGCCGTGCGCGACGCACCCCACGCCCGCGTGCTGCTCCTCCGGGCCGAGGGCCGCCACTTCTCCGCCGGCGCCGACCTGTCCGAGTTCGGCAACACCGGCAGCGTGTTCGAGGCCCGCCGGGTGCGCTGGGACCGGGACCCGTGGATGCACCTGTGGTACCTGCCCCAGCCCAGCATCGTGGCCCTGCACGGCTACGCGCTCGGCGCCGGCATCGAGATGGCCCTGCTGTGCGACCTGCGCCTCGCCGCCGCCGACACCCGCATCGGCCTTCCCGAGACCACCCTCGGCATGCTGCCGGCAGCCGCCGGCACCCAGAGCCTGGGCCGTCTCCTCGGTGCCCCTGCCGCCACCGCCCACGTGCTGCTCGGTGAGACCATCGACATCGACGACGCCGAGCGCCGGGGCATCGTGCACCGGGTGGTCGACGCTGACGTGCTGGAAGCCGAGGCGCTCGGGGTCGCCAGACAGCTCGCCGCGCTCCATCCTCGGGTCGCCCGCAGGGCGAAGCAGGCCCTGCGGGCCGCGCACGACCTCCCCCTCGCCGACGGCCTGGCTGCGGAGAGGCGCCTGGCCCGGGTCGCCCTCGCCGCCCGAGGCGGTTGACGCCTCAGCGCGTGCGCTTGGAGGCTCCACGCCCGCGGCTGCGGAACGGGCCGGTCACCTCGAACGTGATGCCGGTGCCGACCGGGGCCGGCCCCCGCTGCGAGCTGAAGTACAGGCGGGTGCCGCTCGGGTCGAACACCGGACCGGTGAGCTCGGAGGAGTCGTTGCCCTCGTAGTGGAGGAACGGCGCCACCGTCCGGTTCGGGCCCGGGGTGATCAGGCAGATCTCCATGTTCCCGCCGTCCTCGGCGACGTACAGGTCACCGGACTTCGAGACGACCACGTTGTCCACCCCGGTGAGGGGGGCGGTCGGGCCGGCGGTGGCCGCGTCGTAGATGATCTCGAGGCGGTCGTCGGCCACGTGGAGCGACCAGACCCGGTTGTCGCCCTTGGTGGTGAAGTAGACGATGCCCGCGTCGTACCAGCAGCCCTCGCCTCCGTTGAACGCGGTGCTCCGCGGCACCTGTGTCCTCGTGGTCTGGGACGAGGCCGACGGGTCCGGCACCGGGAGCCAGGAGACCTGGGCCCCGGCCACCACGGCGACCTCGAGGAGGCCGGCGGACAGGTCGGGGTACGCGGCGGGCGTGAACCGGTAGAGGCGCCCGTCGGGGCGGTCCTCGGTGAGGTACAGCCGCTCCCCCACCGGGTCGACGGCGACGGCCTCGTGGTTGAACGCGCCCATCGCCGGGCGGACGACACCCTGGCTCGGCCGGGTGGGGTCGCACTCCCAGACCTGGCCCTCACCGAGGTTCGAGGTTGCCTGCGCCTCCTCGCACGACAGCCACGTGCCCCACGGGGTGGGCCCGCCGGCGCAGTTGCCGGAGGTCCCGGCCAGGATGCGGTAGGCGTCCTCGATGACGCCGTAGGCGCCGAACTTGATCGCGCTGGCCCCGCCGAGGCGGGCGGGCACCTCGCTGTTGACCACGTACCACCAGCCGCCGTCGGGGGCCGGGAAGGTGGCGGCCCCGTCGGGGAAGATGGGCCACAGGTAGGCGGTGCCGGGGACCGGCAGGCCGCTGCGGGCGATGACCCGGGAACGGAACCCTTCGGGCAGCCACAGCCCGTTCTCGTCGGGACCGACGGGCGGGCCGTACGGGCCCGCACCCGGCTCCGCCGTGCCGGCGTAGGCGGCGCGCCAGAAGGCGGGGCCGAGCGCCGCGGCTGCGCCGGCCGCCGCGCCGGTGCGGAGGAAGCCTCGACGGTCCATCACGGCTGCGCCTCCTCGTCGCGGCGCCGGCGCAGGGCGATGGCGCCCGCCGCCGCGGCCAGGGGCAGGACCGGTCCGAGCCCGGAGGCCGAGACCTCCAGCGACGAAGCCTCCGTGGTCGGAGCCGGGGCGGCCGCCGTGCCTCCCGGAGCCGGACCGCCCGCTTCGGACAGGTGGTTGTCGCCCCGCCTCGTCGCCCAGCCGGCGGCGAAGCGCTCCTCCGTCGAGGGCTCGGTGACGGTGGCCAGGTGGAACCAGTCCGACTGGGCCGACTCCGGTGTGAGGGTGAGGACGAGGTAGCCGTTGGCGTCGAGGTCGACCCAGCGCACGTGGGGGTTGGCGACCTTGGCGGCCAGCTCGATGGGCGTGGACGGGATGCCGGTGGCGTCGTCGACGTTGGCCGAGGTGACCGACGGCGTGACGAACTCCACGGCCATCGAGCCGCGCCCCAGGCCCGGCACGTAGCCGGTGACGGGGAAGGCGGAGTCGGGCACGTCGTTGGCCCACGACGTGTGGATGTCGCCGGTCAGCACCACCACGTCGTCCATGCGACCGGCCCGGTTGGCGCCCCGCAGCACGTCGATCACCCGCTGGCGGTTGGCGTTGTAGCCGTCCCACTGGTCCGGGTTGAGGGCCAGGCCCTCGCTCGGCAGTCGCAGCAGGTTCAGCGCCGGCAGGTCGGGCAGCGGTGCCAGGTTGAGCGGGGCGAACATGACCTGCTGGCCCAGCACCCGCCAGGCCGCGCCCCGCTCCTTGGAGGCGGCGAGCCGCTCGGTGAGCCACGCCTCCTGGTCGAACCCCAGCATCGTCCGGGCCGGGTCGTCGGTGGTGCCGTCGAACATCACCGGCTGCTGGTCCCGCCCCCACAGCCTGGTGTCGAGCATCACCAGGTCGGCCAGGTCGCCGTAGGGCAGGTGCCGCCAGATCTTGAGCGGATCAGCGGGATCGGGCAGCCGGATCGGCATCCACTCGTCGTAGACGCGGGCGGCGATGGCCTTGCGCTCGAACCACTCGCCCTCACCGGGGTCATGGTTGTCGGCGCCGCCGTACCAGGAGTTGTTGGTGCTCTCGTGGTCGTCCCAGACGGTGATGAACGGGTGCTGCTGGTGGGCGGCTCGCAGGTCGGGGTCGAGGCGGTACTGGGCGTACCGGGTGCGGTAGTCGTCGAGGGTGACCATCTCGTGGGGCGGGTCGGCGGCCCGGCCCAGCTCACCCGCCTCGCCGTACTCGTAGACGTAGTCACCGAGGTGGACGACGGCGTCGAGGTCGTGGCGGCCGGCGATGTTCCGGTAGGCGTTGAAGTAGCCCTCCGGGTAGTTCGAGCACGACACCACGGCGAAGCGCAGCCGATCGACGGCACCGGCCGGCGCCGTCCTGGTCCGCCCGGTGATCGAGGCGCGACCCCCGCTGGTGAACCCGTAGTAGTAGGTGGTGCCGGGGCGCAGACCGGTGACGTCGACCTTGACGCACCAGTCCCGGTTCGAACCGGCCTTCGTCTGGCCCTGGGCGACCACCTTGGACAGATCGGGGTCGGTGGCCACCCGCCAGGTGACGGGGATGACATCGCCCGGGCGGGCGGGCGTGACCCGGGTCCAGATGACGACCCGGTCGGCGAGGGGGTCGCCGCTGGCCACCCCGTGCAGGAACGGGGCCAGGGTCTCGTCGGGGGCGGCGTGGGCCCGGCGGGCCTGCCACCCGCCGAGCAGGGCGATGCCGCCACCACCGGTGACGGCGGCTCGGCGCAGGAAGTCTCGGCGGGCGAGGGGTGGTGCGGACATCACGGGCCTTCCGTGTGGTGCGGTGCGGTCGGGGTCACCCTTCGGCCCGACCCTCCCGCGTTCCTGCCCCCGACCGCCGCGTTCGCCGAGCAGCCACCGCCCCGTCGCGCCCGGTTCACCGAGGTGCCACCGGTGGCCACGGCGGGTCGCTCTCCCGACCCCACCTGCCAGCGCGGTGGTACGTTCCGCGGCGGACGTCGGGGACCGACCTCGGCGGCAGGGAGGGCAACATGACTGGATCAGATCGGGCGCGCCGCTGGCGCGCCCTGCTTGGCGTGCTGCTGGGCATGAGCCTGGTGGTGGCGGCGTGCGGGGACGATGACGCCGCCGAGGAAGGCACCGCCAGCTCCGGTGACAGCAGCGCGGAGGAGACAGAGGACAGCACGGGCGGTGAGGAACCGGAGGCCGAGGCTGCCTCCATCCGGGTGCTCGACATCGTGGCCACGGGCGAGGAGGGTGAGGACGGGGCCATGACGCACCGGTTCGAGCCCCTCGAGGGGGTCACCGCGGGACCGGCCCAGCTCAACCTGGTGAACGAGGACATGGAGCCCCACCACGTGCAGCTGCTCAAGCTGAACGACGGCGTGACCATGGACGACGTCGGTGCTGCGCTCGCCACCGGCGACCCCGGAGCACTGCTGCAGATCGGTTCCTTCGCCGGGGGCACGAGCGTGGTGGATCCCGGGTCGGAGTCCACGGCCGATGCGCTGGTCGATCTCGAGGAGGGCACCTACGTGATGCTGTGCTTCATCGAGGGGCCCGACGGCGTCCCGCACCTGGCCAAGGGGATGGTCGAGGCCTTCGAGGTCGGCCCGGCCGACGGCGATGTGGCCGAGCTGCCGGAGCCCGACACCACCGTCAACCTCGTCGACTTCGGCTTCGATGCCGACGAGCTGCCGGCCTCGGGGATCGTGGAGGTCGTGAACGCCTCCGATGCGCAGGCGCACGAGATGACCCTCCTGCGCCTGGCCGAGGGCAAGACGGCCCAGGACGTCGGTGCCTACTTCGAGTCGGGAGCCTCGGGGCCGCCGCCGTTCTCCGGTGTGGGCGGCATGCAGGCACTCATGCCCGGCGCATCCCAGCTGCTGGTGATGGAGGACGCCGAGGCGGGCGACTACCTCATGATCTGCCAGATCCCCGATCCGACCGACGGGGTCCCCCACGCCGCCAAGGGCATGGCGCTCCCCGCAACCGTCGGGTAGCCACCCGGCTCGGCGTTCTGGGCCGCGGACCACGACTCCGGTGCGTGCGACGCGGCCCAGAACGCCAACGGGCGCGGTCCCACCCGGTCAGGCCGACGGGCCACCGCCGGCCGCCGGGACGGCCACCTGGGGGGCCGGACCCTCCAGGTCCAGACGAGGCAGGCGACGGTCGAGCCAGCGCGGGAGCCACCAGTTCGCCTCACCGAGCAGCTCCATCGTGGCCGGCACGAGCACCATCCGGACCACCGTGGCGTCGACGAAGACGGCGACCGCCAGTCCGAGGCCGAACATCTTCACGAACGGGTCGTCGCCGAGCACGAACGACGAGAAGATGATCACCATGATGGCGGCGGCGGCGGTGATGACCCGGGCGGTGGCGGCGAGCCCGTCGGCCACTGCGGTGGCGTTGTCACCGCTGCGGTCGTACTCCTCGCGGATGCGCGACAGCAGGAAGACCTCGTAGTCCATGGACAGTCCGAACAGGATGGCGAAGAGCATCATCGGGATGAAGGCCATGATCGGTGCCGGTCGATCGACGCCGATCAGGTCGGCCCCCCAACCCCACTGGAACACGGCGACCACCACGCCGTAGGCGGCGCCGATGGACAGCAGGTTCATGATCGCGGCCTTCAGGGGCACGAGCAGCGAGCGGAACACCGCCATGAGCAGCAGGAACGACAGGGCGATGACGACGGCGATGAACAGGGGGAGGCGCCGGTCGAAGAGCGACGCCATGTCGGCGAACAGCGCGGTCACTCCCGTGACGGAGACCCGCACGTCCGAGCCGCCGACCACCTGGGGCACGACGTCGTCCCGGATCCGCTCGACCAGCGCCTGGGTCTCGGTGGCGTGCGGCGCCGACTCGGGCACGACGACGATGGCCGCGGTGTCGCCGGCCTCATTGCCCACGGCCGGCGCGACGATCGCCACTCCCTCGGTGCCGGCGAGCCGGGACGCGAGCTGGTCGAGGACCTCGCCGGGGGCCGCCCGACCGGCAGGGGCCTCGGCCACCACGATGAGCGGGCCGTTGAAGCCCTCGCCGAAGCCCTCGGTGATCGAATCGTAGGCCCGACGGCTGCTGTGGGTCTCCGGCCCGCCGCCGAAGTGCGGGCCCCCGAGCTCCATGCCGAGCACCGGTGACGCCAGGCCCAGCAGCACGACGAGCGCCCCGACCATCGCCGGCCACGGGTGGGCCTGCACGGTGCGGCTCCACCGGTACCACCGGCCGGCTCCCACTGCGCCCTCTGCGGCTGGTCGCGACCGCACGGAGAAACGGTCGATGGACGGGCCGATGAAGCCGAGGACGGCGGGCAGCAGCGTGATGGCGGTGAGCACGGTGCACGTCACGACCAGTGCGGCGCTGACCGCCATGCCCACGACCATCGACACGCCCATGAGCACCATGCCGAGCAGCGAGATGACGACCGTCACGCCGGCGAACACGACGGCCTTGCCAGCCGTGCCGATGGCCAGACCCGTGGCCACCTCGGGAGCGGCGCCCGAGGCCAGCTCCTGGCGGTAGCGGGTCACGATGAACAGCGCGTAGTCGATGCCGACGCCGAGGCCGATCATGGCCGCCATGGCCGGTGCGAACGTGAACACCTCGAGCACGCGCGTGAGCAGGAAGACCAGGCCCATGCCGACGCCGAGGCCGCCGAGGGCCACGGCGACGGGCAGGCCGGCCGCCAGCAGCGACCCGAAGGTGACCACGAGGATGACGAGGGCGACGAGCACGCCGGCCGCCTCGCGCTCCCCGGGCGGCTCGAGCTCGGCGAACATGGCCGTGGGACCACCCACGTCGACCTGCAGTCCCGGCTCCTGCGACACCTCCTCGGCCCGCTCGATGATGCCCCGGACCAGTTCGGGGTCGACCTCGGGACCGAACTCCCTGAGCCGCACCTGCGCGATGGCGCTGCGGCGGTCCAACGACACCGGCGCCAGGCCCTGGAAGGGCGAGACCACCTCCTCCACACCGTCGAGCGAGGCGACCTCGGCGAAGAACCCGTCGAGCGACGCCCGGACGCCGGGGTCGTCAACGGTGGCCTCGGCCCGGACGGCGAGCGCCAACGGGTCGCCCGAGAACTCCGGGAACCGCTCCTGGAGCATGTCGAGCGCCCGCTGCGATTCGGCGTCCGCGACCCGGAAGTCGTTGCGGAAGTCGGCGCCGTAGAGCTGCGCGCTCACCCCGAGCGCCACGATGGCGACGAGCCACACCCCGACCACCGATCGACGCCTCCGGAAGCACCACCGGCCCAGCCGCGACACATGCCCTCCCTCGCCCGTGAGACAAATCGTCGAAACCGTACCGCCGCCGCCGGACGACGGCGAAAAGCGCCGGGCACCGGGAGGGGGCGGCCGACGTTGACAAGGCGCGTGTTATGTTCCGCCGTTCCGGCCGGCCGTCGACCAGGAGGACCCAGTGCCCAACCCGCTGCGAGGTGCTGCCGCCATCGTGGGCGCCGTCGATGCCGTGTCACCCGACGGGCGCCTCGGCCGCACCGACGCCCAGCTCGAGGTCGAGGTCATCCGCGCCGCGCTCGACGACGCCGGGCTGACCATCGGCGACGTGGACTGCGTCATGTCCACCAACGGCATGATGGCGTCGCTGGAGCTGGGCGAGCGCCTCGGTGTGCGGGGCCGCTTCACCGACTCGACGATGACCGGCGGTTCGAGCTTCGAGGTCCACGTCGAGCACGCCGCGGCCGCCATCGCCGCCGGGCTCTGCGAGGTGGCCGTCATCGTCTACGCGGCCACGCCTCGCAGCGGTGCCAACCCCTTCGCCGGCGGCGGTGGGGCCATGGGCGGCCAGGACTCCGCACTGTTCCAGTGGGACCTCCCCTACGGGTTGGGCCTCCCGGCGGCCAGCTACAGCCTCGCCGCCCAGCGGCACATGCACGACTTCGGCACCACCAGCGAGCAGCTGGCCCAGATCGCGGTGTCCTTCCGGGAGTGGGCGGTCAAGAACCCCAACGCGTACCACCAGGACCCCATCACCATCGACGACGTGCTCGCCTCCCCGCTGGTCGCCGCGCCGCTGCACAAGCTCGACTGCTGCCTCGTGACCGACGGCGCCGGCGCCCTGGTCGTCACCAGCGCCGAGCGGGCCCGGGACCTCGCCCGCCCGCCCGTGTACGTGCTCGGCGCCGGCACCGCCCACACCCACGGCATGTCGATCAGCCAGATGGGCGACGTCACCACCACCGGCGCCGCGGTGTCCGGTCCCCAGGCGATGGCCATGGCCGGCATCACCCACGACGACGTCGACGTCGTCGAGCTCTACGACTCGTTCACCATCACCGCGCTGATGACGCTGGAGGACCTCGGTTTCTGCGCCAAGGGCGAGGGCGGGGCCTTCGTGGCCGACGGCCGGCTGGGGCCGGGGGGCGCGTTGCCCACCAACACCAACGGCGGTGGCCTCTCCTACACCCACCCCGGCATGTACGGCATGTTCATCCTCGTCGAGGCCGTCCGCCAGCTCCGTGGCGAGGGCGGCGACCGCCAGGTCGCTGGCGCAGAGATCGCGCTCGCCAACGGCTGCGGCGGGGTCCTGTCGTGCACGTCCACCATCGTCCTCGGCACCGAGGCGACCCGGTAGGAGCCCAATGCCCCGCATCGAACCCCCCGTCACCGCCCTCGCCGAGCCGTTCTGGGACGCCACCCGGCGCCAGGAGCTCGTCGCCCAGCGCTGCGATGCCTGCGACCGCTTCGTGTGGTACCCGCGTGAGGCGTGTCCGGGGTGCCTCGGCGCCGACCTCCGCTGGGTGCCCCTCGCCGGCACCGGCACGATCTACTCGTTCAACGTCATGCACAAGCCGGGCAACCCGATGATGGGCGACGAGGTGCCCTACGTCATCGCCCTGGTCGACCTGGACGAGGGCATCCGCATGGCCACCAACATCGTCGGCGCCGCCGACGGCTCGCTGCGCTGCGACCAGCCGGTGCGCGTCGACTGGTCGGTGGCGCTGTCCGATGGCCGGCACCTGCCGGTCTTCCGAACCACTGGCGACTGACCCGCAGGGTCGGAACGCCACCACGATCCAAGGGGGGAACGTGTACCCAGGAGTCCACGCCGAGAACACGCCGGACAAGCCGGCCCTGATCATGGGGGGTAGCGGCGAGGTCGTCACCTACCGCCAGCTCGACGAGCGGTCGAACCAGCTCGCCCACCTGTGGCGCGACCACGGCCTGCAGCCCGGCGACCACGTCGCCATCTTCAGCGAGAACCAGCCGCACTTCCTCGAGGTGATGTGGGCCGCCCTGCGATCCGGGCTCTACATCACGACGATCAACAGCTACCTGTCGGCCGAGGAGGTCGCCTACATCCTCGACGACTCCGGGAGCCGGTCGCTGGTCACCACCTCGGCCAAGGCCGACGTGGCCGCCGAGGCGCTGGCCGAGGCCACCGGCGTCACGCTGCCGCTCATCATCGGCGACGCCCGTTCCGGGTTCGAGCCCTACGCGGACGCCACGGCCGCCATGCCCACCGAGCGTCTCGAGGAGGAACCGGCGGGCGAGATGATGCTCTACTCCTCGGGCACCACCGGGCGCCCCAAGGGCATCAAGCGCCCCCTCTCGGGCAAGCGGGTCGACGAGGGCATGCTCATCGCCGGCCTCCTCGGCGGGGTGTTCGGGGCGACCGCCGACACGGTGTACCTCTCCCCTGCGCCGCTGTACCACTCCGCTCCGATCGGCTTCAACCTCGGCGTCCAGTCGATGGGGGGCACGACGGTGATCATGGAGAAGTTCGACCCGGTCGACGCGCTGCGGCTCATCGAGACGCACCGGGCCGACTTCTCCCAGTGGGTCCCGACCATGTTCGTGCGGATGCTGAAGCTCCCCGAGGAGGAGCGGTCCGGCTTCGACCTGTCGTCCATGAAGGTCGCCGTGCACGCCGCGGCCCCGTGCCCGGTCGAGATCAAGCAGCAGATGATGGACTGGTGGGGCCCGGTGCTGTGGGAGTACTACGCCGGCACCGAGCTGAACGGGTTCTGCCTGGTGAAGCCCGACGAGTGGCTCGCCCGTCCCGGCACGGTCGGCAAGCCGCTGATCGGCGACATCCACATCCTCGACGAGGAGGGCAACGAGCAACCGCCCGGCGAGTCCGGGACCATCTACTTCGGCGGGGGTCCGCCGTACGAGTACCACAACGCCCCCGACAAGACGGAGAGCTCCAAGGACCCGGGCGGCCACGGCTGGACCACGCTCGGCGACGTCGGCTACCTCGACGAGGACGGCTGGCTCTTCCTCACCGACCGCAAGGCGTTCATGATCATCTCCGGGGGCGCGAACATCTACCCGCAGGAGATCGAGGACTGCCTGATCATGCACCCGAAGGTGGCCGACGTGGCGGTCTTCGGCATCCCCGACGACGAGATGGGCGAGCAGGTGATGGCTGCGGTGCAGGCGGCCGACGGTGTGGCTGTGGGGGCCGAGCTCGAAGCCGAGCTGCGGTCGTTCGCCCGGGAGCACATCGCCGGCTACAAGTGCCCGAAGCGCTTCGAGTTCCTCGACGAGCTGCCCCGCCTGCCCACCGGCAAGCTCTACAAGCGCAAGCTGCGCGATCAGTACTGGCAGGATCGCACGAGCCGCATCTGAGCACGGACCCGACACACGAACCCTTGGGGGGAGACATGCCCGGCTGGAACTTCGCCGAGATCTGGGAGGCTGCGGCCGACCACCTGCCCGATGCGCCCTTCGCCCGGCAAGGCGACCGGACGGTCACCTGGCGCGAGGCCGACCGCCGCGCCGACGGCGTCGCCCGCACGCTGCTCGACGCGGGTGCCGGCAAGCAGGACAAGGTGGCCCAGTACCTGTACAACTGTCCGGAGTACCTGGAGACCGTCTTCGCCTGCTTCAAGGCGTCGCTGGTGCCGGTGAACACGAACTACCGCTACACCGCGGACGAGCTGGCCTACCTGTGGGACAACGCGGACGCCGTCGCCGTGGTGTTCCACGGCTGCTTCGTGGACACCATCGAGGCCATCCGGGCGCGGGTGCCGAAGGTGCAGACCTGGCTGTGGGTGGACGACGGCTCCGGCCCGTGCCCACCGCGGGCCACGCCGTACGAGGCCGCCGCGTCACGTCCGACCGAGCGGGTCCTGCCCGCCCACGGCCGCGACGGCGACGACCTGTACATGCTCTACACGGGCGGGAC
>JBKHVG010000061.1:0-13939 GCA_046570205.1 Acidimicrobiia bacterium
GCCCGGCCTCGACGCGTGCTCGTACCCGACCGGCGTGTCGGCGGTGCCGATCGAGGTCGTCGAAGCCTCGGCGCCGATCCGGTTCCACGAGAAGTCGCTCCGGCGCGGCTCGGGTGGCCGCGGTCGCCAGACCGGTGGCCTCGGGCAGGTCGTCGAGTTCTCGGTCGACACCACCCGGGCGTGGCAGCTCAACGCCGTCACGAGCCGACTCGCCGAACCACCCCAGGGCGTGTTCGGTGCCGAGCCCGGCGCCGCCGGCGGCTTCCTCGTCAACGGCGAGCCGGTGCGCACCCAGGCCCGCATCACCCTGCAACCCGACGACGTCGTCCGCCTCGAGCTGCCCGGCGGCGGCGGCTACGGAACCCCGGAGGAGAACTCGTGACCGCGCTCACCCCCGACCTGCTCGCGTCGCTCGACGCGTCGACCACCGACGTCGCGACGGCGCGACGCTCCCACCGGTCCTCTACACCTCGGAGGACGTCCTCGCGTTCGAACGCGACGCGCTGTTCGCGAAGGAGTGGCTCTGCGTCGGCCGAGCCGATCGCATCCCGAACCCGGGCGACTGGTTCACCGTCACCATCGCCGGCGAGCCGCTCGTCGTGCTGCGCGACAAGGAGGGCGCGGTGCGCTGCCTGTCGGCGGTGTGCCAGCACCGGGCGATGCAGATCTGCCAGGGCGAAGGCAACTCGTCGACGTTCAAGTGCCCGTACCACCACTGGATCTACGGCCAGGACGGCCGCCTGCTCGGCGCGCCGGCGATGGAGCGCACCGAGGGGTTCGACAAGAGCGACTTCGGTCTCCCGCAGATGCAGGTCGAGCAGTGGATGGGGTTCGTGTTCGTCAACCTCGACCCCGACGCAGCGCCGCTCACCCCGACGCTCGAGCGCTACACGAAGTACCTCACGAACTACCACCTCGAGGACGCCGTGTGCCCCGGCACGTTCACCCTGGAGGACATGCCGTGGAACTGGAAGGTGATGTTCGAGAACTTCAACGACGGCTACCACGCGAACCGGCTCCACCAGTACGTGCAGGACTTCTGCCCGTCGAACCTGTCGGCGTTCCCGGAACCGTGGGACGACGGGTCGAACGTGATCTTCCGGACCTCGGGGTACACCCACATCGACGGTGGCTTCAACGCCACCCACCGGGTGATCATGCCCGTGTTCCCCGATCTGACCGAGGAGGAGCGCAGTCGGTCGACGTTCGCGCTGATCCCGCCGACGCTCTGCTTCGGTACGGCACCCGACCAGTGCTTCTTCTTCCTCGTGCGACCCAAGACCGCGCAGACGATCGACCTCGAGATCGGCTACCTGTTCCACCGGTCGGCCACCGAGGACCCACTGTTCGAGGAGAAGATCGTGCTCTCCGACGCCGGCGTGCAGGTCTTCGTCCGCCAGGATCAGGACGCCACCACCAAGGTCCAGTACGGCCTCAACTCGCGCTTCGCACCGCGCGGGCGCTACTCGTGGCAGGAAGAGAGCCACGTCCAGTTCAACCGCTGGCTCGTCCAGCGCTATCGCTCGGCGTGGCCGGGCGCGAACGGATCAACCTGATCGACGCCGCCGCTGCACGGCGCGTAGGCGGTCTCGACGAGACCTGACCTCAACCACCGCAGCACCGACAGGGGAGGGACCATGTCCAGGACAACCAGGAGAATGACCGCACTGCTCGTGCTCGCGCTCGTCGCGGCGGCGTGTGGCACCAGGGTGACCGACGGGCAGGTGTCCGCCGGGGGGACCGGGACGGGGACCGGTTCGGGGTTCGCCGCCGCGGACGGCACGGTGGAGGGCGCCGACGGCGGCGCGCTCGACAGCTCGGGTGGTCTCGACGGGACCGGGGGCGGGGATGCCTCCGTCGTCGACGGTGGCGCCGGCGGCGGTGACGCCGGCGGCGGTGGTGTCGCCGCGAGCGGGGACGCGGCGGCCGTCGACGGGGGTGGCGGCGAGGCCGCGGCCACGGGTCCGCTCTCGCCCGGGGTCACCGACACCGAGATCCGCCTCGGGGCCACCGGTCCGCTCTCGGGCATCGCCGGCTTCCTCGGCGAGGAAGCCTTCGGCGCCATCGACTCCTACTTCCAGCTCATCAACTCCCAGGGCGGGATCAACGGCCGCAAGCTCCGCCTCATCACCTACGACGACCGCTTCGACCCATCCCAGACCCTGGCCAACGTCCGGCGGTTGTGGGAGCAGGACAAGGTCGCCGGCGTCTTCCTCGCCTTCGGCGATCCGGTGGCCGACTACGTCACCCGCAACAAGATCCCCACCGTCGTCTTCGGCGTCACACCGAAGTCCTTCGCGTCGAAGTACCCGACGGTGTACCCCATCGTCGGCAACGCCTTGATCTGGACCCAGGAGGTCATCGCCGGCCTCAAGGACCAGGGGGCGTTCAAGCCAGGCATGAAGGTGGGCATGCTCTACGACACGCAGATCCTCGACGTGGGCCAGTACCTGCCGTTCCTGAAGCAGGCATGGGAGGACGCCGGGGCCCAGGTGGTCTCCACCGATCCGTTCAACCTCACCGACGGCGACTGCACGAACCTCGTGCTCAAGATGAAGGACCTGAAGATCGACTACTGGGACTTCCAGGGCCTCGGGTGGGTGCTGTGCGCCTCGGCGGCGCAACGCCAGCAGTACCGGCCGACGCTGGGCTGGGGCAACTGGCCCACCAGCGTGGGTGGCCTGGCCACGCAGGTCGGTCCCTGGGTCGAGGGCATCTGGGGTGGTGCCCAGGGTGATCAGCCCACCGGCGCACCGCGGCAGAAGACGGCGGCCCACGACGAGTACGTCAACGCGATCAAGCGCTACCACCCCGAGATCGCCTCCTTCACCCACTACGAGTCGCCGGCCACGATCGGCTACTGGTCCGGGGCCAAGCTGGTCACGGCGGCGCTGAAGGCCCAGGGCCAGAACATCACCCAGAAGGGGGTCCTGGACTGGATCGCCTCGGTCGAGAACTTCGACACCGGCATCACCCCGCCCATCATCTCCATGGCGCCGAACTGCAAGACCGGCTCCGAGCTGGTGTGGATCGGCCAGTGGAAGTGGGACTCGGGCAAGAAGGAGGCGGTCCGCACGCCCGCCACCGGCTACTTCACGAGCCCGGACAAGGAGAAGTTCGGCGGCAAGTGCTTCCTGACGAAGATCTCCGATGAGCTGGGTTGACCTCTTGACACAACACACTGGATTCGTATCGTGTCTCTGATGGGGAGGACGTTCGCGAAGCGGGCCGGGGCACCGTTCGTCATCATCGACGGCTGCATCGAGTGCGGCATCTGCGAGCGGGTGTGCCCGTACGACGCCATCTTCATGAGCGACGACTTCGAGTTCGTGGTCGACGGCGAGAAGTGCCCCGGTTGCCGTCGGTGCTACGACCCGTGCCCGGTCAACGTCGTGATCCCCATGGACGATCCCCGCGCCGTCGCGGTGCGGGAGTCCAACAAGCCGTTCATGTTCGACACATGGCCGGTTCCCGAGCTGAGGTCCGAGGAGGCCCCATGAAGAAGTTCATGACCCCTGACGAGCTGGAGCGGGACACGCGCTTCACGCGCACGCCCGTCCCGCTCGACTTCCTCATGGCCGAGGAGGTGACGGTCGAGCAGGTCGAGGAGACCATGAAGATGCTCATGGCCAACGACGACATGCGGGAGATGATGGAGTCGGGCGACTCCGGCGCCTCGCAGTTCTTCAAGCGGGTGCGTCCCACCGACGAGGAGGCGCCGCTGTTCATCAAGGCCCAGATGCACGGGATCTTCATGGGCGAGATGCAGGCCCTCGAGGCCGCCGGGCGTTCCGCCTGGGACTTCTGCGACGACGACGAGCTGCCGTGGAAGTTCCAGCTCGACATGGCCCGCCAGTGCTGGGACGAGACCCGTCACGTGGAGACGTACTCCGCCCTGCTCGACCACGTCGACTGCGAGATCGGCGAGTTCCCCGAGAACCTGTTCCTGTTCGAGTTCGGCTGCTCCGACGACCCCGCCGAGCGCGTCGTCGGCGTGAACCGGTGCCTCGAGGGCCTCGCGCTCGACGTGTTCGACGACACCATCCGCTTCGGCAAGCTGGCCGAGGACGAGGCCATCTGGCGCAGCGTCGACTACGTGGCCGCCGACGAGGTCACCCACGTGCGCTTCGGCCAGGTCTGGTCGAAGGCGCTCACCGAGGACGACCCGGAGCGCCGCAAGAAGGTCGTGGCCTTCCAGCGCAAGGTCGACCGGGCGTTCAGCCTCGGCGGGCTGCGCGGCTCCTACGACGGCGCCAACCAGGCCGCGTTCCTGCCCATCGCCGCCGAGCTGCGCAAGCTCGCCGGCTTCAGCGACGCCGACATCGCCGAGGTCGCCGGCGCCGGGCCCAAGGTGACCGGCCGATGACCATCCTCGACGAAACCGGGCACGACACCGAGGTCGTCTCCGGCTACGGCGCCGAGCGCCACGCACAGCCGTTCCCGTACTGGGACCGCCGACGGCTGATCGGCGAGTGGACGGTGGAGGAGTCGGTCGAGCGGATCGTCAACTACCGCTGGGCCCAGCAGCACCTGTCCGCCGCGCTCGGTGGCTGGGTTGCGACCATCCCCGAGCTCGACGTCAAGTCGATGCTCGGGCCGCACTGCTATCAGCACGCCTGGCACACCGACCTGTGGCGCCTCCGGCTCCCGGAGCTGAAGGAACCGAACGAGCACCGGGCCGAGCCGCCGAACGAGGCGTTCGTGTCGTTCATGGACGAGCTGACGTCACCCGAGGACGGCGAGCAGACGATCGAGAAGCTGGTGGGCATCTACCGCGTGCTCGTGCCGCACCTGCTCGCCACCTACACCTTCCACCGCAAGGTCACGTCCGACATCGTCGACGCCCCCACGGTCCGCATCCTCGGCTTCATGCTCGACGACCTGCACACGCAGATCGCAGAGGGCGAGATGATGATCCAGGACCTGGCCCGCGATCCCCAGCTCCGGCGACGGGCCGGGGACTGGCAGACGCACCTCGACGTGCTGCTGGCCGGGTCCGGCGGGGTCGCCGGCGAGCGCACCCTGGGCGGCCGCCCCAAGATCCAAGCGCCGCCCAAGGCCGTGCTCGGCGCCGCGCTGCGGGCCAAGCGCGACGGCGAGGGCCGGACGTCGACCGCGCCGCAGGGGTGATCCGGCGGTGAGCGGCGGCCCGGACGGCCCATCCGATCTCTTCGTCGACGACCCGCTCGTCCGGGAGACGCTGGAGATCGAGCACCGGCTGCGGGACAACGGCTACGCCAGCCTGCCCCACGTGCTCGAGCTGACCGGCGAGTTCACCTTCGAGGGGGCCACCGTCGAGGAGGTCCTCGCCGAGGCGCGCCGGTACCTGCTCCACCAGCAGTCCGTGGAGCTGTCGGGAGCGCGGATCCTCGCCTCCATCGGGGTGGTGGCGGTCAAGGCGGCCGCCTTCGACGCCCTCGTGGAGCTGCACTCGGACCGGCGCCCACCACCGACGCCGGAGTGAGCCCGCCGGCCACGGCACGCGCCCGTGGCCGGCACCACCGGAGGGTTCAGCGGGGGTCGACGATGGTGAGCGTCGCCTGCGCGGCGGCGAGGACGCGGCGCTGCTCGTCCTGGCGGTACAGCTCGCAGCGGACCACCGCCGAGCGCCTCGTCATCGCCACCACCGTGGCCTCGGCGTCGACGGTCTCGGCCTTGAGGGGAGCCAGGTAGTTCACCTTGATCTCCGTGGTGGCCGCCCACTGGCCCCGCTCCATCAGCGGGTACACGACCACCCCGGTGACGTGGTCGACGATCGCGGCGGTCACGCCGCCGTGCGCGTTGCCGAACGGCGTGAGCAGCTCGGGGCTCACGGTCGCCGTGCAGTAGAAGCGTCCGGGCTCGAACCGGACGTGGGTGATGCCGAGGTAGGCGGGCAGGCCGCCGGCAGCTGCGCCGGCGTCGAGCATCCCCTGGGCGATCTTCTCGTCGTAGCGCTCTTCGAAGCTCATGTGACACAACATAGGAGGCGTCTCACGACGGGGCCGACTCCCTATACTCCCGGCGTGGCTCGCTCCGTGAGGGAATCCTGGCGCAACGACACTCCCTCGACCCTCGACGAGGCCCGAGACCGGCTCATCGACGCCGCGGAGGCCTGCTTCTCGCGCTTCGGCGTCTCCAAGACCACGCTGGAGGACATCGCCTCGGAGGCCGGCGTCTCCCGGGCCACCGTGTACCGCTACTTCGACGGTGGCCGCGACGAGATCATCCTCGGTGTGGTGCTGCGTGAGGCAAGCGAGTTCCTCGACGCGCTGCAGCGGCGCGTGCAGCGGGAGTCCGATCTCTCCGACGCCATCGTCGAGGGTGTCCTCTACACCATCGGCGCCGTCCGCAAGAACGAGCACCTGGCGCTGCTGTTCGCCCCCGAGGCGGCCGGCCACACCACCTCGGTGGCGGGCGCGTCGACTGCGCTGTTCGAGCTCACCACCGACTTCCTCCGCCCCATCTTCGAGCGGGCCCGACGCGAGGGTCAGCTCCGGGAGGACGTGGTCGCCGAGGATGCGGCCGAGTTCGTCCTGCGCATGATCCTGTCCCTGCTCTCCGTGGACGGACCTCGTCGCCGCTCCGACGCGAAGCAGCGCCAGTTCCTCCACACCTTCTGCGCCGGGGCGATCGTCGGCCCTCCGCCCTGACGCCTCGACGGCTCGATGACCCCCGTCACATCGGTCAGAAGGACAACCGAGACGGTGTGGCGAACACCAGACCATGCTGCATACGAGGGGTCGAGGGGCCGGGCATGGTCCTGGTGTACAGAGAACAGAAGGCGGAAGGGTCGTGCCGCGATGGACGCGCCTCCGCAGGATCGGGGCCGTGGCGCTCCTCGGTCTGGCCGGACAGCTCGTCCTCGCCGGCGGCAGCCCGGCGCAGGCCCAGGAGCCGGCGTCGGCCGGCATCGGGTCCGGGCGAGCCGCCGCCAAGTACCTACGGGTCGGCCCGTCGCGCGGCTCGCTGTCGCTGGCGCCGACCGTCGGACTGGCCCTCTCCGACTTCTTGAACACTCGGGGTCGGGGCGACGTGCGTACGGTCGATCTCGCCGCCCTGGAGGACTCCATCCCGGTCGAGGTACGCGAGCAGCTGCCCTCGCTCAAGGTCGAATCCACCGATGAAGGCGCCGAGAACGGCAAGACCACGAGCCTCGGGACGCCGGCCGAGGTGCCCGTCGGGCTGTCCGCCGCCGAGCTGAACGCTGCGGCCGGTCCGGCCCCGTTCGGGCGTTCCTCGTTCAGAACCGCCCCGATCGACCTCGGTGTCGTCCGGATCGCCGGCGGTACCGCCGCGGCGTCCAGCGGCGTCGTCGACGGCACCGTGCGGGAATCGATCGCCCGGGTCCGCATCGGCAGCGTCGACATCGGTGACGGTGCACTGCTGCTGGAGGGCCTCCAGTGGGAAGCCGTGCAGCGCAGCGGCGGCGCGTCCGAGGAGGTCGGCCGGTTCACCGTCGGCTCGATCACGGTGGCCGGTCAGCGCTTCGCCACACCGGAGGGCGCCGAGCAGCCACTGGCCGACGCCATCGCCGCGGCCGCCCCGGCGCTGAAGCCGCTCGGGTTGCAGATCGACCTGCCTCGCGCCCGGATCGAGGCCGGTCTCGTCGAGATGACGCCGCTGCGGATCCGGGTGGCCGGATCCGAGGTCGGCAAGCTGGTCGGACCGGTCGTCGAGGCCGCACAGCCGGTGCGCGACGCGGTCGTCGACGCCATCCGAGGCGGCACCGAGGATGCCGACGCCGTCCTCCTGCTGGGCGACGTGGCCCTCGGCGTGCTGGCCGGTGGCTCGCGGCTCGACATCGAGCTCGGCGGCGTCACCGCCCAGACCGCGGCGCCGGCCGAGCGGTTCACCTTCGGCGCCGGTTCCGGTGGGTTCGACCTCTCCGGGGGTGGGGCGTCCACGGCCGGCATGGGCACGGGCCGTGCCCTGCCCCGACCGTCCCTCGGGGCATCCGGGTCCGCCCCGACGCTCGGCAAGGTGCCGGCATCCGCGTCGGCACCGACCGGGACGTCGTCGGACGACGTGGCCGCCCCGGCGACCGCACCCGTGCGATCGTCGAGCTCCGGGTCCGGCCCCGCCGGGCCGTTGCTGCCCATCGGCCTCGCCACCGCCGGGCTCGCCCTGGCCGCGGGCACCGTCGACTACCGGCGCCTCCTGCGACGTCCGCTGCCCGCCTAGGGCGCCTTCGCCCCCGGGCGCAGCCCGGGCTTGTTCACGAATCCGAGACAGGGGTCAACATCGATGCAACCGAATCCGAACCTCCCGAGTCCCGCGGGCCGGGTCCTGCGGGGCTACGCACCCGTGGCCATCCTGGGCGTGCTGTTCGCCCTCATGGCGGCCACCGTGCCCTCCACCTACTCCGACACCGACGTGGCGACCAGCGGGCTGGGCGCCACGGACGGGTTCGAGTCGGCCGACGGCGGCGGGGACTCGAGCACCGGGGCCCGGGGCGCGACCGCCGACGGCACCCCCGGAACTCCGACCGCAGCCGGTGCCACCCCCACCGGCGAGGCGGGGACCGCCGATCCGGCGGCGGCCGGCGGCGGAGGTGGCCCGGTGCCCGGGCAGTCCTGCCCCGACCGGGCCGAGCAGATCCCCGGCGACCCGTACTCGCCGCCCTGCATCCAGTTCTCCGGCGACAACGGGGGTGCCACGGCTAAGGGCGTCACGCCCGAGGAGATCATCATCTCGGCCCGCATCCTCAACGAGAAGGGCTTCCAGCAGACGTTGGCCACGCTGGCCGGCGCCGACATCGTCGACGGCCCGGCGGACGTGAAGCGGACCATCACCGCCCTGACCGAGTACTTCAACAGCAAGATGCAGTTCTACGGTCGCAAGCTGGCCATCAAGTTCTACGACGGCAAGGGTTCGGGCACGGCCGAGCTGCAGGGCGGCGGCCAGGCCGAGGCCGAGGCCGATGCCATCACGGCGGCCGAGGAGATCGGCTCCTTCGCCGAGATCAACGCGTCGTCCGCTCCCTTCGCCGACGCCCTGGCCCGCAAGAAGGTCATCGCGTTCGGCACGCCGTACCTGTCCCGGAAGTGGCACGTCGACCGCCGGCCGTACAACTGGAGCTTCGCCACCGACTGCTCCATCATCGTCGAGTCCGTCGGTGAGTTCGCCAACCAGACGCTGGCCAACAAGCCGGCGGTGTTCGCCGGCGAGGGCCTGAAGGACAAGCCTCGCAAGCTGGCGGCGTTCTCGCCCGAGAACCCGTGGTACATCGACTGCATCGACGATGCGGTCCGGATCGCGGAGTCGGCCGGCAACAAGATCGACCAGCGGGTCACGTACCGGCTCGACATCGACTCGATGTCGAACCAGGCGGCCAGCATCATCACCAAGCTCAAGAGCGAGGGGATCACGACGATCCTGTGCGGCTGCGACCCGATCATGCCGATCTTCTTGTCCACCAAGGCCGCCGAGCAGGGCTACAACCCCGAGTGGGTCGTGGCCGGCACGGCGTTCTCCGACATCGACATCGTCGGCCAGCTGTACGAGCAGGACCAGTGGTCCCGGGCCTTCGGCGTCAGCTACCTGAGCTCGTTCCTGCCCATCGAGTCGGGCATCGGCTACAGCGCCTACAAGAGCGTGCGGGACGACGAGCCCGCCTTCGCCGTCGAGACGATCTACGCCCAGATGTACATGCTGGCCCTCGGCATCCACATGGCCGGCCCCAACCTCACGCCGGAGACCTTCGAGCAGGGCATGTTCGCCTACCCGGGCGGGACCGGCCCGTTCGGCACGTGGGGCTTCGACGCCGACAGCTACACCCCGACCCAGGACTACCGGGTGATCTGGTGGGACCCGGAGGCGGTGTCACCCATGAACGGCAACCCGGGCGCCTACATCGAGGCCTACGACGGGCGCCGCTTCAAGAAGGGCGAGCTCCCCGCCGCCGACCAGCCGCCGGTGTTCCGATGAGCGCCGACGTCGATGCCGAGCGGGCTGGTCGCCTGCCCGAGTGGGTCACCGGCTCGAGCCGGGCCCGCTCGGTCGCCCTCGGGGTCATCGCCTTCGCGGTGGGCTTCCCGCTGCTCGGCTTCGCCCTCCCCGACGGAGCGCCGTTCGGGGTGATCCTCCAGGGCGCGGTGTTCGGCACCGTCACCGCCCTGCTCGCCATGGGTCTGATCCTGCTGTACCGCACGGACAGCATCATCAACTTCTCCTACGGGGCCATGGGCCTGGTCGGCGGCAACCTCGGCGTCAACCTGTACCTGGAGACCGGGTGGAACTACCTGCTGGCCATGGCCGTGGGCGTCGCCGGCGGCCTCGCCGTCGGGGGGATCGTCGAGGTGGTCGTCATCCGGCGGTTCAAGGACGCCGGCCGGCTCACCCTCACCGTGGCCACCATCGGCCTGGCCCAGATCCTCGGCTACGTGGGTGCCATCTTCATCCCCGGCCGCTTCGGCTCCACGGGTCTGGTCGGCGGGTTCGAGACGCCCTACCGGTTCGGCTTCGACGTCGGGCCGGTTCGCTTCACGGCCGGTCACGTCATCATCATGTGCGCCGTCCCCCCGATCATCGCCGCCCTGTCGTGGTTCCTGCTGCGCACCGACGCCGGGGTCGCCGTACGGGCGGCGGCGCAGAACAAGGAGCGGGCCCAGCTGCTGGGCATCCCCATCGAGCGGCTCAAGACGATCGTGTGGATCGTGGCGGGTGGCCTGGCCGCCCTCACCATCGTCCTGGAGGCCCCGTTCTCCGGCACGGCGTCGAACCCGTTGACGGCGCCGATCACGGTGCTGCTACCGGCGCTGGCCGCAGCGGTGATCGCCCGCATGGAGTCCCTGCCGATCGCCTTCGCCGCCGGCGTGGGCCTCGGCGTCCTCGAGCAGCTCGTGCGCTGGAACGTCGACAAGGCCTCCGCGCCGGAGCTCGCCTTCCTGATCGTGATCCTCGCCGCCCTCCTCCTGCAGTCCGGGAAGCTGTCCCGGGCCCACGACGTGTCGTTCGCCATCGACCTGGCCGGGGTCGTGCGCGGCATGCCCAGCGAGCTGGCGGACCTGCCCGAGGTGCGATGGACCCGACGGGGGCTTGCCGCCCTCGCCGCCGGCTTGGCGATCTTCCTGCCGGCCGGATGGGGGCCCTCATCCCAGAGCCTCGCCACCACCGCGGTGGTGTGGTGCCTGGTCGCCGTGTCCCTGGTCGTCCTCTCGGGCTGGGCCGGCAAGGTCAGCCTCGGCCAGTTCGGCATCGTCGGCGTGGCCGCCATCATCGCCGGCAACGTGGTCCAGCGCTGGAACATCGACATCTTCGTCACGGTCCTCATCGCCGGCATCGCCGGCGCCCTGACGGCGCTCCTCGTCGGACTGCCGGCGCTGCGCATCAAGGGGCTCTTCCTCGCCGTGACGACCCTGGCGTTCGCCGTGACCCTCGACAGCTTCCTGCTGAACCCGGTGAACTTCCCCGACCAGGTTCCCGACAACGTCAACCCGCCCGTCTTCTGGGACCGGTTCGACGGCAGCGAGCAGCTGGTGCTCTACCGCTTCGCCCTGGGCCTGCTCATCGTGGCGCTGCTGTTGACCACGGCCCTCAAGCGGACCCGGTGGGGCCGGGTCTTCCAGGCCACCAAGGACAACGAGCGCACCGCGCAGGCCCAGTCGATCCCCACCACCCGGGTCAAGCTGGTGTCGTTCTGCTACTCCGGCTTCATCGCCGGCCTCGCCGGCGGCGTCTACGTGCTCGTGCTGCGCGGGGCCCGGGTCAACTCCTTCCCGCCCATCATGAGCCTCGAGGTGTTCTCGATGACGGTGATCGGGGGGCTCGGCTCCCTCCTCGGTGCCATCTCCGGTGTCCTGGTGTTCCGCTTCCTGCAGACCTGGGACGTGCTCGGCGGCGACCTGCGCCTCGCCGTGACCGGCACCGGTCTGCTCGTGGTGCTGTACGTCTACCCCGGCGGGTTCGGCCAGGCGATCTACGCCGTGCGCGACCGGGGGCTGCGCGTCATCGCCCGGCGGCGAGGCATCCACGTGCCGAGCCTCATCGAGGACAGCCGCCAAGACGGCCCCGCGGAGATCGACGTGCCCGACGTGCCACCCGATGTCCACGTCCCCACCACCAGCGACGACACCGTCGTGCTCGAGGAGCCCGCCACCGCGGGGAGGAGCCGGTCATGACCGACATCGAAACCCGCGACCAGGCGCACGGCGCCGAGACCACCCCCCTCCTCGAGTGTCGGGGCATCGACGTGGCGTACGGCCCGGTCCAGGTGCTCTTCGGCGTGGACCTCACCGTCGAGCGCGGGGAGATCGTCGCCCTGCTCGGCACCAATGGCGCCGGCAAGTCGACCCTGCTGAAGGCCATCTCCGGTCTGGCCCGGCCCAAGAGCGGCACGGTCGTCTTCGACGGCCACGACGTCACCGGTGAGGCCGCCCACCTCACGGCTGCACGCGGTCTCGTGCAGATGCCGGGTGGCAAGGGCGTGTTCCCGACGCTGTCGGTGAAGGAGAACCTGCGCCTCGCCTGCTGGCTGTTCCGCGACGACTCCGACCGGGTCGACGCCAAGGTCGGCGAGGTGCTCGAGCTCTTCCCTCGCCTGAAGGACCGGTACACGAACCTGGCCGGCGACATGTCCGGCGGCGAGCAGCAGATGCTGACGCTGGGCATGGCCCTCGTCAACGAGCCGAAGCTGCTCATGATCGACGAGCTGTCCCTCGGCCTCGCCCCCACCATCGTCGGTGACCTCATCGAGGTCGTCCACGAGGTGAACCGCGACGGCGTGACCGTGATCGTGGTGGAGCAGTCGATCAACGTCGCGCTCACGCTCGCCCGCCGGGCGGTGTTCATGGAGAAGGGCGAGTTCCGCTTCACCGGGCCCACATCCGCGCTGCTCGACCGACCCGACATCCTGCGCTCGGTGTTCATCGCCGGCGGGGCCCCCGACGCCGAGCCCGAGGGCGGCTCTTCCGGCCCGAGCGCCGCCGCCACGCCTGACCGCACGCCTCCGGGACCCGACGCGCCGGTGGTGCTGCGCTGCGACGGCGTCGTGAAGCGCTTCGGGGGGATCAACGCCCTCGCCGGGATCGACATCGAGCTGCGCGAAGGCGAGATCCTGGGTCTGATCGGCCAGAACGGCGCCGGCAAGACCACGCTGTTCGACTGCATCTCCGGCTACCACACCATCGACCAGGGCCGCATCGCGCTCCTCGGCTACGACGTCACCGCCTGGGAGCCTCACGAACGGTCCCGCTTCCGGCTCGGGCGCTCGTTCCAGGAGGCGATGCTCTACCCGACGCTGACGGTGCGGGAGACGATCGCCACCGCGCTCGAGCGGCACCTCGACAACATCGACATCTTCGCCGCCTCGCTCGCCGCGCCCGCCTCCTACGAGAGCGAGATCAAGGCGTGGCAGCGGGTCGAGGAGCTCATCGAGCTCATGAACCTCGGCGCGTTCCGGGACAAGCTGGTGGGCGAGCTGTCGACCGGCTCACGGCGCATCGTGGAGCTGGCCTGCATCCTGGCCCAGGAGCCTGCCGTCCTCCTCCTCGACGAGCCGTCGGGCGGCGTGGCCCAGAAGGAGACCGAGGCCCTCGGCCCCCTGCTGCGCCAGGTCCAGCAGGCCACCGAGTGCTCCATCCTCGTCATCGAGCACGACATGCCGCTGCTGACCTCGCTGTGCGATCGCATGTACTGCTTCGAGCTCGGTGCGGTGATCGCCGAGGGGACACCGAGCGAGGTGCTCGAGCACCCCCGAGTCATCGAGTCCTACCTGGGCTCGAACCAGGACGCCATCAACCGCTCCGGTGCTCGCTCCAGCGACGACGGTGCGCCGGCGGACCCATCCGCCAACGGGCATCTGCGCCCGACCCGCCGGGTCCTGCGGGCCCGCTGACCGGCCGGTTCGCACGACGCCACCGGCGCCGGCTCACGTGCCGGCGTCGGCTTGGCGGATGGCGTCGGAGAAGTCGTCGGGGATGACGATGTCGGTGGGGGTGAGGTCGGCGAGGGATTGCTT
>JBKHVG010000062.1:0-5586 GCA_046570205.1 Acidimicrobiia bacterium
AAGGAGCCGGGCCCGGACAACAAGACCACGCCGTTCAAGGAGCTCCCGCAGAACACCTCACCGGCCCGCTGAACCACGCCCGCTGAACGAGGTCCGCTGCATCGCAGCCCTCCCGGTACGACACGCGACGGGAGGGCTGCTATGTTGCCGCCCGGCACACACGTGCCGACGCTCCGGGGGGGGTGCGGGTGCTCGATCTCGAAGCCGCGGTGAGCGGCGTGTTCACCGGTGGGAGCTACGCGCTCGTCGGCGTGGCCATCACGCTGATGTTCCGGTCGACGGGTGTGCTGTCGTTCGCGCACGCCGCCTTCGCGGCCGTCGCCGCGTTCGTCTACGTCGACTTCGGTGACCGGGGCTGGCCGCTGCCGCTGGCCGCCGCGGTGGCCGTGCTCGCGGCGACGGTCTACGGCTTGCTCGTCGAGCGGTTGGCGGTCCGCCCGCTGGTCGGCGCCAGCCCGGCCACCCGGCTCATCGCCACGCTCGGCATCCTCACGTTCACCTCCGGCCTGCTCCTGTGGCACTACGGCTTCGCCCCGGTGGTGGCCGAGCCGCTGCTCCCCTCCCGGTCGGTGACGGTCCTCGACGTCGCCGTCTCGTACCAGAAGGTGGCGGTGCTCGTCACCGCTGCCGTCCTCGCCGCCCTGCTCGCCGGGTTCCTCGATCGGACCCGCTTCGGCACCGCCGTGCGGGCCGTGGCCCAGGACCCCGAGGCGGCCCGGCTCCACGGGATCTCCCTCGGCGCCGTCGCCCGGTTCAACTGGGGCCTCGGCGCGTGCCTCTCGGCCATCGTCGGCGTGCTGGTCGCGCCGCTGCAGATCGTGAACGTCGGCACCTTCACGCTGCTGCTCACCAAGTCGCTGGCCGGCACGCTCGTCGGCGGCATGGCGTCGCTCCCGCTCACCTTCCTCGGCGGCCTGCTCGTGGGCGTGATCGAGGCCATCGCATCGGTGCGCTTCGACCAGCCCGGCATGCGCGAGCTGTCGGTGCTCGGCCTCGTCGTGGTGGTGCTGCTCGTCCGGCGGACCTGGGCGGTGGCGCCCACCGCCTACACCGAGCCACGCACCCGCCGGCGGATCCGGATCCCCGTCCCCGCCGCCGTGCGGCCGCTGGTGTTCGCCCTGGCCGGGGTGGGTGCCGTGGTCGCCCTCGTGGTCCCCGCCGGGTCCACGTACTGGAGCTTCGTGGGCGGGCGCACCCTGTTCTTCGTCATCCAGGCCCTCAGCCTGGTGATGCTGGTCGGCTGGGGCGGCCAGGTCAGCCTCATGCAGGGCGCCTACGTCGGCGTGGGCGCCCTCGGCACCGGCTACCTCGTCGTCGAGCACGAGCTCGCCCTGTGGCTCGCGCTGCTGCTGTCCGCCGTGGCCGGCACGGCCATGGGGGCCATCGCCGGCATCCCGGCGCTCCGTCTGTCGGGGCTGCAGTTCGCGGTCGCATCGCTGGCCTTCACCGGCGCCGCCGCCGCCTGGCTGTTCGAACGACCCGAGATCCCCTCCTCGCTGGCCCGCAGCGACCTGTTCGGCATCGACCTGGCCAGCGACACCTCCATCTACTACGTGATGCTCGCGCTCACCGGGCTGCTGATGCTGGCCGCCGCCAACCTCCGACGCTCGGTCCAGGGCCGCTTCCTCATCGCCGCCCGCGACGCACCGGAGGCGGTGGAGCACTTCGGGGCCTCCGCCACCCGCGCCCGGATGGGCGTCTTCCTGGTGGCCGCGTTCACCGCCACCCTCGGCGGCGGGCTCTACGCGGTCCTCATCAGCGGACTCTCCCCCACCGACTTCGCCCCCATGCTGTCGCTGTCGCTGCTCGTCTACACGGTGGTGGGCGGCAGCCAGTCGCTGGTCGGCCCCGTCATGGCCGGCCTCGCCTTCGGCCTCCTGCCCCAGATCACCCAGTCCACGGCCGGCGGCTCCGCCAACGCCGTCCCCGACATCATCGCCGGCGCCACCGTCATCCTGGTGCTGGTGTTCCGGCCCGGAGGCCTGGCCGATCTCGTGCCGCGTCCCCGCCTGGCCCCCGCCGTGCCGACCGCCTCCACCGTCGACGTCGCCGCCGCCGTCCGCGAGCGGCTCCGCGACGTGGCCCCACCCACCGCCTCGGCGACCCTCGCCGCCGCCCGTTCCCACCTGCACCAACCGACGAACCCTGGAGAACCACGTGCCCGAGGAGCTTTCCGCGCACCCGTTGCGTGACCAGCACCGCCCCGCCACCCGGGGCCTGCTCGACCGGTGGCTGCCCGCCGCCCTGGCGGTGATCGGCGCCCTGTTGCTGTTCGCCGGCTACTGGGGGGCGTCGGACAGCACCAACCCCGGCGAACAGATCCCACACCTCGCATCGGGGACCATCCCCGGTGCCGTGCTGGTCATCGCCGCCGCGGTCCTGCTGCTGCGCCAGGAGGCCGCCCGCGCCCGGGAGGAGTCCGCCGCCGTCGGCGCCCGCCTCGACGCCGTCGTGGAGTGGCTGGCCACCGCCAGCACCGATCCCGGAGCCGGCACCACGGGCCCGGGCGAGGCCGACGCCAGCGGGCACGTCGTCCGATCGCGGTGACGGTCGCCCCTGCGGTGACCACCACCGACCCGCTGCTGTCGATCCGCGGCATCACCGTGCGGTTCGGCGGCCTGGTCGCCAACGACGACGTCGAGCTCGACGTGCCCCGCGGTGAGGTCAGCGCCATCATCGGACCCAACGGCGCGGGCAAGACCACGCTGTTCAACGTCATCACCGGTGCCCAGCGGCCGACGTCGGGGCGCCTGACCTTCGACGGTGAGGACATCACCGACCTGCCGCCCCGGCGTCGGGCCGGCCTCGGCATCGCCCGGACGTTCCAGAACCTCGCGCTGGTCCCGTCGCTGACCGTGCTGGAGAACGTCTCCATCGGCCTCGGTCGCTTCCGGCGCACCGGCGTGTTCGGTGCCCTCATGCGTGCTCCTCGGACGCGCGCCGAGGACGCCATGGTCGACGAGGTCGCGTGGGGCGCCCTCGCCCTGACCGGGCTCACCGACGACGCCCACGTGCGGGCCGACCAGCTCTCCTACGGAGGCCGTCGTCGCGTCGAGTTCGCCCGGGCGCTGGCGATGCGGCCACGGTTCCTGCTGCTCGACGAGCCCTCGGCCGGCATGGCCGAGGACGAGACGGCGGAGTTCGTCGACGCCCTCCGCCAGGCCTTCGACAGCCTCGACCTCACCGTGCTCGTCGTGGAGCACGACATGACCTTCGTTCGAGCCATCGCCACCCACACGGCGGTGCTCGACTTCGGGCACGTGCTCACCGCCGGCCCCACCGGCACGGTCCTGGCCGACCAGCGCGTCGCCGAGGCCTACCTGGGGAGCCAGGCATGATCCTCGAGGTCGAGTCCCTGGAGGTCCGCTACGGCGACGTCACCGCGGTCCGCAAGGTCGACCTGGCCGTCGAGCAGGGCCAAGCGGTGGCCGTGCTGGGTCGGAACGGTGCCGGCAAGTCCTCCACGCTGCGTGGCATCGCCGGCGCCACCATGCCGTCGGGCGGAGCGGTGCGCGTCGACGGCGTCGATCTGGCCACACGGCGGGCCGACGACCGCGTCCGCCACGGCATCGTGCTCGTCCCCGAGGGGCGGCGGCTGTTCCCCCAGCTGTCCGTGCGCGAGAACCTGGCGGTCGGCGCGTACCTGCACAAGCTGCGCCCCGCCGCCATGGACCAGGAGATCGAGCGGGTCACCGAGCACCTCCCCCGCGTGCGCGAGCGGCTCGACCAGCAGGCCGGGAGCCTGTCCGGCGGCGAGCAGCAGCTGGTCGCCATCGCGCGGGCGCTCATGGCCCGACCCCGCATCCTGATGGCCGACGAGCCCTCGCTCGGCCTCGCCCCCGTCATCGTCGACGCCATCTACGAATTGTTCCGCACCCTGCTCCGAGACGGCCTCACACTCGTCGTCGTCGAGCAGTACGTGGGCGTCGCCCTGGCCCTGGCCGACCACGCCATCGTGATCGACCGGGGCGCTGTCGCCCTGGCGGGCCCTGCGGCCGAGCTGGCCGAGTCGCCCGACCTGTGGCGTGTGTACCTATCCGGCTCCGAGGAGGAACCAGCATGAACCGAAGGCTCTTGGCGTTCGTCGTGGCAGGGGCGCTCGTCGCCTCTGCGTGCGGCGCACGCGGCGACGACGAGGAGGCCTCGACAGGGTCCTCCACCACCGACCCGGCTGCGGAGGAGCCGGCCGAGGAGCCGGCCGAGCCGGCCGCCACCGCGTCCGATCCCGGCGTCACCGACACCGAGATCCTGGTCGGCGCGTCCATCACCCTGTCCGGTGTCACCGGCTTCCTCGGCCAGGAGGTCGTCGCCGGCATCGACTCGGTGTTCCAGACCGTCAACGAGGCCGGCGGCATCCAGGGTCGCGACCTGAAGCTCATCGCCTACGACGACGGCGGCGACTCGAGCCAGAGCCTCGCCAACGTGCGCAAGCTCACCGAGGAGGACCAGGTCATCGCCCTGGTCACCGGCCTGGGCGACGCATCCCTCGACTACGTGACCGAGAAGGAGATGCCCACCATCTCCTTCGGCGTGACCCCGGGGGCGTTCTCCTCCAAGTACCCGACCGTGTACCCGGTCGTGGGCAACGCGCTGCTGTGGACCCAGGAGATCATCGCCGGCCTCGACGAGAACGGCGTGATCGAGCCGGGCATCAAGGTCGCGATCCCCTACGACACCGGCCTCATCGACATCAGTCCGTACCTGGATGCGCTGAAGGAATCGTGGGAGAACTACGGCGCCGAGGTGGTGAGCACCGACGCGCTCACCCTGGAGACCGGCACGTGCGAGCCCCAGGTGCTCAAGTGGCGCGAGCTCGGGGTGGACTATGTCGACTTCCAATCCGCCGCCTGGTTCCTGTGCGTGCAGGCGGCGGCCGACCAGAACTGGAAGCCGGCCAGCGGCATGGGCGGCTGGCCGGCCAGCGTGCCCACCATCGCCTCGCTGGCCGGACCCTTCGTCGAAGGGGTGTGGGCCGGCTCCAACGGCGACCAACCCGACGGAGCTCCCCGTGAGTTCAGCGAGGCCCACGAGGAGTTCCAGTCCTCCCTCGAGAAGCACTACCCCGAGATGCTGGATCCCCAGCACCTCGACTCACCGGCCCTGCTCGGCTACTACGCCGGCTCCAAGCTGATGGTCGCCGCGCTCGAGGCCCAGGGTGAGTTCATCACTCGGGCTGGCCTGAACGAGTGGATCCAGGGGGTGGAGGACTTCGATACCGGCATCACCCCGCCGATCAAGTCCATGGCACCGGACTGCAAGACCGGCTCGGAGGAGGTCTGGATCGGCCCGTGGGAGTACGACGAAGCTACCAAGATCGCCAGCCGCAAGCCGGTGGGCGGCTACTTCACCAGCCCCCAGAAGGAGGACTTCGGCGGCAAGTGCTTCCTCACCGCCCTGTCCGACGAGATCCTCGGGGTCTGATGACCCGGACGTGACCCGGCGCGCCTGACGCGCATCCGGAGGACGACGGAGGGCCGGTCGCTGCGAGGCGACCGGCCCTCGCGCGCCACGGCCCTGCTGTGGCGGTGGTCTGGGTTCTGCTGCAGGAGTTCGCCATCGAGGCGTCGAAGGACCTCCCGTCGAACC
>JBKHVG010000062.1:5596-12902 GCA_046570205.1 Acidimicrobiia bacterium
CGGTCGCCGTGAGGCGACCGGCCCTCTTCGCGCCCGGTGGCTAGGAGAACCAGCCGCGCACGGTGGCCACCATCTCCTCGGCCTTCATGGCCGCGGCGGCTCCCAGGGAGCTGCTCGCCTGCAGCTTCACCATCTTGGCCTTCATGTCCCGGGCCCAGCCGAGGTGGTCGTCCTCCTCGGCCAGCACCTCGCCGACGGCTGCGGCCATGAGCGTCCGTGCCTCGCTCTCGGGCATGTCCTCGACGAGCTGGGCGAGCAGGGCCCAGTTCGCATGGTCCATCGACTCGGCGAGGAAGACGGCGTCGAGCATCGCCATCTCCTGGTTCATGATGTCGACGGACCCCGACAGCAGGAACGTCGACTCGAGGGTCTTGGTGTCCATGCCCTGCACCACTCGCGCCGTGGGGCTGACGTAGCCGGGCTGGCCACCCAGCGCCGTGATGAGGTCTTCGAGGATGTCGGCGTGCCGCTCGGTCTCCGTGCCGAACTGCTCGTACCGGGTCTTGAGGACCGGGTTGTTCGTGCGTTCCGCGACGGAGCGGTACAGGTGCCGTCCGCAGCGCTCATGGGTGAGCATGCCGCTCAGCAGGTCGGCGACGAAGGCCTGGTTCATGCCGGACGGGAGCTGCATCGCCGTCAGCGCCTCGTCGGTCATCTCCCGGCCGGGGTGGACGTACAGGCCTTCGTGGGGCTTCGTGGTGGCCCCGTTGTCGTGGGTGGGGGTCAGGATGGGCATCGGGTGTCTCCTCGTCTCCGGCGTGGTCGGGCTCAGGCGGTGTGCTGGGGCTGGCGGAGGTCGATGATCGGGTTCTCGCCCTCGGTCTCGTCGCGGTAGTCCCGGCCGCTCTTGGCCTGGTTCCGCTCGATCACCTGCTCGCCCGGCTCACCGCCGGCGTTGATCTCGGCCTGGTACTGCAGGGAGCGGTGGTCGGCGGGGAGGTCGTGGACGTCGGTGTAGCCGAGCCCGTCGGGGCGCAGGTCGACCGTGCGCGCCAGCACCTCGCGGACGTAGAGCTTGTTCTCCTCGAACGTGAGCGGCTTCTCGGGCAGCTCCTTGGGCAGGATCTCGGTGGGGTCGACGCCCTCGTAGCGGCGGAGCAGGTCGCAGGCCACCTGGAGCTGGCCGAACTCCATCTCGAGGTGGAGCTCCCAGATGCGCTTGATCCGCTCATGAGGCTCCTGCTGCATCATCGACCAGTACAGGTACACCTCGTTGTACTCGTGGAACACGAGCTGCTTGAGCCAGCTGTCGAGCGGATCGATCAGCGACTCGTAGTGGCTCACGTGCTCCTCCTCGACCATGGCGATCTCGTCGTACAGGGAGCGGGCGATCGGCTCCACGAAGTCGCTGTGGTGGTTCATGTAGTAGTTCATCGTCTGCTGCTCGGCGGCGACGATGGTCATCACGTGCAGGCGCGACAGCGGGTGCACCGTGTGGGTCGAGTAGTGGGGGCGCACCATGTCGGCCGGGTGCCGGTGGTGGACCATCGTCGGCCGCCCAGGCGTGATCTCGGTGAGCGAGTCGGTGAGTTCGGCGGCGTGGCGACCGTCCATCAGCTCGTAGAGGTTGGCGTACCGGTAGAGGTGGTCGAAGTCCTCGAGGAGGGCGAAGTCGAGCGCCATCTTGAGCCCGGGGTCCGGCTCGTTGCGGGCCAGCCAAGCCGTGAGGTCGACGGCGACCTGCTCGTACCCGATGGTCGTCTCGAGCGGTGACTGGTCCCCGGGGTTGAGCCCGTCGACGACCTTCTGCTGCTGCTGGTCGACCCGGCGCGACATGGCCAGGGCCCGCTTGATCTCGAGGTTGTCGGTGTGGCGGGCGAACTGGTGCGAGAACATGATCGACTCGACCTCGATCCCGTTCATGAAAATCGCCCGCACCCGCGTGTAGGGGTGCACCTCGCGCCTGTCGAAGGGTTCCACGGTCACCTCGGACCAGCTGCGGAACTGGTCCTCGACGGGCATGCCCTTCTGATCGAGCGGGTTCATCGCCATGGTTTCCTCCAGGTGCGGTGCGTGCGGATGCTCGCGCCCGTACCCGGGGGTGGTTGCGGTCAAACCCCCGTGGTCAGGGGGTCGCAGTCAGATGGCGCGCTCGCGGTCGGCCCAGTACTCGTCGCGGATGAGCCGCTTGTACAGCTTGCCCGTCGGGTACCGGGGCAGCTGGTCGCGGAAGTCCACCGAACGGGGGCACTTGAAGGCGGCGAGCCGCTCGCGGCAGAAGGCCATGAGCTCCTCGGCGAAGGCGTCGCCCACCCGGGCCGGATCCTTGGCCTGGATGACGGCCTTCACCTGCTCGCCCCACTCGTCGTCGGGGACGCCGATCACGGCGGCGTCGGCCACGTCGGGGTGCCCGAGCAGGACGGCCTCGATCTCGGCCGGGTAGATGTTGACCCCGCCGGAGATGATCATGTCGGCCTTGCGGTCCGACAGGAACAGCCAGCCATCCGGGTCCAGGTAGCCCATGTCGCCCACGGTGAACAGGCCGTCGCGGCGATTGGCCCGGGTCTTCTCCTCGTCCTTGAAGTACTCGAACGCGGCGGCGCCGGGCTGGCCCATGTAGATGGTGCCGACGTCGCCGGGGGGCAGCTCGTTGCCCTCCTCGTCGTAGATCCGCAGCGTGGCGCCGGGGAACGGCTGGCCGACGGTGCCCGGGTGCTCGAGCCAGTCCTTGGGCTTCACGTAGGCACCGCCGCCCTCGGTGGCGGCGTAGTACTCGTAGATCACCGGGCCCCACCACTCGATCATCTTGCGCTTGACCTCCACCGGGCAGGGGGCGGCGGCGTGGATCACCGAGCGCAGCGACGAGGTGTCGTACCGGGACCGCTCGTCCTCGGGGAGCCCGAGCAGGCGGTGGAACATGGTGGGCACCATGTGGCTGGTGGTGATGCCGTGCTCCTCGATGAGCCGCAGCGTGCCCTCGGGCGTCCAGCGGTCGACCAGCACCATGGTCTGGCCCAGGTGGAGGGCGGCGGTGCCGAAGGCGAGCGGGGCGGCGTGGTAGAGCGGGCCGGCCACGAGGTGGGCGCCCGGTCCCGGGACGATGTCGAACAGCATCGACAGCATCGACGAGGCGGCGCCGGCATCGTTCGGGTCGATGCCAGGCAGCGGCCGGCGCACCCCCTTGGGGCGCCCGGTGGTGCCGGAGGTGTACAGCATCGTCGTGCCCGCGGTGCGCTCGGGCGGCCGCTCCGAGCTCTGGCCGTCGGCGATCTCGCCGTAGGCCCGGTACCCCTCGACGGCCCCCACCGCGAATCGGCGGTCGGCCGGGATGGCCAGCTCCGCCGCGGCGACGACGGCGGCGTCGGCGTAGCGCTCGTCGACGACGAGGACGTCGGCCTCGCAGTCGTTGGCGATGTAGGCGATCTCGGGACCGGTGAGGTGGTAGTTGATGCAGGTGAGGTACAGGCCGCTCTGCATGGCGGCCAGGTACAGCTCCACGAAGGGCACCGCGTTGGGTAGCACGATGGCCACGCCGTCGCCGGGGCGCAGGCCCATGGCCCGCAGGCCGTTGGCGACGCGGTTGGCCCGCTCGTCCAGGTCCCGGTACGAGGACGTGGTGCCGGCGGGGTCGACCAGCGCCGGGCGGTGCGGGTCGTGCTCGGCGATGGCCCAGAACCCCAGCGGCTGCTCGGTGGTCATTCGTCTCCCTCTAGTTCTTCAACAGGTCGCGGAAGGGCGTGTCGCGGGACGGGCCCGGCTCCTTGGGGAGCCCGAGCACCCGCTCGCCGATGATGTTGCGCTGCACCTGGTCGGTGCCGCCGTAGATCGACGGAGCGGGCGAGAACACCACCAGCTCCTGCAGCTCGCCGCCGGTGGGGGCATCCGGGCCGGTCAGCGTGGCGCCCGGGCCGAGGATCGTGCAGCCCAGCTCCCGGGCCAGCGCCAGCATCTCGCTGTTGCGGATCTTGGCCATGTTGCCCTCGCCGCCGGTGGCCGCGCTGCCCGACTTCATCCGCCCCATGTGCCAGGTCGTGATCTCCACCAGCGAGTGCAGCCGAGCCAGCCCGTCGCGGATCACCGGGTCGTCGGCTCGCCCCCGCTCTCGCGCGAGCTCGGTGAGCCAGCGCACCCGCCCTCGGCCCACGGCGCCCACCGTGGTGCCGCCGGCCTCCTTGGTGAACCCGCCCGCCGGGCGATCCAGGTGGCCGGCCACCGTGCCGGCGATGGCGGCGCTCGGCGCAGCGGCGTTGGCCCCGCCGATGCCGGCTCGCTCGACCATGAGCGTGGTGTTGGCCACCCGCCAGCCGTCGTTGTAGTCGCCGATCATGTCGGCGTCCGACACGCGGGCGTCGCTCAGGAACACCTCGTTGAACATGGCCCGGCCGGTCATCTCCCGCAGCGGTCGCACCTCGACACCGGGCTGGCGCATGGGGAAGGCGAAGTAGGTGAGACCCCGGTGCTTGGGCTGGTCGGGATCGGTCCGGGCCACGAGGATCCCGTAGTCGGCCCACTGGCCCCCCGATGTCCACACCTTCTGGCCGTTGACCACCCACTCGTCGCCGTCTCGCTCGGCTCGGCACTGCAGCCCGGCCAGGTCGGAGCCGGCCCCCGGCTCGGAGAACAGCTGGCACCAGGCGTGCTGCCCGTTGAGGATCTGGGGCACGTAGCGCTCGACGACCTCCGGGGATCCGTGGGCCAGGATCGTGGGCACCGCCAGCATCATCCCGATGCCGGCCGGCGGCCCGAGGGCGCCCTTCGCGATCATCGCCGAGGCGAAGGTGGACGCCTCCGCCCGGCTCCAGCCCCGCCCCCACGGTTCCGGCAGCATCGGGTTCGACAGCCGGGCATCGGCCAGCTGCTGCCACCACTCGGCGACGGTCATCTCCGGATCCCAGGCCTGGTCCAGCCAGGTACCGGTGTCGGCCGGCGGCATCTCCACTGCGGTCATCGAACCCCCCTCGGGTCATGTGACGGAGCCCGTTGGACGTCGCGGGCTCCGAGGCGACGTAGTAGAGCACCTGGGGACGATCGGCGCACGGAGCCCGATCGACGACGAGGAAGGACCGCGATGACCACGCACGTGCAGCCTCCGGAATCCGGGGTCGGTGGCCACCCACCCCGACGACCGTTCCGGCGTCGGGCCCTCCTCGCCGGGCTGGTGATCGGCCTGGCCAGCGCCGGTGCCGGCGCGGCCGCCGGTGCCGCGTCGCTGCCCAGCGTCGAGGAGATGCGGCGCATGTCGGCCGAGGAGCTCGGGTTGGACCCGGCGGTGCTGGACCACCCCCTGGTCTCGCCGATCGTCGATGCCATGACCGAACGGGTCCAGGACCGGCTGATGGACGAGGCCCGCCGGTCCGTGGCGGTGGCCGTGGGAGCCAGCACCGCCACAGCCGTCGCCGGCGTCGCCGTGGCCGAGCTGCTCGACCGACGCTCACGCTGATCGGCCCCGGGCGCGACGGTGGCCGGCCCCGGAGGGCCGGCCACGGTCAGCTCAGCGTTGCGTTGCCGTGAGGATCAGCCCTCGAACTCGAACTCGAACGCCTCGGCGGCCTCGGAGACGAACTCCTCGGCGACGGCCTTCAACCCACCGGGTGTGGCCGGATCGATCGCGAACACCCGGCTCCCTCGCGGGGGCTTGCGCTCCTCGGGCGGTCCGAACTCGTAGTCGCCGAGCAGCCCGCCGGTGGTGATGGTGCCCACGGTGTTCATCGCCTCGAGGATGCCCTCGCGGGACAGGTCACCGAGCTCCACCGCCCGCTCGAGCACCTGCGCGAACGACCACGCCTCGGCGTAGCCGAAGGCGAAGTAGATGTCCGGGCCCTGGTCGGGGGCGTACTGCTCCTGGTCCTCGAGCATCTGGGCCATGCCCTCCGAGGAGGTGTCACCCCACTCGGGACCTTCCGACATCAGCAGGTAGTTCTCCTGCAGGTACGGGGCGATCGGGGACTGGGCGAGCGCACCGACCCAGGTCGGCGACTGGCCGATCCACTGCGGGGCGAACTGCTGCTGGGCGGCGGCACCGATGACGGCGCCGGTGGCGCTGGGAAGCGACACCAGGAACACCAGCTCACAGCCGCCGCTCTTGAGCGTGTTGATCTGGCCGGAGAAGTCCGTGTCGGTGGCGGCGAACCTTGCCGTCTCGGCGACCTCGAAGCCGATCTCCTCGGCGGCGTACTCGATGCCGGTCTGGCCGGCCTCGCCGTAGGGATCGTCCTGGATCATCGTGCACACCGTGGTGTCCGCCGGGTCGTTGCCCTCCTGGTTGAACCAGTAGTCCATGGCGTTGATGGCCTGGATCTGGTACGGACCACCGAGCGGCAGCAGGTTCTGCTCGGGCACCCAGAACGAGTCGAGCGACCCGGGGCCGGCGACGATCTCGTCCTCGGACAGCAGCGGGAGGAGGGCGTTCACGACTCCTGTGCCCAGGACCTGCACGTAGGCGGCGACGTTGTCCTTGGTGGCGTTGTACTGCTGAACCGCGGTCTGGGGCTGGTACTGGGTGTCGGCGATCTCGAGCTCGACCTTGTACTTGCCGGCGATGCCTCCTTCGGCGTTGAGCGCTTCGAAGAACACCCGGTTGCCCTCGGTCACCGGGTTGCCGATGACGGCCGCGACGCCGGTCTGCGGGGTGAGCACGCCGAGGCGGATGGTCTCGCCATCGAAGCCTGGTGCCTCCGCGGGTTCACCCCCGCCTTCCTCGCCGCCGGTTGTCTCCTCGGGCGCCTCCGTGCCCGCTTCGGTCTCGTCGTCGTCGTCCCCGCACGCGGCCGCGACGAGCGACAGCGACAGCAGCAACGCGAGGATCCTGAGCAGTGGGTTGGCTTTGCGCATTGATCGGTTCTCCCCCGATTGTTGGTCTGACATCTCGGCCCGCCGTCTCAGTACGAGAACGGCCAGCTCCGGAAATAGGCCTTCAGCCGCAACCATACGGCGGCCAGGCCTCGTGGTTCGAAGAGCAGGAACCCGACGATGAGCACCCCGAAGAGGGCCTGGTTCAGCGAGAACACGCTGATGAACCCCTCCTGGCCGCCGGCGTCGCCGAACACGAACGGCAGGTCCTGATCCTTGCTCAGGTTCTCGATGATGCGGGGCATCGCTCCGACGATGAAGGCGCCGAGGATGGATCCGAAGATCGTTCCGATCCCCCCGACGATGATGATGGCGATGTACTGGATCGACAGGAACAGCCCGAGCTGACCGCCGAACTCCGTGGGGCTGACGTAGCGCTGGAGGACCCCGAAGAGCCCGCCGGCGAGGGCGGCGTAGCCGCTGGAGATGGCGAAGGCGCCGACCTTGTACCGGGCCAGGCTCACGCCGATGACCTCGGCGGCGAGGTCACGGTCACGCACCGCCTGCATCGCCCGGC
>JBKHVG010000063.1:0-12011 GCA_046570205.1 Acidimicrobiia bacterium
TTCGAGGCCGGAGATGCCCCCTTCGGCAGTCTCGCCCGTAGTGGCCGGCGATTTCTGTCGACACCGACGCCAGCTCAACACGGTGCGGCGGGCCCGGGTGCGTCGCTCTCACTGACGGCGAATGCGGCGAACGTGCCGGCGATGGCAGCGACGACGACGACGGGGATGAGGAGGAGAGGACGAGCCGGAGGCGGCCCGGCACGCCCTCTGGGGTGCTCATGGCAGCTCGGCTGGTTCGGTCGGGGTGTCGGTGCGGTCGGCGGTCCGCTGCTGCCTGCCGCCGCCCATGAGGACGGTCATGGCCACGATCATCGCCAGCGGGCACACGAGCACGGCGATGAGCAAGCCGACTCCACCGGCGGAGCCGCCGGTGAGGAGCAGGTACCCGAGTGCCAGGACCAAACCGATGCCGCACAGGCGCAGGTGGGAGCGGTGCATGGCTTCACCCTTCCGTGCCGGGATGGTGCTCGGCGTGGCCGGCGGGCATCCCGCCCTGCATACCGCTCATCATCGAGCCCATCATCGACGCATGGTCACCGTCGCCCATGGCGTCGTGCATCTGGTCCCACTCATCGACGAGCTCGGCGGGCATCTGGTCGCGCATGGCGTCGTGCATCTCGCCCATGGAGGACACGTCCTGGGCCGGCTCCGGAGCAACCGGGGGGCTGCCCTGGTCAGCGGCCGCGACGCCGATGCCCGCTCCGAGCACCAACCCTGCGACTCCTGTCGCTGCGAGCGTGAGGATCTTGGACATCTGCGTGCCTCCTGGCCGCTTCCCTGTTGTTGCCCTCACTGTCGGGGACCGATGTGGAGATGGTGTGGAGGCGGCGTGGAGCGCCGATGGAATCGCATGACCGTCAGGGCGTGGCGCAGCGGTCATCGGATAGGCAAGGCACCATGAGCACCACGGTCTTGGTCGTCGAGGACGAGCTGAAGATCCGCGAGCTGCTCCGTTCCTACCTGGAGCGGGAGGGCTGGTCCGTGCTCACGACGGGCAGCGGGGCCGAGGCGTTGACCATGGCTGCCGGCAGCGCGATCGATCTGGTCATCCTCGATCTCGGCCTCCCTGACGTGCCGGGCGAGACGGTCGCAGTGGAGATGCGGCGGAGCTCGGCCACACCGATCCTGATGCTCACGGCCCGCAGCGGCGAAGACGACCGCATCCGCGGTCTCGAGCTCGGCGCCGACGACTACGTCACCAAGCCGTTCAGCCCCCGCGAGGTGGTGCTTCGCGCCCAGGCCATCGTGCGTCGGTCGAAGGGAGCCGCCGGTGCGGGGACGGTACGGAGCTTCGGTGACGGCGCGCTCATCATCGACGACGCCCGCCACGTGGCCACCGTCGAGGGGAACCGGGTCGAGCTGACCCCGACCGAGTGGGGGATCCTCACCGCGCTCGCCGCCGTACCCGGTCGGGTGTACTCGAGACTGGAGCTGCTGAACCGGGTGCGCGGCTACGAGCTCGCCTCCGAGCGGGTCGTGGACAGCCACGTGAAGAACCTCCGCCGCAAGCTCGAACCCGACCCCCAGCACCCGCGCATCGTCGAGACCGTCCTCGGCGCCGGGTACCGCCTCGGGCTCAGCCATGACCGCTAGCCGGACCCCGTCGCCGCTGTCGGTGCGCATCGCGGTGGCGTTCGTCGTCGTCGCCGTCGCTGCGGTCGCCGTGTTCGCCGGGCTCATGCTCGTGAGCGCCAACGAGGAGGTCTCGAGCCTCGTCGTCGAGACCCACCGCCAAGATGCCGACGCCGTCGCCGACGCAGCCGCTCAGGCCTACGAGCGCGCCCGTGGGTGGGAGGGCGCCGACCTCTCGAGCGCCGCAGCGGTGGCCGCGCGAGGTCAGGCTGAGCTGACCGTGGTGGAACCTGACGGCGCGGTCGTCGCCGCCCCGGCGAGCGAGGCGGCCGAGATGATGGCGCGCATGCACGGCGTCGAGATCCTCGCTGTCCAGCGCGACGATCCACTCGCACGACCCGTGGTCGTCGACGGGGCACGCGTCGGGACCGTGGAGCTGCGATTCCCGACCAGCCACCTGCCGGGCCCGGAACGGGAGATCCGCCATGCCCTCGTGCGCAACGCCTGGCTGGGGGCTGGGCTCGCCGTCGCCTCCGCCGTCCTGGTCGCCGGCGTCGTGGCCAGAGCGGTCAGTCGACCCGTCAACGCGCTGACGACTGCCGCTCAGCACATGGCGGCCGGCCGTCGGGACATCCGGGTCGACCTCGACGATGCTCCTGGTGAGATCGGGGCGCTCGCCACGTCCTTCAACCGGATGGCTGTCGCCGTGGATGAGGAGGACCGGCTGCGACGCCAGCTCGTGGCCGATGTGGCCCACGAGGTCCGCACCCCGCTCAGCATCCTCCAAGGCACCACCGAAGCCCTCGTCGACGGCATCCTTCCGGCGGACCCGGCGACCCTGACGTCGCTGCACGAGGAGGTGCTGCGGCTCTCCGCGCTCGTCGGCGACCTCGAGACGCTGGCTGCAGCAGACGCTGCCGGGCTCCGTCTCGACGTCGAGCCAGTCGACCTCGCTGACGAGGTCCGCACGGTCGTCGCCGGCGCCGAGGCCTCCGCTGCCGCCGCTGAGCTCACCCTGGAGCTGTCTCTCGCCCCTGCACCCGTTGCCGGTGACCGCCGCCGGCTCCGCCAGATCGCCACCGCACTGCTCGGGAATGCGCTCAACTACACACCGCCAGGCGGATCCATCCGCATCAGGACGGACACGGAGGGGGATCAGGCGATCTTCGAGGTCTCCGACACCGGACCAGGGATCGACCCAGCCGACCTGACGCTGATCTTCGACCGCTTCTACCGGGGCCGGCGAACTGCGGGCGCCTCGGGCAGCGGCATTGGCTTGGCCGTGACCAGGGAGCTCGTCACAGCCCACGGCGGCACGGTGACGGCCAGGAACGCAGCCACGGGGGGCGCCGTCTTCATCGTCGTGCTGCCCGCCGTGCCGGCCACGGCATGAAAGGCCCCCGAACGGTAGAGCTCCCAGGCGGGTCAGGGCGCTACGGGGTGATCTCGCGCCACGACTCACCGTCGCCAGCCGAGCGGTGCAGGCCGACGGGCGCGGCGCAGGCGTAGAGGTCTGCGCCGACCGCTAGAGCTGCAGCAAGGCGCGCCACGTCGGGTGCATCGTCGCCAGCGCCCACGCGGCGTCGGGTTCGCCGTCATCGAGGAGCACGTCGACCAGCCCGCCCAGGTCGCGGGCGCCGCCGCACCGGGCCATTCGGGGACACCGCGAACCAGCATCGCCGTGCGGGGTCGTTTCGACGTGTCGAGCGTCAGCCCGCTCCCGATCCGCCCAGCCCCGCTTCTCGGGCGGAGACGACGGCTTCTGCTCGGCTGGAGGCGCCGAGTTTGGCGAAGATCCCCGACACGTAGTTCCGTACCGTCTTCTCGCTGAGGTACAGGGTCTTGCCGATGGCGCTGTTGTCGAGACCGCGGGCGAGTTGGTCGAGAACCTCCAGTTCACGGTCCGTCAGGGTCGGGAACGGCCGGTTGCCGACCGGAGCGGGCTCGGTGAGGAGCCGTCCGACCTTGCGGGCCAGCGGTTGGCCGATGATGAGGTCCCCGGCGTGCACGGACCGGATCGCCCGGGTCACCTCCTCTTGGCGCGCTCCTTTCAGGAGGTAACCGCGTGCACCCACGCGCAGGGCGGCGGTCACCCAGTCGTCGTCGTCGAACATCGTGAGTACGAGTACCCCGATGTGGGGGGCGGCTTCGGCCAGTCTGCGGGTTGCCTCGATGCCATTGACGTCGGGCATGTGCAGGTCCATCAGCACGATGTCGGGTTGGTGCTCGAGCGCGGTGCGTACCGCCTCGTCGCCGGTTCCCACCGTGGCGACGACGTCGATGTCTGCTTCGCTGGCGAGCAGCGTCGAGATGGCGCGCACGAACATCGGGTGGTCGTCGGCGACGAGCACGCGGATCACGCGGGGACCAGGCCCGACTCGGCACCGTGGAGCGGCAAGACGGCGGTGAGGAGCGTGCCGCCACCAGGCCGATCACCAACGTGGAGGCGTCCGCCGAGCTCGGCGGCCCGGTTGCGCATCGACTCGAGCCCGATCCCGGTGCTCGATGACGCGGCGATCCCGCGGCCGTCGTCTTCGATGGTGACTTCGACAGAGTCGTCGTCGGCCGCCAGTCGGACGCGACAGTGGGTGGCGTCGGCATGGCGCAGCACGTTGGTCATGGCCTCGATGGCGATCCGGTACGTGGCCACTTCCACGGCCGCGCCGAGCACGGGAGTTCCAGGTTGGGCGACGACTTCGATCACCAGGCCGGTGCCGTCGGGGCGTCGGGACCGGGCTGCCAGGTCTCGTGCCTGCTCGCGCAACGCCGGGACGAGGCCGACGTCGTCGATCGCCGGCGGTCGCAGGCCGGCGACGAGGCGACGGATGTCGGCGATGGCGTCGCGCAGCGCGCGGTCGAGGTCGTGGAGCAGGTTGGACAGTTCGGGGTCGCTCGCGAGACGGTTCGCTGCGGCGTCGAGGCCCATGGCGACGCTGGCGAGCGTGGGCCCGAGGCCGTCGTGGAGGTCGTGGCGGAGGCGACGCCGTTCCTCCTCACGTGCCCGGATGATCAGACCGCGAGATCGTGCCAGGTCGTCGGCACTGCGTATGGCCTGGACCACTGCGCCGGCAGCGCCGGCGAGTTCTGTCAGCAGACGCTCCTCTGCCGCGTTTGCTGTGGATGCACCCTGCGTGCTGTGTACGACGAGGTCGCCGACGTGGCGTCCCTCGAACAGAATCGGACGTCGCGTCTCCTCACCGTTCGGCACATCACCGACCGCCCGGGCCCCGACGACCTCCGCGCCGGTGTCGTCGACCCACACGATGGTGACCGACGCCAGCCTGAGCGACGAGCGCACCACTTCGGCCACGACCGCGAGCGGATCGCTGTCGGTGTCGCCGAGCCGTCGGCTCAGACCAGCCAGGGCATGGTCAGGGTCGTCACGGTCGCCGAACACCCAGCGATCGACCGCTTGCTGCACGAAGGCTCGCACCGGCTGCAGTGACACGGCCACCAGACCGGTGGCGACGACGGGGCCGGCGCCGACGCCGTCGGCCAGAGCGGCAGCGAACGCACCGACCACTACCAGATAGAGCACGGCGGAGATCGCGGTGACCCCGGCGTAGAACGCTGAGCGGCGTATGACGGTGCGGAATCCGAGCGAGCCGTGTCGGAGCACGCCATAGGCCAGCGCCACCGGGAGGAACAGAGCAGGGATGAATTCGAGTTCCGGCCAGTCGTACCCTCGCACCCAGCCGATCGATTCTGCGAGCGAGAGCCACGATGGTGCCGTGAGGACGATGCCGGCGACCACGAACCCGATGTGACGCCGTCGGTCCGCCGGGTCCATCCGGCCGACACGCAGCACCAGGTCCGCTTGTGCGGCCAGGGCCAGCACGGCGACGAGCTTCAGCATCGTCCCGAACGATCGCTCGAACGGCTCGGCCCAGGAGTACGGCGTGAATGTCGAGAAGTCGATGGCCGCGAACGTCAGCGCGTTGCACAGACCGGCGCCAGCGACCGCTGCGCCCACGCCGAGATGCGTGAGCCGGCGCATCCACGACACGTCGCGCCACAGTCGTCCCGTGGAGTAGGCGAGCGGGACAAGCGCGACGACGATGCCTCGCCACCACACCCAGCCCCCTCCGCCGGCGAAGAGCGCGACGCGGGCCGGCCAGCCCGGGTGGAGCCAACCGCGATCGATCGTGCTCGAGAGCAGCGGGGTGAACCAGACGACGACGCCGGCGCCGAGGAAGAGCCAACCGAGGGCGTGACGGTGCGCTCGGTGCACGATGTACGCGCCGACTGCCACGAAGGGCACGCCGAGCGAGAGTTGCCACGACTCGTAGACGTTGTGATCGGGCGACCGTTCTGTCAGACCGGCCTTCGCGGCAAGCGTCGTGATCGCGGCCGACGCACCCACCAACACGACAGCGGCGACGAGGCCGTCGCTGCCGCGCCACCCCCGGGGATGTCGCACCACACGATCGTACTCACGGTGTTTCCCGGCAGCGGCCTGAACCATGGCGGCCTCGATTCGTCTGGTCCGTGCTCGGACGGCCGACGTGCTCGGTGGGTCAAGACTCCGAGGCAGATTCGCACAGCCCTTCGAGCTCCTGGATCGCGTTCATGATGGCGGGCACGTTCGTGTCCTGGTTCACCTGCTCGAGGTCGTCGATGGCCGACCGGTCGCCGTCCCTTCCCGCCTGAGAGACATCTATGGAGTTCTGCTTCCCCGCTTCGAGAGCAGCGAGCACGTCGTCGACGTATGGCTTCGCCTCTTGAGAAGGGTGCAGCGCGCGGACCTGGTCGATCGTGGCCTGGAGCTCGTCGGTCACGAGATGCCCGTCGGTGCCCCAATCGGCGGGCGTCGGCTCCGGGTGCTTCTCGTAGAACTCGGTGAACGGTCCCGAATCGTCGCCGTTGTCCAGCGTCTGCGCTTCCGCGCAGAAGGCGGCCGTGCTCGGCTGGGCGGCCTCACCGTCGTCGTCACCGCAGGCTGCGGTCGCAATCGAGACGACTGCGAACGCGGCCGCCCACTTGTACGTCGATCTCATCGTTGTCCTCCATGAGTCGCACCGGGTCGATCCCGGAAACCTCATGGTGGACAGGCGCTTGTCCCGTGCACATCGGACACGCGTCCCGAACCTGTCCCGGCCACATCGGTCCCGAACACCACCGAGGCCGTGGATGCGTTGGACCGCGCCGAACCCCAGAACAAGCAGTGGATCCCACGCGCGCCAGGCGACGCTGCGAACAACACTCGGCGTCAACACGGGGGTCCTCTGCTGGGGTGTCCTGTCTGCCGTGGGCATGGCGACGCTTCTCGAGCGATCCGCGACTGCATTCCAGCCGCGGAGATGGGAAGGCGCTGCGCATCTGATCCGAGCTGAGAATGCGCTCGCGAACGGTGCCGCCTCGTCACCATGCGGCCCCCTCGCGCAAATCGTCTCAGGCTGGTGGCCTTTTCGCCCGATGTACAGGATGTGAACGATTCTCCCCATGCACACCTGGTCGCCGGTGTGCTGGCGCACGCCATTCTGCGCTACGTGGAGGGCGCACTGGATCGGGGTGCGGCAGAGGCGATCTTGAGCCGGGTCGGGGAGACGAAGACGATCGAAGAGCTCGCCGAGCGTGGCGCGTGGTGCTCGATGGACGTGGTCACGGCCATCGCGAGCGACGCGAGCCGGCTCACCGGGGAGGCGGACATCGGCCGCCGGGGCGGCGAGGAGCTCTTCCGGGTCTACGACGAGCTCGGCGTCGGCGACGTGCTCGCCGCCGAGGGTTCGGTGGCAGCAGCCGTCGAGTTCATCGTGAACATGTCCTCGCGCATCACGACGGGCCGGTTGATGACCGTGACCGACGTGTTCGATGGCGGGGTGCTCGTCGAGGGCGTCTACCAGCCCGGCGTTGCCGAGCCCCGACTGTTCTGCGATCTCGCCCTCGGTTTCTGGGCCCAGGTGCCCTCGGTGTTCGGTGCTCACGGCTACGGCATTGAGACCCAGTGCCAGACGCGGGGTGACGAGCGCTGCGTGGCACGAGTGTCGTGGTCCGAGCCGGAGGTCCCCGTCGGCGAGGTGGAGGCGGCGAACGACCGCCGCGACCAGGTCTTCGTCCGCTACGAGGACCTTCAGCGGATGGCCGCCGAACTGGCTTCGGCCGCTGATGTCGAAACCGTCCTCCAGCTCGTCGTCGAGCGGGCCGGGTCGGCGGTCCTCGCACCCCGGTTCCTACTCGTCGCCCGCGTCGGTGAGGACCAGCCGTTCCGGACCTACCACCGAGGCTTTCCCGACGATGCCTCGGCCGGATCGGTCGCGGGCCGCTTGCTGGCGGGAGAGCACGTACCGTCCGCCGTGGTCGTCGATGTGGCCACGGCGCGTGCCACCTATGGCAAGATCGCCGCCGTTTACCCCGACGGGGCGACGAGCAACAACCTCGACGAACGGCTCATGGCCGCCTACGCCGCCCACGCCGCCGCGGCCCTCGAGGCAGCCGCTGCCTTCGAGGCGGCCCGGCGCGACCGGGACACCGCCGAAGCGCTGCTCGACTTTGCCGCTGCGGTCGCTGCCGTCGGCACGCCCGAGGACATGAGTCACCGGTTGGCGCCCGCACTGCTGAGGACCGCGAACAGCGACATGGCGGCGGTGTGGCTGTGGCACCCCGAGAGCCAGCAGATCCGTCTCATGGCCGCCACTCCCGACGACGTCCATGACAGGTTGCCGGCGACGCTGGCGGCCGAGGACATCCAGAGCCTGGCCGAGATGGCCCTCAACCCGCGGCCCGTGGTGCTGCATGTCGAGCACGTGGACGGCGTGCTGCGTGATGCGATGATCACGAGCGGGTGCCGGCAGATCGCCGTGGCGCCGGTCCTGGCACGCGGCACGTTCCTCGGTATCGTCGTGGCCGGCTTCGCCTGTGAGGTTCCCGAGGGCGAGCTGCCGGCGCTGGTGACCCGCCTGGCCGGGGTGGCTCATCAGGCCGCCGCGGCGCTCGACAACGCCCGCCTGCTCGCTCACATCCAGCACCAAGCGCTGCACGACTCCTTGACCGGGCTCCCGAACCGTGCGCTGGTGGAGGACAGGGCCAAGGTCGCGCTGGCTGCCGCAGCTCGCTTCGATCGCAAGGTGGGCTTGTTGTTCCTAGACCTCGACCGGTTCAAGAACGTCAACGACACCCTCGGACACCAAGCCGGTGACGACCTCATCTGCCAGGTCGTCGACCGTCTGCAGGCGGTCACCCGGCCCGCCGACACGCTCGCTCGCCTCGGCGGAGACGAGTTCATCCTGCTCGTCACCGCCGATAGCGCTCACCGGCGGCGCGTTTCGGGGCGACATTCGGGGACGCGTCTTCGGCCTGGGGCCGTTCGGCACCTCGGGGATGGCCGTTGCGCTGCAGGGCCCGGGCGGCGTCTCTCAGCGCCGAGGGCGATCGAGACCCGCGCCGAGGCGGGTGAAGTGGTCCTGGACGATGGCGGGCAGGCTGGCCCGTGCCCCTGCGGCTACCCAATGGTGCAGGGCGGCGCGCATGGCGGCCATGGCAGAGGCGGCGAGAAGCCGTGCTGGAGGCGGTTCTCCGCTGTTGTCGTGGCGTGCTGCGAGGAGGTCGGCGACGGCGTCCTCCCATCCGGCCTGGAGCTGCAGGCTGCGGGCGAAGACCGACTCGGTCGATGCCATGATCCGGAACCGCCGTAGCAGCGCGTCGCGCTCTTGCTCGTAGTCTGCGGCCACCGCCTGGAACGAGGCCATGAGCGCCTGCCATGAGGAGATCTGTCGGGGTTGTCCGCGAAGGACCTCCGTGACCCGGGTCAGTCGTTCGGCGTAGTCGGCCAGCACCACATCGTCCTTGGTGGCGAAGTAGTGGAAGAACGTGCGCGGCGAGATGTCTGCCGCCGCTGCGATCTCCTCGACGGTGGTGGCCTCGAAGCCGTCGCGGTCGAACAGGTCCAGCGCTGCGTCCTCGATCCGCCGCGCCGTCTGGCGCTTCTTGCGCGCTCGGAGCCCGTCGTCGGTGGCCACGTCGTTGACGCTAGCTGATGGTGCATCAAATGTAAAGTTGCAGGGAGTGCAACTATGGCATACGCTCGTACCGACGAAGGGAGACGGTCACGTGACTGGCTTGCTGGAACGCATCGGTGTCTTCTCGGTCCGGCGGCGACGCCTGGTCCTGGGCATGTGGCTGGCGGTGATCGTCGCGGTGGTCGTGGTGAGCCGCGTGGTCGGTGCCGAGGAGGTGGACGACTTCGAGGTGCCAGGCGTGGAGTCCGACACCGCCATGGAGGTGCTGGAGGAGCGGTTCCCCGAGCGGGCTGGCGCATCGGCGACCGTCGTGTTCCACGTCGACGGCGGGGCGGTCACCGACCCGGCCAATGCGGCCGTCATCGCCGAGACGATGACCGAGGTCCGCGCCATGCCGTCGGTGCTGAGCGCCACCGACCCGCTCGCCGGTGCACGCTCGGTCTCGCCAGACGGCCGCACCGCGTTCAGCGCGGTGCAGTTCGACGCGGCCGCCGCCGACCTCGGCCGGGAGGTGGTGGACGAGCTGTTCGACACCGCCGGGCCCGCGGAGAGCGCCGGGGTGCAGGTCGAGTACGGCGGTGAGCTCCCGACCGTCCTCAAGGAACGGCACACCGGCGCGGCCGAGGCCATCGGCATCGTCGCCGCCGTGATCGTGCTGCTGATCATGTTCCGGTCGAAGCTCGCCGCCGTCCTGCCGCTGGGAACCGCCATCGCCGGTCTCGCCGTGGGCCTGGCGCTGGTGGGACTGCTCGCGGGGGCCATCGACATCCCGTCCGTCGCGCCGAGGCTGGCGACGATGATCGGTCTGGGCGTGGGCATCGACTACGCGCTGTTCGTCCTCAGCCGCCACCGGGACCAGCTCGCCGCCGGGATGCCGGTGGAGGAATCGGTGGGCCGCACGAACGCCACCGCCGGCCAGGCCGTGGTGTTCGCCGGCGGAACGGTCGTGGTCGCCATCCTCGGCCTGCAACTGGCCGACATCCCCTTCGTCGCCGCGCTCGGCTACGCCGCGTCGATCGTGGTGGCCGTGGCCGTGCTGGTAGCCGTCACGCTACTCCCCGCCCTGCTCGGCTTCGCCGGCACGCGCCTGGCCCCACGCGCCGCCGCAACGACCGACGCGCACGACGGGCACAGCCGCTGGGTGGGCTGGGCGCACTGGGTCGCACATCACCCGTGGCGCAGCGCCATCGCCGCCTCGGCCGTTCTGCTGGTGCTGGCGGTGCCGGTGCTCGACATGCGCCTCGGCCAGGCCGACGCCGGCACTGACCCCACCTCCACCACCCACCGGCGCGCCTACGACCTGCTGGCCGCCGGGTTCGGCGACGGCTTCAACGGTCCACTGCTGGTGGTGGTCGACCTCGCCGATGCCGACGAACCCGCACAGGTGCTCGACTCCACGGTCGGGGCCCTGCGTGAAGAAGACGTCGTGGCCGCGGTGTCACCGCCCGAGCAGAACCAAAGCGGTGACACGGCCCTGATCACGGTCATCCCCACCACCAAGCCCCAGGACGAGGCCACCAGCGACCTCGTGCACNGCCTGCGCGACGACGTGCTGCCATCGGTCACCGACGGCACCGGCGCCCAGACGTATGTGGGCGGGCCGACGGCGGGGTTCATCGACCAGTCCGACAAGATCTCCAGCCGGCTCCCGTGGTTCATCGGCGCCGTGGTGACCGTCTCGTTCCTGCTGCTCACCGTCGTGTTCCGGTCGATCCTGGTGCCCCTCAAGGCGGCGCTGCTCAACTTGCTCTCCATCGGCGCCGCCTACGGCGTGGTGGTCGCGGTGTTCCAGTGGGGCTGGGGCCGGTCCCTCATCGGCCTCGACGAGGCCGTGCCCATCGCCTCGTTCGTGCCGATGATGATGTTCGCCATCCTCTTCGGTCTCTCCATGGACTACGAGGTGTTCATCCTCTCCCGGGTGCGGGAGGAGTACCAGCGAGGCCACTCCAACATCGACAGCGTCGTCGAAGGGCTGGGAGCCACGGCCAAAGTCATCACCGCCGCCGCGCTCATCATGATCAGCGTCTTCCTCGGCTTCGTTGCCAGCGACGACCCGGTCGTGAAGATGATGGGCGTGGGCCTCGCCACCGCCGTCGCAGTCGACGCCACGATCGTCCGCATGGTGCTCGTCCCCTCCACCATGGCCCTGGTCGGCGACCCCAACTGGTGGATCCCGCAGTGGCTGGACCGGCTCCTGCCCCGGCTCGACCTCGAAGGCACGAGCACGGCAAACGAGCAGACAGCCGACGCACACCCGCACCCTGATGACAACCGGCTGACCCCCCTCGGGCAGCACCGAACGTCCGTAGGGTCTCGGTGAGTGTCACAGAACGACGCTGGCGATACCGGTACGCCTGTGTCCCTGAACGCCGGGTAGGTGGGACGGTCTTCACCGAGTGACCGTCCCGAAACGACGGACAACGCTGCCCCGTAACGCGACGGCATGCCCCCCCCCGGGGAGCACGTCGAGCGTCGTCCCTGGCG
>JBKHVG010000064.1:0-11255 GCA_046570205.1 Acidimicrobiia bacterium
GACGTGGTCGTAGCGGTCAACGAGGTCGCGGACACGGTGGGCCTTGTCCTCGGGGCTGAGGCCGGCGCCGATGTCGTCGATGCCGGCTTGATCGGCGATGGCTGCGGCGGTGCGGGGGTTGTCGCCGGTGAGCATGACGATGTGTTCGATGCCTAGGCCGCGTAGGTCGGCGATCGACTGGGTCGCTTGGGGGCGGAGGGTGTCGGCGACGGCGAGCACACCGAGCGGGCCGTCGGGTCCGGCGGCGACGACGGTCGTGTGCCCCTCCGTCTCGAGCCGCTCGATGACGTCCGCGACGGCGGTGAGGTCGACGCCCTGGCCGGTGAGGTAGCTCGGGCTGCCGACGGTGATGTCGATGCCGTCGACGTGGGCGTGGACGCCACCGCCGACCGCTGCGGTGAAGCTGTCCGGCTCGGGCACGTCGAGGCCTCGTTGTTCGGCGGCGGTGACGATCGCCCGTGCGATCGGATGCTCGGAGCGGCGCTCGGCCGCGGCGGCCAGGGTGAGCAGGTCGTCGTCGGTGAGGTGGCCGGTGGGGTGGAGGGCGGTGAGCGTGGGTTTGCCGTGGGTGAGGGTGCCGGTCTTGTCGAGGGCGACGGCTCGGAGCCGGCCGAGCTCTTCGAGGTAGACGCCGCCCTTGATGAGCACCCCGGAGCGGCTGGCTTGGCCCATGGCGGCGACGTAGGTGACCGGGATCGAGATGACCAGCGCGCAGGGGGCGGCGGCGACGAGCACGGTCGCGGCCCGGAAGGCCCAGTCCCCCCAGTCGCCTGTTGCGGCCCCGCCGACCAGGAGGATGAGGGCGCCGGCGGCGAGCACGGTCGGGGAGTACACGCCGGCGAAGCGTTCCATGAACTGCTGGCCCTGTCCCTTGCTCCCCTGGGCTTCGGAGACCAGCTCGACCACCCGGGCCAGGGTGTTGGTCGCGGAGGTGGCACTGGCCTCGACGAGCAGGGCGCCGTGTCCGTTGGCGGTGCCGGCGAACACCGTGTCGCCGACGGTCTTGTCGACCGGGATCGACTCGCCGGTCACCGCGGCTTCGTCGACCGGGGAGGTGCCGTCGAGGACGGTGCCGTCGGTGGCGACGTTCTGGCCGGGCCGGATCAGGAACCGGTCACCGACGGCGACGTCGTCGATGCCGATGTCGCGTTCGGTCCCGTCGGGGTCGACGATGGTGACCCGGCGGGGGGCGAGGTCCAACAGCTTGGCGATCGCATCGCGGGTGCGGTCCTCGGTGAACTCCTCGAGCGACTCGGAGATCGAGTACAGGAACGCGAGGGCGGCTGCTTCGGACCAGGCGCCGAGCAGGCCGGCGACGACGGCGGCGACGGTCATGAGCAGCTCGATGCCGATCTCGCGTTCGGTGACCAGTTCCTCGATCGCCTCGGCCGCGAAGAACCGGGCCCCGACCAGCGCGGCGACGACGAACAGCACGGTCGACATGATCCCGGGCGCGCCGAGCGGGCCGGCGAGGTAGCCGGCCGCGATGAGCACACCGCTACCGGCGGACCAGCGAACCTCCCGTGACCGCCACAGCGCCGGCAGCAGCCCCTCGGCCCCCGACGGGACTTCCCCCGGGGTGGGTTCGGCCGCGACGTCGGTGGTCATGGCTGGGCGTCCATGCGGTAGTTGGTGCACAGGGCGACCTGCTGGCCGACCTCGCCGAGCAGCATCTCGGCCTGGCGCAACAGATCCACGACACCCGGTGTGGCCAGCCGGTAGTGGACCGCCCGGCCCTGGGGGCGGTCGATGACCAAGCCGCACTCCTTCAGACAGGCCAGGTGCCCGGACACGTTCGACTGCGAAGACCCGACAGCCTCGACGAGGTCCACGACCCGGCGTTCACCGGCGAGGAGCTCGGTCAGGATCGCCAGCCGGGTCGGGTCACCCATGCCCCGGAACAGCTGCGCGGCCACTGCCACATCGGACTGCACTTCGACGGTCATCCCCACACCCTACCCATCGGCATCTACCGATGATACCGTCCGGTGATGATGGATCCTGTCGTTGAGTTGAGGATGTTGGTGAGGTCGAGTCGATGCCGGTGATGTCGAAGGTCGAAGCGGCGTTCTGTCGCAGTGCGCCGTGGCGTGGCTTCACCGCCAGGGTCGTCACCCCATGGGTGCTCAGCGGCCAAGACCTGACCGGAGACGTCCTCGAGGTTGGAGCGGGCGCGGGCGCCAACACCGCCGTGTTCGCCGAACCCAGCCGGCCGCCACCATCACCGCGACCGACATCGACCCAGCCATGGTCACCGCCGCACGCCGCCGAGTGGCGCATCTCGGGGCCCGGGTCACCGTGGAAGAGGCCGACACCACCGCTCTTCCCTTCGACGACGACAGCTTCGACACCGCCATCAGCCTCCTCATGCTCCACCACGTCATCGACTGGGAGAACGCCCTCGGTGAGCTCGCCCGGGTCCTGCGACCCGGCGGGCGTCTGCTCGGCTACGACCTCACCGCCACCCGCGTGGCCCGCACCATCCACCTCGCCGACCGCTCACCCCACCAGCTCCTCCACCCTGGCCAGCTACGGAACGGGCTGGCAGCTGCCGGCTTCGCCGACATCGACGTCGCCGCTGGCCTGGCCGGACTCGTCGCCCGATTCCACGCCACCACCCCCGCACCACCCCGGGAGAACCAGCCGTGAACATCGTCGCCCTCATCCTGTACGCCATCTTCGCCGTCGTCGGATTCGGCTGGCGCACCTGGGTCCAATGGCGCCGCACCGGTGACACCGGCCTACGCCTCCACGCCGACCCCGGCAGCGTCGCCTGGTGGGCCAAGCTCGCCTTCATCGCCGCCATCGCAGCCGGCGTCGCCGCCCCCATCGCTGGACTTGCCGGCCTCGACCCCCTGACCTTGCTCGACCGCCCGGCCCTGCGCATTTCAGGGGTCGCGGTCGCACTCGCCGGCATCGCCGCCACGGCGATCGCTCAGCTTCAGATGGGCACCTCGTGGCGGATCGGTGTCGACCCCAACGAACGCACCGAGCTCGTCACAACCGGCATCTTCGCCCGAGTCCGCAACCCCATCTTCACCGCCATGGCGATCACCGCCGCCGGCCTCGCCCTCGTTGTCGCCAACATCATCGGCGTGGTCGGCTTCGCCGCCCTGGTGGTCGCGCTCCAACTCCAGGTACGCGCTGTCGAGGAGCCGTACCTGCGCAGGGCCCACGGCGCCGCCTACGACCGCTACATCGACACGACCGGCCGCTTCCTGCCCGGCCTCTGACCCTCGCGATTGCCGGCTCTTGTTAGCGGTCGCCGCTCCGTACTGGACGTTCGGTGCGCCGCAGCGATAGCTGCTCGAGCCCGACCGCGTCGTGCCGAACCTCCAACTGAATCTTGCATCACAGCCGCTGGCCCCGGACCGCCGTTGCCCAATCTCACTGGCCGACGCAGGACGGTTCCGCTCACAGCAGGCCGTCAAGGTTTCGCGATGTCCGGCTCCGAGCGTCTTCCAGCCGGTCGAGTGACCACCCCATCCACCGGAAGTGCACCGCGGCAGCGAAGACCAGGCCCGCCGCGACCGTGCCCAGCCGGCTCGCCGTATCACCGACCGTGGCTGTTAACGCCGGCCGGCGCACACCGAGGACCGGCTCAGCTGCGACGAGGTCGTCCGCAGCAGGCGCGCGCAACGCCCAAGGTGTCGCGTGCACGTACGCCGAGTACACGCTCTGCAACACTTCGCCCTGCCGAGGGCCGACGTACCCGGCGCCGGCGAGCGCGTCACCGAACCGGGCCAGAATTGCGGACGGCCCGGGACGCTGGTCGCCGACCCAAAGGTCGCCGGTACGCGGATTTCGGCCGGCAGCGCCGAGGCCGAGGTCCACGCCTGCCTGGTGAAGGCTGTGCCGCCGGCCGTCGAGCGTGGCGAGCAGGCTCTCGTCGTCCAGCCGCATCGCTGCGGCGGTGCGGAGCTGCTCGGACATGTCGTGGAGCCGTTCGTTCAGCACTCGGCGCACCCGCTCCGCCGCGTTGATCGGCGCCGCAATCCACCAGCCGCGAGCAGACGACTCCAACGCCGCGCGCGCGACCACACGGTCGGTGTAGATGACCGGCGGGTCTGCTGCGAACAGCGTGCACAGCGCCTGAGTGTGATAGGCGCCGGCACCGATGGACGCGCTTGCCAGCACCACAGCGTCGTCAACAGGACGCGGAGCCAGGCCGTCCACCGAGAACCCGCTTTCCGCCTCGATGTCGGAAAGGACGGGAGCGTCCGGCCCTGGCAGTACGCCGCCGTCCTCGACGGCGGCGTGGACGGCTTTCACCAGTTCGCCGACTGCGTCCAGGAGCGGGTTCAGTAGTTCGCGATACCGGCCCGGGTCGTTGACAACCGTCATGCGCCGCCCGCCGACGATTCGTGCCGCAGGAACGTTCCGTTCCGAGGGCCACCATTCCGCCACGGAGCCGTCACACTCGTCATCGTCGCACGCGTCGGCCTCCCTCGACGCAGCCTGGACGGGGCCCCAGGATTCGTTCTCGGCGCGCCGCCGGTGTTCACGCCTACCGCGGTCTTAGGAACTGGAGGAGGCTTCCATTGAACTTTGGAGCGACTTCGCCGGGACAGTCGCCCGCTCCGCTGTTCCGTGTTGCGTCGCCAGCGTCCGCTAACGGCAGTCGTCGCGGGACCGGTCGTTGCTCACTCGTTCGTCAAGGTCCCGCAGCAGCACGTCGACCGTGAACGCCATTGAACTGAGCACTACCGGTACCGGCGCCGGACGGTCCTCGTCCGACAGGTCGGCTCCGAACACCAGGTCCAGGCTGTGGGCAAGCCGCAGGCCGTGAAACGGCACCCGAAGTGTCGTTTCGCCGTGGCGGGTGCCGTCGGCCACGAACCCCTGCGGGAACCTCGTGTCGATGTCGACGTTGCCGGCGACCTCCTGGGGGCAGTCGACGACCCCGAAGCTGCCGGAGCGGGCGAACAGGCCCACCGGCGCCGGCAGGCGGTGCTTGTCGTGGTTCGACAACTGCCGCAGCCAGGCCAGTGGCTTCGACACGGACGTGAACGGCTGCTGTTCCCGCAGCCGGGTTCTGAGCGGCTCGTCCAGCCAGCGTCGGCGCGAGCCCACCGGTCGAAGTCGATCTCGTCCGCCGAGATTGGGAACGAGATGTCGCGGTCGTGCCGATCCGTGTCGAGCCGTTCCTTCACGGTGTGGAACATCCAGTTGTCCAACGCGCCCCTGAGCTTGTTAACGACGTCGGAGATCGCCATCGACACGCGCAGGTCCGGCGGCTCCTCGTCGAACCGCAGCACCTGCCAGTACCGGCGTCCCGACCCGTCCGTCTCCGTTTCCGACCGCCAAGGGCGGCGGCCCAGGTAGCCGTCCAGTTCGTCGCGCAGCAACTCGGTTCGTGCCTTGGCGTCCAGCACCTTCGCCCGAGAGCTCGCCAGGTACGGCACGTAACCCATGTCGCCCAAGTGCTTCGGGTTCGCCTCCCGATGCTCCCTGGCGCGCCGCCGTTCCACCCTGGCTTGCTCGGCCGCCGGGTCCGGCGGCGAGGTGCGTCCGGTGACTGTCACGACAGCATCGTTGTCGTCGGACATCTCCCACGCGTGCCCCACAACGCGGTACGTCACCCCCTTCTGCTCGAACCTCGCCCCCACCCGGAACCGGTCGAGGACGTCCGGCTGGTCGCTTACCCTGACGCTGAAGGCGATCTCGTCGTCGTCCACGCACCCAGCATCGCAAGCACCGTCCGGCCAAGGAACGCATGCCGCACGCGGTGCGTGCCGCCGGACCGACGGGCGAACGTTCAGGTCGGCAGCAGGTGGACGTGACGGTTCAGGGTGTCAAGGACCTCCTGGGCGACCTGCCGCAACGACGGAGGCACCGGGTTGTCCGTCATCGGCCGGTCGCCGTCGGCGTCGTGAACGTTCCAGCCCAGCGAGTTGCCGCGGCTCAGCCCGTGGTAGTCGGCCGGGATCAACGGGTCCACGTGTGCTCCTCCGTCCTTGTTCGCCACCGTCAGCACGAGCGTTTCCCGGGTGAACGACCCGCCTTTCCGGTCGTTGACTACCGGCATCTGCCACCACTCGTCGAACGGCAGAAGCACGTCGGCCAAGCCCGGCCGGGGCGGGAGCGTGCACCGCGGAACCCACTCTGCACGCAGAGCGCCGCCTTCCTGCTTTGTCATTAGGAACACCAAAGTGTTCTCGCCCAGATGGTTGGCGGGGTTCGGTCGCCCGGACGACTCGACGAACTCGAGACGGTCCTGGACACCGAGCTGGACGAGCAGCGCACGCGATTGCCCGCGGTGGTGAAGGAGTATTCGGAGGGTGACAGCGAGACGTTTCGCAGCGTGCTTCCTGCCCTTATCGAAGTCCTCGCATCCATCTCGGAGCATCTCTTGCTGCTCGCGGAAGTGCTCGTGAAGGTCGGCTGCAACGCCTTCTGGTTCGTCGGCCACGTCCCCAGCCTTACCGCTGAACTTGGCTCACCGTTGCGACCCGTATGCAGAAGCCAACGTGTGGACCGGTCGAAGCCAGCCGGATGCAGCGGGCGGAGCCGCCGAAGCTGCGTCCTGGTGCACCGAGCCGTACCTATTGCCGGGTGTTCAGCGCCGGCGCCGCTCCGAACTGGAAATCGCAAGCGGTGTCGTCGCTTCGGGGCGTCGCCGGATGCCTACCGACTACCGGCACATAGGTCCGGGTCAGCCGCCGAGCGTCGTCGACGGTGAGAGGATGCGGCCGGGGTTGCTCAGCGTCTGACACTGATCTGCTTGCTCTCGGGTGACGTCATCTCTGCTGAGGACCTCGCGGACTGACGCCTCGTCCTCAACCTGGCTGATCACCTGGTCGACAGCCTCACCAGCTGAAACACCAACTTGGACTAGCGATGGCAGTACCTCGGCCGTCACGGAGTTGGCGACGTCGGGGTGTTCGGCGTAGACGGCCCGAAACTGACCGAGCATCTCGGCTTGGTCATCGAATCTGAGACTCCGCACGTGCTCGTTGCCTTCGAGCTTCGAGAGGAGCACCTCGATCTCGGTCCGGGACGTTTCTGGATACAGGTATAGGAAGAGGTTCGCGTTCGGCTCCATGAACCCCGCCGCCCGAGACTCGCAGTCCGCAACGGCGGCGTTGGCGCCGGTTGGCTCGGTGGAGGTCGTGGTTCCGACCACCTCGTGCTCGGGAGGTGCGGCTACGGATGAGACGTCGAGGCGGACGGTCATCGTGACAGGGTCGCCGTCGGTGAAGGTGATGACGCTGCTCGCCCGGGTCGTGCCAAGAGGGAGGGCTTGGCCGTCAAAGAAGAGCGGAACGATGTTCCAGTCGTCCTGCTCGATGAGCGGTGCCAAGTCAACGTTGCAGACGTCCTTTGTGGTCTCGCAGCCGCCTTGCTGGTTCGCCAGCACATTCGGCTGAACAGCGTCCGGCGGATCCGTCTGCCATGGACCGACCCGGGCGGTTGCGAGGTCCCCGGTCGCTGCTTCGAGCGAGAAGCTGATTTGGTACACGCCGGCCCGAGGGATCGCCTCGAACGGGGTATCAAGCCCCTCCAAGGCCGCGCCTCCCGCCGGATCGACTTGGGCAGTCACAGCAACCCTGATGTAGTCGCTGCCGGCCGAGGCGGCGTCATCTGCGGTCCGGAGGTCGCTTTCAGAGTCATCGCTGGCGAACACCGCCACAGCGATCAGTGCAAACGCTGCAACTGCCGCCGCCGCGAGGGCCGGTGCCCTCCGTGGACGACCGGCTCCATGCTCAGAGGGAACGCCCCCGCGTCGAGTGGCACCAGCCTCGTCGACCCTGACGGCAGTCATGCTGTGCCCGCTCGCCACTGTCTCTGCGTCGAGGTGCCTAGCCAGCCGGGAGAGCCGGTCGTTCAGATCTGCGTTCATGAGGGTTCCTCCAAGATGGAGCGCAGGCGCGCAAGGCCGCGATGCAGGTGGTTCGTGACGGTGGTCGTCGGGACGTCGAGCACGGCGCCGGCCTCGGCGTAGGTGTGGCCGTGCCCGTGGACGAGGACAACGGCGACCCGTTGCTCGGGCCTCAGCTGCAACAAGGCCCGCTGGAGGTCGACATCGAGGGGACCGTCGGTGGTGACCGGATCCGCAGCTAGCAGCCCGAGGCGGTCCCAACGTTGCGCGCGTCGTCGTCCGGCTGTCTGGCCTACCCGGTACAAGTATCCAACCGGGTTCGCCATGGCGGCGATGCGGTCCCAGTTTTCCATCGCGTACAGCACTGCGTCGTGGGCAGCCTCTACGCCGTCGTCCACGCCGAAGCGCGCCACGAGCGCCCGTTCGAGCCGCAGCCGTGCGTCGGCCATGAACTCGCCGAGGCATTCAGGTGTGCCTGTTGCAGCGTCGACCATCAGCAAGGAAGGCGTTGAGTCATCCGAATCCTTTCGCGGCCGCGCCGTGCGAGCCGGGCAACCTGCAAACGACAGCCAACTCGCTTCGCCACCTCACGGCGTCACTGGTGTCCGATGCTCGAAGCGAAGGCGCTCCGTACCGGTTGATCGGCGCGCCAGGTCATCAAGGCCGCAGTGCTTGCCTGCCGCCGACTACCGGCACCTCGGGACGGACCCCGGCGGGTCAATCGCCGCCGGCCGGCGGGACGAGATACTGCCGCAGCCAGGCGGCGGTTGCTGCCTCGTCGAGATCCCCGGATGCGATCCCCATCACTGTGCGCTCGGCGTCGTCGACGTCGGGGTGCGGATCCCAGGACCCCTCGTTGATGGCCACGAACATGCGCATCGACACCCAGCCCGCGCGCTTGTTGCCATCAGGGAGCGGATGGTTCATGACGAGACGAACCAGCAGCACTGCTGCCTTGTCGATGAAGTCTGGATACAGGTCGACGTCGCCGTACCCGGCCTGGGGAGCATGCAAGGCCGAGTCCGCCAGCGAGAGACGCGACATCTTCATGAGCACCGGGACTTCGATGCCGGTGATCTCTTCGGCGATGACGAGGAAGTCGGCGAGATCGAGATACTCGATGGTCACTTCGCCAGTCGTTCGAGAAGCTCCCGGTCCTGCTTGACGATGTCTCGCAGGCGCTTCTTGAACTCTGGATCCTTCCGTCGCCGCTCGACGGCCTCGGCGAGGGCATCCTTGATCGTCTCGTTGAGGCTGGTTCCCTCGGCACGAGCGACCGCTTCGGCATCAGCCGCAAGGTCGTCGGGCAGGCGCACAGTCAGGTTCTTCGTCATGACACCACGGTATCACGGTGTCATCCGCGCTATTGCCGGATAGCGAGGCACGCGGCACACCAGCTATCGCTCGGGCGTGAACTGAGTCCCTGGCCTGACCGAGGGGATCCATCGCGAATGGTTGATCTCGCGGGTTTCGTGCTCGCCAGAGCTCATCGATGCGGCCGCCGTAGATCCGGCAATAGGAGCGGCGCGGCGCTGCGCTACCCCGCCCTGCCGCACCGTCTCGGTCTCTCGACGAAACGCCGAGGTCATGACCAACTCGTGAGCCCTGGGGGCCGAGGGCGTCATCGGTCTACGGTCCGCGTTCGTGAACCCCCGATTCGATGAGTTCATCGAGATGGACGTACCTGGACAGGTCGCCTTCGACTTCCTCGCCGACCCGTCGACCGCCGCGATCATCGACCCAGCGGTGCTCGAGTATCGACCCAACACCGACCCGATGGCCCTGGGCACGAGGAACGAGATCCGCTTCAAGATGTGGGGGGTGCCACTCAACGTGACGTCGGTCGTCACGGAGTGGGAACCCGGGCGTCGGATGATGTTGGAGAATGTGAAGCCGTCACGACCGACTCGCGCGATCGCGACCCACGCGTTCGAGCCGACCGGATCGGGATGTCGCTACACGTGGAGCATGGAGATGGTCCCCACGGGCCCGGGTGGTCGGCTCCTCGGCCGCCTCTTCTGCCGCTTCATGCAGAAGAACGCGCAAGCGCAGAAGGTCCTGTTCAAGAACGAGGTCGAGCGCCGCTACCGAAGCGGCCAAGTCTGAGGACCGTGCGGCCGTGGCGAACAGGCCGTGCGACACTCCTGCTGACCTTGGCGCTCCGAGGTGCCGCTCCCTGGTGCTCTCGTCGAGCCGGCCAGAGCGCAGATGGACGCTCGCGATTTTCAGTTCGGCGGGGCGCCGGCGCCAGACACCCGGCATTAGGAGCGGCCTGTCGGTCGACTGATCGGTCAGGATTGCTGGGTGCCGATGACGTCATGGCCTGAGCTCCACGAACTGATCTGGCTCTTTGAGTCAGAGCCGACGGTCGAGTACGAGGACCTCGGTTGGCCGGTAAGCGCGGCCATGTTCGAGACGAGTCGTGACGCGTGGATGATCCGCTGCACGATCCGCGTCTACGACTACTCCGTAGAGATTCAGTGCAGCCACGACGACGGCTCGTCGGTGGCGATGAGCCTCCGGTCGGTTGTCGAAGCGATCGAGGTGGACCGCTCTTCCGGTAGTGAGAGTCTGCTGATCCGATCGTCCGCAGCCTCCGGCCTGGCGCCCGTCCCCGCGCTCACCGTCAAGCTCGACGACACCTACCGCGCCGCCGCTGAGCGCTCGGTCTGATCGCTGCGTCAGCCTCGACCCGGAGGACGGCGCACCCGCAGGTCCCCGTCGCGGTAGACCGCCACACACCCCGCGAGATCGTCGACGTCGACCGAATCGAGCAGGTCTTCGACGGCAGCGGCGAGGGCGGGCGCTGCCTGATCGTCGAGGCGCAGCACGAGGATCCCTGCGTGGGAGCCGGGCGGGTAGCGGCGGACGTCGCCGAATCCTCGATCCATCGTGACCACGAGTCGACCGACGGCGGACGCGGCACTGGCCACGGTCGAGTCGGGGGCGCCGGCGAGGTCCTCGTCCACGACCGTGTCGACGTCGTGTCCCCGTGCTGCGAACAGCGGCGCGAGCCGGCCGGGCAGGTTCTCGTCGAGCTTGATCTTCACCCGGCAGCGACGGCTGGGTACTCGTCCCGGGCCAGCTCGGCGCCGTGCGCCGCCGCGGCCCGGACGCCGTCGACCGTGAGGGTCGGGTAGTCCTCGAGGATCTCGGCCTCGGTCATGCCCGCGGCGAGGCAGTCGAGGATGACGCTCACCATGATGCGCGTGCCCTTGATGACCGCCTGGCCATGGCAGATCGCAGGATCGCGCACGACGAGCCCGCTTCGGGAGGACATGGCTCCAGGCTACGACGCACCCACGTCATCCGTCACCGACATCCCGCGCTGGCAGCGCCAGCTCCACCATCGGCCGGCTCACGACGGTGTCGTGGAACGAGCCCGATCCCTCCTCCAGCCAGCGCGCCGAGCGTACGGTCACCTGGACCGATC
>JBKHVG010000065.1:0-11208 GCA_046570205.1 Acidimicrobiia bacterium
ATGGGCGGAGTGGGCCGGTTGAGCTGAGTGCTCCTGTCGTGGCTGCCGCGGTCACCGCAACGGGTGAACGCAGCCTGGAACTCGCGGTTGTCGTCCTCAGTGATCTGAGCTATCCCCTCGAGTCCTGACGGGCGCAACTCCAGCCGACTGCGAGCTGTGATCTTGTCAAGTACCGACTCCTCGAGGCTTCGCTCCCACGCCAGGCGAAGGTCTTGGTACCAGTGCCTTATGTCGTCTCTCTGCCGCTCCGAGTCGCCGATCGACTTGATGACGGCGAGCCGTTCTTCGAGGACGGCGAGTCGCTGGCCCACGGACCGGCCTCCGACACATGTCCGGGGCGCGCCGAGCGGCGGCTCACCTGGCGTTCTGCGATCGACTGGCCGTGCTCCTCCGCTGCCCGCTTGAGGTCGACGACGAACCCGATGTCGTGAGTAAAGATAACGACCTGCCTGCTGGCGGCGAGCTGCACCAGACGTTGGGCGACCTTCTCCTGTCGGACGTGGTCAAGTGAGGTGATCGGGTCGTCGAATACGACAGCGGACCGCGACGGGTCAGACTCGACCTCGGTGAGGAAGCCGGCTAGACCCAAGGCCGTCTGCTCGCCCTCGCTCAAGACGGCGTGAACAGGGGCCGGGTGAAGCGCCTCGACGAATTGCGCACGATGCCGGAGGTTGCCCTGCCCGCCACCTGCATCTCCGAGCCGAATTCGTTGGAGGCCCAACATCAGGGTCTCTTGGCTGAACCGGTGCTTCATCACGTCGCTGACATGGGATCGGGTCAGCTCGGCTGCCCGCCGGGTTATACCGCGAGTGTCGGTGAGGCGGATCGCCTCGTCGAGCCGCTCACGGGATTTGAGGCGGTCGATCCGCTCAAGGACCTCGGCACGGCCCTGACGAAGAGCCAACCGACTCTGCAGTTCTCGCTCCTCTGCCTCGAGCGCAGAAGCCTGTCCGTCGAGGTCTTCGCCCAGAAGCTCATTCAGTTGGTCCGTGAGCCGCTCCCGCACCTCGTCGAGGGCGCCGAGGTCCACTGTGACTTCGCCCCCTTCTCCCGGCCACTGTCCTCCACCGAGGCCTTCGAGCACTGCGAGCCGACGCTCGTCGAGGCTCTGAATAGCTCGACGGACTTGGGCCAGCGCTGCGCCCTCAGACTCGATTCGCTGCACCGCCAGAGCGATCGGTGTCCCGCTGGTGGGCATGACGCGGAACTGGTCAGCCAAGCGGTCACGCTCGGCTTCCGCCTTGCGCGCCGCGTCTTCTGTGTCGTCGATGACGAACTCCTCGAAGCGCTTGAGGCGGTCCTTGGCGTCCTCATCAAGTTCTTGCTGGCAGAGGACGCAGCGGGGCGGGTTCATGTCGTCCTCTGTGTGGGGGAAGGCGTGTTCGGGGTATGCGGCCCCCTCGCTGAACCGGCGCGCCGACTCCCATAGAGCCATCCATGCGGGATCGCCGATGCCAGCGACCGGCTCCCCGTGAAACCTGAGCTCACTTGCCCGGGAGGCTGCCAGTCGGGCCTCCACCGCCCTTTCCGCAGCACCCTTGAGCCGCGCCGCCTCCTCCTTCGACACCAGTCGTTGAGTCTCTGAGATCGCAGATCCGATGGTCTCGATCGCAGAGAGCGTTTGACGCAGCGCAACCTTGCGCCCCTCAGGGTCCTGGGCGCGCAAGCTTCCGATTCGCACGCTCAGCGATTGGAGCCGTTCGTCGACATCGGTCGGTACGTCTTGTGCGAGGTCGAGCTCGAGCGGAGTCGTCGCAGCCGAGAGAGACCGCAGGAATTGGCCGGGCCGCGACGCCGGATCAACTCCGTTGATGCTAAGTGAGGTGGGCTCATCTGCCTGGCGCCTGGACTCGAGGGTCTTCCGGACCTGGCCGGAAACCGAGACCAGCTTGTCCAAGAGGGTGATCGTCCAAGGGCGGTACGCGACCTCCGTCTCGGCGCTCACGTAGCGCCCGGCGCAACCCGAGTCGTAGAAGCTGACCTGACGCAGGCTGTCCGGTGGAGCGTCGGCCGGCCACCGTAAGGTGCGTACGTCGGAACCGACCATGATGGAGACATCGGCCGACTGTTCAGCTTCCGGTGCGAAGATGTCGCCGAGGACCTGGATCTCCTCGCGGGCGCGGGTAATCGTCTTGAGAACCCGCGCGTAGCCCGACTTGCCGCTTCCGTTGTGCCCGTAGATCAGGGTGATCCCGTCGGCCTCGAAGGTGATCCCATCCTCGCAGGCGAGTGCGTTGACCGCCCGGGGCTCCCGGATGGCGACGAGCTTGACCGGCGCCAAGACGTGGCCGGATGGACCGAGATCAGCCGGAATGAGTGGTGCTCCGGTATACGCGGCCTGCGCTATCTGCGCCTCAGCCTCATCAGCGAGCCGTTCGAGTGCGACCGAGTCGATCGGTTCGCCCCGGGCGAGCATGCCGAGCGCAGTCTGCTCCCAATTCGGCCGCGATCGCGCCCACTCTGCGATTGCATCGTTCAACGTGCCGTCGTCGGGCATCTTCTCCCCCGTCTCCCCGTCGTTGCGCACGGTACTTCTCCCGCATCTCGTTGGCGCCTGGGTCTGTGCTCAGCCGCCGCCGACTCGTGCACGTCGATATGCCGACCGTTGCAGCGCAAGTACCGGGGCGAGTGAGCGACAACGACGGGGATCGAGCGGCTCGGCCTCACCGCCCACGGTGCGCCGCCGAATCGGAATTGGTTCACTGATCCCCTCACACGCATCGCCCTCTCGGCAGGCTGGCGTTGTCCGGGTCTGTCCCTCGGAGTTACCCCAGACCGCCGGGAGTCGGCGACCGTTGGTCTGATCGGGGATGACCTTTCGGGACACGTCGCGGCCCTCGCCCGGTTCGGCACTTCGAGGCCAGGCGACTGGACGTCGCTTCGAGTGGTAGGGGCGGACGCCGCCGCTCGTCGAAGTCCCTGAGTGGGAATCTGACAGGCTCAACGACCCTCGGCCGAAAGCCTCACGGTCCCGGCGGCGGGCAACGATGCCCTCGTTCGGAGTCGCTCTGCTCATCGCGGCCAGATTCGCTAACTGGCCTACCACAGGGAGATGCGAGACTGGGCAAGTGGACGATGTAGATGACGAGATCGTGGCCAGTGTGGCGGGCACGGCCATGCGCCTGGTCGACCTCAGCCACCGTCTCGGGCCCACGCCGTCGGAACCGACGCCTCCGACGATTCGCCGCACAAGCCATGAGGACGGAGCGGAGCTGTGGGAGTGGATGTACGGCATTCCTCGGGAGGCGCTTCCGCCAACAGGCGGCTTCGCTGCTGAGGAGGTGACGGCGTCGACCCACGCAGGGACGCACGTCGATGCACCGTGGCACTACGGGCCTACGTCACCTTCAGGTCCCGCTTCGACCATCGACGACTTACCTCTCAGCATGTTCGTGGGTCCGCTCGTAATCGTGGATCTCACGGACTTACCGGACGGCTCGGTCGTGGGTGTCGACGACATGCAGCGTCGACTAGCGACAGTGGTCGACGGCATCTCGCCCGGCGATGTGGTCGCTCTACGTACTGGTGCAGAGGCGTCGTGGGGAGACGAAGAGTTCTGGCGCCGAGGCTCTGGACTTGCGGCGGAAACGGTTCAATGGCTGGTCGGCATGGGCGTCCAGCTCATCGGGACCGACGCGTGGAGTTTGGATCGACCGTACCCCCTTGTCGGCGAGGAATGGCTCGAACGGCAGGAGCCTGACGCGCTCTGGCCGGCTCACTTCGCTGGCATGTCAACCCCCTACTGCCATGTCGAAAAGCTTCGGAATCTAGGCGAACTCCCAAGCGCCGGGGCGACCATCATCGCAGCCCCAATAGCGGTGGCTGAGGGCAGCGCTGGATGGGTCCGCGCAGTAGCTCTCGTCCCGTTCGCAGTCGACTGACCGCCCGACTGTTGGCTCTGCGAGCGCGTTCACCCACGCCCTAACCGTACGGCCCATCCACAACTAACGTCACGACGACGTAGCCGACGTCGTCGAGATCCGAGTCAGCGCTCGCGCTGCCCGAGTCATCGAGGTCTCCGGGGGGCATGTTGGGCTTGTACACGGTCGCCCGGCGATATTCGGACCGACACCCCTCCATGAGGTCGGACTGCCACCGGCCGCCGGTTACTCGGCGCCCCCGCAGGCGGTGGTCGGGGACGGGGGATTACGTGCCATTAGTACCGCCTCGCCATCACCGGCACTTTCGCCGCATGCGCGACAGGAATACGTCCGCGCTATAGGGGACGGTCGACCGCACAGCCTTCTCTCGGTGCTCGTCGAACCGCCGGACCAGAACCTGTCCGCCCCGAGCATTGACAGTTGGCTCGGGTGGTCGCATCCGCCTGGCAGAGGCCGTTGATTACGGCTACGTTCGCCTCGTGGTGTCAAGGCGACGCGTGTTGGTCGTCGACGACGACGAGGACGTCCGCACCAGCGTGTCGTGGGCGCTCGAGGCGGACGGGTTCGACGTGACCACCGTCGACAACGGGCTCGCCGCGTTCGATCTCATCGAGTCGTCCCCACCGGCGCTGGTGGTGCTCGACCTCTCGCTCCCCGGCCTCGGCGGGCTCGATCTCCTTCGTCGGATCCGCGACGACGAGCAGCGCTCCCGCTGCGCCGCCCTGCCGATCATCGTGCTGTCTGGACGGGATGGGGAGACCGATCGCATCGTCGGCCTCGATCTCGGAGCCGACGACTACCTCGTCAAGCCCTTCTCACCCGGGGAGCTCGCGGCCCGCGCCCGGTCGGTGCTCCGTCGAGTTCCCGACCGGGCCGCCACCACGGTGCGGTTCGAACCCCTCGGTTCCGGAGTCGAACTCGACCTCGCGACGCGGCAGGTGTGGGTCGACGGCGTGCCCGTCGACCTCGCCGCCAAGGAGTTCGACCTGCTCGCGTACTTCGTGGAGCACCCGATGCGCGCGTGCACGCGAGCGGAGCTGCTCGCCGCGGTGTGGGAGAGTCATGCCGGGTGGCAGACCGAGGCGACGGTCACCGAGCACGTGTATCGATTACGCCAACGGATCGAGGCTGACCCCCGGCGCCCTCGGCGGCTCCAGACCGTGCGGTCGGTCGGTTATCGGTGGTGCGGGTGACGGCCCTCACAGGGGCCGAGGTCATGGTGGTCCTCGATCACCAGACCTCCGTGATGGAACGCCTCGCCGCGGGCGACCCGCTGTGGGCAGTGCTGGACTCGATCGTTCTGGCGCTCGAGGATTTGATGCCTGGGAGTCGCTGCTCGATCTTGCTGCTCGACAGCTCAGGGGTCCTCCGCCACGGCTCGGCGCCGACGCTGCCCAGCGAGTACTCGGCCGCCATCGACGGTTTGGAACCCGGGCCGTCTGCGGGGTCGTGCGGAACGGCCGTCCACCGAGGTGAGCAGGTGATCGCGGTCGACATCCGCACTGACCCCCGGTGGAAGGACTTCCGAGCGCTCGCCGAACGGCACGGCATGCGAGCCTGCTGGTCCAGCCCCATCCGCTCGTCCGGTCAGCTCGTGGGCACCTTCGCCGTGTACCACGACACGCCATACCAACCGGGTGGGCGCGACGACGAGCTCCTGCGCCGCTTCAGCCACCTCAGCTCCATCGCCGTCGAACACGACCGCGCCGCCCAGGATCGCGACGCTCGTCATGAGGCGGAGGTGGCCCGCCAGAGCGCCGAGCGGGCCAACCACGCGAAGTCGCAGTTCGTCACGGCGCTCAGCCACGAGCTGCGCACGCCGCTGCAGGCCATCACCGGCTTCACGGAGAACCTGCGCATGCTCGACCTGTCGGCCGAGCAGCGTCGTGTCGCCCTGGAACGGGTCGGCGCCGCCGTCACGCACATCTTGGCGATCGTCGACGACGTACTGGATCTCGCTCGTGTCGAGGCCGGGTCCATGCCGTTCGAGGTGGAGCCGCTGGACGTCGAGTCCGTGGTCGCTGCGTCACGGGAGCTGCTTCAACCGCTCGCCGACCGGAAGTCCATCACGATCGAGACCGCCGGAAGGAGCGGCGATGCGCTCGGCGACCGGCGGCGACTGAAGCAGGTGATCATCAACCTCGTGTCGAACGCAATCCGGTTCTCGCCTCCGGAAAGCGTCATTTGCGTCGAGACCGAGGTGGGCACCGACGCGACCCTGATCCACGTCGTCGACCAGGGACCGGGTATCCCGAAAGAGCTCCTCGATCGCCTCTTCGTCCCGTTCGACCGGCTCGGGGCCGACGCAGGGCGAGAGGGCGGCGCAGGCCTCGGTCTCGTCCTTGCCCGCCGGCTCGCCGAGGCGATGGGCGGCACGCTCGAGCTCGACAGCGTCGTGGGCGTCGGGACACACGTGACCGTGGCCCTCCGACACACCGTCACGTCCCACTGATCGCCGCGACGACCCCCTCCATGATCGCCTCCGCCTCGGCCAGGGCCTCGTCGGGGTCGGCCTCGACACCTCCGATGGATGGCACCAGGTTCGGGTCGACGCAGACCTCGGTGACGCCCTGCGCGCGCAGATCAGCGAACGTGCGACGGATCTCCGCCGCGGAACCGAGAGACGATCGGCTCGGGTCGGACCCTGTACCGGCCACGCGTGCGAGGATCCGCAGCGCCGCCGGGTCGCGACCGGCCTCCCGAGCACCGGCCCGGACCACCTCGACGGACGCACGAAGGCTCGATGGATCCGCGCCGCTGCTCGCGATCCAGCCTTGCGCGAGTCGTCCGGCACGACGCAACGCTGGCTCGGCGGAGCCGCCCAACAGGATCGGCGGATGCGGCCGTTGGACGACTGTCGGTCCGACGTGGGACCGCGGCACCCGGTAGAAGTCGCCGGAGAACTCGACCGGATCGTCCGTCCAAAGCGCCCGAAGGCAGCCGAGGTATTCCTCGAAACGCTCACCCCGCTGCGTCATCGCCGCGCCGGCGGCGATGTGCTCCTCGGGCAGCCAGCCCATCCCCAACCCGACCGTCAGCCGACCGCTGCTGAGCACGTCGAGCGATGCCATCGAGCTCGCGAGCAGCGCCGGTGCCGTATATGGCGCACAGACCGTCGCCGTCCCGAGACCGATGCGCTCGGTGTGGCCAGCGACGAGGGCCAGGACCGGGATCGGATCGTGGACCGACCGATGCCCTGGACCGAGGTCGCTCCCAACCGGGTGCAGGAGCCGCTGGAACGTCCAGAGCGAGGCGCAACCGAGCTCCTCGGCTCGTCGAGCGAAGCGGACCATGTTGGCTGGGATGGCCCAGGGTCCCGAGACCGGGATGCCGAAGCCGACCAGCGGCAGATCCGTCACGGACGGAGCCGTCGATCGACCGAAGTCGCAGAAGCCTCCCCGTCGAGGAGCTCGCGCAGCTCTCGCTTCAGGACCTTGCCGTAGTTGTTGGTCGGCAGCGAGTCGACGAACCGGTACTCCTTGGGTCGCTTGTAGCGTGCGATTCGATCCAGACACGCCCGATCGAGATCTCCCGGGTCGAGCGCCGATGCGTTCCCGTCTGCGACGACGAAGGCGACCACGGCTTCGCCCCACTCCGGGTCCGGTCGCCCGACAACGCACACGGCGCCGACCCCGGGCTGGGCGAGCAGCACCTCCTCGACTTCACGAGGGTAGATGTTCATCCCGCCACTGATGATGAGGTCCTTGGACCGGTCTCGCAACGTGAGGTACCCGTCCTCGTCGAAGCTCCCGACGTCACCAGTGTGCAGCCACCCATCGACCAACGTCGCCTCCGTGGCCTCGGGTTGGTCCCAGTAGCCGGACATGACGACATCGCCGCGGACCACGATCTCGCCGACCTCTCCGGGCGGAAGCGGCTCGTCGTCATCGCCGACCACCCGTACCTCCACGTCGGTGCGGGGCACCCCGACGCTCTGGAGGCGGTCGATCCGACGGGGGTGACCACCGTCTGCGTGGTCCGCCTTGGACAGCGCCGTGATCGTCATCGGGGTCTCGCCCTGGCCATAGATCTGTGCGAGCTTCGGGCCGAACACCGCGAGTGCATCCTCGAGGTCGGCCAGGTACATCGGCGCGCCGCCATAGATGATCGTCTTCAGGTTCGACAGATCGGCCGCACGGATCGCAGAGCTCTCGACCAGCCGTTTGACCATCGTCGGCGCGGCGAAGAAGGACGTACCCGACCAGCGCTCCACCAGCGCAGCGATCTCGGCGGGGTCCACCGCTCCGGAGGCAGGCACCACGGTCGTCGCGCCGCGAGCGACGTGGGGCAGCCCGTACAACCCGGACCCGTGCGACAACGGCGCGGCGTGCAGCACCGAGTCGCCGGGGGCGATCGGGTCGATGTCGGCGAAGTAGCTCAGCGACATCATCAGCAGGTTCCGGTGGGTCAGCGTCGCGCCCTTCGGATCGCCCGTCGTACCGCTCGTGTAGAAGATCCAGGCCGGGTCTATGGATGATCGCTCGGCGATGGGGATCCGGTCGGCGCCGATCAGGTCGGCCCAGCGTTCCCCCCCTGCGACGACGAGATCGCAACCTCGGCCGATCCCGGCGACAGCCGAATCGACGTCGTCGGCGTGGTCGGCGTCGACGACCGCAGCCGAGGCCCCGCTCTGGCGGAGGATGTAGGCGATCTCGGCCCGATGGAGCCGGGCGTTCACCGGCACTGCCACAAGGCCCGCATGCCAGATCGCAAACAACGCCTCCAGGTAGTCCGGACGATTGCCCATGACGATGGCGACGCGGTCACCCGGCCGGAGCCCCAGCTGGTTGCGCAAGCCGCCGGCCAAGCCGGCCGACCGAGACGCGAACGTCCTCCAGTCGGCGTGGGGGACGTCGCCGTGGGCGAGGGCGACGAGGTCGGGAATCCGTCGGCCGTTGCGTTCGACCCAGATGGCGATGTTCATGCGTCGGGTCTCCTTCCAGTCGCCGACCACCCGGTGGCACGCACCACCTCGAACACGAGCACGGCGGCGAAAGGCTCGTTGCGATATTGAGGGAACCGGTCGGCGAGGCGGGCCGAGAGGACGCCGGCACGCTCGACCGCGTCCTCTCCGACCCAGCGGAGCTCGGCCCGCAGCCACCACAGCTTCGACCAGTCGTCCCGATCCCACCGCTCCACCAGCAGGGTCGCCCGTGCGTCGGCCTCGAGGTTGCGCTCGCGCTGCAGGCGTCGAGACGACTTCAGCTTGACCTCGTCGATGGGTGAACCGAGGAAGGTGTCGTCGGTGGCGTAGACGATCGGCGTCAGGTCGACACCGCGACGGCGGTGCAGCGTGCCCAGCACCCCGTGGTCGTGACGACGGAGCAACTCGAGGGCGTCGGTCTCGGAGAGGGTCACCTCGAGCGAGGACTACGCCGCATTGACCTTCGGCATGATCTCCTCGTGCAGCTGCCGGAGATCCTCCAGGGTCTTCGAAGTCGGCACATCGGCGAACGGCGGCCAGATCAGCGGCATCGTCATGCCTGCCGCCTTGAGGTCGATCAGGTTCTGCGTCACCTGGTCAGCGGTGCCGACGAGGATGTTCGACGTCTTGCCGTTGTCGGTCTGGTCGGTCGGCTCATCGGTGATCGCGAACCAGCACATGCTGGAGATCTCGAGATCGCCCACCGAATGCGAACCGCCGAGCTTGTCGAGCTCCTCGCCGATCGCGGTGATCCACTCACGCAGCTCGCGCGGCGTGTCCTGGATGCCGATCCAGCCCGCCAGGTTGTACTTCGCCACCTTCTTGGCCGAGATCTCGGGGTTGCGGAGGCCGCTCATGAAGATCGGCGGATGCGGGTCCTGCAGCGGTTGGTGCCCGAAGCCACATGGGTCGAAGTCCGCGAACTCGCCGTGGTATTCGAAGGTCTCGTTGGTCCAGATGCCCTGGCAGATCTCGATCGTCTCGCGGACGTGCTTGTGGCGCTTCGGGAAGATGTGCGACGCACTCGCAGCGGCGAACTCCTCGACCATCCAGCCCGCACCGACGCCGACGTTGACCCGGCCGTTGGAGAGGTGATCGATGGTGGCGATCTCTGCGGCGAAGACCCCGGGTGAGCGATACGGCGTGTCCGTGATACTCATGCCGATCCGGCACTTCGTCGTCTTCGCTGCGAGCCACGGGATCAGCGGCCATCCTTGGAACCACTTTCCCGTGGACGACACCGGCAACTGCTTGGGGAACTCCTTCATCATCCCGAAGGAGTACTCCAGCTCCCCCCGGTCAGAGGCTTCCGGAACCACCACCCGGTCAAGCGTCCAGATCGAGTCGAACTCCAACTCCTCGGCCAGGTCCGTCAGGTCCTCAAGCTCCTTGACGGTCACGTGGTCTCGGAAGTTCGGCAAGTACAAGGCCAGCTTCATGTCAGCCACAGCAGCTATCCCCCATTCTCATTGGTCAGCGGCCAGCCACCAGGATCGGTGACTCGCGTCACCGACCGTACGAACCCGACTTCGACTCGTGAACAACGGACTCTCAACGCAACTCAACTGATCCCGCAGCAAGGATGCTGCCGACCCCGGTCGAGACATCCTGCTCGGGGTACCCGGATCTGGACCATCTCGCACGTCGCGTATGGATCCGGTCGGGGACAGACTTTCGGGGCACACCGACACCGCATCCCCGACCGATGCTCCTATGTGCTGTCAAGGTGCTCCGGCTTTGCTGGCAGACCAGTGATGGGCCACTCCGTTCGGGGAGGGCAGGCTCTTATCAGGCCATGTCGTTGCCGGTGATGGTGTTGGGATCGCGGGCCGGCAGATCGTTCGAAAGACAGCCGTGGGCGTCAGGCACTTCGTGGGCCAGGCCCGCGATCCCAGATGGTGGCTACGGGCGCGGGAGGTGCTTGTAGACCTCGCGGGCGACGTAGCGCTTGAGCACGCGCATGATCTCGGGCTTGGACCGTCCTTCGGCGAGGCGGCGTTCGACGTAGGCGCGGGTGCGGTCATCGCCGCGCATGCGGGTGAACACGATCCGCCACAGCGCATGGTTGGCCTGACGGTTCCCGCCCCGATTCAATCGGTGACGGTGCACGACCTTGCCCGAGGTCGCCTCCAGCGGAGCAACGCCGCACAGGTGCGCCCATGCGGCTTCGGATCGGAGGCGTTCGGGGTTGTCGCCGGCGGCGGCGAGGAGGATGGCGGCGGTGTCGACGCCGACGCCGTAGAGCTCGAGCAGCCCGGGCGCGGTCACGGTCACGAGCGCTTCGAGGAGTTCGTCGATGGCGGCGGTGTCGGCTTCGCTGGCCAGCACTCGGCGGCCGAGGCTGCGGATCGCGACCTTGGTCGAGAACACCACCAGATCCGAGCCGCTGCGAGGTCGCAGACC
>JBKHVG010000066.1:0-10782 GCA_046570205.1 Acidimicrobiia bacterium
GCTGGCGGCCCTGCGGGCTCGCGGCGTCGATGCCGCGTCGGCCAAGGACGGCCCTGACTTCATCGATCCCGGCTACCACGCACTGGCCAGCGGACGGCCGCCCCGCAACCTCGACCCGTGGCTGTGCGGCGCCGAGACCATCCCCGCGCTGGCCGGTCGGGCCGGCGCCGGCAGCGACCTGCTCGTCATCGAAGGGGTTATGGGCCTCTTCGACGGTGCCGTGGACGGGACGCCCTCCTCCACGGCCGACGTCGCCGCGCTGCTCGACGCCCCGGTCGTGCTCGTGGTCGACGCAGCATCCACCAGCACGTCGGTGGCCGCGGTGGTCCGAGGCTTCCGCGACCACGACCCGCGCATCCGCCTGGCCGGGGTCATCTGCAACCGGGTCGGCTCCGACGTCCACGAGCAGCTGCTGCGCGAGGCGATCGCACCGCTCGGCGTCCCGGTGCTCGGCTGCGTCCACCGCGACGACGCACTCGTCTGGCGTGACCGCCACCTCGGGCTCGTCCCCGTCGCCGAGCAACCGGCCCAGGTCCAGGCATCCCTCGACCGGCTGGCCGCCGTGATCGCTCGCGACGTGGATCTGGACGCCGTGGTCCGCATCGCCCGGACAGCACCGGCGCGCACCGTCGACCCGCCGCTCCTCCCCGCCCGAGTGGGTCGGTGCCGCATCGCCGTGGCGTCCGGCCCGGCCTTCACGTTCGCCTATCGCGACAACGTGGAGGCCATGGAAGCCGCGGGCGCGGAGGTCCTCACCTTCGATCCGCTGCACGCCGAGTCGCTGCCCGGCGGGATCGACGGCGTGTTCGTCGGCGGCGGCTTCCCCGAGGTGTTCGGCGAGGACCTCGCCGCCAACACCGCGCTGCTCGCCGATGCCCGCCGCCTCATCGGCGCCGGCCTGCCCACCTGGGCCGAGTGCGGCGGCCTGCTGTGGTTGGCCCAGGACCTCGACGGCCGAGCCATGGTCGGAGCCGTCCCGACGGCGGCCCGCCTGGGCGATCGCCTGCGACTGGGCTACCGCAACGCCACGTGCGAGGTCGACACCGTCGTCGGGCCGGCCGGCACGACGCTCCGCGGACATGAGTTCCACTACTCCACCTGCGCTCCGGCGGGCGGAGCCCTGACGCTGCGAAGCCGCTTCGGGGACCGGAGCGACGGCTTCGCCAGCCCAACCCTGCTGGCCACCTACCTCCACCACCACGCCGGCGGCGACCCCTCGATCGTCGAGGCGTTCGTGCGGACCTGCGTCAGCGCTCGTCGTGCGACGCCGGCCCGTTGACCAGACGCCGAGCGCCCTCGACGTCACCCCGGGCGAGCGCATCGAGGGCGTCGTCGAGCGGCACCTCGCGGTGACTGCGACGACCGTCCCGCCGCGGCCGGTGCGCCAGTAACTCAGCCAGCGCGCCCACCTCCTCGGGCACGGCTCGGGCGACCCGGTCGCGCACCCAGCGGGCCAGCGTCGGGCTGGCACCGCCCGTCGACACGCCGATCACGACCGGCGGTCGCTCCACGGTCGCGGCGAAGGACACGCCGCCGCCGTCACGCCGGTCGGCTCGCGTCACCCAGGTGCCGCTTGCATCGGCGGTGGCTTGCACCAGGTCGTCGGTGGCCGGGTCGCCGGTGGCAGCCACCGCCAGCCACGCGCCGTCCACGTCGTCGGGCTGGAAGCGGCGAGCCAGCACCTCGACGGCGGGGTCCAGGTCTTCCGGGGCTCGGGGGTCGACCACGCGCACCCGGGCGCCGGCGACGAGGAGCCGATCGACCTTCTCGCGCCCCGCCGGCCCGCAGCCGACCACCAGCACCAGACGCCCCGTGACGTCGACGTTGAGCAGCAGCGTCATGGCCGTGGGACCGTACCCGCACGTAGGGTCGGCCAGGCCGTCGGCTGCGACCCGCCAGCGGACCGCGACCACCACAAGGATCCCCATGCCCGAGCGCGACGCCGCCGACATCCCCACCGACGACCCCCGACCGAAGGAGCTGCAGCGGGCCGCATCGCTCGTGCTGGTGAACACTGGACCGGGCAAGGGTAAGACATCGGCGGCCATGGGCGTGGTGATGCGCGCCGTCGCACGCGACTGGCCCGTCGGCGTGGTGCAGTTCCTCAAGTCCGGGACGTGGCGCACCGGCGAGGAGAAGGTCTGCCGCCAGCTCGGCGTCGACTGGTGGGCCGAGGGCGAGGGCTTCACGTGGGACTCCGAGGACCTCACCGTCGACGAGGCCGTCGCCGCGGGGGCATGGGACCGGGCCCGCTCCCTCATCCATGCCGGGAATCACCGCCTGGTGGTGCTCGACGAGGTGACGTACCCGATCAACTGGGGCTGGATCGACATCGACGACGCCGTGCGGACCATCCAGGAGCGCCCCGAGCAGGTCAGCATCATCTGCACCGGCCGCAACGCCCCCCAGGCGCTGATCGACGTGGCCGACACCGTGTCGGAGATCGGCGAGGTCAAGCACGCGTACAAGGCCGGCATCCGCGCCAAGAAGGGCATCGACTTCTGACGCGACGCCACTTGCCGTCGCGGGGCCACCGGCGATGACCCGTTCCCTCATGGTGCTGGGCTGCACCTCCACCGCAGGCAAGAGCCTGGTGGTCACCGCGCTGTGCCGCTGGCTGGCCCGCCAGGGCGTCAACGTCGTCCCCTTCAAGGGCCAGAACATGTCGAACAACGCCCGGGTGGTCGCCGGCGGGGAGATCGGCGTGGCCCAGTGGCTGCAGGCCCGGGCGGCCGGCGTCGAGGCGTCGGTGGACATGAACCCGGTGCTGCTCAAGCCCGAAGCGGACACGCGGAGCCAGGTGGTGGTGGGCGGCGTCGCCCGGCCCGACCTGACGGCGATGCCGTGGCGGGAGCGGGGCCCGCACCTGTGGCCGGCCATGGAGGACGCCTACGAGCGACTTGCGGCCGCGCACGACGTGGTGCTGATCGAGGGCGCCGGCAGCCCGGCCGAGATCAACCTGCCCGACCTCGTGAACAAGCGGGTGCTCGCGCACACCGGCGCCGAGGCGCTGCTCGTCGTCGACATCGACCGCGGGGGCGCCTTCGCCCACCTCGTCGGGACGTGGAGTCTCGTGGATGACGCCACTCGCAGCCGGCTCGCCGGCTTCGTCCTCAACAAGTTCCGCGGCGATGCGTCGCTGCTCGAGCCGGCACCCTCGCAGGTCACCGAGCGGACCGGCATGGCGAACATGGGAGTGCTGCCGCTCGTGGACCACCAGCTGCCCGACGAGGAGGGCGGCACCATCCGCGCCCACCCCGTCGGCGACGCCCCGACCATCGCCATCGTCCGGTACCCGTACGCCTCGAACCTGGACGAGTGGCACCTGCTGCCGCACGCCGCGCACGTCCGCTGGGCGCACGTGCCCGCCGACCTCGACGGCGCCGACCTCGTGATTCTGCCCGGCTCCAAGCACGTGGCCGCCGACGCCACCTGGCTCCGCCAGCAGCGCCTCGACACCCGCATCAAGAGCGCGGTCGCCGCCGGCACGAGGGTGCTCGGAGTGTGCGGCGGCGCAATGCTGCTCGGCACCGACGTGGCCGACGCCCACGGCGTGGAGGGCGCCACCGCCGGGCTCGGCCTGCTGCCCCTGCGCACGGAGATGGCCCTCACCAAGACCACGAGCCCGTGGCGCGCCCGCCTCGACAAGCTGCCAGCACCGTGGGCGGACCTCACAGGCATCGACCTCGTCGGCTACGAGATCCGCAACGGTGTGATCACCGGCGAGTGCCGCCACGCCGCCGGCGTGTGGGGTCGGGGACCGGTCCTGGCGACCACGGTGCACGGCCTGTTCGAGGACCCTGCAGCCGTACATGCGCTGACCAGCGTCACCCCGCCGCCGGTGCTCGACACCACGTTCGACCTGCTCGCCGACGCCGTCGAGCAGCACCTCGACACCGAGCTCATCCAGCGGCTGCTCGCCTGAACGACGTCAGCTCGACCTGCGGATGGTGCGAGCGAGCGACTCCGGATCCAGGTCGGACACATGCACGCAGCGGGCACCCATGGCCTCGGCCAGCCGGGCGGAGAGGCCCAGCCGGCTGCTGCCGGTCTCGCAGTCGAGCACCAGGGCCCCGATCCCGGCCCGCCGGATCGCAGCGGCGGCCTCGAGCGCCCGATCCAGCTCTTTGGGTGCGCCGTTGGCCCGTCCGTCGGTGAGCAGCACCACCAGCGCCTCGTCGTTCCCACCGGCGATCGCCCGGCCGACGACGCCCAGCGCCTCGGTCAGCCCGGCGGCGAGCGGTGTGGTGCCGCCCGTGGCCAGCTCGCCCAGCCGGTTTCGGGCTACCTCCACACTGCTCGTGGGGGAAAGCACCACCTCAGCGCCGTCGCCCCGGAACGTCACGAGCGCCACGCGGTCGCGGCGCTCGTAGGCATCGGTCAGAAGCCCGAGCGCCGTGCCCGACGCGGCGGCTGCGCGCTCGGGAGCGCCCATCGATCCGCTGAGGTCGAAGCACAGCACGATCGTCCGCGACACGGAACGCTCCCGGACGGCGCTGCGCAGGTCCGACCGCTCGACGCCCGCACGCGAGTCACGGGCCCGCCTGGCCGCCACCGAGCGCACGGTGGGGACGACAGCGAGGGCGTTCCCGCCGTCCGCGGGCTCGTCGCGCACGTAGCGCCCTCGAGGCGCAGTCTGGCGGCGGGCGGCCTCCACAGGTGGCCGCCGGATCGAGCCGACGGCGAGCGGTCGGTCACCGGCGCCGCCGGTCGGGCCGGGATCGCCGTCCTCCGAGTTGCGCCGGTCGGTCTCGGGCGGCTCCGTCGACGTGTCGTCGCCGGTCGCCCCCGAGGCTTCACGGTCGTCGGCCGGGGGCGGGTCGAGGACATCGTCCAGGGCCTGCTGCAGCTGCTCCGGTGGGACGACCGGTGGGTCGAACGGCCCCCGACGCCGCCGGTGGGCCAGCACGAGCGGGACCACTCGCCGCAGGTCCTCCGACGCCACCTGCTCACGGTGCTCGAGCCCGGCCAGGGCGGCGGCGGCCCGGCACAGCGTCAGGTCGGCGCGCAGGCCCTCGGCCCCAACCTCCAGCGCGAGGCGGGACGCAGCCACCAGGACGTCGTCGGGCAACGCCGCTGGCGGGGCTGCCCCGACGGGGGCGGGCTGCAGCTCGCGTGGTGCGTCGACGGTGCCGGCGTCGAAGGCAAGCCGCCGGCGCACCGCCTCGACGCGCTGATCGACGTCGACCGGGGCGTTCACCTCGACGCAGAGGCCGAAGCGGTCGAGCAGCTGAGGCCGCAGCTCGCCCTCCTCGGGGTTCATGGAGCCCACCAGCACGAACTGCGCCGGATGGCGGTGCGACACGCCGTCTCGCTCCACCACGTTCTGGCCGGACACGGCGACGTCGAGAAGCACGTCGACGAGGTGGTCGGCCAGCAGGTTGATCTCGTCGACGTAGAGCACGCCCCCGTGGGCGGCGGCGAGCAGGCCGGGCTGGAAGCGCACCTCGCCACCGGTGAGCGCGGCATGGGTGTCGAGCGTGCCGACCACCCGGTCCTCGGTCGCACCGAGGGGCAGCTCGACGAACGGTGCGCCACGCAGCTGAGCGGCCAAGCCACGGGCGAGCGTGGTCTTGGCCGAGCCCTTCTGACCCCGGAGCAGCACGCCGCCGATGCGGGGGTCGGCGGCGGCGAGGCGCAGCGCGAGCTTGGCGTCGTCCTGGCCCACCACGGCGTCGAACGGGAACGTGGGGTTCACCGGCTCTCCTCCCAGCCCTCGGCCTCGAGCACGGCCTCGGTGAGGGTCTTGCGGGCGGTGTCAGAGGCGTCCCACAGCTCACGGTCGGCCGCCTCCAGCAACCGCTCGGCGATCGCGCGCAGCGCCCACGGGTTCGACGCCTCGAAGAACGACCGCATCTCGGGATCGCCGACGTAGGCGTCGGTGACCCGCTCGTACATCCAGTCCTCGACGATCTGGTTGCCGTCACCGCTCGCGACGGCGTCATAGCCGAAGAGGTAGTCGACGGTGGCGGCCAGCTCGAACGCGCCCTTGTAGCCGTGGCGGCGCATGGCGTCGATCCACTTCGGGTTGAGGACCCGGCTGCGCACCACCCGGGCTGCCTCCTCCTTCAGCGAGCGCACCTGGGGGTTGGCCGGGTCGGAGGAGTCGCCGAACCACGCCTTGGGGGACGAGCCGGTGAGCGCCCGGACCGCTGCGACCATGCCGCCGTGGTCCTGGAGGTAGTCGTCGGAGTCGAAGATGTCGTGCTCGCGGTTGTCCTGGTTCTTGACCGCGACCTGGATGGCGGCGAAACGGCGGGCCATGCCGTCGGGGTCGGCGTCGCCGTGGCGGTCGCGGCCGTAGGCGAACCCGGACCACGCCAGGTACACGTCGGCCAGGTCGGCCTGGGTGCGCCACGACCCCTTCTCGAGGACGGGCAGGATGCCGGAGCCGTAGCCCCCCGGCGGCGGTCCCCAGATGCGGGCGTCGTCGGTGCCTCCCGCTCGGACCGGGTTCTGCTCGGGCGGCTCGTCGAGGCCGGCGACGAGCTCGACCGCCTCGTCGAGCAGGGCGATGACGTGGGGGAAGGCATCGCGGAAGAAGCCGCTGATGCGCAGGGTCACATCGATGCGGGGGCGGCCGAGTTCAGGCGGCGGGATGACCTCGAGGCCGGTGATCCGCTGGCTCTGATCGTCCCAGGTGGGCCGCACGCCGAGCAGCGCGAGTGCCTCGGCGGCGTCGTCCCCGCTGGTGCGCATGGCCGCGGTGCCCCAGAGCACGAGGCCCACGGTCGTGGGGTGCTCGCCGGTCTCTTCCAGGTGGCGCTCCACGAGCCGGTCGGCCAGCTTGCGTCCCACCTCCCAGGCGAGCTGCGACGGGATGCCCTTCGGGTCGACGGAGTAGAAGTTCCGCCCGGTCGGCAGAACGTTGGCCGCGCCGCGGCTCGGGGCGCCGCTGGGCCCAGCCGGGACGTGGCGACCGGCCAGCCCGCCGAGCAGGTTGGCGACCTCGTCCGGCGTGGCGCGCACGTCCGGCACGAGCCGATCGCCCACCCAGCGCAACGTCGGGTCGGCGGTGGTGGTGGCGTCCCAGCCCGTGGCGGCGAGGCGCTCGACGCGATCCCGGCACTCGGCTTCGACGCGGTCGATGTCCACACGTCCGCCCCCGCCGAGGTCGATGCCGAGCTCGCCGGCGACGGTGGCTCGCAGCGCCGGCACCGATCCTTGCGGCAGCCGGGTGACCGCCAGCACCAGGTCGATGAGCGCCTCGTCATCCGGCACCTGGCCGAGCACGTGGAGTCCGCCGCGGATCTGGGCGTCCTTCAGTGCGCACAGGTAGCCGTCGACGTGGAGTACCAGCTCGCCGAAGGCGTCGGGGTCGTCGGGTGGTGCGTCGCCGAGGTCGAGGTCGCGGTGGATCTCGGCCGCCACGAGCAGCTCCCACACCTTGTCGCGCAGCGCCGGCGCCTTGGCCGGGTCCATCGCCTCGGCATTGGCGAGCGCGTCGAGCAGCTGCTCGAGCCGGGCGACCTCGTCGTAGGCGTCGGCGCGGGTGAGCGGCGGGGGCAGGTGGTCGATCACCACCGCATGGGTGCGGCGCTTGGCCTGCGTGCCCTCGCCCGGATCGTTGACCACGAACGGGTAGAAGAACGGCACGTCGGCGACGGTGGCGTCGGGGTGGCATCCGGCCGAGAGCGCCATCGCTTTGCCGGGCAGCCACTCGACGGTGCCGTGCTTGCCCAGGTGCACGATGGCGTCGGCGCCCCAGCCGCCGTCGGCGACCGGCGTGGCCAGCCACCGGTAGAAGGCCAGGTAGTGGTGGGGCGGCGGGATGTCCGGGGCGTGGTACGTGGCGATGGGGTCGGCGCCGAAGCCGCGAGGCGGCTGGATGGTGACGAGCACGTTGCCGAGGTCGAGGCCCGGGAAGTGCAGCGCCTCCTGCCCGTCAGGCCGCGGGGCCACGTACACCTGGCCGGGAGCGGGGCCCCACAGCTCGACCACCTCGTCCTGGGCCTGCTCGGGCAGGGTGGCGAACCACGCGGTGTAGGCATCCGCCGGCAGCGAGCCGGCGGCGATGGCCACCTCGGTCTCGCTGAGCGCGGCGCGGTCGTAGGTGAAGCCGGCCGCGAGCTCGTCCATGAGGGAGTCGCCGTCGGCCGGGATGCGGTCGACCCGGTGGCCTGCGTCGCGCAGCGCCGCCAGCAGCTCGATGGCCGAGGCGGGCGTGTCGAGCCCGACGGCGTTGCCGAGACGGGAGCGCTTGGTGGGGTACGCGGACAGCACGATGACGACGCGGCGGTCCTGGTCGGCGGTGTGGCGGAGGCGGGCGGTGCGGACCGCGAGCGAGGCCAGGCGGGCGGCCCGTTCCGCATCGGCCCGGGTCGCGACGATCTCGCCGCCGCCGGACTCCTCCACCACCTCCTTGAAGGCGAACGTCGGGCCGATGATGCGGCCGTCGAACTCGGGGATGGCGACGCCGGAGGCCACGTCGAGCGGGGTGAGGCCGGCCTCGTCGGCCTCCCACTCGGCCCGGGAGCGCGACGACGCCGGGGACTGGATCACCGGTACGCCGAGGGCGTCGAGCTCGGGTACGGTCCAGCCCTCGCCACCGCCGCTGGTGGTGCCGGCGGCCCGAGTGGACGTGATGATCACGTCGACGCCGAGCTCGCGGCAGCGGTCGAGGGCGGGGACCCGACCGTCGGCGTCCTGGCGGAGCGAGTAGGTCCAGATCGCCACCGAGTCGGCGCCGGCCGCGTCGAGCGCCGCGCACAGCTCGCGGACGTAGGTGGTGTTCCCGGCCACCAGGTGGGCGCGGTAGAAGATGACGGCCACCAGCGGGCGGTCGGGCCGGCGTGTGATGCCGGCTCCCAGCCCGGCACCGTCCCAGATGCCGACGTCGGCGACCGGGGCCGGCGGCTCGAACCCGAAGCCGGTCATCGCCACGGTGTCGGACAGGAACCGCAGGAGCTGGGCGACGTTGCTCGGTCCGCCGGCGGCGAGGTACCGGTGCGCCTCGGTGGCCACGCCCGTCGGGACGGTGGAGGCGGCGAGCAGCTCGGGGTCGGGGTCGGCCTCGCCGCCGAGGGCGACCAGCGGCACGTTCGCCGACCGGCAGCGGTCGCGCAGCTCGGCGAAGCCGTCCTCCCAGGCGTCGGCGCCGCCGAGGAGGCGGACGATGACCACCGTCGCGCCGGCGACGTCGGGAGCGGAGTCGGCGCGGTCCGGGTGGAACCAGCGCACCTCGCCCAGCTCGCGAGGCAGGTCGTCGACGACCGAACGGAGCGCCAGCAGCTCGGTGTCGGCGTTCGAACCGAACAGGATCATCCGTCCAGCTCCGCCAAGACCGTCTGGTACCGGGCCTGTCGTTCGTCGTCGCTCCAGAGGGAGCAGTCCTCGCACTGGAAGCCCGAGTCGGTCTTGTACCAGAGGCAGCAGGCGCTGCGCTCCCACGCCCACAGCGGACCGACGTGCGCGATCCGACCGGACGCCTGCAGCTCGGGACGTCCGGCGGCGAGGAAGGCCTCGAAGCGGTCGCGGATCTCGAGCCGGCGGTCCTCGAGCGGGCCCATGAACGCCCCGAACGACGAGGCGCAGCCGGCGCCGATGTTGCTCCACAGCAGGGCCTCTCCCACCCGGCACGACTCGCGTGCGGTGGCGACCAGCCGAGCCAGGTGGCCATCGATCAGGTTGGCGTGCAGCGCACCGACGTCCTCGCCGGCGATCCGTGCCTCGTCGAGGTGCAGTGCGTTCGGGCGGTGGCGACCCAGTGCGATCGAGGCGATCGCTGGGTCGACGTCCAGCACCACGTCGTCGATGAGCCAAGCGCCGATGGCGAGGGATGCGACCCGGAAGGCGTAGCCCTGCACGAACAGCGAGGTGGCAACGTCGTCGCGGTCGGTGCCGCGGCCCTCGGCGGTGGTCGCCACGAGTGCGGCGAGCGCCTCGGGGTCGGTCACGAGCGGCTCGCAGTCGAGCCACTCGCCCTCGTGGTCGGTGCCGACCCCCACCCGGAGGTAGTCGACGGTGGCGCGGACCCGATCGATGGCCTGGAGGGCAGCGCTCACGTCCGCACCGCGATCCGGTCGGCGGTGGCGTTCGCCTCGGTCCGACCGTTGCGCTCGAGCAGCCAGCCCACACCGACGCCGAGCCCGGCCCACAGCAGGGCCAACCCGCCCAGCGACCGGATCCGGAAGTCCCACACCAGACCGGCGGGCACGCGCGGATCGATCTCGTCCGGGGTGCCGGGGAGCACGACGAGGAGGAAGCCGAAGGAGACGACGGTGAGGGCAGTCACGGCCAGCACGCGAGTGGAGTCGTCGAAGCGGCCCCGCAGCGACCCGGACACATTGGTGAGCGCCCAGGCCAGGACCAGCGACAGAGCGACGAGCACCAACCACTGCACGGTGCGCTGGCCCACGGTGTCGGGGTCGCCGACCGCCGGCGGGTTGGCCGGGTACTTCAGGGCGGGGACCAGCGCGACGCAGCCGAACGCCACGGCGGCGAGCCACACGGATCGGATGAGGTCGGATCCACCCGGGAGCCGGTGCCGCACGGCGGTCAGGACCGTGCCGAACACCGTTGCGAGCACCACGGCGTAGATGAGCCCGGCGGCCAGACCGCCGCCGACCTGCTCGGACCGGCTGAACGGTGCGTCGTCCTCGTCGTGGCTGTGCCCCGCTTCGTCGGACTCCTCGTGGTCGGCGGCGAGCTGCTCCTCGAGCTCGATAGCCTCGTCGATGACCGGCTCGACGACGAAGAACGTGTATCCGGCCAGCAGCAGCCCGACCGCGAAGCCGGCCGCGAGGGCGCGCGTGATCACGGCGCGATAGGTCAATGACGTGG
>JBKHVG010000067.1:0-10763 GCA_046570205.1 Acidimicrobiia bacterium
CGGCTCCTCGCTGCTGTCGGCGAGAACCGGGAACGTCGCCGGCAGCGCACGCATCCGGCCCGCAAGAAACCCGAGCTGATCGCTCGTGGCCCGAACCAGGTGTGGAGCTGGGACATCACGAAGCTGGCCGGGCCCGAACGGGGCGTCTACTACGAGTTGTTCGTGATCATCGACATCTACTCCCGTTACGTGGTGGCCTGGACCGTCGCCACCGCCGAGACCGGCGAGCTCGCCGAGGCCTTCATCGCCGACGCCATCGACAGCCAAGGCGTCGACCGCGACCAGCTCACCTTGCACGCCGACCGCGGCTCCTCGATGACCTCGAAGCCGGTCGCCCAGCTCCTCGTCGACCTCGGTGTCACCCGCTCTCACAGCCGACCGTCGGTGTCCAACGACAACCCCTACAGCGAAGCCCAGTTCAAGACACTCAAGTACTGCTCGGCGTTCCCCGGCCGGTTCGGGTCCATCGCCGATGCCCGCTCGTTCTGCGCCGCGTTCTTCGATCACTACAACCACGTTCACCGCCACGCCGGCATCGGCCTGCACACCCCGGCATCGGTCCACTACGGCACCGCGACCGAGATCCGAGCTGCCCGGGCCGACACCCTCACCGCCGCCTACCAGGCGAACCCCGCCCGATTCCGCCACCAACCGCCCACGCCGCCCAAGCTCCCCCAGGTCGCGTGGATCAACGAACCCAACCGGGAAGCACTCATCCAATCCGCGTAAGAAGTTGTCTCATCCCCCTTGACACGTTCCGGACGCACCCCAGATGGCGTCGGCGACATCGGTCTTGCGGCCCGGCACGTTGCGCATGTGCCGGGCATTGATCACCCACACCTCGGGAACCGACGCCTCCAGCACCCAGTGCACCGGCTTCCAGTAGACGCCGGTCGCCTCCATGCCCACCAACGTGACTTCGCGTTCGGCCAGCCAGTCGGCCAGCACCAGCAGCTGCGAGGTCGTGGTGGCGAACTCGACCACCTCCTCACGGCGACCGCCGTGGCCGTCGGGTGTGCGAGCGCACGCCATCACCGTGTCGCGGTGCACGTCCAAGAACGCGCAACGCTCCACGATCACTTCCATCTCCATCACATCCTCCCTCCGGTTCGACAACAAGGTGCTGGCCGGATGGGGGCCTCGTCATGACGAGACTGAGATACGTGCTCGAAGCAACAGAGCGGAGCGCCCAAGACCCCCGGGCTCAAACTAACGACGGGCTCCGAAGCGCCATCGACGAACGACCTCGGCCCGGCCAGCACGCCCCGATTCTCATCCCGCGAGGGCGGCGGCGTCAGCCGCCATGGGAACTAACGGATCTTCTAACGGTCGGGCCGTCACGAGCCGTTTCTGGCGGAACCGACAAGGACGGGCTGGCACGCGAAACCGCAGGTCAGCGGCAGTTTCCGGCACGAAGCGACACGAGCCGGTACGGCCCCGACTCATAACCCGAAGGTCGCAGGTTCAAATCCTGCCCCCGCCACCAACGAGAGTGAAGAAGGCCCAGGTCAGCGACCTGGGCCTTCGTCGTTGTCGGTGCGTTCTACCGGGTTGCGGGGGTGTTCTCTCGGGTGTTCAACCGGCTTTCCGGCCTCGTCGGGCTGCCGGTAGAACGCCGGTGACGAGGGCTTCCATGGTGCGGGCGGCGTCGGCTTGCATGCCGGGCAGGACGTGTTGGTAGGTCTCGATGGTGAAGGTTTCGCTGGCGTGGCCGAGGCGTTCGGAGACGACCTTGACCGGCACGCCGGCGGTGATGAGCAGCGTGCCGTGGGTGTGGCGCAGGTCGTGCAGCCGGATGACCGGAACGCTGGCGCGCCGAGCGATGCGTTCGAAGGTCTGGCTGAAGGTGTCGGGATGAACCGGGTCACCGTTCGATTTGGCGAACATCAGTCCGGGGTGGTCGATGCCGGTTGCGGCGAACTCGGCTGTCTGCATCGCACGCCATCCCTGCATGACCTCGATGGTGGTCGGGTCGAGGTCGATGCTGCGACGCGACCGCTTGGTCTTGCCGCGGGAGTCGTGGAGCTCGTAGTCGACCGAGACCAGGCCCCGGTTCACCGACAGTCGGGCGTGGTGGACGTCGAGGTCGCGCCAGCGCAGGGCGAGGAGCTCGCTGCGTCGCACGCCGGTCATGGCCGATAGCCACAGTGCGGGGAAGAGCCGGTGACCGGCAGCAGCCCGCAGGAATGTCTGCAGTTCCTGGGCGGTCCAGGCTTGTTGTTCGACCTTGGGGATGGAGCGCAGCTTCGGTGCGTCGGCGACGAGGGCGACGTTGCGCGTGAGTAGACCTCGTCGGACGGCGTGGGCGAGGGTGCCGCGGATGACGAGGTGGACTTCGTAGACGGTCTTGGGTGCATAGGCATGGTTGCCGTCGGTCGGGTAGAGCATCGAGCGGTACAGCGCTTCGAGGTGCTGGGGCCGGAGTCGACGGATTCGCTTGCGGCCGAGGGTGGGAAGGACGTGCCGCTGGGCGTTGCGGGCGTAGCCCCGGTAGGTGCTCGTCTTCACCGTGAGCTTCTTGGCCGGCAACCACTGCGAGGTCAGGTAGGCGCCGAAGGTGAGCGACCGGACCTCGTCGTTGCGTCCATCGCGTTCGGCGGCCAGGCGGGCGACGAGCACTTCGGCCTCGGATCGGTCGGTGCCGGCGGGATGCCAGCGTCGGCGTTCCTTGCCGGTGATCGGGTCGAGGCCTTCGTAGATGACGGCGTAGTAGCGGTCGCGCTTGCGGGCGACGTGTCCCTGCATGATTGGTCCTTCCACCTGGGATACCGCCGGATGCGGAACCCGTTGGAACGACCGGTAGAACACGTCGGCGCGCAAGTCCAGCAACGTGGCCACAGCAGCGTTACCGCAGGTCAGCGGGCTGTTGGTCGGCCGCGATTCCCGGTAGAACGAGGAGGCTGCGGCGAGAAGGGCCTCTACGCGGACTGGTGTTGCGGGTGGTCGGAAGGCTCGAGGATGACGCAGTAGCCGTGGCAGTCGGCGGGGTCCTGGTTGGCGGCACGCTGCGCCAGGCGGCTCAGTAGATGACGGGTCTCATCGAGCTCGCGGATGCGGTGCTCTACGTCGGCGAGACGCTGGTGGATGAGGTCGGTGACGTGGTCGCACGGAGGCTCGCCGTCGTCGGTGATGGCAAGTACCTGTCTGATCTCTGCGAGTGACAGGCCGGCGGCTTGGGCCTGGCGGATGAAGTGCAGCCGGTCCACAGCCTCCTGGTCGTAGTCGCGGTAGCCCGACGGCGTGCGGTCCGGTTCGGCGAGCAACCCGGTGGATTCCCAGAAGCGGATGGTCTTGGTGGGGACGCCGCTCAGCTCGGCGAGCTGTCCGATGCGCATCACGAGTTCCTCCTTGACCTTCCCGTGCACTGGAAGGTTTACGGTAGCGGGCAGACGCCGGGACTGCCCCGCTGGAAGGATCGCAATGAAGCTCGAACTGCTGTACTTCAACGACTGCCCGAACTGGAAGATCGCCGCCGAACGCCTGGAGAACATCGCGACTCGCCGGGGCTTGGCGGTGGAAGCTCGACTGGTCTCGACCCCTGAGGAGGCCGAGGCGGCGGGCTTCCGGGGTTCGCCGACGATCCTGGTCGACGGCCGGGACCCATTCGCCGCAGGCGATGAGCCGTTCGGGCTGGCGTGCCGCGTGTACCAGACACCCGATGGCCCGGCTGGCTCTCCGACCACGGAGCAGCTCGAGGCGGTCATCGATGCGTGACCGGGCACTCGCTCCGGCTGCGGTCGTTGCCGCGATCGTGTGCGGCGGAGCGACGGCGCTGGTCCTGGGCGTAGTGGGCGGCGTTGCGCTGGCTGCCGTCGGGCGATTCACGGCGGCGGCGGCGGTCGGTCTCAGCATCGTCGTGCTGATCGCCGGGCGCCTCGACCGGCACCGCTCCAACGGGTCGCCTGACCGATCCGATCGCGGCGCGCGTGCTGAGGAGACGTCTCCTTGACGGACTCATACGATCTGATCGTCATCGGGGCGGGGATGGCCGGCGCCGCCGCGGCGAACAAGTGCGCCTCGGAGGGTTGGAGGGTCGCAATCGTCGACGAGCTCCCGTATGGCGGCACCTGTGCGCTGCGGGGTTGCGACCCGAAGAAGATCCTGCGGCGAGGAGCCGAAGTCATCGACAGCGCCCGTCTCATGACCGGCAAGGGCATCGACGCCGGCGACTTGACGATCAACTGGTCCGATCTGATGAAGCACAGGCGCGGCTTCACCAACCCCGTGCCCCAAAACATGGAAGCCGGGCTCACTCGCAGCGGCGTCGACACCCTCTCCACGGCACCGCCCGGTTCGACAGCGAGCATCGGCTCCTCGGGGATGAGGTGCCCCACGAGTCGTCGTAATTCCTGATCGCCACCGGCGCGCGACCGCGACCCGTGGAGTTCCCCGGGCACGAGCACCTGATCGACAGCGCGGCGTTTCTCGAACTCGAGGACCTGCCCGGCCGGGTGCTCTTCGTGGGCGGCGGCTTCGTGTCGTTCGAGTTCGCTCACATCGCGGCACGTGCCGGCGCACGTCCGATGATCATCGACCGGGGCGTGCGCCCGCTCAAGGGCTTCGATCCTGACCTGGTCGACCTCCTCGTCTCACGGGGCTCCGACGTCGGCATCGAGATGCGGCCGGAGAACCTCGATCGTGGCCATCCAGCCGGCGGGGTCCTCTTACCGGGTCACGATCGAGACCTCGAGCAGCCAGGGCGAGATCGAGACCGATCTGGTCGTCCACGGGGCCGGGCGCATCCCTCAGCTCGCCAGTCTCGCCAACGTCGCCCATCGCGCCGAAGGTGTAACGGTGGCGCCCCACCTCCAGAGCGTCTCGAACCCGGCGGTCTACGCCGCCGGTGACTCCGCGCACACCCCCGGGCTGCCGCTGACCCCGGTGGCGGTGTTCGAGGGCAAGGTCGCGGCCTCGAACATGTTGAAGCACACGACCACCGCTCCTGACTACGCCGGCGTCCCCACGGTGGTGTTCACCATCCCGGAGCTGGCTCGAGTCGGTTTGCTCGAGGACGAAGCGACGACAGCCGGGTTCGACGTCGAGGTCCGGTACAGGGACACCAGCGGCTGGTACTCGAACTACCGGATCGGGGAGCGAACTGCGGCCACGAAGATCCTCGTCGACCGGTCCACCGACCCGATCGTCGGCGCCCACATGCTCGGGCCCGAGTACGGCGAGCTCATCAACTTCCTCGGTCTTGCCATCAAGCTGGGGCTCACCACCCGGCAGCTGAAGTCGATGACCGCCAGCTACCCGAGCGTCGGGTCCGACCTGGGATCGATGCTTTGACACGGAACCCAGGCCGGGTTCCCGACGCCCGAACGGTCGGACGTCGGCGGCTACGACATTGAATCGATGGCGTCGTCGGTTGTCACGACGCTGCAGGCGATGAAGCCGAAGTTGACCACCGCTGCCTCGTAGCCGCCACGGAGCTCGGGGTGCCGGGCCGCCGCGGTGGCGTACTTGACGACGGTGACGTCGAAGCCCTCCTCGAGCAGGTGGCGCAGGTGCGACTCGACGCAGAGGTTGGCCGACATGCCGGCGAGCACGACGCGGTCGCCGTTCGAGGCGCCGCCACTGGCTACCCCGTCTCTGCTCGGTTCGGGCGGCCGTGAACTCGTGTCGCCATGCGCAGCTCGTGCTCGTTGCGGGGTCGTGGGTGTCTTGGGGCGTTCATGGCTGTCTCCGGGCGTGTCGGCCGGCTCGGAGACCGTTGGCGATGACGAAGACCTCGGCGATCTCGTGGCTGGCGACGACCGTGGCCAGGCCGAGGACGCCGGTGGCCGCGAGTGGGATAAGCGTGAGGAGGATCACGCCGGACAGTGCGAGGTTCTGCCGCATGATCCGCCCGGCCCGACGGGCGTGGGCGAGGACGTCGGGAAGGTGGTGGAGGTCTTCGCCGAGGAGGGCGACATCGGCGGTCTCGATGGCGACGTCGCTGCCGGCGGCGCCCATGGCGACGCCGACCTCCGCGGTGGCGAGAGCCGGGGCATCGTTGATGCCGTCGCCCACCATGCAGGTACGGCCGTGGCGGCGGAGCTCGTTGACGGCGCTGACCTTGTCCTCGGGACGGAGCTCGGCGCGGGTGTCGTCGATGCCGGCGGCCCTGGCGAGCGCAGTGGCGGTGCGGGCGTTGTCGCCGGTGAGCATGGTGATGCTGTCGACGCCGAGGTTCCGGAGGCGCTGGATGACCGCTGGTGCTTCGGTTCGGAGCTCGTCGCGGACGGCGATGAGGCCGAGGAGCTGGCCGTCGTGTTCGACGAGGACGACCGTGCTGCCTTCGTTCTGCTGGTCGGTCACCGTGGCTGCGAGTGGTCCGGGGTCGATGTAGCCGGGCTTACCGAGACGAGCCGGGCGTCCGAGGATCGATCCGCTCACGCCAGCCCCGACGACAGCGTGGACGTCGACTGCTGCCGCATCAGGTGCAGCCTCCCGCAGGATCGCGGCGGCCAGGGGATGTTCGCTGTGGGTCTCGAGGGCGGCGGCGACTTCGAGCAGTCGGGCCCGGTCGACGCCGTCCGCAGTGATCACGGCGACGACGCTGGGCTCGTTGCGCGTGAGGGTGCCGGTCTTGTCGAGAGCGACGACGCTGATGCCGTCGAGTGCTTCGAGGGCGGCGCCGCCCTTGATCAGGGCGCCGTTGCGGGTCGCGGCACCGACGGCGGCGACGACCGTCACCGGGACGGAGATGGCGAAGGCGCACGGGGCGGCTGCGACGAGCACGACGAGCGCTCGCTCCAGCCAGAGCGACGGGTCACCGAGGGCGACGCCTGCGATGGCGATGGCGGCTGCGACGACCATCACGCGGGGGACGAGGGGACGGGCGATTCGCTCGGCGAGCCGCTGGTGCGAGCCCTTGCGGGCCTGGGCCTCCTCGACGATGTGGACGATGCGAGCGAGGGAGCTGTCCGAGGTCGGCGCGGTCACGTCGATCTCGAGCACGCCGCTGCCGTTGATGGAGGCGGCGAGGACGGCGTCGCCGGGTCCGGTCTCCACGGGCACGGACTCGCCGGTGATGGCCGACAGGTCCAGAGCGGAGCGGCCAGTCCGGACGGTGCCGTCGGTCGCGATCCGATCGCCAGGCTTGACGATCATGACGTCACCGACGGCCAGGGCGTCGGGTTGATCTCCTCTTCGGCGCCGTCGCGGCCCACGGTCACCGTTTCCGGGACGAGGTCGAGCAGGGCACGCAGGCCCCGGCGGGTGCGGTCCATGGCGTAGTCCTCGAGCGCTTCGGAGATCGAGAACAGGAACGCCAACGACGCGGCCTCGCCGAGCTCGCCGAGCAGGACGGCGCCGATCGCGGCGATGGTCATGAGGGTTCCTACGCCGAGCTGTCCACGGAGGATGCGACGCAGACTCGAGGGCACGAACGTGGCACCACCGGCGACCAGCGCGCCGACGAACGCGACGTTGCCGATGCCACCGGTTCCGCCGACCGAAGCGGCGAGCCCGACGAAGAGGAACAAGGCGGACAGGGCGGCGAGGCGGACGTCACGGAGACGCCAGAACGAGACGGCATCGTCCACATCGGCCATGACGGTGTCTCCGCCACAGCACGCCTCAGCCACGCGTGATCACCTCCTCGCCCAGGTAGCGCTCGGGAGCGGAGCGAAGTCGCTCGAGACAGGTCGGGCTCCAGAACCACAGGGGCCGTCCGTTGACGACCTCGCTGGGAGTGGCCGGGCCGGGGCTGATCCGCATCCCACAGACCGGGTCGGTGTCGCAGTCCTGCGCTGGGCAGAGGAGGACACGGTGGATGCACACGGGATCGTGCAGGCCACGGATCAAGGTGAGGCCGAGCGGTTCGACCTGCCACCCAGCTGCGGCAGCGGCTCGGGCGGCTGGGTCGGTGGCGAGGAGCTCGCCGGCGGCGGCGAGGCCTGCCAGCCGGGAGGCGAGGTTGACGGTGGTCCCGAAGACGTCGCCGTCGCGCTCGACGACCGGGCCCGTGGCGACCCCGGCGGTCAGCTCGGGCATGCCGGTCGTCCTGTGGAGACGCAGGCTCACCTCGTCAGCCACCGAGATCGCGTCGTGCGGGCCGGCCAGTTGGAGCAGGACCCCGTCGCCCATGGTCTTCACGACGCGGCCTCGACCTGGAAACGTCGTTGCGGAGGCGGGCAGCGGGCGGCGCGTCGATCTCGCTGGGCTTGCCGGTCTGCTTCGCGGACGGTCCGACGATGGGAATGGCGACGTCCATGGCGAGCGGGCAGACGGCCAGGGCGGGCAGCGGGATGACCGCTGTCGCAGCGCTGCGGGAGGTGATGGCGACGACGAGACCGCTGGCGATCACGGGATGAGCTTCCAAATCCGTGCGAGGCATGGGGTGTCAACACGTATCGACGGATCGCGCCGGGACATCCGCGGGACGTTGTGGTGTCCTCGGGTCCAGTCCTTGGCGGTGGCGTCTGCAGACGTCTCCGGATCCGCGGGTTGGGGCAGAGGGCGCTCTTGTCGGCTTTCGCCGGGGCATCCACCTGCTGTCGGGGCAACCGGCAGGTCTGCGCTACCCGCCCCTGAGCCACGGATGTCTGGGCGGGCTCAGTCGGAGTGGTGCGCAGACACGGTGTAGGCAGCGACGACATGCGAGTCCTACGGGGGCTTGTCGTAGGCGCCGGACTCCAGTTTGGCGATGGCCGCTTCCAGGCGTTCGCCTGCTGCAGCGACCGCCCGACGTACGTCGTCATCGCCGGCGGGTGCGAACGAGGCGGGGTTGTAGGTCTCGACGACCGTGGTGTGCTCCCCTTGGCTGCGAACGACGACCGTATACATGGTGAACAGTGCTGCACCGGATTCCCGGTCGACGGTGGCGACGACTACGTCGGGGATGTACGCGCCGAGCACCACGTATGGGTTCATCGACGTGCTGCAGTCAGCTTCGACGGCCCCGCGGATGTCGACCTGGCTGATGACCTGCATCCCTTCGGATACGAGCGCATCTTTCGTCGAGGTCAGCGTGTGCGAGAACCCGGCGTTGACCGTGGCTTGTCGTACCGGGTCCGTGGTCGGGCGTGCTGGCGTCGCAGTTGGCACGTCGGCCACCCGACGCTTCCCATGGTCCGCTTCGCTCGACGCCGCTGCTGGGTTCGACGGCTTCGCGGGAGGGTCGTCGCCCTGCGCAGCTCGGGCGTCGTCGAAGTCGTCGTGCACGCTGACGGGGGCACGGCGTTCCGCGCTCTCCACCGTCCAACCTTCGCGCCGGTGGGCCACCCACCGCTCGTCCTCGTGGTTCTCGGGCATGTCATCTCCTTGTGCAGGGGCTGCCGGTCTGACATTGGTGTGCCAGGGAGCGGTCCGGCTCACTGACTGTCACCGAACCGCCCCCTTGGCACCGGCCGCCGGGGGGTGGTGGATCGCCGACAGCGACATGCGGGGGTTGGGAGTCACTGCTCAGCGTCTGTCGGGGTCGAGGTCGTGCTCGGTCCATCCGTCGTCGTGGAGGTAGCTGGCGAGCAGCCGTCGCTGACGCTCGGTGTCGTCGACGTGGGCTCGGTAGGTGGATGGATCGGTCGGGATGCCGGCCTGGTCCAACGGCTCGAGCGATGCTGGCGCGATGGGGTGGGCGTCGTCGGTGATGTGGATGCCTTCCATCGTCGCCAGGAACTCGTCGATCCCGTTCTGCAGCGCCGCCAGGGTCTGCGCGTCCGGACTCACCGGGTCGCTGACCCCGTAGCGGAGCAGGCCGATGGCTTGGTCGAGGTTCGTCAGGTGGATGGCGGCTGCGTCGTGGCGGGACTGGCTGTGGAAGAAGTGCAGCACCGGGTACGTGAGATGTTGGAGGCGTACCGTGTGCAAGCTGGACGACAGCATCGACAGGTTCTGGCCGAGGGACCCGAAGTCCGTGCCGTTCCATCCTCGAAGGACGATGTCGTGTGCGGTGCCGCCGAGGCTGGCGATCTGGGCGGCGAGCTGGCGGCGTTGCACGACCGCTGAGGCAACCGGCACGAGGTAGGTGATGGACAGGGTCACGAGCACCAGGCCGGTGCCCGTGGCCAGCACGGTCGCGAGCTGCCAGATCCCATCGCCTGGCACCTGATCACCCAAGCCGAGAGTCAGCATCGTGTACCCGGCGAAGTAGATCCTGTCGACGAGATCGCCGGGAATCCCGGTCGACGCGGCCCGCACTGCTCCGTCGCTGGAGGCGAAGACCAGCACCCAGCCAAGGAGCAGTGCCGCCACCCAGGTGACGAGCACGGACACGACGATTGCGACCCCGGCGGCGACGAGGAAGGTGCCACCCTCGCGTCGTCGGTGGAAGGCAAGCGCACCCCGCCACAGGATGCGGGTCAACCGGCTCGTGAATGGCCCGGCACCGCTGCCCGCAGCGACGGTGGTCCAGGTCACGTCGAGGAGCACGGCGACGATGAGCGCGGTGCCGGTGAGTGCCAGTGCGGCAGTCACGACCGCTCCTTGCTCGCGGCGCTGCCCGCCTTCGCCTGGCGCTCGACTCTTCTCTCAGACATCGCACCTCTCCATGAAAGACATGACGCTCTGGTGGCGGGCCCGGCCAGCCGCGGCTGGCCGGGCCACATCCAACGCGGTCGTCTATGCGTTCAGCTGCTGGAGTGCCTGGCTGCAGGACTGCTCACAGCGCTGGCACGCTTCGGCACAGACGCGGCAGTGCTCGTGCATGTCGGCGTGGTTCGCGCATTCGCTGCCACACGCCGCGCAGGCGGCGCGGCACGCCTCGATGAGGGCTCGTACGGTCGCAGTGTCGGGTTCGACCTGACGGCCGAGTACCGCCGCGGTGGTCTTGCACAGGT
>JBKHVG010000068.1:0-240 GCA_046570205.1 Acidimicrobiia bacterium
ATGACGATGTGGAAGTTCGTACCGAGCCACTCGGCGTGCTCCGGCTGGTAGCCGGCCGTGAGGCTCTGGGTCACGCCGATGATCACGCCACCGACGACGGCGCCGGCCGGCGAGTCGAGCCCGCCCAGGATCATGGCCGGGAACGCGGCGAGGGCGACGAAGCTGATGCCGGGAGCGAGCTGGGCCGGGCCGGCGGCGAGCGTGATGCCACCGAGGGCGGCGACCGCCCCCGACACACCC
>JBKHVG010000068.1:250-10550 GCA_046570205.1 Acidimicrobiia bacterium
AAGATCCGCCCGGCCCCGATGCCCTGGGCGACCGCCGCCTCCTGGTCGATGGCGGTGGCCCGCATGGCCACGCCCGTGGCGGTGTAGCGGAAGAAGGCGAAGAACGCGGACATCGCCAGCGCCGCGAGACCGATCGTCCACAGGTCGGCGACGGCCAGGTTCAGGTCCGCGACCTCGACCGTGTCGATGCCCCACGGGTCCCCGAGGTTCAGGTTGTCGAACCCCCAGACCGACGTCGACGTCTGCTCCAGCACGAAGAGCAAGCCGATGGTGATCATGAGCACGGCGAAGACCGGCTCCCCCACCATCCGACGGAGCAGCACCCGCTCGACCACCGCGCCGAGCAGGGCCCCGGCGACCATGGCGAGCACGAGGGCGACGAAGAACGGCAGGTCCCAGGTCTGGCGGAAGTTGTAGGCGAGGTAGGCGCCGACGAGGACGAAGCCGCCCTGGGCGAAGTTGATGACGCCGGTCGCCTTGTAGATGACCACGAAGCCGAGGGCGATGAGGGCGTACTGCGAGCCGAGCGCGATGCCCTGGAAGACCAGCTGGAGGAACTCGGTCACCGGTACATCGCCTCGATGAGCTCGCTGAACTGCTCGGACAGGGCGGCGCGCTTCACCTTCTGGGTGGCGGTGAGCTCACCCTCCTCGGCGTCGAGCTCCTTGGGCAGCAGCGTGAACCGCTTGACCGTCTCCACCTGGGCCAGCTCGGTGTTGACCTCGTCGACCACGCCCTGGACGAGCTCGACGACCTCGGGCTTGCGGGAGAGGTCCTCGTAGGTCGTGTACGGGATCCGCTGGCGGGTGGCCCAGTCGCCCACGGTGTCGAACTCGATGCCGACGAGCGCGGTCAGGTACTTGCGGCGGTCGCCGATCACGATCGCCTCGCGCACGAACGGTGACACCTTGAGCTTGTTCTCGATCTCCGACGGCGAGATGTTCTTGCCGCCGGCGGTGATGATGATGTCCTTCTTGCGGTCGGTGATGTGCAGGAAGCCGTCGTCGTCGAGCACACCGATGTCGCCGGTGTGCAACCAGCCATCGGCATCGACCGTCTCCGCCGTGGCCTCCGGGTTCTTGAAGTAGCCGAGGAACACGCCGGCCGAGCGGTTGAGGATCTCGCCGTCGGGCGCGATGCGCAGCTCGCAGGCTGGTGCCGGCTTGCCGACCGTTCCGAGGCGGACGTCGTCGGCGGGCATGAACGTGCACAGCGCGCTGTTCTCCGTCTGCCCGTAGGCCTCTCGGATCGGCACACCCATCGTCCAGAAGAACTCGAGCACCTGGGGAGCGATGGGCGCCGCACCGGACAGCGCGACGCGGATCCGGCCCAGCCCGAGCTTGTCCCGCAGGGAGCGGAAGGCCAGCAGCCAGGCCACGGCGTAGCGCAGGCGGTCGAGCGCCGTGTGCTGACCCCGCATCCGCCGCTGGGCGGCCGGCCCGGCCAGACGCGTGGCCAGGTGGTAGGTGCGCCGCTTGAGCCAGCTGGCGTCGGCGACCCGGATCTCGATGCTGGCCATCATCTTCTCCCACACCCGGGGGACGCCGAGGAAGAAGGTGGGCTGGACCTCGTGCATGTCGATGCCGAACGACGGACCGCCCTCGCCGAAGTTGACGACGTAGCCGCCGTGCAGCGCGGAGATGCACGAGACGAGGCGCTCGGCGATGTGGCACAGCGGCAGGTACGAGAGGACCTCGTCGTCACGGCCCGCGCCGTAGGCCAGGGACGCCGTCTCGGCGACGGCCAGCAGGTTGCGGTGGCTGAGCATGGCCCCCTTGGGCGGGCCGGTGGTCCCGGAGGTGTAGACGATGATCGCAGCCGCGTCCGGGTCGAGGGCCTCGACGGCGCGGCGCTGCTGGTCGAGGGCGTCGGCGTGAGCGGCACCCCGCTCCTCGAGCGCCGCGAACGACAGCACGTCGGCGTGGGCGTGCGCGTCGAGGTCGATCCCGCGGGGGTCGATCACGACGATGGAGCGCAGGCTGGGCAGCCGGTCACGCACGGCCATCGCCTTGTCGAACTGCTCCTCGTCCTCGGTGACGAGCGCCACCGACTCCGAGTGCGACAGGAGGTACTCGACCTCCTCGGCCGGGCCTGGTCGGGTAGATGCCGACGGTGACCGCACCCATGCCCTGGACGGCGAGGTCGGCGAGCAGCCACTCGATGCGGTTCTCGCTGTGCACCGAGACCTTGTCGCCCGGCTGCACACCGAGCTCGCGCAGGCCGGCGGCGATGCGAGCGACGCGCTCGGCGTAGCCGGACCACGTCGTCTCGACCCAACGTCCCAGCTCCTTGGAGCGCAGCGCGACCCGGTCCGGCGTCTCCCCGGCCCGGACCGCCAGCAGCGCCGGCAGGGTCCGGGGCGCACCGCCGGGAGCGGCGGCAGGCAGGTCTCGTTCGAGCGTGGCGGTCATGCGGCACCTCCGAGGTAGGCCTCGATCACGGCCGGGTCGTTCTGGACCTCGACCGGCTGACCGACGATCAGGGTCCGCCCGAAGTCGAGGGCCATCACCCGGTCGGCGATGTCCATCACCATGTGCATGTCGTGCTCGACGAGGATCATGGCGATCGACAGCTCCCGTTGGATCTCCAGGATGTAGCGGGCCATGTCCTCGGTCTCCTCGAGGTTCATGCCGGCCACCGGTTCGTCGAGCAGGAGCAGCTTGGGCTCCATGGCGAGGGCCCGGCCCAGCTCGATGCGCTTCTGCACGCCGTAGGGGAGGAGGCCGACGTGGGTGTGCCGGTGCTCCTCCAGCTCGAGCAGCTCGACGATCTCCTCGACCCGGCGGCGGTTGACCAGCTCCTCCCGACGGGCGCGGCCGAGCCACACCATGCCGGCGAGGAACCCGGTGCGCATCCGCACGTGACGGCCGAGCATCAGGTTGTCGATCACGTCGAGGTTGGCGAACAGTCCCAGGTTCTGGAACGTGCGAGCGATCCCCATGTTGGCGAGCGCGGTCGGCTTGCGCCCGATCAGATCCGTGCCCTCGAGGCGCATGGAGCCGTGCTGGGGCTGGTACACGCCGTTGAGGCAGTTGAAGATCGACGTCTTGCCGGCCCCGTTGGGCCCGATGATGGCGAAGATCTCACCCGGCCTGACGTCGAAGGTCACGTCGTCCAGCGCTCGCACACCGCCGAACTGGAGCGAGAGCTGGTCGACCTCGAGCAACGCCGGGCCGGTCATGCGCTCCACCGCTTCTTCCGCCGGTACGACTTCACGTCGCGGAACGAACGTCGCTCGTCGCCGCCCATGCCCAGGTAGAACTCCTTGATGTCCTTGTCCTCCCGCAGTTCGGCGGCCGGCCCGTCGCGGACCACGCGGCCGGTCTCCATCACGTAGCCGACGGTGCTGATCGACAACGCCATGGCCGCGTTCTGCTCCACGAGCAAGACGCTGGTCCCGGAGCGGTTGATGTCGACGATGAGATCACGGATGTTCTCCACCAGGCGGGGGGCGAGCCCGAGCGAGGGCTCGTCGAGCAGGAGCAGCTCCGGCGACTGCATGAGGGCGCGGCCCATGGCCAGCATCTGCTGCTCGCCGCCGGAGAGGTAGCCGGCCACGGACCGGCGCCGATCGGCCAGGACCGGGAACAGCTCCATCACCCGCTCGTGGTTCCGCTTCACCTCGTTGCGGTCCCGCTTGGTGTAGGCGCCGGCGCGCAGGTTCTCCTCGACCGTGAGCTCGGCGAAGATGCGCCGCCCCTCCATGACGTGGGAGATGCCGTGGCGCACGATCTGGGCGGGATCGTGGCCGGTGATGGAATCGCCGTCGAGGAGCACGTCCCCCTTGGTGATGGCACCCCGGTGGATGCGCAGCAGGCCGGTGATGGCGCGCAGCAACGTGGTCTTGCCGGCTCCGTTGGCGCCGAGGAGGGCGGCGATCCCGCCCCGGGGCACCTCGAGGGTGACACCCCGGAGGACCAGGGCCACGTCGTTGTAGACGACCTCGAGGTTCCGGACCGACAGGTGCGCTGGGGGACTGTTCTCGTTCAAGACCGTTCCGACGACGAAGGGCTGCGATGTGACGGACGGCACCGTAGCGGATGGAGGTGGCCGCGCTGGCGCATCTCCTCCGCCGGGGGTGACACGCGACACGCCCTGTCGACTATCTTGTCCCCGCCGCCGACGTCCGGCGGCCATAGGGGGGTCCATGACCATCATCGACGACGTGCTCGACTGGGCGCGCGACTTCGACATCTTCCATCCCGACTACGTCACCGAGCCGGAGCGAGCGTGGGACGAGCTGCGCGGCTCCTGCCCGATCGCGTTCACGGAGCGGCGCAACCGGGCATGGCTGCCCGTTCGCTACGACGACATCGCGGAGATCGCCCACGACGTGGAGCGCTTCTCCTCGCGGGACGTCGGCGTCGTCACCCTCAACCAACCGGGGGAGGGCGCGTTGCCCGCCGGCGCACCGCCGATCAGCTCCGACCCGCCCGTGCACACCTGGGCCCGCCGGTTGCTGCTGCCCGCATTCGGGCCGTCGGCAATCGATGCGATGACGCCCATCACGCACGGGTTGGCCAACGACCTCATCGACGAGTTCATCCACACGGGGCGAGCCGATGCCGCCGCGGACTACGCCCAGCACATCCCCGTGCGGATCATCGCCACGATGCTGGGCGTCCCGGTCGAGCACGAGGACCGGTTCACCGAGTGGGTCGTCAAGATCCTCCAGGAGGGCTTCCAGAACATCGAGCGCTCGCGCGCCGCCCTCGAGGAGCTGATCACCTACTTCGCCGAGCGCATCGCCGAGCACCGGGCCATCCCCGAGGGCGAGCGCCCCGACGACCTGCTGACACTGCTCATCGAATCCGACGTCGACGGCGAGCCGATCGAGGACATGCACCTGCTGGGCACGTGCTTCCTCCTCCTCGTCGCCGGCATCGACACCACGTGGAGCTCCATCGGGTCCGGCCTCTGGCACCTCGCCACGCACCCCGAGGACCAGCAGCGGCTGCGGGACGAGCCCGAGCTGATGGACACCGCGGTGGAGGAGATCCTGCGGATGTACAGCCCGGTGACGATGGCCCGCTACGTCACCGAGGACGTGGAGTTCAACGGCTGCCCGATGAAGGAGGGGGACAAGATCCTCATGGCCTTCCCGGCCGGCAACCGTGACCCGGAGCACTTCGAACGCGCCGACGAGTTCATCATCGACCGCAAGAAGAACCGCCACTTCGCCTTCGGTTCGGGCATCCACCGGTGCCTGGGGTCGAACCTGGCCCGCATGGAGCTGAAGGTGGCGATCCAGACCTTCCTCGATCGGGTGCCCACCTTCACGGTGGAGGACCCGGCCAAGGTCACCTGGGTGGGCGGGCAGGTGCGCGGACCGCGCACGGTGCCCGTCGTCTTCGACGCCCCGTAGCAGTCACCCCACACGCTCGACGAAGGGCCGGCCCGGCGGGGCCGGCCCTTCGTCGTGCTCAGCCCTCGGCCGGGACGGGGCGCATCGACACGCCGGTGCGGTGTGCCGGCTGCAGCCGCCGGTTCCACCACCGCGGTCGCTCGCGGGCCTGTTCGGTCAGGCGAGCGAACTCCCGGGGCGCCTCGCGGGCCAGCACGGGGACCACGAGCGCGGGCACGACCGCCGCCCACCACCGACCGCGCCGGTTCTCGGTGATCCCGCCGATCGCCGCGACCCACGACACCTGGAGGATCACGTTGTACGGCGTGAGCACCGGGCCCCGCAGACCTTCGCACTCGGTGAGCCACGGGGCACCGGCCCAGCGGCGTGGCCAGCTGACGGCGTGGCCGAGCACCAGACCCAGGTACAGCCCGTTCAGCGCGTTGAACGCCGCGTCGGCGGAGGCGGGTCGTCGCCCCGCCTCCCGGTGCGACACGGCGGTGGCGGTGCCGTACAGCACGGCCGCCGGACCGATGCCCAGCCGCGACGCGAGCGGCATGGCGACACCCGCGCCCAGCTCGTAGAAGACGTGCGCCCCGACAGCCAGGGACCCGACCCGGGTCCAGGGGCGGTGGACGGGGTCAGCAGAGCGGTCGGCGCGCCGGGGCACCGGATCACGCTACGGAGCGCGTGGGTCGATCAGACCGCGACGAACCCCTCGTAGTCGTGCGCGGCGACCTCCTCGCAGCGGGCCCGGTAGTTGGCCAGCCCACCGACGTAGGGCATGAACACGCGCTTCTTGCCCGGGATGTTGGCGCCGAGGTACCAGGAGTCGGCCCGGTTGAACAGCCCGAAGGAGGACACCTCGGCCACGTGGTCGGTCCAGGTCTCCTCGGCCTCGGGCGTGGCCTCGATGACGGCCCGGTCGCTGGCCCGCAGGTCGTCGATGCAGCGGGAGATCCACTCGACGTGCTGCTCGATGGAAGTGGGCATGTTGGTCAGCACCGACGGGCTGCCCGGCCCGGTGATGGTGAACAGGTTGGGGAAGCCGGCGACCTGCAGGCCGAGGTAGCTGCGGGGACCGTCGGCCCAGTGCTCGGCGAGGGCCCGGCCGTCCCGGCCGGTGATGCCGAGCCGCAGCAGCGGGCCGGTCATGGCGTCGAAGCCGGTGGCGAAGACGATGGTGTCGACGTCGTGGTGGCCGTCGGCCGTCTGCACCCCGGTGGGCGTGATGCGGGTGATGCCGCCCTCGGAGATGTCGACCAGGGTCACGTTGTCCCGGTTGAACGTCTCGTAGTAGGCGGTGTCGATCGGCGGCCGCTTGGCCCCGTACGGGTAGCCCTTCGGGCACAGCTTCTCGGCGACCTCGGGGTCCTCGACGATGTCGCGGATCTTGCCGCGGATGAACTCGGCTGCCGTGTCGTTGGCGCGCTCGTCGAGGAGCAGGTCGAAGAAGCCGCCCCACAGGAACTTGAAGCCGCCCTCCTCCCACAGCGACTCGTAGATCGCCGTGCGCTCCTCCTCGCTGACCTCCAGGGCCGACCGCGGCGACGGCGTGTACGGGAAGCCGGCGAAGGACTCCTTCGTCGCCCGGACCACCTCGTCGTAGCGGGACTTGATCCGGATCCACTCCTCGCGGTCCATCGGTCGGTCGCGGGCGGGGACGGTGTAGTTGGGCGTGCGCTGGAACACGTACAGGTGCTCGGCCTGGCCGGCGATCACGGGCGCGGCCTGGATGCCGGTGGAGCCGGTGCCGATCTGGGCGACCCGGCGGCCGGTGAAGTCGACGCCCTCGTGGGGCCAGCGGCCGGTGTGGAACCACTCGCCGCCGAAGTCCTCGAGGCCTTCGACGTTCGGGACGTTGGCGGCCGAGAGACACCCGACGGCCGTGACCACGTAGGTGGCGGCGAGCGTGCGCCCGGTGTTGGTGCGCACGATCCAGCGCCCACCCCGGTCATCCCACGTGAGGGACTCGACGCGGGTGTCGAAGGCGAAGCTGCGGCGCAGGTCGAGGCGGGCGGCGGCGAACTCGAGGTAGCGCAGGATCTCGGGCTGCTCGGGGTAGCGCGACGACCAGTCCCATTCGTCGAGCAGGACCTTGGAGAACGTGTAGCAGTAGTAGAAGCTCTCGGAGTCGCACCGGGCGCCGGGGTACCGGTTCCAGTACCAGGTGCCGCCCGGACCGCCGCCGGCCTCGATGCCCAGCACGTCGAGGCCCAGCTCCTCGCGGGCCTGGTGGACCATGTAGAGGCCGGAGAACCCGGCGCCCACGACGATCATGTCGTGGACCTCTTCGACGGCGTCGTCGGCAACAACCATGTTGATCCCCCTGTTCGGAACTCGCTCGCGAGACAACATAGCTCCGATGTCACGCCCGCCGGGGACCGACCGCCGACGAGACGGTGAGACAATGTTGCATCGCCGTTGCACGGCCGGGGTATCGTGGCCTGGTCTTCCCCCCCGATCGCCAGGAGACCGCCATGACCGACACGATGCTGCGCCCCGCCGAGCCGGTTGCCCCCCGCCGCACCGCCTTCGACCTCACCTCGCCGCGAGCGCACTGGCTGGCCGACGACGCCCAGGCCACGCACACGTTCAACGTCGGGAACCTCCTGTTCCCCACCGGTGAGCGGTTCTTCAACGACTCGCTGCGCAACGCGCTGCCCTACGTGACCGACGAGCGGATCCGCACCGAGATCCGGGGGTTCCTCGGCCAGGAGGTCACCCACGGCAACGAGCACGAGCGGTGCGTGGCGCGCATGGAGGAGCACGGCATCGTGTTCCGGCGCGAGCTCGACGCCTTCGAGGCCTTCCGGCGCGGCCTGAACGACCGGGTCAACCGGCTGCCCGAGCCGTTCCGCAAGCAGGCGGTGCTGATGATGGTGGCCACGACGGCGGCGGCAGAGCACTTCACGGCGTCGCTCGCCGGCTACGTGCTCGAGGACAACACCTGGGCCGACACCGACGTCGACCCGGAGATGGCCCAGCTGTTCCTGTGGCACGCGGCCGAGGAGATCGAGCACCGCCACGTCGCCTACGACGTCTACCAGCACATCGGCGGTGGCTACGTGCGTCGGGTGGCGGCCATGGTGCCCCTTGCCGGTCTGATTCTCGTCGGCTGGCCGCTGCTCACCTCCGAGGTCATGCGCCGCGACCCCGCCGCGAAGGGTCGGTGGAGCTGGCGGAGCCACCTGCGCAGCGCCCGCCGCGGCGAGGTGTTCTCCCTGGCCCGCTCGGCGTGGGACCTGCGCCTCTACTTCACGCCCGGCCACCACCCCGGCCACCTGCCCGGCTCCCTCGAGCTGGCGCTGGAGCACCTCGCCACGGCACCGAGCGTCCTCGGTCACCGGGGTCGCCGAGGCCGCCAGGCCTGACGCCGGCCCGGGACCGGACCCCCGCTCAGGCGGTGTGGTCCCGGACGAAGCGGGCGACCCGCTGGATGCCCTCGTCGGCCTCGGGCACCGCTCCGGCGAAGAAGTGCCACACGTGGATCAGGTCCGGGCCCTCGTAGGTGGTGACGTCGACGCCGGCCTCCCGGGCCCGCGTGGCCACACGGCGGGCGTCGTCGAGCAGGACCTCGGCGGTGCCGACCTCGATCTGCAGCGGCGGCAGCCCGGACAGGTCGGCGAACAGCGGGCTGATCGGCGGTGACGCCGGATCGGCGTCACCGGCGTAGGCCGCGGCCCACCGGTCGAGGTCACCGGCGTGGACCATGGGGTCGACGTCGGCCTTCTCGGCCATCGTCGCGCCCGACTGGGTGAGATCGGCCCACGGCGACAGGCAGACCCCCGCAGCCGGCAGCGGATCGCCTCCGTCGCGCAGGGCGACGAGCGTCGCCAGCGTCAGCCCGCCACCGGCCGAGTCACCGGCGATCACGGTGCGGCCCGGGTCGACGCCCTGGTCGAGGGCCCACCGGTACGCGGTGCAGGCGTCGTCGAGGGCGGCCGGGTGGGGGTGCTCGGGCGCCAACCGGTAGTCGACGGCCAGCACCCGTCCGCCGGTGGCGGCGGCGAGGTGGGTGAGCATGGGACGGTGGCTGCCGAGCGACCCGATGCAGTACCCGCCGCCGTGGACGTAGACGACGACCGGGCCGTCACGGGTGCCGATCCACTCGGCCGGGACGCCGCCGGCGTCGACCGGCGTCACCTCGACGCCCTCGGCCACGGGGAGCAGGCCGCCGAGGCCGCCGTAGGCCTGTCGCCACTGCTCCAGGGTCATCTCGACATCACCGCGGTCGGCCGCCTGGGTGCGCAGCATGGCGATGATGTTCTCGAGTGCTTCGCTCGGCATGGTGTCCTCCTGGTGGCGGCTGGCGCCGTGGTCAGTGGTCTGCGGCCTGGGTGCCGACCTTCAGCTCCCGGAACGGGACGTCCTTGTCGGCGCGGGGCTCGCGGGGCAGGCCCAGCACGCGCTCGCCGATGATGTTGCGTTGGATCTGGTCGGTGCCCCCGCCGATGGAGATGAGGTAGCTCGACAGGCCGACCTCGTGGACCCGACCACCGAAGGGCGCGTCGTCACCCCACAGCGTGGTGTCCGGTCCGCACAGGCGGAACAGCGTCTCGCGCATGGTCTGCAGCAGCTGCGAGGCGGCCAGCTTGCCGATCGACACCTCGGGCCCGGGCCGGCCGCCGCGCTCGATGGCCGCCTTGGCCCGCAGGTCGGTGTAGCGGGCGATCTCGATGAGGCTGTGGATGCGGGCGACCTCCTGGCGGGCGATGGGGTCGTCGGCGCCGCCGTAGCGGGCCAGCACGGCGGCCATCAGCTCGGCGGCGCCACCCCGGCTGCGCCCCTCGCTGCGGGGCTCGTCCCGGACCAGCTGGCCGGCCGGTGCGTCGAGGTCGATCTCCCGGATGGCCGCCCCGGAGCCGGAGCTGCCGAAGGAGCCGGCGCCGAGCATCGTGCGCTCGTTGGCCAGCGTGGTCAGCGCCACCGCCCACCCCTCGCCGAGCCCACCGA
>JBKHVG010000069.1:0-10244 GCA_046570205.1 Acidimicrobiia bacterium
GAGGGCTGGCGGGCCGAACCGGGCGCGGCGGGCGCGCTGGTCCTGCGGCGGGACGTGCCATGACCCTCGATCCCGCGGCGCTGCAGGTCCTGATCTCCCGGCTCACCGGCGTGGCCGAGGAGATGGGCGCGGTGCTCCAGCGCTCGGCGTTCAGCCCGAACATCAAGGAGCGGGCCGACTGCTCCACCGCGCTGTTCACGCCTTCGGGTGAGCTGCTGGTCCAGGCCGAGCACATCCCGGTCCACCTCGGCTCGATGCCGGCCAGCGTCGCCGCCGTGATCGACGCCGTCGACCTGCACGCCATGCACCCGGGCGACCAGTACGTCGTGAACGATCCTTTCGCCGGCGGCACGCACCTGAACGACATCACGGTGGTGGCCCCCTGCCTCGTGCCCGACGGCGACGGCCAACGGCTGGTCGGGTGGGCGGCGAACCGGGCACACCACGCTGACGTGGGCGGCTCGGCGCCGGGGTCCATCCCGGCCGGTGCCCGGGAGATCTTCGAGGAGGGGTTGCGCATCCCGCCCGTTCGCCTCACCGACGAGGTGCGGGCGATCCTGTTCGCCAACTCGCGGACGCCGGGCGAGCGGGCCGGCGACCTCGACGCCCAGGTCGGTGCCAACGTCCTCGGGGTGCGGCGGTTGGCCGAGTCGGCGCAGGAGCCGATCGGCGAGGTCATCGCCTACGGCGAGCGCCGCATGCGCGCCGCGCTGGCTGCACTGCCCGATGGGACGTGGACCGCCGAGGACGTCATCGACTCGACCGGCTCCCACCCCGACCAGCAGGCGCCGTCGACGATCCGGCTGCGCCTCGTCGTGTCCGGCGACGAGATCGAGGTCGACTTCACCGGCACCGACCCGCAGTCGGCCGGCAACGTGAACGCCGTCGCCGCCGTGACCGAGTCGGCCGTCGGCTTCGCCATCCGCTCGGTCGTGGACCCGACCATCCCCGCCAACGGCGGCGCCATGCGGCCGGTCCGGATCCACCTGCCTCACGGCTCGATCGTCGCTGCCGAGCCGCCGGCCGCGGTGGGAGCCGGCAACGTCGAGGTGTCCCAGCGGGTGGCCGACGTCGTCCTCGCCGCGCTCGCCGGGTCCGACCCCGTTCGCGTCGCGGCCGGCAACCAGGGGACGATGAACAACCTCCTGATCGGCGGCCGCGGGTGGGTGTACTACGAGACCGTCGGGGGCGGACAGGGTGGACGGATGGCGGGGGGCACGCCGTCGCCCGGACAGTCCGGGATCCAGACGGGGATGACAAATACGAAGAACACACCGATCGAGGCGCTGGAACGAGCGTTCCCGCTCCGGGTCCTGCGCTACCGGCTGCGGCGGGGGAGCGGTGGTGCCGGGCTGGCGCCGGGTGGCGAGGGGATCGAGCGCGACCTGCAGGTGTTGGAGGACGTCACCGTGTCGCTCATCACTGAGCGTCGAGTGTCGAGACCGAGGGGTCTCGCCGGCGGCGAGGACGGTGCGTCGGGGGAGAACTGGCTTCTGCCCCAGGGTGAGGAAGAGCGGGCCGAGCGACTGCCCGACAAGTGCACCGTCAGGTTGAAGGCCGGTGACGTGCTCCGGATGCTGACGCCCGGCGGGGGCGGCTGGGGCTCGCCCCCGGAGGCACGGCTGTGACCCGGAGGAGGGCTCAGCTGGGAGCGATGATCGGCGCTCTGGCCTTGTGTCTGGGTTACGTGGTCGCTGCGGTTCCCGCCATCCTCATCGGGAAGGAGGACCCAAAGGCCGAGTGCGCCAGCGCTTACGACGAGCGCAAGCCCGATCTGGTCGACGCGACGTGGCACTGGTTCCCGCCCTCATGGACATGCCGATTTGAGGAATCGCCCGACGGTCGCGTTCCCTGAGCTGAGTCGCTGATCTACCGCATGAGTAGTGCTCGCTCGCTGTCACCGCTCCAAGGCATGATGGCGGCGTGGACGTGACGACCCTCGACCGTGTCGTGTACTCGGAGGCAGATGCCGCCGAGATCCTGCGCGTCGCCCCATCCACGCTGCACTGGTGGCTCGAGGGCCGCAAGCAGGGGACGAAGGTATATCTGCCGGTCATCCGGCCGGAGGCCACGGGGTCCCGGTCTCTGACGTGGGCTGAATTCGTCGAGGCCGCGCTGCTCCGCCAGTACCGGCGAGAGCACCAGGTTCGGCTACAGGAGATCCGGGAGTTCGTTTCGGCGCTGAGAGCTGAGACGGGTGTCCCGTACCCGCTGGCGCACTACCGCCCCTGGGTCGGTGAGGGCTGTCGGCTGCTGCTGGAGATGCAGGAGAAGTCGCAGTTGCCGGGCGAACTGTGGCTCGTCGCTCCGGCTTCCGACCAGATCGTGCTCACCGATCCGGCGGCGTCGTTCCTCAAGCGGGTCGAGTGGGAAGACGACCTCCCGGCCGCTTGGAAGCCGCACGAGGACGACTCTTCTCCGGTGCGGTGCCAGCCCACCATGCGGTTCGGTCTCCCGTCGATCGGCGGGATCAGCACCGAGGTCATCGTCGAGCACCTCGACGGCGGGGAGGACGAGGAGGATGTCGCCGACCAGTTCGGCCTCCCCGTCGACGACGTGCACTGGGCCCGCTCGTACGAACTGTCCCGCCGCACGCCCGCAGCGGCGTGAAGCAGGCCGAGGTCCGGTGCTACTTCGACGCGGACATCCTCGGCCTCGGCAAGCTGATCAGCGGTCTTCGACCTGACTGCACCTACCCCGGTGACCCGGGCGCGGTCATCCACAAGCGACAGCGTCCGCCCTGCACGATCAGCGCGACGGCGACTCCAGACACCGAGTGGATTCCGCGGGTCACTGCAGAGGGATTGCTGATCATCACACGGGACGCCAAGATCCAGCGGCGGGTCGCCGAGGTACAGGCGATCGTGGAGCACGGGGCGACGATGGTCGCGCTCACGAGCAAGGACGCGACCACACTCTGGAACCAGCTCGAGGTCTTCATGACGCAGTGGCGCAACGTCGAGCAACTCCACGGTCTCCCCGGCCCGATCATCTACCGAGCCAGCCGAACCGCTCTGACGAAGCTCGACCTCAACGCCTGACCCGACGCGCTCCGACTGTCTCCCCCAGACGGCCCATCCCAAGAACCTTGGCACTGTTCGCCGTGCCACCTCACCTCACCTCCGACCGCTCTGGTGAGGTTCGCTGGACGGTCCTCGGCCGCCAGGTCCCGCCTCGTGACGTCGGGACGGACGCCGGCCGACCGCTAGTGCTAGTCCGTAATCCCGAAGTCGATGCGCGTAGTCGTCAGGTCTTGAACTGCCACCAGCGTCCCCTGTTCGCGGTTCGGGGCGTTGTCGTAGACCTCGTAGACCCGATCGGTGCAGTTGCTTACGACCACGAAGTATCTCCCGGGCCTCAACCTTGGGACCTGATATTCGCCATTCTCCTGGCTACTGGCGAAAGCAGTGAATGTGTTGTCTTCGTGGCTGACAGCAACGCACACGTCTCCGGTCGGAGGCTCGCCCGTCCGGTCCGATACGATGCTTCCAGCGATCGCACCCCCGGCGCTGAGCCTAAAGTCGATGGTGCTCGTGGAACCTGCAGTGAGGTTCACCGTCTTCGCATGTTCTGGTTGGTACGCGTCCTGGTAATACTCAGGCAGATACGGAGGCGTCCCCTGCCGGAGCGTTCCTGCGAACAACTGATGAGATCCGACAGGCACCCCGGTGATCGTGTACCTGCCGTCTGGGCCAGTTGTGTTCGACAGCGCCACGTGCCGGTTCTGCGCAGCATCACCGACGGCGACGAAGTAGCCCTCAATCCCGTTGCCCGTAGCGGCGTCGATGAGGCGCCCGGTGACAGTGGCGTCGGTTGACGGCGGGCTCTCGCCGGTAGACCGGACGTAGAACTCCTCGCTCGCTGCGAGGTATGCCGCGAGCGCGACATCCCCGAGGGCGACGATCTGGGCGGACCAGTATCGCATCCCGGCATCGTCTGGCGCCCTACCGAGAACTTCACCGTACAGGCCAATGACGCGATCGGTCCGTGACTCCATCGATCCGTAGAAGTTGGTGGCCACGGCAGACCGACTCATGCCAGCAGACAGGCGGGATACCCAGTAAATGCGACCGTCGTCATCCGCCGGTCGACCCAGAAGGTCCGTGTACAAACGTCCGACGAACCCGTCCGGCGACCCGCCGGTTCGACGGTAGTACTCGTCGCTCCCGTAGAAACCCGCCGCCACCGCCTCCAGCGTGGTTCCCGACCGGATCTTTGAAACCCAGAAGGCACGCCCACCCGCATCCGCATCGCGTCCAAGGATCTTCCGGTACAGGTCGTTGACGCGTGCACCGGCCCATTCATCCGATGCGGCGAGCTCCGACGTAAGTTCGGTCCGCCGCCCGGATGCGACAACATTCGCCCACCGGTCGACCTCCACGGAAGTGGGCTCACGGCCGAGGAAGAGGTCGTAGACACTCACGACATACTTCTCGACCGACAAGTTGGACTCTGCCGCGACCGACGTCGGAGGCGCCAGAGCCATCAACGTCCCGCCGACCGCAAGCACCACCAAATGCTTGACCCACCCCATCACCGTTCTCCCTACGGGTACGAAACTCGGCTTTGTCTAGCAAGTCCTCCCGTGCCGCGCCAGCACCATGGAGACGAAGGCGCCGAAGAGCACCCTTGTTTCGTACCAGTTGGTACAAGCGGCACAACCCGAGGCTGCCGTCCGCCTGCGCAGAGGTCGCGCGTCTTCCGAGCAAGGATGAGGCGGTGCCACGGCCGGTCCTCCTCAATCGTCCGCCCGGAGTTGGGAAGTCGACGTTCACTCGCCGGTACCTCGTTGACCATCCACTCGCTCTCGTCGTCGAGGTCGACGAGCTCCGGATGAGGATGGGCGGCCTGGTCGACAACGAAAAGTCCATACTCCAAGCCCGCGTCCTGGCCCTTGCGCTGGCGGGAGCGCACCTTGCTGCGAGTGCCCTGACCGCGATCCTTCGTCGGGAGGCGCGTCCACCACTTCGAGGCTCCTGCCTGTCTTGATCGGGGCATGTCGAAACCACTTCGAGTGCGGCGGCTCACGCCCGAGGAAGGCCAACAGCTCCAGCGGGTGGGGCGCGCCTCCCGGCGGGGTGCGGTGACCCGGAGAGGAGGGCGGGGGAGGTCGCCGGCCAGTTCGGACTCACGATGCGCTCGGGCCCGCGTGCTCGCCTGACGCTCCTTCGCCCGCCGGCCACGCGGGGGAAGTGGTGGTACTACGGTGGGTCCGGAGGAGGTGCCCGATGAGCCCGACCGAAGTGGCATTCGATCTCGAGCCGCAGGACGCCGATCTGGCGCCGAGCCGCTTCGTCGACTCCGACCACCCTGATGTGGTGGCCCGGGCCATGGCCATCACCGCCGGGCTGCCCACCGAACGTGCGCGCGCCGTCGCCCTGTTCGAGTCCGTGCGCGACGGGATTCGCTACGACCCCTACAGCGTGTCCCACGACCCCGACGACTACCGGGCCAGCGCCGTACTCGCGGGCAGCCAGCGGTGGTGCACGCCGAAGGCAGTGGCGCTGGTTGCCCAGGCGCGCGCCACCGGCATACCGGCACGCCTCGGGTTCGCGGACGTCAGGAACCACCTCCAGTCGGCAAAGCTCGCCGAGCGCATGGGGACCGACTTGTTCGCCTGGCACGGCTATGCCGTCATGTGGCTGTACGGTGCCTGGCGGAAGGCGTCGCCAGCGTTCAACCGAGAGCTGTGCGAGCGTTTCGGGACGAAGATCCTTGTGTTCGACGGGCGCAGCGATGCGCTGTTGCACGCGGTGGACCAGTCGGGTCGGCGGCACATGGAGTACGTGCGCGACCGGGGCATCCACCGGGATCTGCCCCTGGGCGACATCTTCGCCACGTTCGCCGCCGCCTACTCGACGATCTCCGCGGACGGCCCCGTGCACGACGACCTGTTCCACGAGGCCTGAGCTCCCGCCGACCGGTCCCCCTGTCGTCGGAGAAGCGGCTCGCGAGCCGGAGCCACTCCGCCATGACCGACGCCAGCGACGTGCCGGCACCATCGCACGCCAGCTCATCGACCACCGCGGACCGCTCGTCAGCGCTCCGGGACACCGCCCACCACGCCGACCCCGGCCGGAGGTGGTCTGCCGTGTTCCGACGCCCTGGGCAGGAGTAGACGTATGAACATGGGTGAGCCCCCCGCCGGGGTGGCCGAGACGCACTCGGCCGTCGTGTTCTTCGTCGGCGACCGCGCCTACAAGGTGAAGAAGCCCCTGGACCTGGGGTTCCTGGACTTCCGCACCCGGAAGCAGCGCGAGGCGGTCTGCCATCGCGAGGTCGACCTGAACCGGCGGCTCGCTCCTGACGTGTACCTGGGCGTCGCCGACCTCGTCGGGCCCGACGGCCAGCCGTGGGACCACCTGGTGGTGATGCGGCGCATGCCCACGGACCGCCGGCTCAGCACCTTGGCGCGCTCGGGTGCCGATGTCGACGACGACGTGCGTGCTGTGGCCCGAGTGGTCGCCGCCTTCCACGCCCGCGCCGAGCGATCTGACGACACGGACCGAGCGGGCACCCGTGATGCGGTGGCGGCCAACTGGGAGGCGAACATCGCGGAGATGGCGCGGTTCGTGGGGACGACGCTGCCAGAGGAGACGGCCGGCCGGGTCGCGGATCTGGCCCGCGGCTACCTGGCCGGCCGTCGCGAGCTGTTCGAGCATCGGGTCAGGGCCGGGCGGGTGCGGGACGGTCACGGCGATCTGCTGGCCGACGACGTGTTCTGCCTGGCGGACGGTCCGCGCATCCTCGACTGCCTCGAGTTCGACGACCGGCTCCGCTACGGGGACGTGCTCCTCGACGCCGCCTTCTTGGCCATGGACCTCGAACGGCTCGGCCGAGGGGATCTCGGTACCCGGTTCCTGGACTGGTGGGGCGAGTACAGCGGCGAGTCGCATCCGGCGTCGCTGGCCGACCACTACATCGCCTACCGGGCACAGGTCAGGGCCAAGGTCGCCTGCCTGCGGGCCGAGCAGGGCGATCCGATCGCCGCGGAGGAGGCACGCCAGCTGCTCGACCTGTGCCGGCGTCACCTGGAACACGCCCGCATCCGACTGGTGGTGGTCGGCGGGCTTCCTGGCACGGGCAAGTCCACCGTGGCCACCGGCCTCGCCGAGCGGGTCGGAATGATCCTGTTGCGCTCGGATGAGGTGCGCAAGGAGCTGGCCGGCATCAATGCAGGTGAACGCGCTGGCGCCCCCTACCGCGAAGGCATCTATGGGCCGGACCACACCGTCCGCACCTACGACGCGCTCCTCCAGCGGGCCAGCACGGCTCTGGGGCTGGGTCAGTCGGTCGTCATCGACGCGTCGTGGACCGACCAGCGCTGGCGGGAACGTGCCGCCGAGGTGGCGGCGGCGACATCGAGCGAGCTCGTCGAGCTGCGCTGCGACGTGCCCGCCGATGAGGCCGCCCGCCGCATCGTCGCCAGGACCGATGCCGGCAACGATGTCTCCGACGCCACGCCGGAGGTCGCGGCGGCCATGGCCTCGGCGACCGACCCCTGGCCTTCGGCGACCACCGTCGACACCAGCGGATCTCCCGACGCGGCGCTGTCCGCCGCCCTCGCAGCCGTCCTGGACCGATGATCCGGGCCGCACGACATCACGCCGGTGAGCACCGTGCCGCAGACGCAGAGGAGCGGCGCACCTCGGTGTCAGGGGACGTCGAAGGGCGGCGTGCTCACGCCGTGCAGCACGGCCATGTGGGCCGGACATGCTGAGTCGAGCTCGATGACGGCAACGCCGGCCCGGCCGCCGTCGACCTCGATGCAGATCTCGATGCCGCCCGCTGGCTTGGCGACCTCGGTGTCCCAGCAGATCGTTCCTCGCCACCAGCGCGGGCCTTCGGTGGTCTCGCCGCCCACGCTGTAGCGGTTCCTCCCCCCGATCAGGTCTGCGTGGGCGTGTTCGATCACTCGGTCCGGCAGGATCACCGTCACTTCACCGTCGAAGTGCACGACGGGGTTCGTTCCGGTGACCGCGTCGCCGTGGCTCTGCATCGTCATGACTGCTCCTGCCGCTGGGGGAGCCCTGGAACTCGCTCCCGATCTCTCCCCCAGCATCCCGGTCGACATCGCCTCTTCACAGGGCCCTTGGTCCCGGTCTGGCCCGGGAATCGTGGTCAGGCGCGGGTCACGACCACCTTCAGGGCTCCGGTGTCAGCGGCGCGGGCGAACACGTCGTAGGCCTCCATGAACTGGTCCATCGAGAAGTGGTGGGTCACGAACCGGCTGGAGTCCACCTGGTGGCTGGTCACCAGCTTGAGCAGCGTCGGCGTCGAGAACGTGTCGACGAGCCCGGTGGTGATGGTGACGTCCTTGCTCCACAGCTCTTCGAGGTGGAGCGCCGCGGGCTGGCCGTGGACGCCCACGTTGGCCACGTGGCCGCCGGGGCGGACCAGCGTGGTCGCGAGCTCGAAGGTGGCGGGCACGCCCACCGCTTCGACGGCAACGTCGGCGCCGAGCCCGTCGGTGAGGCTCCGCACCGCCTCGAGCGGGTCCTCGCGGTCGTTGTTGACGACGACGTCGGCACCGAACTGCTTCGCCGCTTCCAGGCGGGAGTCGACCTTGTCGATGGCGACGATGTGGGCCGGGCTGTAGAGCTTGGCGCCCATGATGGTGGCCAGGCCGATCGGGCCGGCGCCCACGATGGCGACCACGTCGCCGGGCGACACGCGGCCGTTGAGCACGCCGACCTCGTACCCGGTGGGGATGATGTCGGCGAGCATGAGCAGCTCCTCGTCGCTGACGCCGTCGGGTGCCTTGTACGTCGAGGTGTCGGCGAAGGGGACCCGCACGTACTCGGCCTGGGTGCCGTCGATGAGGTTTCCGAGGATCCAGCCGCCGCCGCCGAGGCACTGCCCGTAGCGGCCCTCGCGGCAGAACCGGCACGAGCCGCAGGAGGTGACGCAGGACACGAGGACCTTGTCGCCAACCGCGACGCTCTTGACGCCGGCGCCGACCTGCTCGACGGTGCCGACCGCTTCGTGGCCGAGGATGCGGCCGTCGGTCACGGCGGGTACGTCGCCCTTGAGGATGTGCAGGTCCGTCCCGCAGATGGTGACGGCATCGACGCGCACGATGGCATCGGTGTCGTCCTGGATGGTGGGCTTGGGCACCTCCTCCCAGTTCTTGTTCCCCGGACCGTGGTACACGATGGCGCGCATGGCGGCTTCCTTCTGTCGTCGGTGATCTCACCCCGAGCCTCCGCCGCCTGGGCCGGCGGGACCAGGGCCGAACGTCACGGGACGCCAGGGCTTCAGCGCCCGGAGGGCGCAGGCGTGGTGCGGCGCATCACCGCCTCGAGCTGACGGGCCGTGTCCGGCTTCGGCGGACGGCTTTCTCGATCTCGACGGCGACGAACGCCGTCGTCGATGCGACGATGCCGACGGCGAGCTGGACGGCGGTGAGGTTGGTGGTGCCGAACGGCTCGTGCAGGGCGGGGATGTAGACGGTGGCGAGCTGGGCGGCGGCGCTGGCCAGGACGGCCCAGGTCATCCACGGGTTGGTGCGGTGGCCGAGCTGGAACAGGGACCGGCGCTCGGAGCGCACGGCCAGGCTGTGGCCGAGCTGCAAGAACGCGACGGTGGTGAACACCATGGTCTGCCATGGCCAGTCGGCGGCCCGGGTGGCGGCCTGGAGGGGGAGGACGACGGCGGCCATGAGCAGGCCGACCCAGACGGCGTGCTGCCACAGGCCGCCGGCGAGGATCGATTCCTGTGGTGGGCGGGGTGGGCGGCGCATGGTGTCGGGTTCGGCTGGTTCGAGGCCGAGGGCGATGGCGGGGGCGCCGTCGGTGACCAGGTTGATCCACAGGATCTGGATGGGGAGGAGGGGGAGGGGTAGGCCGAGCAGGGGGGCGAGGAACATGATCCAGATCTCACCGGAGTTGGTGGTGAGCAGGTAGCGCACGAAGCGGCGGATGCTGTCGTAGATGCGCCGGCCCTCTTCGACGGCGTGGACGATGGTGGCGAAGTTGTCGTCGGCGAGCACCATGTCGGCGGCTTCCTTGCTGACGTCGGTGCCGATCACGCCCATGGCCACGCCGATGTCGGCCCGTCGCAGCGCCGGGGCGTCGTTCACGCCGTCGCCGGTCATGGCGACGATGGCGCCGTTGGCCTTCCATGCGTCGACGATGCGCAGCTTCTGCTCCGGGTTGGTGCGGGCGAAGACGGCGACGTCGACGATCCGCTCGCGCAGGGCGGCGTCGTCGAGGTCGTCGAGCAGGTCGCCGGTGACGATGTCG
>JBKHVG010000070.1:0-9878 GCA_046570205.1 Acidimicrobiia bacterium
CCCCGAGGGCGGACGGTCACCCGACGGCTGGGGCCAGGACTTCCGCGGCGGTGCCGCCTACCTGGCCCGCCGCACCGGCGCCCCGGTGGTGCCGATCCACCTGAGCGGTACCGACCGGGTCCTGCCCAAGGGCGCCAAGCGGCTCCGACCGGGACCGACCACGGTGACCTTCGGCGACCCCATCCATGCCGGCGAGGGCGAGGACACCCGGCGCCTGGCGGCACGGATCGAGGCGGCCGTCGCCGCCCTGGCCGACGAGCACACCTCCGACTGGTACTCGGCCCGAGTGCGGGCCCACGCCGGCGCGACCCCGGGCCTCAGCGGCCCCGACGGGCCGACCTGGCGTCGAGCCTGGGCCCTCGGCGAGCGGTCGCCCCACACCCGCCGCAAGGCGGCCTGGCCGCCCCGCTAGGGCCCGCTGCCCTCGAGCACGAACTCGGTGAGGTGCGCCGGGAAGCGGTGCTCGGCCCGCAGGAACGCCTCGCCGGCCGGGTCCCGGCTGACGCGCAGGGCGACGAGCAGCGGCGACCCGACCGGGATGCCCAGCACCTCGGCATCGCGGTCGTCGGCCACGGCCGCCCGGATGGTCTGGTCCACGCTGGCCAGGCGCCGGGGCAGCAGGTCGTAGAAGGTGGACCGCTCGACGTCGTCGCGGCTGAGCGATCGACCGAGCTCGGCCGGGCACCAGACGGTGACGAGGGCGAAGGGCTGCCCGTCGGCCAGGTTCACCCGGACGACCTCCAGCACGGAATCCCCGAGGCCCCCCGCAACACCTGCATCACGGAAGCGGAACGACAGGATCCGGCGCACCGGCTCGCGGCCCTGGGCGGCCAGGTCGGCCTCGATGGTCGACAGCGTGCCGAGCGATCGGCGGACCACGGGTGCGGCGACGAACCAGCCGAAGCCCTGGCGGGAGCCGACGATGCCCTCGTCGCGGAGCACCTCGAGGGCCTTTCGGACCGTCACGCGGCTGACGCCATAGGATCCGGCCAGGTCGGCCTCCGAGGGCAGCACGGCCCCGGCGCCCAGGTCGCCGTCCGTGATCTGTCGACGCAGGTCGTCAGCGATGGCCACGTATCGGATCTCCCTCACTTGTATTAGAGTTGCATCATGCCTGTCACCTCGTCCACTCCCATCGAGCTCGTCCAGGCGGTGTACGACCGGCTGCCCGAGTCGGTCCGCATCGGTCGCGAGCGCCTCGGCCGGCCCCTCACCCTGGCTGAGAAGATCCTCGTCAACCACCTCCGGGACCGCGAGGGCCAGGAGATGGAGCGGTCCCGCAGCTACGCCGACTTCGACCCGGACCGGGTCGCCATGCAGGACGCCACCGCGCAGATGGCGCTGCTGCAGTTCATGACCGCCGGCCTCGACGAGGTGGCGGTGCCCTCCACGGTGCACTGCGACCACCTGATCCAGGCCAAGGTCGGTGCGCTCAAGGACCTCGAGGTGGCGGTCGACACCAACCAGGAGGTGTACGAGTTCCTGGAGACGGTGTCCCGGCGCTACGGCATCGGGTTCTGGAAGCCGGGCTCGGGCATCATCCACCAGGTCGTGCTCGAGAACTACGCGTTCCCCGGCGGGATGATGATCGGCACCGACAGCCACACCCCCAACGCCGGCGGCCTGGGCATGGTCGCCATCGGCGTGGGTGGCGCCGACGCCGTCGACGTCATGACCGGCTTCCCGTTCAACGTGCGCTGGCCCAAGCTCATCGGCGTCCACCTCACCGGGCGCCTTTCGGGGTGGAGCGCACCGAAGGACGTGATCCTCAAGGTGGCCGAGATCCTCACGGTCAAGGGCGGCACGGGTGCCATCGTCGAGTACTTCGGCGAGGGCGCCGACTCGATCACGGCCACCGGCAAGTCGACCATCTGCAACATGGGTGCCGAGATCGGTGCCACCACGTCGCTGTTCCAGTTCGACGAGAACAGCGCCGCGTACCTCAAGTCCACCGGGCGCGAGGCCATCGCCGATGCGGCCAACGCCGTCGCCGCCGATCTGCGGGCCGACCCCGAGGTCATGGCCAACCCGGGCGACTTCTTCGACGAGGTCATCGAGATCGACCTGTCCACGCTCCCGCCGATGATCAACGGCCCGCACTCGCCGGACCGGGCCCACGTCCTCGGCACGGTCGAGGGTGGCGTGGGCCGGGAGGCCCAGGAGGAGGGCTGGCCGCTCGAGATCAGCGCCGCCCTCATCGGCTCCTGCACCAACTCCTCCTACGAGGACATCACGCGGGCCGCCTCCATCGCCCGCCAGGCCGCGGCCAAGGGCCTCAAGGCCCGGACCGAGCTGCTCATCACGCCCGGGTCCGAGCAGGTGCGCGCCACCATCGAGCGCGACGGCCTGCTGGCCGACCTCGAGGCCATCGGCGGCGAGGTGCTGGCCAACGCGTGCGGGCCGTGCATCGGCCAGTGGTCCCGGCCCGAGTCCCAGCTCGAGCAGGTCAACACGATCGTCAACTCCTACAACCGCAACTTCCCCAAGCGCAACGACGGCTCGGCCAACACGCTCAGCTTCGTGACGTCGCCCGACACGGTCGTCGCCCTCGCGCTGGCCGGCCGGCTCGACTTCGACCCCCGCACCGACGTGCTCGTCAACGACGCCGGCGAGGAGATCCGCCTCGACGAGCCCGTCGGCATCGACCTGCCCCCGGGCGGGTTCGATCCCGGCGAGGACACCTTCGTCGCTCCCCCGTCCGACCTCGCCGAGCGCACCCGCGTCGAGGTCAAGGTCGACCCCGGGTCCGACCGGATCCAGCTCCTCGAGCCGTTCCCGGCGTGGGACGGCCAGGACTACGTCGGCCTGCCCGTCGCCGTGAAGGCCCAGGGCAAGTGCACGACCGACCACATCTCGATGGCCGGTCCCTGGCTGCGCTACCGCGGGCACCTGGAGAACATCTCGGGCAACCTGTTCCTCGGTGCCGTCAACGCCTTCACCGGCGAGGCCGGCTCGGGCAAGGACCCCGTCGACGGGCAGGTCAAGCCGTTCCCCGAGGTCATGCGCTCGCTGCACGAGGCCGGCATGCCGTGGGCCGCGATCGGCGACGAGAACTACGGCGAGGGCTCCTCGCGCGAGCACGCCGCCATGGAGCCCCGCTTCCGGGGCTGCGTCGCCGTGTTCGCCCGCAGCTTCGCCCGCATCGCGGAGACGAACCTGAAGAAGCAGGGCGTGCTGGCGCTGACCTTCGCCGACCCGGCCACCTACGACCGCATCGGGCAGGACGACACGCTGAGCGTGCTCGGCCTGGCCGACCTGGCGCCCGACGTCCCGGTCCGCTGCCAGATCGTGCACTCCGACGGCACCCGGGAGGAGTTCCGGGCCACGCACACGCTGTCGCCGGAGCAGATCGAGTGGTTCAAGGCCGGCTCGGCGCTCAACATCATCCGCAAGCGTGGTGGGGGCGAGAACGTCTGACGGGGTCGGTCAGCCGGCCCCGGAGGAGTGGCGGATGCGGCCCTTGCCGTCGCGCTTGGCGCGGTAGGAGGCCGCATCGGCCCGGCGCAGCACCTCGCCGGGATCGTCGCCGACGGCGGCGTGGCCGATGCCCACGCTGGCACCGACCCGGAGCGGATCGTCGGCCAGCCCGGTGATGGGCGTCCGGACGGCGCCGAGGATCCGCTCGGCCAGGAGCGACACGTCGTAGGCCGTCCGGGCCCGGGTGGTGACGACCACGAACTCGTCGCCGCCGTACCGGGCGACCAGCTCGTCCTCGCGGGCCGCGTTGCGCAGCCGGCGGGCGATCACGCGCAGCACCTCGTCGCCGGTCTGGTGCCCGTACCGGTCGTTGACCGGCTTGAAGTCGTCGAGGTCGAGGAACAGCACCACCAGGCGGTCGTCGGCCCGGCGGCGGGGACCCATGCTGGTCGACAGGTAGCCGTCGAGGTAGCGGCGGTTCGGCAGCCCGGTCAGGTGGTCGTGGGTCGCCCAGTAGGCCAGGTCGTCGGCGGACTCCCCGGCGCCGAGCAGCGCCTTGCGGCCGGAGATGTCCTCGACGTGGACGACCAGGTGGCTGACCGCGGCGGCCGCGCCCCGGACCGTCGAGACGGTGAGCTCCACCCAGACCTCGTGGCCGGACCGGTGCAGGAACCGGCTCTCGATCTGGTAGCTGCCCCGTCGGCCGGCCAGCAGCTCGGAGAGGAGCTCGTCGGCGGCACCGGCGTCGTCGGGATGGGTGATGTCGCCGATGCGGCGACCGACGAGGTCCTCGGCCGATCGGCCGCAGATCATGGCCAGGGCGTCGTTGACCTGCACGAAGCGGCCGTCGAGGTCGGTGACCGCGGTGGCGACCGGCGACCCGTCGAACACCGCCCGGAACAGGCCCTCCGCCGCGGTCCGGGCCGCCTCGGCCTCCCGCAGGCTGGTGGCGTCCTCGAGCGAGGCGACGGCGCGGAGGAGGTGGCCGTCGGCGTCGCAGGTCGGCACCACGCGGAGCCGCAGCGACCGACCGGCCACCTCCAGGTCCTCCACCACCTCGTCGCGACGGAGGAGGGCGGCGTGGATCCGGTCCTCCACCAGCGCCTCTCCGGAGGAGACGAGCCGGGAGAACCGGCCGTTCTGGAACGAGGTGGTGCCGTTGCCGCTGCGCACCTGGAGCCCCACCGGGGCGGCCTCGGCCAGCGACGACATGGCCGCGTCGGCCGCGTCGGCCGGATCGTGGTCCGGGGCGACCAGCCAGGCGTGCACCAGCAGGCCGTAGGGCACGGCGGCGCTGGCGTCGTGGGCCGAGACGAGCAGGGAATGGCCGGCCAGGGCGACGTGGTCGGGGTGGACGCGGGCCACCGTGGACCGGCTGATGCCCTCGTGGGCGACGCCGGCCACCACGTCGAGCACGGACGGCAGGTCGTCGGGATGGATCCAGGTGATGGCCCGCTCCGCCGGCAGCTCCGGCAGGTCCAGCTTGCTCGACGCCGCATCGTGCCAGCGGTGCAGCACCGCCCCGGTGGCGCCGTCGATGAGCAGGGTGACGTCGGCGCAGTGGTCGAGGAGCCGGTGGAGCACCTCCTCGGTCAGCAGGTGCGCCTCGGCGACGGCTGTCGCGCTGGCGTCCCCGGTGCCGATGTCCATGGCACCAGATCGGCAGATCTCCCCCGGAACTGGAGCGGATCTCTTCGGCTCGGTCAACCGCTCGGCCCGACCAGCGCACCGTCGAAGATCAGCGACATGGTCTCGTCCACGATGCGCTCGTCGGACTCCTCGGTGAAGAGCAGGGCCTGCAGGCTGCACAGGTGCACCAGCGAGCGGGCCAGCCGCTCGGTCTCCATGCGGCGCCGCAGTCGGCCGAGGGTGCGCAGCTCGCGGATGAGGGGCAGCAGGATGATCGGCACGGGCACGATGGACGCGGTCGAGCGGGGCCGGTCGCCGCCGCTGCCGGCCTCGGTGATGATCTGGCTGGCCAGCGCCTCGGTGGCGCCCCGGTTCTGCCGGGCCAGCTGCACGTAGCGCACCAGCACCTGCTCGATGCGCAGGATCGGCCCCTCCCCGGCCGTGAGCGGAGCGGAGGCGATGGCCTCGAGCTCGGGGACGTGGCGCGCCCACCCGGCGGCCGCCACCGCGGTGACGGTGCCGAAGTGGTGGTACACGGTCGTGGTGCTGACGCCGGCTGCGACGGCGACCTCGGAGATGCGCACGTCGCCCGGGGCCCGGTCGACGAAGAGGTGGGCGGCGGCGTCGGCGATGTGACGCCAGGTCTCGGTCGGCACGTCGGCGGTCGGCCCGGGCCGCCGGTGCACGAGGAAGCGGGTCTCGAGCGTGGACAGCTCGGGTGCGGGGATGGTGTCGGAGCGCTCGACCCGGGGACGCGTGACGCCGAGGAGGATGGCGGCGATGGCGTCGGCGTAGAGGTCGTCCCGGACGACCTCTGGATCGACGGCGTGGCGCATCTGCATGCCCTCGGCGAAGGCCGTCAGGATGACGGTCAGATCCCGGCTGGTGAAGGGCGGCAGCATCTCCCGACCCATGCGAGCGAGCCCCCGCTGGTAGGTCGACTCGACGGCGGCGGTCAGGTGGGCGTAGCACTCGGCCAGGACCGCACCCGCCGTGCGGCCGGTGTCGTCGCACAGCGGCGCGTCCCGCACGGCCCACAGCAGGTGCTGCAGGACCGGCGTCTCGTCGGCATCGATCAGCCGCTCCCACTCCGAGGTGCTGGCCGGACGCAACCCGCTCAACCCGTCGAGCTCGACGGCCGTGGTCGATACGTGCCGGAGGTGGGCCACCCGGGCATCCCAGCGGTCGACGAAGCCGTTCGCCACCGCGAGGGCGAAGTGTGAGCGGTTCCGGAAGTGGTGGAAGAACGACCCGGTGGTGACCCCGACCTCGTCGGCGATCGCTCGGGTGTCCACGCTCGCCAGCAGCTCTTGGAATCGCTGCCTCACCAGTGCCGAGATCCCGGCATCCACCAACTCCGCCCGTCTGTCCACGCCCACGGTCGGGGAAGGTACCCCCAGGTCAGGGGCGGTGGAGGCATCGAGCGCCAACTCGGTGGCCCATAACGCGTGCTATGGCTCAACATCGCGGCAGCGATGTCATGGCGACCCATCTGCCGCGACGTGGTGGTTCACTGGGACCAGCGGGAACCTGAGCGGACGGCCCCTGGCCGTCCGCCTGTCTCTGAGAGCGGGGTGCGCCGATGCACCCGGGCGCACCTCGCCTCAGATATCGGTCCGGGCCAGCGCGCCCTCCAGGAGCACACCGAGGGTGTCGTCGATGATCCGCTCCCCTGACTCCTCCGGCCGGGAGAGCAGCCGCATCGCGACCAGCTGCACGATGGAGCGGGCCAGGCTGTCGCTGTCGATGCGCCGGCGCAGGACCCCCCGCGTCCGCAGCTCGCGGATGTGGGCGGCGAGGAGGGCGGCGATGGGCGCCGACGCCGCGCCGGACCCGGGGGTTTCGCTGGCGCCGGCCACGGTCTCGAGCACCTGGCCCTCGAGTGCGCCCCGGTTCGACCGGGCGATCTCGATGTAGCGGGTCAGGATCTGCTCGATGCGTCGGACCGGGCCCTCCCGGGTCGTGAGCGGCTCGGCGGCGATCGCCTCCAGCTCGGGGAGGTGACGGACCCAGCCGGCGGCGGCGACCGCGCTGACCCGGCCGAACTGGTGGTACACGGTGCTGGCGCTGACCCCGGCCACCTCGGCGATCTCGGCGATCTTCACCTCGCCCACCCGCCGCTCCACGAACAGCGGCGCGGCGGCCTCGGCGATCTGGTCACGGGTGCCGCGCGACGACTCGCGGGCCGGCTCCCGGACCCCTGACGTGAGCCCCACGGGCTGGCGGTCCCCTCCGACTGGGCGCTCCTCGGCCCGCTCCCGGGCCGGCCGGGTGATGGTGGTGACGAGGCTGACGACGAAGTCGGCGTACAGGTCGTCCCGCACGGCGTCCCCGTCGACGGCTCGGCGCATCTCCAGCCCGTTGGCCAGGGCGGACAGGCCGATGGACAGCTCCTGCACGGTGAAGGGCGGCAGCATCTCGCGGCGGATCGCCCGGAGGGCCTGCTCGTAGCTGGGGACCAGCGTCTGGTCGAGCCAGTCGTTCCGCTCCCGGAGGACGTCGCCCACCATGCGCCCGTCGGACTCGCTGACGGCCTGGTCGCGGGCCACCCAGAGGAGGTGCTGGAGCCCGGTGAGCACCTCCTCCTCGGTCACGCCCGACCACTCCGAGCTGGCGGCACCTCGCACGCTCGGCTCGCCCTCGCCGGTGAAGGAGGAGGCCAGCAGGCCCAGGGTCCGCTCGGTCGATCGCTCCCACAGCTCCACGAACCGCTCGACCACCGCATCGATGAACTGGGCCCGGTTCTTGAAGTGGTGGAAGAACGACCCGGTCGTCACGCCGGCGGCGCTGGTGATCGACCGGGTGTCGACGCTCGTCAGGAGGTCCTGGAAGCTCTGCTGGAGCGCCAGCTGGACGCCGGCGTCGACCAGCGCCGCACGGCGGTCGGACATCGCCTCGACCGTACAGCGATCACCGGCTTCACGGCCGGACCGTTCCGAGGGTGGAGCAGCCCGGTCAGGCGACCTGGACGTCGGTGTGGGCGAAGTCGTCGCCGACGAACAGGAGCGGCGCATCGGAGCGGATGGCCAAGGCATGCGAGAACGTGTCGCCGAAGTTCAGCCCGGCCCGATGCCGCCCCTTGCCGAACCGGCGCCAGCTGACCACGGCCTCCGCGGCAAGGTCGGCGTCGACCTCGACCACCCGCATCTCGACCCGGTCGAGCAGCTCGTGGAGCAGCTGGGTGCCCGCCGGGCCGAACTTGGCCTCGACCACGATGCCCAGCTCCACGTACGTGGCGGCGGCCATGGCGCACGGCCCCTGGGTCAGCACGTCGGCCAGCCGTTCGGTGCCTGGATCGCCGAGCAGCACGGCGACCACGGCGGAGGTGTCGACGACGATCACTGCGGGAGCCCGTCATCGCCGTAGCCGAGGATCTCCTCCGCCGGCCGGTCGTCCAGGACCGGCAGCGCCCGGAACCGCTCGACGATGTCGTCGAGGCTCCGCCGGCGCCGCCGCCGCCGCTCCACCTGGAGCCGTTCCTCCAGCGCCGCCTCGACCGCGCCCGTGATCGACTCGCCGGTCAACGCAACGAGCTCCCGGGCCAGGCGATCAGCGCGGTCGCTCTTGATGCTCAACGCCATGGAAGAAGTATAGAAATCGAGCCGGTCAGGTACCACCGGAAGGTGTTCTCGGATCGGGCAGCTCGTCGGGCTGCACGACGTCGATCTCGGGAATGGCCTTCGAGAAGTCGGAGGAGTTGTTGGTGATGAACCGGCTCGCGCCGGCGGCCACCGCCGTCGCCAGGTGCACGGCGTCGGCCGCTCACAGCCCGTGGGCCACAGCGAGGTGGGCGGTCACCTCGTCGACGGGCCGGAGGTCGAGGCGGGCCAGCAGGACGGCGAGCGCCTCGCTCTCGGCATCGTTGCCGTCGCGCATCGCCTTCGTGAGCAGCTCGGGGATCAGGAGCACAGAACCGATCGCCGCCACCACGCCGGTCGACTCGGTCGGTGCCGACCGGAACAGCGCCCGGACCCGCCGCCCGAGTGGGTGCTCGGGCACTGCGGCGTAGATCAGGACATCGGCGTCGAACGCGTCCACGCGCCGGTCAGCGCGCCGACCGACCCGCCGCCACCTCGGCCACCAGCTCGTCCGCCCGCCTCGCGTCGAGTGGCGGGACGTCGCCCGCGGATCGCGTACGCAGGGCCGCCGGCGCGCGAAGGTGCCCCCCGCTCCCGGCGGGGGTGGCCAGTTCCATGCGGTTGGAGTCTGGGCTGTGCCGTCGCCGCGTCCTACGCGGCGGACGCTTCGGGTGGAGGTCGCCTTCGTCCCCCGTCGGTCAACTCGTTGCCGTCCCGATCCAAGAACATCGGCAGCCCGTTGACCATCATGATCTCGAGCGTTCCGGCGTGGACCATGCGGTGATGGTGACGGCACAGCAGCGCCATCTGATCGACGTTGGAAAGGCCATCGTGTTCCCACCACGTGACGTGATGGGCGTCGCACTGGCTCACCGGTGCCGTGCAGCCAGGAGCAGCACAGCCCCGGTCGCGAGCGGCCAACGCCCGACGGATCGCCCGGTTGGCGTAGCGCTCCTTACGGCCAAGCATCAGCACCTCACCCGCCGCGTCCTGCACGAGCAGCTGCCAACGAGAATCGCACAGCCACCGCTCGGCGATGCCGATGGGGATGACACTGCCGTCGATCGTCTCGAGCACCGAGTCCGGGTGCAACGTCCCGGACAGGAAGGTCTCATGGTCGATCAGCACCGTGAACAGAACCTCCCGCCGACGAGGGTTCGACTCGGCACCAGCGCCGTCGAGCACCAGACCGACCAGCGCCTCGGCCCGCCGGTTCCCCGGCGTCCGGGAGCCCAACGGATCCTCCGGGTTCGC
>JBKHVG010000071.1:0-9794 GCA_046570205.1 Acidimicrobiia bacterium
TCGCCGGTGCCCGGAAGCGGAGCGCCGAAGTGCCTCGATCGTGGGACGGCGATCGCAGGTAACACTCGGCCGCGACCTTAGGGGCGGGTCTCGGAAACTATCCCCGAGGTGCCGAACCGCAGCAGGCTCCGAGAGTGTCCCCGAAGGTCGCCCCAGAACGCTCCGTCAGGGTGCTGACTATCGGTGGAGGGTGAGTCCCGGGATGCCGTCGAACACCGCGTCGGTGGTGAGGAGCGGCGCACCGATGTGAAGTGCGGAAGCAGCGATCCATAGGTCGTTGGCGTGGATCGGTTCGTGGAGCGCGTGTCCGACTTGGCGGCACGCGTGACGAAGCTCCGCTGCGGTGGTCAGCAGGGCATCGCTCACTGGGACGACGGTGGTCGCTGCGATGGACTGCTCGAGCCGTTGTCGGCGTTGATCTCCCCATCCTGCGACGAGGGAGCCGTAGCGAAGCTCGACGACGGTGACAGATGCGAGGAAGATCTGTTGGCCGGCCATGAGACCGACCTGCGATTCGAAGCGGGCCCGCCGGCGTCGACTGATAGACGCGCTGAAGACCCCCGTGTCGACGAGGATCCTCACGACTCGAAGGCTGCGGCGAAGGCGTCGTCTTCGTCCTCGGAGAGCTCCTCGATCAACAGGGCGTCGATCGAGTCGAGCACCGGAGCCGCGTCGAGCTGATCGTCGGTCAGGTCAACTGGCAGCAGCGAGGTCCCGTGCTGGGCCTCGCCCGAGGGTCGGACGGCGTCACTCACGACCACCATCGTACGTCCGTCGGCTGGGATCAGCCTCCCGCGACGAAGGCCACGACCACGTAGGCGGCGTGGCGGTCGAAATTCTGGCGGCGCCGGTCGTAGATCGTCGTGGTTCTCGGATCCGAGTGCCGAGCGGCGGTCTGCACGTCACGAAGAGGTACGCCCGCGTCGAGGGCGGCCATGATGAACGCCGCTCGCAGCATGTGCGGGTGCACGTGGCCGAGTCCGGCCCGCTTGCCGATCGAAGCCACCCACCGGTGCGCGGTGCGCCGGTCGAGCCGCTGCCCGTCCCGGCGGCGAAGGATCGGGCCTTCGTGACGCTCGCCGACGACGAGGTCGATGGTGCGAGCAGTTCTCGGGACCAGAGGGATAGTGGCCGGCTTGTTGCCCTTGCCGGTGATCCGCAGGATCCGGTGGCCACGCTCGACCGCGAGGTCCTCGACGTTGGTCTCGCACGCCTCGCTGACCCGAAGGCCGTTCAAGCCCAGCAGCACGGCCAGCGCCTGGTGGGCGAAGTCGTAATGGTCGGCGGCAGCGAGGAACATGCCGAGCTCCGATCGGTCCAAGCCACGGGCATCGGAGGGGTGGACCTGCGGTCGGCGGACGTACTCGGCAGGGTTGGAGCCGATGCGGCCGTCGATGTGAGCGAACCGGTAGAAGCCGCACACTGTCGAGAGCCGCCGATCGATCGTCGACGCCGCGAGCCCCCGTTGCTCCAGGGAGCCTCGCCACAGCTCGATGTGCGGGCGCGTCGCAGCGAGCACCGGGATCTCGTGGTCGGCGGCCCACTGAAAGAAGCCGCGCAGATCCTGGCGATACGCCTCGAGCGTGCGGCCGCTGTAGCGGGCCAGGAAGGACGCCGCCGCAAGCTGCGCTTCATCGAACCCGGCATCGTCGAACGGCGCCTGCACCGCCGTGTCTGTCGAAGTGATCGTTGTCATGGCTGAATCTCCTCATCGTGTTGGGAGATCCAGCAGACGCCTCATCCGGTAGAGCCGCCAGCGCGACCTACCAGCCCATCAGCCGGCGTTGGTGGGCACCCGAAACTCCGTCGCAAAGCAGAGCGTTCAGGGACGCTCTTACGTCCTTGCAGGCCGTCGAGTGCATCGCAGACCCCGTCCGGGCACGGAGTCGGATGGACCGTGCCGGCCGACCTCGTGATGCCCTACGAGGGACGATGGTGGTCGCGCTGGTCGTCGGCGGAGCCCAGCCAGCGCAACACGTCTTCGAGGTTGTCGACCCTGCTGCAATCTGCGCCGGGTGGACGTTCGATCATGACGACCGGGATGTCCAGCGTGCGGGCGGCGAGGAGCTTGGCGTCGTCTCCTCCGGAGTTCTTGGTGACGACGGCGTCGATGGCGTGACGCTCGAGCAGGGCGACTTCGTCGGTGACGGTGAACGGCCCCCGGGCCCGGATGCTGGAGACGCTCGTGAGTTGCTGCTCGTCGACGGTCTCGATGGACCGGACGACGAAGTGGACCTGATCGAGTGAGCGGAAGGCGTCCAGTCCCGTCCGACCGATCGTGAGCAACACCCGGGTGGCGCCGAGCACCTCCACCGCTCGTGCAGCCGCAACGACGCCTGCCACCTCCGTCCAGCGATCACCGACCTGGGCTCGCCACTGCGGACGCTCGAACCGCACGAGAGGCGTCCCGACTCGGCGCACGGCACGTGCGACGTGAGCGGACATGAGCGCGGCAAACGGGTGCGTTGCGTCCACGACCGCGTCGAAGCGCTCCTGCAGGAGGTATGCCTCGAGCCCTTCGACGCCCCCGAACCCACCCACTCGCAGGGTGCCACCGTGGTCTGCAGCAGCCGACGTGCGACCGGCGAGCGACACGACCACGTCGACATCGACGAGGGCGTCCAGCGAGTGCGAGAGCGCACGGGCCTCGGCCGTGCCGGCGAGGAGCAGCACCTTCACCGGCGGTCCTCGACACGGCGGACGAGGTAGGTGTCGAACATCCAACCAGCCTCCTGCTGGGCCGCGTCGCGTCGGGTGGCGATCTCGTCCCGGACGTCCCCCAGCCGCCCCGACACGAGCACCTCGCGGTCCAGTCCGACGAAGGCGCCCCACCAGATCTCCAGGTCGTCGTCCAGGCTCCGCCAGGCCTCGTGGGCGTCGAGCAGGACCACGACGTTGTCCACGCCGGCGGGCATGCCCTCGTCGACGAGGCGGCGACCGGTGGTGAGCTGCACCGCCTCGGCGATGCGGTTGAGGGCAACGCCGTGGCGGGCCGCGAGCGCAGACACGCTGCTGATGCCGGGGACGACGTCGACCTCGAAGCCGATTTCACCGCGGATCTCGTCGAGGATGGCCAGCGTCCCGTCGTAGAGCGTCGGGTCGCCCCACACCAGGAACGCACCGGTCTCAGCGGGTCCGAGGCCGCCGACCAGTTCGCGGTAGGCGTCGAGCCGCTCGGCCCGCCAGGCCTCGACGCCAGCGTCGTAGCGGGAGCGGTCGCGGTCGCGCACCGCAGTGAGGGTGCGCTCGACGACCCGGGGGCCGGGGTCGCGCTCGACGACCTCGTCGAGCAGCGCACGGCGGTGGGAGCGCAGGTCCTCGGCCACCCTTCCCTTGTCCACGAGGAACACCGCATCAGCAGCGTTGAGCGCACGCACCGCACCGAGGGTGAGGTGCTCGGGGTCGCCGGCACCGATGCCGACCAGGACCACGCGACGGCACTCGGCGGGCTGGGAGGGAGCCATGCCCTACGTTGTACCCTACATCCGTGCGGAAGACCTCGGTGTACCTGCCCGACTCGCTGAAGCGCCGCCTGAGCGCCCTCGCCGAGCGCACCCACCGCTCGGAAGCCGAGCTGATCCGTTCCGCAGTCGAACACCTCGTCGAGGGCGACGCCAGTGCACCTCCGGTTGAGCTGGCGGTGCCCGGTCGCCTGGTGGGTGTCGGCGTGGGCCCGGGCAGCGCCGACCTGCTGACCGTGCGGGCGCTGCGGGCGCTGCGCCGGGCCGACGTGGTCCTGGCCCCCAGCACGGACCTCAGCGCGGTCGGCCGGGCTGAGGCGATCGTGCGCGACGCCGCCCCCGACGTCGTCGTGGAGCGCATGACCTTCGCCATGACCCCCGATCTGGAGGCCCGACGGGCGGCGCTCGACGCGGCAGCGGCGCGCACGGTCGAGCTGCTCGAGGCCGGCGACGAGGTCGCCTTCATCACGCTCGGCGACCCGAACCTGTACTCCACGTTCTCCTCCGTCGCCGACGGCGTCCGGGAGCGACGGCCGCACACCACCGTGCTCACCGTGCCGGGGGTGATGGCCTTCCAGGACCTGGCCACCCGAGCCGGCGTCGTGTTGGCCGACGACCAGCAGACCTTCGTGGTGCTGCCGGCCAACGAGGCCGAGGTGTCCGAGCCCGGCGGGCGCGTCGCCGAGCTGCTGGCCGACGCCGGCTGCACGCTCGTCCTCTACAAGGGTGGCCGGCGGATCGAGGCCATCGCCGAACGCCTGGAGGAGATGGGCCGGCTCGAGGGCGCCACCTTCGGCGAGCTGCTCGGCATGCCCGGTGAGCGGGTGGGGCCCGTGTCCTCGGTGGCGGACCGCCCGGCCAGCTACCTGTCCGCCGTCATCGTCCCGGCGAAGCGATGATCTCCTTCGTCGGCGCCGGCCCAGGCGCACCGGACCTCATCACCCTGCGCGGCGCCCAGCGCCTCGCCGAGGCTGACGTCGTGGTCTGGGCGTCGTCGCTCGTGCCTCGGGCCGTGCTCGACCACTGCCGGCCCGACGCCGTGCTCCACGACTCGGCCCGGATGACCCTGGAGGACGTGCTGGCCGTCTTCGCCGCGGAGGAAGGCGACGCAGCAGTCGTGCGGCTCCACTCTGGCGATCCCGGCGTCTACGGCGCCATCGCCGAGCAGCTCGACTGGTGCCGAGCCAACGACCGGGCCTTCGAGATCGTCCCCGGGGTCACCTCCGTTGCCGCGGCATCGGCGTCGTTGGGTCGGGAGCTCACCGTGCCGACGCTGTCCCAGTCGGTGGTGTTCACCCGCCTCGGCGGCCGCACCAGCGCCTCCATGCGCCCGGGCGAGGGCGTGGCCGCCTTCGCCCCCGCCGGCGTGTCGATGGCGGTGTTCCTGGCGGGAGCACGCCCCGACGAGCTGCAGGACGAGTTGCTCACCGGCTACGCACCCGAGACGCCGGCCGCGGTGCTCCACCGCGTCAGCTGGCCCGACGAGACCATCGTGCGGACGACCGTCGGCGGCTTGGCCGAGGCCATGCGCGGCGTGGGCGAGACGATGACCGTGCTCGTCCTGGTGGGCGACGCGCTGGGCGACGATGACGTTCCCGCTCGCAGCCACCTGTACGCCCCCGACTTCGGCACCGCGTACCGCCTGCCCAGCGATGAGGGCTCCACGGCCGGTCGAGCGAGCAGGCGGCGGTCCGGATGAGCGTCTCGGTGGTGGGACTCCACGGCGGGCAGTGGTACGGACGCGACGCCGAGGCGGCGCTGCGGTCCGCCGACCTCCTGGTGGGCGCCGCCCGCCAGCACGCCGACCTCGCCCAGGCGGAGTTCCGGGGTGAGCCGGTGGACCTGTGGGGCAAGCTCGACGAGCTGGTGGACCTGTGCGTCGCCCGGTCGGCGCAGGGCCAGCGCGTGTGCGTGCTCGCCTCGGGTGACCCCGGCTTCTTCGGCATCGTGCGAGTTCTCGCCGCCCGCCTGGGAGCTGAGACGATCGCCGTGCACCCCGCACCGTCCTCGGTGGCGATGGCCTTCGCCCGGGCCGCCATGCCCTGGGACGACGCGGTCGTCGCCACCTGCCACGGCCGGCCGCTCGAATCCTCGGTCCGGGCGGTGCTCGAGCACCCGAAGGTCGCTGTGCTCGTGTCGCGGGACAACCCCCCGGAAGCCCTCGGCCGGGCGGTGGTGGACGCCGGCGGGGACGACCGCAACGTCTGGGTCTGCTCGCACCTGGGCGAGCCGGAGGAGACGATCCACCGCACCGACCTGGACGGCCTGGCCGCCGGCACGTTCGACCCGCTGTCGGTCGTGCTGCTCGTGGCGCCCGATGCCGAGGTCGCCTTGACGGCGGGTACCGGATGGGGTCGGGACCACGCCACGTTCGAGCACCGGGCTGGTCTCATCACGAAGGCCGAGGTGCGCGCCGTCGTGCTCGGCAAGCTCGACCTCCCGCCGAGCGGCGTCCTCTGGGACGTCGGTGCGGGTAGCGGCAGCGTGGCCGTCGAGGCGGTGGAGCTGGCACCGGCGCTGCGTGCCTTCGCCGTGGAGCGCGACGCAGAAGCGTGCGAGCAGATCCGTCACAACGCCCGAGGCACCACCGTGCGGGTGATCGAGGGTGCCGCGCCGGCGGTCCTCGCCGAGCTGCCCGACCCCGACCGGGCCTTCGTGGGCGGCGGTGGCATCGACGTGCTCGATGCCGTGCTCGAGCGCCTCCGCCCCGGAGCCGCCGTCGTCGCAACGTACGCGACGCTCGACGCCGCCCTGGCTGGGGCCGATCGCCTCGGCTCGCTGGTGCAGGTGCAGCTGAACCGCGGCGTCCCGATCGGCCCCGAAGGCCGTCTCCGCCTGGCCGCCGAGAACCCGGTCTTCGTCGTGTGGGGGAACCCGTGAACCGCATCCTCTCCATCTCGATCACCGAGGCCGGTCGTCGCATCGCCCAGCGCCTCCCGCACGAGCACGTCCACGGAGAGCTGGCCGCGACGGTGCGGGACCGCTGGGACGACGTCGACGGGTTCGTGCTCTGCTGCGCGACCGGGATCGCCGTGCGGGTCGTCGGGCCGCTGCTGTCCGACAAGGCCACCGACCCCGCCGTCGTCTGCGTCGACGAAGCCGCCCGGTTCGCCGTCGCCCTCACCGGCGGCCACGCCGGTGGCGCCAACGCCCTCGCACGCGAAGTGGCCGCCCAGCTTGGCGCCGAGGCGGTCATCACCACGGGCACCGACGCCGCTGGCGTGCCGGCGCTGGACCAGCTGCCCGGGTTCACCGCACGCGGCGACATCACCGGCGTGGCCCGGGCCTGGCTGGACGGTGACGTGCCGTCGGTCGAGTCGACGCTCCCGTGGCCGCTGCCCTTCACCGGTGGCTCCGGCCGCCAACGGGTGCTCGTCACCGATCAGGCGGTCGAGCCCGGCGCCGGCACCGTCGTCCTGGCGCCACGATCGCTCGTGGTCGGCGTCGGCGCCTCCAGCGACGCCCCCGCCGATGAAGCCCAGGCGCTGCTCGACCAGGTGCTCGCCGACGCCGGCCTCTCCCGCGACGCCATCGGCGTCGTGGCCACCATCGACCGCAGGGCGCCCGATCCGGTCATCACCTCCCTCGGGCTCCCGGTGCGGGCGTTCACCGCCGCCGACCTGGCAGCTGTCGAGGTCCCGAACCCGAGCGACGTGGTCCGCGACGAGGTCGGCACCGCCAGCGTGGCCGAGGCGGCTGCCCTGCTCGCCGCCGGTCCCGGGTCCGAGCTCGTGGTCACCAAGCGCAAGGCCGCGGCAGCCACCGTCGCCATCGCCCGCCGGGCCCGTCCCGCCGGCTCGGTCGCGGTGGTCGGCCTCGGCCCGGGCGATCCCCGCCACCGCACGCCTGCCGCCTCGTCGGCGGTGCGATCCGCCGACACCGTGATCGGCTACGACCTCTACGTCGACCAGTGCGCCGACCTCGTGACCGCGCACCAGACCGTGGTCCGCAGCCCCATCGGTGCCGAGGCGGACCGCTGCGCCGAGGCGCTCACCCGGGCGGCCGGCGGCGAGCAGGTGGCGCTGGTGTGCTCCGGCGACCCGGGCGTGTTCGCCATGGCCACGCTGGTCTGTGAGCTGGGCCCCCGCCATGGCTCACCGGAAGTCGAGATCGTGCCCGGCATCACCGCCGCCTCCGCGGCGGCCGGCCTGCTCGGTGCGCCGCTCGCCCACGACCACGCGTTCCTGAGCCTCTCCGATCTGCTCACACCGTGGCCCGTGATCGAGCGGCGTCTCCGGGCCATCGCCGAGGGTGACTTGGCCGTTGCGCTCTACAACCCACGGTCCCGGCGCCGCACGTGGCAGCTCGAGGCGGCACAGGAGATGCTGCGCGCGCACCGACCGCCCACCACGCCGGTGGGCATCGTCACCGATGCGACCCGGCCCGGCCAGCACATCGTGCGCACGACGCTGGCCGACCTCGACCCCGACGATGTCGGGATGCTCTCGATCGTGCTGATCGGCTCGTCGACCACCGAGGTCGTCGGCGACCACGTCGTCACGCCACGCGGGTACGAGACGTGAGCCGGCCCACGGACCTCCAGATCCATCCGATCGAGCAGGAGTCGTACCGCATCCTCGCCGAGCGGATCGACCTGTCGGGTTGGGCTCCCGGTGCTCGCGACGTCGTCGCCCGGATCATCCACTCGACCGCGGACCTGTCCTTCGCCGACACCACGCGCATCGGCCAGCACGCCGTCGACCGTGCCGTCGCCGCGCTCGCCGCCGGCGCCCCGGTGGTCGTCGACGCCGCCATGGTCGCCGCCGGCACCCCCCGCATCCCCACCACCTGCCTGCTCGACGAGGTCCCGACCGCTCCCGCCGGGTCGACGCGATCGGCCGCAGCGTTCGAGCTGGCCGCCGAGCGCCACCCGAGCGGTGCGCTCTGGGTGGTGGGCAACGCCCCCACGGCGCTCTTCGCCCTGCTCGACCTGCACACCCGCGGGCTGGTGGACCCGGCGGCCGTCGTCGGGGTGCCGGTCGGCTTCGTCGGCGCGGCGGAGTCGAAGCAGGCCCTGTGGGACGGGCCCCTCGCGCCACTGTCCATCACCTGCCTGGGCGAGCGCGGCGGCACGCCCGTGGCCGCAGGCGCGCTCAACGCCCTCTGGAGACTGAAGGAGTCCACGTGCTGACCCCACGGTTCACCGGCATCCCGATCAGCCCCCGACCCGGCGGCCCTCGCCCGCCCGGTCGGGTCGGCGGCGACCCGCCGGACGGCCTGCTCCTGGTGGCCCACGGATCCACGTGCGTGGCCGGGGTGCGCGAGGCGCACGCCCTCGGTCGGGCGGTCACCGAGCGCCGACCCGACCTCGACGTGGACCTCGGCTTCCTGGAGCTGGCCCTCCCGCCGGCCGGCCCGGTCCTCGACGCCATGGTCGACCGTGGCTGCCGGCGCATCGTCGTGCAGCCGCTGATGCTGCTGGCCGCCGGCCACGGCAAGAGCGACGTGCCCGCCATCGTGCTCGAGGGTCGCGACCGGCACCCTCACGTCGACCTGCCGTTCGGCTCCCCGCTCGGCGTCGTGCCGGAGCTGCTGGCGGTCGGCCAGAAGAACCTGGCCGAGACCGGCGGAACCGGCCTGCCGCTCCTGGTGATCGCTCGCGGCACCTCCGACCCGGATGCCAACGGCGAGGCCGTCCGCGCCGCCCGGTTGCTGGCCGAGTGGTCCGGCGCCACGGATGTGGAGGTGGGCTTCACCGGCGTCACGTGGCCCTCCGTCCCCGACGCCCTCGACCGCATGCGGCGGCTGGGGCACGAGCGCTTCGCCGTCTTCTTCTGGTTCATCGCCAACGGCAAGCTCATCGAGCGGGCCCGCGACCAGCTCGGCGACTTCGCCGGCGCCACCGGTGCCCAGATCGTCGACGCCGGCTACTTCGGCCCCGACCCGGGCCTGGCCGACGTCGTGTCGCTGCGCCACGACGAGGCCGTGGCCGGTCGCCCCCGCACCAACTGCGACACGTGCTCGTTCCGGGCACCGTGGCCCGGGCTGGCCGACCGGGTGGGCCAGGAGCAGGGCCACGGGCACTCCCACCTCGCCGCCGAGCACCGCGACGCCCACGACCACGGGCACGTGCACGACCACCGGTGACCGGCACCCTCGGCCCGCGCCTGGTCGTCGCCGGCGTCGCGTCGGGCGTCGGCAAGACCACCGTGGCCACCGGCCTGCTCGCGGCCCTGCGGGCTCGCGGAGTCGATGCCGCACCGGCCAAGGTCGGGCCTGACTTCATCGACCCCGGCTACCACGCACTCGCCAGCGGCCGTCCGCCCCGCAACCTGGACCCGTGGCTGTGCGGCCCGGAGGCGATCCCTGCGCTGGCCGGCCGGGCCGGGGTTA
>JBKHVG010000072.1:0-2423 GCA_046570205.1 Acidimicrobiia bacterium
GGCAGCGACGCGTTCAAGGCGTTCGGCTCCACGCTCGGTGGCCTGCTCGCCGGGGCGCCCGAGCTGCACATCTGCACGCCGGTGCAGGCCAAGGGCCTGCCCTCCTGAGCAGCCGTCGTCGCCCGCTGATGGCCACCTACCTCGACGGCATCCTCCTCGCCCACCGCCTGACGGCCGCGGGAGACCAACGCGACGAGGACGAGCTGCTCGACGCGGCCCGGGCCATGGGCCCGACCCGTGGCTTCGCCGGCGCGATCCGCGCCGCGGCCGGGTTGGCCGTCATCGCCGAGGTCAAGCGCCGGTCGCCGTCCAAGGGGGACCTGTTCGCCGACCTCGATCCGGCCCGGCTCGCCGGCCAGTACGAGGCCGGCGGAGCCACGTGCCTCTCGGTGCTCACCGACGAGGTCCACTTCGGCGGTTCCCCGGACGACCTGGCCGCCGCCCGCGGGGCCACCGGTCTGCCCGTGCTGCGCAAGGACTTCACCGTCTCGACCAGGGACGTCCTGGACGCGCGGCTCATGGGCGCCGACTGCGTCCTGCTCATCGCCGCCGCCCTCGACGACGACGAGCTGGCCGAGTTCCACCGGCTGGCCACCGACGTCGGCCTCGACGCATTGGTCGAGGTCCACGACGAGGCCGAGCTCGAACGGGCCCTCACCGTCGGGGCCACCCTCGTCGGCGTGAACCAACGGGACCTGGTGACCTTCGAGGTCGACCACGAGCGAGCCGTGCGCATGGCGGCGGCGTTCCCCGACCACGTCGTCTCCGTCGCCGAGTCCGGCGTCCGCGGTCCCGCGGATGCGGCGGCCCTCGCCGCAGCCGGGTACCACGCCGTGCTGGTGGGGGAGTCCCTCGTCACCTCCGGCGACCCCTCGGCTGCCGTCGCCGCCCTCCGCGCTCCCCACTGACCCGATCCGTCGGCCAGAACGATCCTGGGACCGCCGGCGGGTATGCACTGCGGGAACCGCTCGGCACCCCGGTACGGTCGCGGACCGTGTTCGTGAAGATCTGTGGCACCACAAGCGCCGCCGACGCCGCCGTCGCGGTCGAGGCCGGCGCCGACGCGATCGGCCTCATCTTCGCCCCGTCCCGCCGGCAGGTCACCGTCGAGGAGGCGATCGACATCGTCGCCGCCGTCCCCGGGCACGTCCTGACCGTCGGGGTCTTCCGCGACCACCTGGCCCGTGAGGTGCTCGAGATCGTCGAGCGGGTGGGCCTGCGGGCCGCGCAGCTCCACGGATCCGAGACGCCGGCCACCAGCGCCGAGGTCCACGCCCGCGTCCCCGTGCTGATCCGGGGCATGGCCGCCGGCGACCCGCAGCTCGACGAGGTCGACCGCCACGGCGCCGACGTCCTGCTCCTCGATGCGCCGACGCCCGGCGGTGGCATCCCCTTCGACTGGAGCCTGGTCGGCGACCTCACCCGCCGCCACCGGGTCCTGCTCGCCGGCGGTCTGCGCCCCGACACCGTCGCCGACGCCATCCGCGCCGTACGGCCCTGGGGGGTCGACGTGGCGTCGGGCGTCGAGGCGTCCTCCGGCACCAAGGACCCCGACGCCGTGCGGGCGTTCGTGGCCGCAGCCAAGGGCGCCGACACCAGCGACGCCGCCCCCCACCCGCCCCTCGCCGACCTCGGGACCGCTCCATGACCACCACGTCCGACCCCGCCCGCTCCATCATGGGCGACGTCACCGACGGCCGCTTCGGTCGCTTCGGCGGTCAGTTCGTTCCCGAGACCCTCGTCGGCGCGTGCCAGGAGGTCGAGCGCGAGTTCCGCGCCGCCTGGGCCGACGACGCCTTCCGGGCCCGCCTCGACGGGCTCCTGCGCGACTACGCCGGCCGGCCGAGCCCCCTCACGCTGTGCGAGCGGCTCTCCGACGAGCTCGGCCTGCGCCTCCTGCTGAAGCGCGAGGACCTCAACCACACGGGCAGCCACAAGATCAACAACGTGCTGGGCCAGGCGCTGCTCGCCCAGCGCATGGGCAAGAAGCGCCTGGTGGCCGAGACCGGTGCCGGCCAGCACGGCGTGGCCACGGCCACCGCGGCCGCCCTGCTCGGCCTCGACTGCGTCGTCTACATGGGCGCCGTCGACATGGAGCGCCAGAAGCTCAACGTGTTCCGGATGCGCCTGCTCGGGGCCGAGGTCCGCCCGGCCGAGACCGGCTCGCGCACCCTGAAGGACGCCGTGAACGAGGCCATGCGGGACTGGGTCGCCACGGTCGAGTCCAGCCACTACTGCCTCGGTTCGGCCATGGGCCCGCACCCGTACCCGTGGATGGTACGCGAGCTCCACCGGGTCCTCGGCGCCGAGGCCCGCGAGCAGTGCCTGGCGCTCGACGGCCGGGATCCCGACGTGGTCACCGCCTGCGTGGGCGGGGGCTCCAACGCCATCGGCATCTTCTCCGGCTTCGTCGACACCGAGGC
>JBKHVG010000072.1:2433-9700 GCA_046570205.1 Acidimicrobiia bacterium
CCCGACGTGGTCACCGCCTGCGTGGGCGGCGGCTCCAACGCCATCGGCATCTTCTCCGGCTTCGTCGACACCGAGGCCGACCTGGTCGGGGTCGAGCCCGCCGGGGGCGCCGCGGTCGGCCGGGGCGTGGCCGGCATCGTCCACGGGTCCACCTCGTTCCTGCTCCAGGACGACCACGGGCAGGTCCAGGAGGCCGAGTCGATCTCCGCCGGCCTCGACTACCCGGGCGTCGGCCCCGAGCACGCCCACCTCGCCGAGCTCGGCCGGGCCCGGTACGAGTCGGTCACCGACGCCGAGGTGCTCGACGCCTTCCAGCTGCTGTCCCGCACCGAGGGCATCATCCCGGCGCTGGAGCCGGCCCACGCCCTGGCCTGGGTCAGCCGGGCCCGCGAGGAGCTCGCCGGCAAGACCGTGCTGCTCAACCTGTCCGGCCGTGGCGACAAGGACGTCGCCCAGGTCGCCGAGATACTCGGGGAGCTGTGATGGGCACGCTCGAGAAGCACCTGCGCGCCCGCCGCGACAGCGGCCGCAAGCTGCTCATGCCCTACGTCACCGGCGGCATCACCGAGGACTGGCTCGACGTCATCCGAGCCTACGACGACGCCGGCGCCGACGGGGTCGAGGTCGGCATCCCGTTCTCCGACCCGGTGATGGACGGCCCCACCATCCAGGCCGCGAACGACCGGGCGCTGCGGGGCGGCGCCACGCCCATCGGCATCCTGTCCGAGCTGCACGGCCTCGACGTGTCGATCCCGATCATCGCCATGACCTACGCGAACATCCCGTTCCGCATGGGCTACGCGCGCTTCGTCGACGAGTGCGTGCGGGCCGGCGTGCACGGGGCGATCATCCCCGACGTGCCCCTCGAGGAGATGGACGCCTGGGAGGACGCGGTCGGCGACGCCGACCTCGACACCGTCATGCTGGCCAGCCCGATCAGCAGCGACGCCCGCCTCGCCCGCCTCTCTGCTCGCAGCAAGGGCTTCGTCTACGGCGTGAACGTGCTCGGCGTCACCGGCGAGCGCTCCGACGTGGGCACCTGGACCGCCGACCTCGCCGGCCGGCTGCCCGTCGTCATGGGCTTCGGCATCTCCTCACCGGAGACGGCGGCTGCTGCCGCCGCACCGTCGGACGGCGTCATCGTCGCCTCGGCGATCATGCGCCTGCTGCTGGACGGCGGCTCAGCGCTGGACGCGGGCCGCTTCGTCGGCCGGCTGCGCGGCGCCCTCGACGCCGTCTGAGGCGGCTGCCGGCCGGGGACGGGAGTCCGTCGACCGCTGCTCGGTTGCCGGCGCGAGCGGCGCATGCGGGCCCTGCAGCGGCGCCCGCTCGTCGAGCAGCACCTGGTTCAGCTCGCCGCCGATGAGCACGGCCAGCGACAGCAGCCAGAACCACAGCAGGACGATGAGCGCGCCGCCGAGGGCGCCGAACACCGCGTTCCCGGCCTGGGCCAGCTCCAGGTAGACGCGCAGCCCGCCCGAGAAGACGAGCCACAGGCACCCGGTGAGCACGCCCCCGGGGACGTCGGCGCGCCACGGCGTGTCGTGGTCGGGAGCGACGTGGAAGATCGTGGCTGCCCACACGACCAGCACCACGAACGCGAACGGCAGGCGCAAGACGTCCCAGAGGAACACGAACTGGTCGCCGAGCCCGATCTGGTCGGCGATCTGCTCACCCGTGCCGAAGAGCGGGCCGACCACGATGGCAGTGAGCATCAGCGAGGCCGCGACCACGGACCCGACGGCGATGAGCAGGGCCGTGCCCCGGATGGCGAGCCAGCCGCGGTGCTCGTCCAGGTCGTAGACGACGTCCAGGGCGCGCACAAGGGCGGCGAAGCTGCGGGAGATGGTCCAGACGGCGACCAGGAGCGAGAACGTGAGCAGCCCGGGGCGCTCGTTCTCGAACAGGTCGCGGGCGACCTCGAGGGTGCCGTCCGCCTCGGAGGTGAGCACGGTGCCGAGGAAGTCCAGCACCCGCTCCTGCACCCGCTCGGCGACGTCGCCGCCGAGGAGGGAGTCGAGCGGGCCGAGCGTGGCGGCGAGGGCCAGGAACGCGGGCAGCAGGCTGAGCACGGCGTAGAACGCGACGCTGGCCGCGTTGTCGGGGATCCGGTCGGCGCGCCACTCGATGACCATCTTGCGGGACACCCGCACTGTGCGCTGCCGCACGGTCGGTTCGGGAGCGTGCCCGCCCGGGGTCATGCGTGCTGGCGGAGGAACTCCAGGGTCCGCTGCCACGCCAGGTCGGCGGCGGGCCGGTCGAAGTTGGGCGTGCCCTCCTCCGCGAAGTGGTGGGCGACGCCTTCGTAGGTGTGCAGGTCGACGGGGCGGCCGGCGAGACCGAAGCTGGCCTCCATGAGGGCGAGCTCGTCGGGGTCGAGCATGGCGTCGTCCTCGGCCATGTGGAGCTGGTACGCCGCTTCGGTGCGCTGGAAGTCGATGCCCTGGGTCCCGTAGAAGCCGACGACGGCGGACACCTGGTCCGGGAAGCGCTCGGAGAACCACAGGCCCAGTGAGGCGCCCATGGAGAAGCCGACGATCATGATGCGCTCGCCCGTCGTGGCCGGCATGCGGCGCAGGGCGTCGGCGGTCGACTGGATCCCGAGCACCAGCCGGTTGGCGTCGGCCTCGGCCAGCATCCGCTCGCCGTGGGCGTCGTCCACGGCCACCTCGCCGTCGAAAAGGTCGGGTGCGATGACGGTGAACCCGGCGTCGGCCAGCTGGTTGCACCGGTCCTTGATCGTCTCGGTGAGCCCCCACCAGGAGTGCAGCACCAGCACACCTGGCCCGGTCCCGGACTTGGGTGCGTCGGCGTAGGCGGAGGTGGAGTTCGGCGTCGCCACACCTCGACGCTACCGGTGGCAGGCTCCAGGCCCCCATGGACGACACCCGCCCCGACCCCGACTGCGAGCTCTGCGAGGCGGCCCGGCTCACGCCCTGGTTCCACGAGGACGACCTGTGCTGGGTGGCCGAGTGCGAGGCGTGCGCCGTGCCCATGGTGGTCTGGCGCCCGCACCGCATCGACCCGTCCCCGGCCGACGAGGAGCGCATGCTCGAGCGGCTGCACGCGGTCGCCGACGAGCAGCTCGGCGAGCACTGGATCGACCCCGACCGCCGGTCCATCCCGGGCCACTGGCATGTGCACGCCCGGCCGAAGGGTCGCTTCAACGGCTGGACCTGAGCCCGCCACCCCCCATTTCTCACGCGTAGATCGACCGGTGATGGTCGATCGACGCGATCGGAACGCGAGCCGGTCGCGCTGCCAGACTCGGCCCATGTCGTCGGAGGCGGTCATCGATGGGTGAGCAGGCCGGCGACGAGCTGTTCCAGGTGTCCGTCCACCAGGCCGTCGGGGGCGACGAGTTCTTCGTCGAGCTGGTCGAGCGCTTCTACGCCGGCGTCGCCGAGGACCCGGTGCTGCGCCCGATGTACCCGGACGACCTGACCGAGCCCAAGCGGCACCTCGCCGGGTTCCTCATCCAGTTCTGGGGCGGCTCCCAGGCCTACTCCGAAGAGCGCGGTCACCCACGGCTGCGCATGCGCCACGTGCCCTTCCGCATCGGCCCGGCTGAGCGCGACGCCTGGTTCCGTCACATGGTCGGTGCGCTCAACAGCCTGGTGGAGGAGCGGGACATCCTCCCCGCGGCCGAGACCGCGATGCGCGACTACTTCTCGATGTCGGCCGAGGCCATGCGCAACGCCGACTGACCACCGTTCCCGGTGCGTCAGCTGCGCACGACGGCCGGCGCGGCCGGCGGGACGGGGCTTCCGTGGCCGGCGACGTCCGGCAGGCGCGACAGCGCTCGCAACGTCCAGGCCCCGGCCAGGGCCGACGCCACGGCCCCGAGCACGATGCCGGCGCGGGCGCCGAGGTGCTCGCTGAAGGCGCCGGCGATGGGCCCGCCGATGGGGGTGCTGCCCAGGAACACGACGGCGGTGAGGGCCAGCGCCCGCCCCCGCATCGACGGGTCGGCGCGGAGCTGGATGACGGCGTTCGAGCCGGAGATCAAGAAGATCGACGTGAGGCCCACGGGCACCACCGCCACCACGGCCAGCCACTGGTTGGGGGCGGCGGCGAGAACGGCCATCGAGGCGCCGAGAGCGAGCGCGCTCCGGGCCAGGTACCGGGTGTCGGCGTCGGTCCGGCGGGCCACCATGAGGGCGCCGATCAGCGATCCGGCGCTCATGGCGGAGTACAGCATCGTGAACGTGCCGGCGTCGCCGCCGAAGGTCCGCTCGGCCAGCAGCGGCAGGGTCACCTGGAACTCGAAGGCCAGGGTGCCGATGACGGTGAGCAGGATGAGCGGCAGCCGCAGCTCGGGGGTCGACCACACGTAGCGGAACCCCTCGCGCATCTGGCCCTTGGCCCGGACGACGCGGGGCGGGCTGCGCAGCTGGCTGCGGTCGATGCGCAGCAGGGCGATGAGCACGGCGACGTAGGTGACGCCGTTGAACGCGAAGCACCAGTCGGGGCCGACGGTGGTGATCAGCAGGCCGCCGACAGCAGGCCCCACCACCCGCGAGCCCGTCATCAGGGCGCTGTTCAGCCCGACGGCGTTGGGGACGTCGCGCTCGGCGACCATCTCGACCACCAGCGAGCGCCGAGCGGGGTTGTCGAGGGCGGTGACCACCCCGAAGAGCGCCGACAGGCCGTAGATCGCCGGGAGGCTCAGGCGGTCGGTGAAGGTCAGCGCGCTGAACGCCAGGGCCACGACGGCGAACGCGGCCTGGGTGCCGAGCAGGAACCGGTGGCGGTCGACCCGGTCGGAGACCACGCCGGCCCAGGCGCCGAGCACCAGGACCGGGAGGAACTGCGCGGCCGTGGCCAATCCCAGGGCGACGCCGTCGCCCGTGAGCCGGAGGACCACCCAGATGATCGCGACCGACTGCACCCAGGTCCCCGTCTGGCTGACCAGCTGGCCGACGAAGAACAGGCGGAAGTTCCGGGTGCCGAGGGAGCGGAAGGTGTCCCGCGTGGCGGTCAGGAGGCGGTGTCTCACGTCGCCCGAGCCAACGAGGTGCTGCCATGGATCATTCCCGCTCCGGTGCGTGCCAAGATCCGAGCATGGCTCCCCAAGCTGGCGACAAGGCCCCCGCGTTCACCCTCACCGACCAGGACGGCGGCAAGGTCAGGCTCACCGACCTGAAGGGTCGCAAGGTCCTCGTCTACTTCTACCCGAAGGCGGACACGCCGGGCTGCACGACCCAGTCCTGCGAGCTGTCGGCCATCAAGGACGACGTCGACGTGCAGATCCTCGGCATCAGTCCGGACGAGCCGGCGAAGCAGAAGAAGTTCGACGACAAGCACTCGCTCGGCTTCCCCCTCCTCTCCGACCCCGACCACGCCGTGGCCGAGAAGTACGGCGCCTGGGGCGAGAAGTCGATGTACGGCCGGAAGTACCTGGGCATCATCCGCTCGGCGTTCCTGATCGACGAGAACGGCAAGGTCATCGAGGCCTGGCCCAAGATCAGCCCGAAGGACACGCCGAAGAAGCTCCTCAAGGCGCTCCAGGACCTCGAGGCGTCGTGACCGGCCTCGACCCCCGGGAGATCCTCCCGCACCGCGACCCGTTCGCCTTCATCACCACCATCGACGAGGTCGAGCCCGGCCTCTCGGCCCGCTGCTCGTGGGTCCTCACCGGCGACGAGCCCTTCTTCGCCGGGCACTTCCCGGGACGGCCCACGCTGCCCGGCGTGCTGATGCTCGAGGCCCTGGCCCAGACCGGTGCCATCGCCGCTCTCCGGCACGAGCGCTTCGCCGGCAAGCTCCTGCTGGTCGGGGTCGACAAGGCCCGCTTCCGGCGCCAGGTCGTCCCCGGCGACACCCTCACCCTGGAGATGTCCCTCGGGCGCATGTCGGCCCGGGCCGGCAAGGGCTCGGGCACGGCCAGCGTCGGCGGCGAGGTGGCGTGCCAGGCCGACCTGCTCTTCGTGGTCGCCGACATCTGACCCGGTTCTGTCCACCCGCCGGCCAGGGGATGGAGGCGGCCATGCACCTCCTGACCCGACGGACACTGGCCACGACCATCTGCGCAGGCGCACTGCTCTTCGGTGCTGCCGCCTGTGGTGACGACGACGACAGCGGCGTCGACGTCGACGTCGACGAGGAACAAGTCGAGGAGAACCTCGAAGAGACCGGCGAGGACATCAGCGAAGGCGTCGACGACGCCGAGGACACCATCGACGAGAACGTGGACCTCGGCGACGACGCCGAGGATCAGGGGGACTGACAGGACACGTTCTGGCCCACCGATTCCCCCACCAGCGGGAGAATCGGTGGGCCAGAACCGAGGCGCGCCTAGGCCGGCGCCACGATCAGGCAGCCGTTGTGGCCGCCGAAGCCGAAGCTGTTGGACAGCACCGCACCGGGCTCCCACGCCCGAGGCTCGCCGATCACCAGGTCGATCTGGGGCAGCTCCGGATCCACGGCGTCGGTCCCGAACGTCGGCGGGATCAGCCGCTTCTGGATGGCCAGCACCGCCGCCACCGCCTCGAGCGCACCGGCGGCGCCGAGCGCGTGGCCGGTGACGCCCTTGGTCGAGGTGACGGGTGGGCCGCCCTCGCCGAAGACCTTGGCGATGGCGTGCGCCTCGGCGGCGTCGTTCAAGGGCGTCGAGGTCCCGTGGGCGTTGATGTGGGCGATGTCGCCGGCCCGCAGGCCGGCATCGGCCAGCGCCAGCTCCATGCACGTGACGGCACCCACGCCTCCGGGGGCCGGGGCCGTGATGTGGTGCGCATCGGCGGTCGAGGCGCCGCCGAGGAACTCGGCGAGGATCGTCGCGCCCCGGCTCACGGCCGCGTCCCACTCCTCGAGCAGCACCAGGCCGGCGCCCTCGGCGATGACGAACCCGTTCCGGTCGGCGCTGAACGGGCGTGACACGCCGTCGTTGGACAGGGCCGTCATGTTGGTGAAGCCAGCGAGACTCGTCGGCGTGAGCGCCGACTCGGCGCCGCCGGCGATGACGGCGTCGCAGCGGTCCCAGGCGATCAGGTCGGCGGCGCGGGTGATGCCGTGCGTGCCGGCTGCGCAGGCGGTGACGATCGACTCGCACGGGCCCTGCCAGCCGTACTTCATGGAGACCGCGGCCCCGGCCGAGTTCGGCATCATCATCGGCACCAGGAAGGGGGAGACGCGGCGGGCGCCCTTCTCGGTGTTGATGACGATCTGCTCCTCGAGGGTCTCGATGCCGCCGATGCCGGTGGCCACGGAGACCGCCATGCGGCTCGGGTCGTGCCCCAGGTCGCCGTCGGGGTGGCCGGCGTTCTCG
>JBKHVG010000073.1:0-9283 GCA_046570205.1 Acidimicrobiia bacterium
GGCTGGTCGTCGGTCTCCCAGACCGGCTACGGACTACTCGCGGTCGTGGCCGTGGAGCGCAGCAATCTCGCGCTGCCGTCGCTCTTGTACTTCCTCCTCGCCTACGTGCTCGCCAACATCGCGGCCTTCGCCGTCGTCGTCCAGCTCCGCGGCCGCACCGACCGCCTCGCCTACGGCGGTCTGGCACGGGCCCGGCCGGTCCTGGCCGCCACGCTGACCATCACGCTGCTCTCCTTCATCGGCGTGCCCCCGCTCGCGGGCTTCGCCGCCAAGCTGAGCTTGTTCGGAGCCGCCATCGACGCCGGCTACGGCTGGCTCGCGGTCCTGGGAGCGATCAACACGGTGGTCTCCATCGCCTACTACGCCCGTGTGCTGGCTCCGATGTACTTCGAGCGCCTGCCGGGTCCCGTCCCGGTCCTCAGCCCCTCTGCCGGGTTCACCGCCATCATCACCGGTGCCGCCGTCGTGCTCGTCGGCATCGGCGCAGAGCCCTTCTTCCGAGCGTTCGACGGCATCAACCTCCTTCCTGGCTGATGTCCGCCGGTGCCCGAAGGCAAGCGACCTTGTGCCGTGTCACGGAGCGTTCGCCCGCTGGCGCACCCGACGATGGGTGGCATGCGGAAGGCCGCGCCCCTGGCATTCGGCTCGGTCGGCAGGTTGGGCGGACGGTCGATCAGTTGCGCCCGCGACGGGCTCCGTCCAATCGTGTGGTGAGGCCAACACCGGCGGCGGCGAAGAGCAGGACCGCCGAGGTGACGTACACCAGCCGGATGCCGGCGACCTCAGCCAGCACGCCACCCGCAGCCAGCGAGAGCAGACGGGCAGCGTTCCAGAGCACGTCATAGAAGGCGAACGCGCGGCCACGCGTCTCAGCCGGGACGAGGGTCTGCAACGTTGACTGGTACGCGACCATCCCCGTCGAGGTCGACATGCCGTAGACCACGAGGGCACCCCCGGCGACAACGGGATCCCCGACGGCGGCCAGCGTCAGGTCCACGCCGCCACGTGCAGCGAACGGTCCGAACAGCCACCGCTTGTCACCCGCTTCGATGAACCGGCGCAGCAACAGGGGACCGAGAACCGCCCCGACGCCGATCGCTCCCAGCAGGGTGCCGAAGCCGCCAGCACCCACACCCAGCCAACGGTCCGCAAGGACGACGAGGAGTCCACTCGTGGCCCCGGCCGACATGGAGGCAAGGACCTGCACGGCTGCGAGACGGGTGAGGAGAGGGTCAGCCCGAACCGCATCGACGCCAGCGAGCACGCCGGACCAGCCCTTGACGTCAACGTCAGCACGTGCGCGGCCGCTGCGCAGACCGGAGAGCGCCGCAGCAGACACGAGGAAGGTCGCGGCGTTGATGGCGAAGGCCACCTGCACTCCCCATGCAGCGATGACGAACCCGGCGATCGGCGCCAGGGCGACCTGACCGGTGACTGCCGCTGTCCACATCGCACTGTTCGCAGTCACGATGTCGTCCTCGTCGACGATCTCTGGTAGCAGCGAGCTCGCTGCTGGGTTGAACAGCACGGCGCCTACGGACAGACCGAACGCAACCCCGTAGGCAACCGCCACCGAGTCGGCGGCAATCACAAGCACCAGCGCCACGACGGCTCTGAACAGGTCCGCTCGGATCATCACCGAGCGCCGTGGCGACCGGTCCGCCACGAGGCCAGCGACCGGCGCGAGCAGCAGCACCGGCAACACCTCGAACATCACGGCGCCGGCGACACCCAGACCTGACCCGGTGAGATCGAAGACCAACACGACGAGAGCGACGGTGTTGAACGCATCGCCGGCCCGGGATACCGAATGCGCCACGAACAGCCGTCGGAACTCCGACGACGAGCGCAGCAGCGTGAGCATGAGCCAGTATCAGCTACCGGTCGCCGCCGCTGCCGATGTGTCGATCATCGCGTGCGCAGTCACAGGAGGTGGCCCTGTCGGACCTGGTGTACGACCGACTGCGGGAGGCTCAGCCTGCAGGGCAGGCGCGGTCTGCGGAAACGTCGAAGTCCGGGACCGCTCGTTCCTCGGCTTCGGCAGGGGTCGCAGCCCCGTTCTCGTTGATGTCGTCGATCAGCCAGTCCATCTCGAGGATCTCGCGGCGCTGCGCTTCGCTGATCTCCACTGCGAGCTCGCAGACCCGGGCGTCATCGACCTCGAAGCGTTCGGACCTGGTGATGGCCAGGGAGTGGTGCGGGATCATCGCTCGCATGAACGACACGTCACCGACCGTCGTCTGGCTCCGGTCGAGGTAGGCGCCGCCGGCGACGAGCAGGAGGCTGACGGCGACGATGGCGAGGTTGCCCTTGACGCTCTTGTACATGTTGAGCATCCAGGCCAGCATCACCAGCCCCATCACGCCGCCCATCGTGACCGCCATGAAGATCCGGCTCTGGCTGAACCGGACGTGGCCGAGCTCCCAGGAGCCGACGAACATGACGAAGTACATGAGCACCATCGACGTGAGGATCATCGCGGCGAAGCGCAGGTACATCATGCGCTGCATGCCCGAATCGGAGTCGTTCCTCCCGCCGTGGTCCCCCCCCATGCCGCCTTCTGCGTCAGTCCGCTCATGCTGCTCGATCATGGTTGTGCTCCTATTCGGTGTCGTAGCCGAGTGGAGCCGACCTACCCGAACCGAGGTCGAGAGAGAACCGCGAGGTCCACCGCACCGTCCCGTCGGTGCGTCAGCGAACGCGTCTCAGCGGTACCTCCGGACCATCTGCAGCGCCTGAGCCACAAGCATGCGGCGCAGCGAACCTAGTTGCGGTGAGCTGGCGGAGAGGACCACCGCCGTTCGCTTGCAGGCACCATCGGAGCCAGACGTCTTCCCTTGCGGAGCACTCGCCACGCGTAGCCTCCGAGCACCGTCCAGGTGACGGTCCAACCCACGAGGACGTATCCCGCGTGCGTCACTTGGCACCTCCTCTTCGCTGGTCGCCACCGTCTGGTGACGCCTCGATGTGGCCTGCACCGTCATCTGCTGCCCGCCGGAGCGGCGGGGGTGACCCCTGGTCGGAAGGTCTGCGCCACAGCGTCCACACGTTGGGCGCATCACCGCTCCGGACCAGACCGACTTGGGAGTACCCAGCCGACCGATAGAACGGCAAGTTGTCCGGATTTGCCGTCTCGAGATACGTGCCGACGCCCTCCTCGTCGGCCCGCTCGATGCCCCAGTGCAGCAGGGTCCGCCCGAGGCCTCGGCCCTGGTCACCCGGCCGAACCGCGAGATGGCTCAGATACCAGTGCGGCTCATCCGGCCGCTGGCGTAGTACGGCTGCCAGCAGCAGCGTGCCAGCCAACGGATGATGCGCCGCCACCGACCAGACGCACGGCGCAAGCTGCAGGGCCGAGCGAAGGGGCAGTGTCCCGGACTCGCCCGGCGCCTGCCAGCAGGCGACCGCCGCCTCGCCGAGGAGGCACGTCGTCGTGCAACCCTCGAGCCGAACGGCGAGATCACGCTCGTAGAAGCGGCGGAGCCGCTGCATCCGGCGCTCCGCGTTCGGGAACAGCCACGCCTGCATCGGATCGTGCTCGAACGCTTCCGCCAGGACATTCGCGACTGCTGCACGTCGTTCTGGCTCCAGTCGTCGAGCGGTGACCACTGCCAGGACCATCGGTCGGACCTCAATCGTCGGCGGATCGGTATCGTCGGACCACGTGTGACGGGACTAGCCTCCGACAGGTTGTCGTAGCCTACGCGAAGGGAAACTCCACCGGTGTCCTTCGATGACGAGTCGACTCCCGTTTTCTCCGGTCGGAGGGCACCCGCGGTCGAGCGGCGACGGCGCTCGGTCTTCCGGACGCACCGACCGTGGCGGCGGCGCATCGGAATCGTCCTGTACGTCGCGGCATTTGCCGTCGCAGGCACTGCACTGGTCGCCACCGTCTCCGACATCGCCGATGACCTCGTGACACCGTCACCTGCCGAGCGGCGCGGCCCACACGCAGAGCCACCGGTCGACGAGCCCCACGAGGAGCTGGACCCTCACTGATCGAGGTTGCGAAAAGGCACACTCGAGGTGTGGTTTGCAGGCATGCCCCCCATGGGTGGGGTGGACCGCTCCGAGGACCCCGACCGGGCCCGAACCGCCAGGATCGCCGCCCCGATCACGAAGACGGACCCGCTCACCCACAGGTTGACGCGAGTCCCGAGGATCTCGGTCGCCGGATCGATCCGCAACGCCTCCACCCAGAACCGCCCGGCTGCGTAGCCCGCGACGTAACCGGCGAACAGCTGTCCCGGCCTCGGATCCCACCGTCGACCGATCCACACGAGGAGGGCGGCGAGCGCCAAGTTCCAGAGCGCCTCGTAGAGGAAGGTCGGGTGGTAGAGCGCGACATCTTCGAGACCAGCCGGCCGGTGGGCCTCGTCGATGCGCAGAGCCCACGGCAGATCGGTGGGTCGACCGAAGAGCTCCTGGTTGAACCAGTTGCCGAGGCGTCCGATCGCTTGGGCCACGGGCAGCGCAGGTGCCACGACGTCGAGGAGCGCTGCGGCGGGTAGCTGGCGGCGGCGAGCCACCACCACGCCGACGAGTACGCCGGCGACGATCCCACCCGGGATGCCGAGGCCGCCCTCCCAGACAGCGAACGCTTCGAGCCAGCGGCCCTGGAAGCGTCGGTAGTCCGTCGCGACGTGGTAGAGCCGGGCGCCGACGAGCCCGGCGGGGATCGCCCAGACGGCGATGGATGAGATGTCGTCCGGGTCTCCTCCTCGGGCGGACCATCGTCGCTGAGCGATCCAGACAGCAACCACTGCGCCCAGGCCGATCGCGATGCCGTACGCCCGCAGGTCGAGAGGACCGATCTCGATCGCCTTGCTGGAGGGGCTGGGGATGGCAGCTAGGAAGGTCACTGCCGGCTCGTTCGATCGGGCAACAGCGCAGTGATCACGACGTCCGCACGTGACCGATCGCTGCGCTCAAATCCCTCAGCGCCGCATCTGCCGCCGGGCGACCGTCCCGGAGGACGTCCTCCACGAAGCGCTCCAGCTCGAGACCGACCAGCTGCTGCTCGAGTCCGTGGACGGCTCCGCGGATGGACGCGAGCTGGACAAGAACCTCTTCGGTCCTCCGACCCTCCTCCAACATGTGGAGGACGCCGCGGACCTGGCCCTCGATCCGGCGGACGCGACACTCCAGGAGATGCCTCGGTCCGGCGCTCGTCGCGCTCTCGCTGGCGCCGGTGCCGCTTCTCTCGGGACTCTGATCCGTCATGAATTCACGCTCTCTCGCTCCGCTGCGTCCGGACTCCTGCGAAACAACCTACGACATTTTGTCGTAGGTTGTGGGTCAGTGATGATGCGCCTCGTCGGAGCGGTCTGCCTCTCGCGGACCAGAGGCCTGTCCGCCGTGGTCCATGCCCCGCATCATGAAGACCATCATGAGTGGGCAGATCGCCAGGACGGCCAACACGGGCAGATAGGCCAAGACGGGGACGCCGAGTGCAGCGAGCACGATGAGCACCCCTGCTGCGGCGAGCAGCAGGTTCAGGTGGTTGCGGTGGTTGTGCATGGTGTGGACCTTTCTTGGTGGATGCCGTCATGGTGCCTGCGGACGGTGCGTCCAGGCATCCGGGGTCGCTACGCGATGGACTTCGGACAAGCACGGAGCCGTGTCCGGCGCAGTGGGCGAGCGGACGTCCGTGCGAGGTCCCTCCGCCAGCCGGGGGGCTGTCGCCGGCTACTGGTTGGTCGGGCGAATTCCACCATCGCATGATCCCTGCGACCGGGGGTGGAGGACCCGGGCCCTAGGTCCCGGGGGGTCGGGTCGGTCGTCCCGAGGTTGCGCAGCGTCTGGGCACGTCTTCTCGTGTCCGTAGAGCTCAGGCGACCGCCTGCGTCGAGCGGATCGGACGGCCTTGGACACGAAGGATCCTTCGCCGCGCATGACGGTCGGCTCGGCCGGGTACATCCGCCTTCGTGGACCGCAGGCGCGCACTGGTGGCCTTCGTCGCTGCTGTTGCAGCGATGTTGTTGGCACTCGGCGCCGCCACGCTGACCGGCACGTCGACGGCGCACCGTTCGATGATGGACCATGTTGCCGCCGAGACCGGCGGCAACGGGACAGCTGAGGGCGACCACGAAGACGCACACCCCGGCATGGGCACCCACTTGGCCGGTGCATGCTCCGCGTTCCTCGCTGCCGCGTTCGTCCTGCTCGCCATCCGCCGTCGGTTCGCTGCGATGACCGAGCCGGCCGAGCGTCGAAAGCGCGGGCCGACGTTGCGTCCGATCGCAGAGCGTCTGTGGGAACCAGCACGTGGTGAGCCACCCCGGCTCGCCTTGTGCGTCGAGTTGCGTTGATTCCCTCTTGAACCACGGGCCGCGGCCCGTCTCCTGCCGTCCGCGCCCCATCGCGGCCCCTGTCGCGTGGCGTGCACACGGCTCTGCACTGGTACACGAGAACAACGCCGGAGATCCCATGGACGCCACGTCGCCGCTCACGGTGACATCCCGTCCCATGCCGAACCGAGGGCCCGACGCCGCCCGCCGAGAGCGACACCCCGGCGGGGAGTGCGTCGTCCCCGGCGCCGGTCTGAGCAGTGCGTTCTGGCGCGAGCGATCGCCAGGAATCGCGCCACGACAGGCGAGGTCCCGGGGACCGCCCGTCGACCCGCACACAACAAAGACATCGCCCTAACACCCAACCGAACCCCTACACGAGGAGTAGCCATGACCCACGCCCGAGCAATGCTCGAAACTCACCCATCCCCCGCCGGCACGCTGTTGTCCGTGGCCATGTGAAAGTCCTCGCTGGTGGCCAGGAAAAGTCCTCGCGGTGGTGAGGGGTAGATCCACCAGGTAGCCGCTCCGGGCGGTGAGCGTGACCGACGCCAAGTCAGGTCCCGTACCACCGCCCGGAGGGCTGCCGTCAATGTTGACAGCGAGGAAGACGATGGATGTTGTTGCCGCGTTCCGCGACGTCGGGACGTATCGGGGTGCCGCCGAGATCTGCGGTGTGGATCCCAAGACGGTGAAGCGCAAGGTGCTCGCGCATGAGGCCGGCGAGCTCGACGAACAACGCGCTCGTCGGGCGTCGGTGCCGAAGAACACCGACGTCGCCCGGGCGTTGGTCGCCCAGCGGGTCGAGGCGACGAAGGCGAAGATCACCGCGAAGCGGCTGCTGGTCGAAGCCCGTGCCGACGGCTACGCGGGATCGGCCCGGAACTTCCGGCGCCTGGTCGCAGAGGAGAAGAGGAAGTGGCGGGCCCGCAACGGACGGCAGCGCCGCCCGGCGGTGTGGACCCCGGGCGACACGGTGGTCATCGACTGGGGCACCCTGCCCGGCACCGGGGTCCACGTGTTCTGCGCCGTGTTGGCGTGGTCACGCATCCGGTTCGTGCGCTACGCCCGGGACGAGACAGCAGCGACCACGTTCTCGATGTTGGCCGAATGCTTCGAGGCCCTGGGCGGTGTGCCGGCCAAGGTGCTGGCGGATCGGATGGGCTGTCTCAAGGCGGGCACGGTCGCCGGGGTGGTGATCCCGACCCCGGACTACGTGCGCTTCGCCACCCACTACGGGTTCTCCCCGGACTTCTGCCACCGGGCTGATCCGGCGTCGAAGGGGATCGTCGAGAACCTCGTCGGCTACGCCAAGCGCGACGTCCCCACCCCCGACGCCCACAGCGATCTCGCCGCCTGGAACGAGGTTGCGGTCGAGTGGTGCGCGGAACGCAACGGCATCGAGCACTCCGAGATCTGCGCCATCCCGACCGATCGCCTGGCCGTGGAGGTCGATCTGTTGCGGCCGCTGCCGACGTTGCGGCCGCGGATCGGTCGGGCCGAGATCCGCAAGGTCGACAAGCTCGCCACGATCCGGGTCGCATCGGCCCGCTACTCGGTCCCCTCGATCCTGGTCGGCACCCGTGTCGAGGCGGTCACCTACGACCAGGTTGTGCGCATCTACCGCATTGACACCGGCGAACTGGTGGCCACGCATGACCAGCTCGGCCCGGGCGAGTCGTCGATCCTCGACGAGCACTACCCCACGCCTCGCAAGCCGCCATCGCGTGGACCGAGGGCCCGCACCCAAACTGAGCACACCTTCCTCGCCCTGGGCGAGCACGCGGATGCGTTCATCCGCGCCGGCGCCGCGGCCGGGATGACGATGCTGCCCAAGGAGATCGAGACCATCGTCAACGAGCTGTTGCCCGCTCACGGCGCCGAGGCGGTGACTCGAGCGTTGGAGCGGGCGGTCCGGTTCTCACGCTTCCGGGCCGACGACGTCCGCTCGATCCTGGCCGTCGGCCCCACCGCCCCCGAACCAGTCGACGCGGGCGGTCAAGTCGTCGTCGACCTGCCCGCCGTCGAACAACGTGGCCTGGACGCCTATCGGATCGAGGGCCTGGCATGACGCCGCCACCGGCCACACCGACGTTGCCTGCTGATCTCGAAGCGGGGCTGAAGCGGCTCAAGCTCGCCGCGATCCGCCACGCCGCCCCCGAGATCCTGCTCACCGCCAAGACCCAGCGATGGAAGCCCGAAGAGACCCTGCGCGTGCTCGTCGACTTGGAGATCGCCGCCCGCGACGCCTCCAACACCCGGAACCGGATGACCGCCGCCCGGTTTCCCATCGTCAAGACCCTCGACGAGTTCAACGTCGAGGAGTCCTCGATCCCCAAGGCGAGCCACGACTACCTGATCACCCTCGACTGGATCGACCGAGCCGACAACCTCTGCCTCGTCGGTCCCGCCGGCACCGGCAAGACCCACTACCTCATCGCCCTCGGCCGAGCCGCGGTCGAAGCCGGCCACCGCGTCCGCTACTTCACCGCCGCCGAAGTCGTCGAACACCTGTGGCGGGCCACGGCCGACAACACCGTCGGCAAGACAATCGAACAGCTCTGCCGGAACCAGCTGCTCATCATCGACGAGATCGGCTTCGCACCCTTGGACCACACCGGCTGCCAACTCCTGTTCCGGCTCGTCGCCGCCGCCTACGAGAAACGCTCACTGGCGATCGGATCGCACTCGCCGTTCGAGAACTGGGGACGGTTCCTGCCCGACCAACCCACCGCCGTGTCACTCCTCGACCGGCTCTGCCACCACGCCCACATCATCACCACCACCGGCGACAGCTACCGGCTCACCCACCGCACCACCGGAGGTCACACCACGGCCTGACCGCGAGGACTTTCGATGGCCACCAGCGAGGACCACCCATGGCCACCAGCGAGGACATCAAGATGGCCGTTGACACACGTACTCGAACAGGTCGTCACGGTCACCCCAGTTGCGTCCGACGGAGATCTGCACCATGTCCGGCGGACACGTCG
>JBKHVG010000074.1:0-3352 GCA_046570205.1 Acidimicrobiia bacterium
CCCTTGATGGTGGACAGCGTGCGCCGGCTGAGGGCGATGGCGTCGGCCACGCCCCGGGGATCACCCGACACGAGGGTCAGGTCGGAGGCTTCGATGGCCACGTCGGTGCCCGTCCCGATGGCGATGCCCAGGTCGGCGGCGGCGAGGGCGGGGGCGTCGTTCACGCCGTCGCCCACCATGGCGACGACCTTGCCGGCGTCCTGCAGGCGGCGGACCTCGGCCAGCTTGTCGTCGGGGAGCACCTCGGCCAGCACGGTGTCGATGCCGACCTGGGCGGCGACGGCCTCGGCGGTGCGCCGGTTGTCACCGGTGAGCAGCACCACCTCGAGGCCCATGGCGCGCAGGACCGTGACCGCCTCCACCGCGCTCGGCTTGACGGTGTCGGCGACGGAGAGGACGCCTCGCGCCCGACCGTCCCAGCCGGCCAGCACGGCGCTGCGTCCCTCGGCCTCCTGGGCGGCGGCCGCGGCCTCCACCTCGGTGGGGACCTCGTCGAACAGCAGCCGCCGCCCGACGAGCACCTCGACCCCGTCGACGGTGCCGCGGACGCCCTTGCCGGCCAGGTTCCGGAACCCGTCGACCGGGCGCAGGTCGACCGACCCGGCGGCGATGGCAGCGGCAATGGGGTGCTCGCTCATCGCCTCGAGCGACGCGGCCCGGCGGAGCAGGACCGCGTCGTCCAGGCCGGGCTCGAGCGACTGGACCGACACGAGCTCCATGCGGGCCTCGGTCAGCGTGCCGGTCTTGTCGAAGACGACCGTGTCGACCGAGCGGGTGCGCTCCAGAACCTCGCCGCCCTTGATCAGCACGCCCATCTGGGCACCCCGCCCGGTGCCGACCATGATGGCGGTGGGGGTGGCGAGGCCGAGCGCGCACGGGCAGGCGATGATGAGGACGGCGACGGCGGCGGTGAAGGCGTCGTCAGCTGGGTGGCCGGTGAGGAACCAGCCCGCCAGCGTGGCGAGGGCGATGGCCAGCACCACCGGGACGAACACGGCGGCGACCCGATCGGCCAGGCGCTGCACCGGGGCGGCGCTGCCCTGGGCCTCCTCGACCATGCGGACGATCTGGGCCAGCGCGGTGTCGGCTCCGACCCGGGTGGCCTCGACGACCAGGCGGCCGTCGGTGCTGACGGTGGCGCCGATCACCTCGTCGCCGACGGACTTGTCCACGGGCACCGGCTCGCCGGTGAGCATGGACTCGTCCAGCGCCGAGGCGCCGTCGACGATGCGACCGTCGGTGGGGACCTTCTCGCCCGGCTTCACGATGAAGCGCATGCCGACGGTGAGGTCGTCCACCGACAGCTCGGTGCCGTCCTCCAGCGTGGCGGTGCGTGCGCCGAGGTCTGCCAGGGCCCGGATGGCCTCGCCGCTGCGTCGCTTGGCCCGGGCCTCGAACCACTTGCCGAGCAGGATCAGCGTGACGATGACGGCGGCGGTCTCGAAGTAGACGTGGGCGTCACCGGACGCCTCGGCCATGTCGGCCATCCCGGCCATCGACATGCCGTCGTCGTTGCTTTCGGCGTCGAGGAACACGAGCGCGACCGCCGACCACAGGTAGGCGGACAGCGTCCCGATCGACACCAGCGTGTCCATGGTGGCCGTGCCGTGCCGGGCGTTGAGCAGGGCGGCCCGGTGGAAGCCGATGCCGCTCCAGAGCACCACAGGCGTGGTCATGGCGAACACGACCCAGGCCCAGCCGTCGAACTGCAAGGCCGGGATCATCGAGATGGCCACGACGGGGACGGTCAGCCCGGCGGCGACCAGGAGGCGCCGGGTGATGGTCTGGATCCAGCGCGCCTCGGCGGCCTCGTGGTCGTCGACCTCGGGCACCTGATAGCCCAGCTTGGTGATGACGGTCTCGAACTCGCTGCCGTCCAGCTGCTCGTCGTCGTAGACGATCGTGGCCCGGGCGGACGCGAGGGACACGTTGGCGTTCTCGACGCCGTCCAGCTTGTTGAGGCCGCGCGCGATGCGGGCGGAGCACGCCGCACAGGTCATGCCCTCGACCGGGAGGTCCACTCGTGTTCGCATGTCCGCACCGTAACACGAGAATGGGCATACCCCCAACCCCTATTTTCCGCTATGCTGCTCCCATGGCCGGATACACCATGGACAAGGACCAGTACCAGGCTCGCCTGCGCCGCATCGAGGGCCAGGTGCGGGGCTTGCAGCGCATGGTCGACGAGGACACGTACTGCATCGACGTGCTCACCCAGATCGCGTCGGTGACGAAGGCGCTGCAGGGGGTGGGCATGGGCCTGCTCGACGAGCACATCCGGCACTGCGTCCGGGAGGCCGCGGCAGCGGAGGGGACGGAGGGCGACGACGCCTTCGACGCAAAGGTGCACGAGGTGACCGCAGCGGTGTCGAGGATGCTGCGGACCTGAGCTCCGGGTGGCGTGGCCGACGACCGGTGTCGGAGAATGCCGGGCATGACCGGTTCCCCGAGCGAGCCCACGACCCGCCAGAAGGACCGCCCGTGGCTGATGCGGACCTACTCGGGGCACTCCACGGCCAAGGCCAGCAACGAGCTGTACCGGACGAACCTCTCCAAGGGCCAGACCGGCCTGTCGATCGCCTTCGACCTGCCGACCCAGACCGGCTACGACCCCGACCACGTCCTGGCCCGGGGTGAGGTCGGCAAGGTCGGTGTGCCCGTGGCCCACCTCGGCCACATGGGCGAGCTGCTCGACGGGATCCCCCAGGGCGAGATGAACACGTCGATGACCATCAACGCGCCCGCCGCGTGGATGCTCGGCCTGTACGTCGCCAACGCCGAGAAGCAGGGGACGGAGTCCAAGGCGCTGCGGGGCACGACGCAGAACGACATCGTCAAGGAGTACCTGTCGCGCGGGACCTACATCTTCCCGCCGATCCCGAGCCGCCGGCTGATCGTGGACATGATCGCCTTCTGCGCCGAGTGGATCCCCAAGTGGAATCCCATGAACGTGTGCAGCTACCACCTCCAGGAGGCGGGGGCGACCCCGGTACAGGAGATCGCCTACAGCCTGGCCAACGCGATCGGCGTCCTCGACGCGGTGAAGGAGTCCGGCCAGGTCGACGAGGACCGCTTCGCCCAGGTGTTCGGCTCCATCTCGTTCTTCGTGAACGCCGGCATCCGCTTCGTCGAGGAGACGGCGAAGATGCGGGCCTTCGGGCGGCTGTGGGAGCGCATCGGGCGCGAGCGCTACGGCGTGACCGACGACAAGGCCCTGCGGTTCCGCTACGGCGTGCAGGTGAACAGCCTCGGCCTCACCGAGCAGCAGGCGGAGAACAACGTGCAGCGCATCGTCCTCGAGGCGCTCGGCGTCACGCTCTCGAAGAGCGCCCGGGCCCGGTCGCTCCAGCTG
>JBKHVG010000074.1:3362-9224 GCA_046570205.1 Acidimicrobiia bacterium
GAGGCGCTCGGCCTGCCCCGGCCGTGGGACCAGCAGTGGTCGCTGCGGGTGCAGCAGGTGCTGGCCCACGAGACCGACCTGCTGGAGTACGACGACATCTTCGATGGCTCGCACGTCATGGAGCGCCTGACGTCGGAGCTGGTCGAGGCGTCGTGGGCCGAGATGACCGACGTGCTCGAGCTGGGCGGTGCCTTCGAGGCCATCGACGAGATGAAGGGCCGACTCGTCCGCAGCCACGCCGAGCGGATGCGACGCATCGAGTCCGGCGAGCAGGTCGTGGTCGGCGTCAACGCGTTCACGGAGACGGCGCCCTCACCGCTCGGCGGCGAGGACTCCATCATGAAGGTCGACCCCGGCGTCCAGGACATGCTCATCGCGGATGTCCAGCAGTGGCGCTCCGAGCGGGACAACGACGCCGTGAAGCGCAGCCTCGACGAGCTCCGCCGGGTCGCCGAGTCGGGGGAGAACATCATGCCGGCCACCATCGACCTGGCCCACGCCGGCGGCACCACCGGTGAGTGGTCGGGCCTGCTGCGTGAGGTGTTCGGCGAGTACCGGGCCCCCACCGGGGTGGCGGCCGCCGCCGGGCACGGCACCAGCGCCGGCCTTCGGGCCGTGGCCGAGAAGGTGAAGGCCCGGCCCGGTGGTCCGCCGCGCCTCCTCGTCGCCAAGCCGGGGTTGGACGGGCACTCCAACGGTGCCGAGCAGATCGCCGTCGCGGCCCGTGATGCCGGCTTCGAGGTCATCTACCAGGGCATCCGGCTGACCCCGGCCCAGATCGCCCAGGTCGCCGCCGACGAGGACGTCGATGCCATCGGGCTGTCGATCCTGTCGGGCAGCCACCTCGAGCTGGTGCCCGAGACGGTTCGGCTCATCCGTGAGGCCGGCAGTGACGCCCCCGTCGTCGCCGGCGGCATCATCCCCGAGGACGACCGTGCCCCGCTGCGGGACGCCGGCGTCGCCGCCGTGTACACCCCCAAGGACTTCGACCTCACCAAGATCATGGGCGAGGTCCTCGACCTGGTCGGCGACTGACCGTGGAGGGGCGGGGGTGAACCGGCCCGCAGCCCGTTGGACGCTCGTCGCCGCGGCGGTGGTGGCCGGCGTGGCTGGTGCCGCCGCGGTGATCACCGCGGCAGCCGTCCCCGCGGTCGTGGCCGGCGCGGCCAGCGCCCTCGTCGCGGTGCTGGCACTGGTGGAGGACCCCGAGCGTGATGGAGAAGTCGCAGCGCCCGCCCTGCATCCGGCGCCGGTGACCCCCGCCCGGGCCCCGATCGCCCCAGGCGAGGACGGCGACGACGGCGGCGACGACGACGACGTCGACCCGCTGCGGGAGCTGTTCGAGTCCGGCCCGGCCGCCGACAGCAGTGGACTGCTCGGCGCCGCGTTCGTGCCATCGACGCTGCGCGGCCGGATGTCAACGGCGCGGCGTGCCCTGCGCCCGCTGTCGGTCGTGTGCTTCGAGGTGCTGGAGACCGGACCCGACGGCGCCCCACGCGCCGCGGTGCCGTCCGATGTCGTGGCCGCGGTGCTGCGTCGGACCTTGCGGGATTCGGACGTGTCCGGGCGCCTGGACGACGCCGGCTTCGTGTGCATCCTGGAGGACACCGGCGAGGACGGCGCGGTGTGGACGGCCGAGCGGGTCCGCCGGAGCCTGCTGGAAGCCGGTCGCAGCTGCCGCTTCCGTGCCGGCGTCGCGTCCTACCCGGCCCACGGTCTCGAGGCCGAGGAGCTCGAGTCCAAGGCCCGGGACGCACTGGCGGCGGCGCGCGACTGGGACACCGACCGCATCGAGGTCGCCGGCGCCCCCTGATCCTCGTGCTCGTCGGGGTCAGGGCGCGAGGGGCAGGACGGGGAGGGCGTGGGACATGACCTCGAGGTCGCCGGCGCCCGTGACGGAGACGTCGCCGTCCTCCACCGTCACGGTGAGGCTGCGGCCCGCGACCCGGATGCCTCCCACCCGGAGGTGTCGCATGCTGCCGGGGAGCGACGGCTCCAACCACACCCGTCCCCGGACCGCCTGCGGGTCGAAGCGCAGCAGCGCTCGCAGCCACAACAGGGGTGAGGCCGCGGCCCAGGCCTGAGGCGAGCACGACGTCGGGTAGGAGGCCGGGACGCCGAGCTCGTCGGTGCTGAAGCCGGCGAAGAGCTCGGGGAGGGCGCCCCGCGCGTCGGCCGCGACGGCGAGCTGGGCCTCGATGATCCGGTGGGCGTGGTCGACCAGCCCGTACCGGGCGAGGCCGGCCGCGGCGATGGCGTTGTCGTGAGGCCACACCGAGCCGTTGTGGTAGCTGACCGGGTTGTAGGCGGCCATCGTCGTCGCCATGGTCCGCACGCCGAATCCGGAGAAGGAGTCGGCGGCCAGCATGCGATCGGCCACGGCGGGCGCCAGCTCGGGGTCCACGATGCCCGTCCAGAGGCAGTGGCCGACGTTCGAGCACACGGCGTCGACGGGTCGCTTGTCGGCGTCGAGCGCCAAGGCGAAGGTGCCCTGGTCCTCGAGCCAGAAGTCCTCGTTGAACCGGCGGCGCAGCACCCGGGCCTTCTCCCCCCGGTGGGCCTGGGCGGCCTCGTCACCCATCTCCTCGGCGAAGTGCGCTCGGGCCTGGTAGGCGCCGTAGACGTAGGCCTGCACCTCGCACAGCGCGATCGGTGTCCGGGCGAAGTCGCCGTCGGCGAAGCGGATGGCGTCCCAGGAGTCCTTCCACCCCTGGTTGGCCAGGCCCCGGTCGTCGGTGCGCTCGTATTCGACGTACCCGTCCCCGTCCCGGTCGCCGTGCTGCTCGATCCAGTCGAGGGCCCGGTCGGCGTGGGGCAGCAGGCGGTCGACCAGGGCGTCGTCGGGGTCCCACCGGCGCAGCTCGCCCAGCAGCATGACGAACAACGGCGTGGCGTCGACGGTGCCGTAGTAGATGTCGCCCCCGCCGAGGGTGAATCCGCTGGACTGGCCGAAGCGCATCTCGTGCAGGATGCGACCCGGCTGCTCCTCGGTCCGCAGATCGACGTCCTGGCCCTGGAACCGGGCCAGGGTCTCGAGCACGCCGTGGGCGAGGGACGAGTCGGCGATCAAGGTCATCCACGCAGTGAGCAGCGAGTCGCGTCCGAAGACCGTCATGAACCACGGCGCACCGGCAGCGAGGATCGGGAGCTCGGGATGGTCCGGGTCGAAGATGCGCAGGGCTCCCAGGTCGGTCGCCGACCGGTCGATCGCCTCCGCGAAGCCGGCGTGGTCGGTGTCGACGCGCGGGAGCCGGGCCTGCCACTCCTCGAAGCGCCGGATCGGCTCGGCCGCCGTCCCGTCAGGTCCGTCGAACTCCGGTTCGACGGACCGGCCGTCCAGCTCGACCGTGACCTCGATCTCGACCTCCCACGAGGCGCCGGGACCGAGGGTCTCCCGCCACGTCGCCTGCCCCGGATGGACCTCGGCCTCGGTCGACAGGTCGATGGTGACCTCCTTGGTCACCTGGTCCGAATCGTGGCGGAACCGGAGCTGGTCGCGCTGGGCTTCGTGGCGGTGTCGGCCGCGCCGGACCACTCGGCTCTCCTTGACCTCGAACAGGTCGGCGAAGTCGACGTCGCAGGTCAGCTCGACGACGAGGGGCACGGTGCCGGCACCGTGGTTGGTCACCCGCAGGCGCTCTCGCATCCCCAGCCCGACGAAGCGCTCGCGGAAGAGCACCAGGCTGGCGTCGGCATGCCCTGGGTCCGGCGCACCGCGCGCGGCGAAACGGGCGGAGAACGGCGTGTCCAGCTCGACGGCGAGCGGCTCGACCCGCTGGCCGTTCAGCCGCAGCTGCCAACGGGACAGCACCCTGGTGTCGAGCACGAACAGCCCGTTGGCGAGCTCGCCGCGCATGTCGCCGCTGCGACCGGAGAGGGCGAAGGACTGCCCGGCCACCAGCGTCACGGTGCCGTCGGCGTGGCCCAGCGTGGCGATCGCGGTCGTGCCGGCGAAGGGGGACGGATCGCTCACGTCGTCACCGCCCGCGGCCACGGGGTCCGCTTCTGTACGACCTGCTCGAAGAGCACGAGGTGCTCGTCCACCATGCGGCGGATGCCGAAGCGACGTTCTGCGACCTCCCGGCACGCCCGTCGGTCGATCTGCGTGACGTCGAGGAGGCGTCGCGCGGTGTCAGCGACGTCGTCGCAGAGGAACCCGGTGACGCCGTGGTCGACGATCTCCGGTGCGGCCCCCTCCCTCGTGGCCAGCACCGGCGTACCGCAGGCCAGGGCCTCGATCATCACGAGCCCGAACGGCTCGGCCCACCGGATGGGGTTCACCAGCGACCGTGCACCCCGGAGGAGCTGCAGCTTCTCCTCGATGTCGATCTCGCCGACGTACTGGATGCGGTCGTCCAGCAGGGGCTCGACCTGCTCGGCGAAGAACTCCCGCTCCGCTGCCTCGATCATCTTCGCGGCGAGCAGGAGCCGGACACCGGCCTCGCGGGCGGCGAGAGCGGCCCGCCGTGCCCCCTTCTCGGGCGCCATGCGCCCGAGGTAGAGGTGGTACTTCCCGCGCTCGTCGCCGGTACCCGGTCCCGGGCGGTAGAGGTCGAGGTCGATGCCGTGGTGGATGACGGCGTCGATCGCAAGTCCGGCCCGGATGCCGCGAGCGGCCTGGTCGGCGCTGATGGCGATCAGCGCGACCTCTTCGGTCACGGCGCGGTAGAGGGTCGTGAGCTCGTCGTTGAAGGGCCCGTGGTTCGTGGTGACGACCGGCAGGCCGGCATGCCGGCGCGCGTGCACCGGTCCGATGAGCGTGTGGTCGTGGACGACGTCCGCCCCCCACGCGACCAACGCCTCGTACCCGTGGATCAGGTGATGGAGCTCGACCACCGCCGCACCCATCCGGTTCCGGTCGGCGTGGTCCAGCACCCACCCCTTCGGGACCGGGCACGTGGAGTCCCCGGTGGTCCAGAGCAGCACCTCGTGCCCAGCCCCGACGAAGCCCTGCGCCAGCCGGTCGATCACCGACTCCGTCCCCCCGTAGCCCACCGGCGGCACGGAAACCCACGGCGGCGCCACGATCCCGATGCGCATGCTGAGCTCGCTCCTGTGGACGATGCGCCGTCCGGGATGCCGGTGGCTGCACGTGCTGGGCGAGCGTATCCCGCTGCCGATGTGCGGCGCCGTGGTGGAACCCCGACGGCTGGGCCTCTAGGTCGACGGCTGTTGCTCGTCCAGCTCGGCGAGGACCTCGTCGGTGTCGGCGCCGAGCGGGCGTCCCGCCCAGCGGATCCGCCCCGGCGTGGCAGAGAGGCGGGCGACGAGGCCCTGCATCGGCGTACCGTCGATCTCGGCCACCGAACCTCGGGCCTGCACGTGCGGGTCGGCCAGCACCTCGTTCATGGAGTACACGGGTGCGCACGCGGCCTCGGCGTCGGCGAAGGCGGCGACCACCTCGTCGCGGGTGCGCTCGCCGATCCACTCCGCCATCCGGGCGTCGATCCTCTCCCGGGCGGCGACCCGGCCGTCGAAGGACCGCAGGGACTCGTCGTCCCCCAGGCCCACCAGCGCCAGCACCCGGCCGCCGACACGAGCGGCCCCATGATCTGGAGCAGCGACTCGAGCAGGTTCACGTCGACCACCTGCCCGACGCCCGAGTGGACGGCGACCATGGTCGCGAAGGCGGCGGTGAGCCCGGTGACCTCGTCGGTGAGGGCGATGGGCGGCAGCAGCGGGGGGCCGTCGGGCTCGCCGGACAGCGACGCCAAGCCGGACATCGCCTCGGCCAGCGTGGCGAACCCGGCCCGCCCGGCGTAGGGCCCGTCCTGGCCGAAGCCGGTGACCCGGGTGATCACCAGATCGGGGTTGCGCTCGTGGAGGACCTCGGGGCCGAGGCCCAGCCGCTCGAGGGTGCCG
>JBKHVG010000075.1:0-8593 GCA_046570205.1 Acidimicrobiia bacterium
GTCCATCTCGGGCGTGATCTCGCCGCGGCGGGCATGGGCCAGCTGGGTGACGGGCTCGCCGCGCGCTCGCCGAACCGGATGCCGGCGACCGGTGAAGGCGTCGCTGCGCCGACCATGGGCCGCGGCCCGACGACCGTCGTCCCTCGGCTGCACCGCCCGAGCCTCGACCACCGCGGTGTCGCGGCGCTCCTCGATCCAGGGACCGCGCACAGTCGGCAGGCCCTGCGTGGGATCGCCACCCGGGCCGCTGGTGTCGTAGAGGAGCACGGGAGCGTTGGGGGTGCCGTCGGGGCTGTGGTCGAGCGCGACCTCCGTGAAGGGCACGCGCATGTCGGGGCGGGCACCAGTGCGGTGGATCTTGCGGCGTGCGCTGGTCATGGCTGCTCCTGGGGTATGTGGGGGTGGGTTCGGGACCATCCGAGGTGGTCGATGGGGCCGTGGCCGCGGCCGAGCTGCCAGTGGGTGGCGCCAGCCAGACCGAGACGGACGAACGCCCGGGCGCTGTCGACGGCGCTGACCGGGTCGTGGCCGCGAGCGAGGCCGACGGCGACGGCGGATGCGAACGAGCAGCCGGTGCCGTGGTCGTTGATGGTGTCGATGCGGTCGGAGCGATGGACCACGACGTCGCCGCTGGTGGCGAGGACGTCGACGGTCTCTCGCTCCCAGCCAGTCGGGTCGCCACCTGTGATCACGACGATCGCCGGCCCGAGGGCGGCCAGCGACCGCGCCGCGTCGGCGACGTCCGCGACGGTTCGGAGCTCGCGGCCGACGAGTACTGCGGCCTCCGACCGGTTGGGGGTGACGACGCGGGCGTGCGGGACCAGTGCGTCCCGGTAGGCCACCTCCGCACCCTGGTCGAGCAACCGGGCGCCGGTGGAGGACACCATCACGGGATCGACGACGAGGTTGGGCAGCAGGCCGGCAGCGGCCAGGTCGGCCACCGTCGTCACGATCTCGGCCGATGCGAGCATGCCGGTCTTCACGGCAGCGACGTGGAGGTCGTCGATGACGCTGCGCACCTGCTGCTCCACGAACGGAGCCGGGACAGCGTGCACGCCCTGCACGCCGACGGTGTTCTGGGCGGTGAGGGCGGTGACCGCGGTGGCGCCATGGACCCCATGGGCGGCGAAGGTGCGCAGGTCCGCCTGCACGCCAGAGCCGCCGGAGGAGTCGGAGCCGGCGATGCTGAGCACGGTGAGCGGGGTCGTCACGGCGGGTCCACCTCCGCTGCCGCCAGCAGTTCGGCCACGAGTGGACCGGGCCGGCGTGCCCGCATGATGGCCCCCATGACCGCGACGCCGTGAGCGCCGGCCGAACGGCACGCGACGACCGCCTCGGGTCTGTCGATGCCGCCGAGGGCGTAGACCGGCACCGTCGTCGCAGCGAGGATCGACGCCAGCCCTCCGACACCGAGGGCGGGGCCGTACCCGGGCTTCGAGGCGCTGGCGTACACGGGCGACACCGTCACGTAGTCGACCCCGTCGCCCTGGGCGGCGTGCAGATCGTCGGTGTCGTGGCACGACCGGCCGGTGATGAGGCTTGACGTCGAGGCAGGCGCCGGGGAGCCGCCACCCGAGGGCTGGTGCACGCCGTCCGCCCCCCGCAGATGTGTGCCGGCGGTGAGCAGCACGCCGCAGGCCTCGTGCACGACAGGCGCGAGCTGAGCCACCAGGGAGCGGCGTTCGTCTTCGGGCAGATCCTGCTCTCGCAGCACCACGACGCGCGCTCCAGCATCGATCGCGGCGGCCACCACGTCGCACAGCGGTGCGGTCGCCTGGTGCCGGTCGGTGAGGACCAACACGCGCGGCAACCGCCGAACCTCGATCGAAGCTGCACCGGTCATCCCAGCTGCACCCGACCCTCCATCGGCGACGAAGCCTGGGCATGGAGCCGCTCGGGGATGCGACCGGCGTGGCGCGCCGCCCAGCCCGCCTCCACGGCCAGGCGCATGGCCGTGGCCATGCGCTCCGGGTCCTGCGCCCGAGTGACTGCGGACGCCAGCAAGACGGCGTCGCAACCGAGCTCCATGGCCAGGGCCGCATCGGAGGCGGTGCCGATGCCAGCATCGAGGATCACCGGCACATCGACGGCCTCCCGGATGAGCCGGATGTTGTGGGGGTTCCGGATGCCACCACCCGAGCCGATCGGCGAGCCCAGCGGCATCACAGCGGCGCATCCGACCTCGGCCAGGCGGCGGGCCACGACCGGATCGTCGGTGGTGTACGGCAACACCACGAAGCCCTGGTCGACCAGACTCGCTGCGGCATCGAGCAGCTCGGAGACGTCGGGCAGCAGGGTGCGCTCGTCGCCGATCACCTCGAGCTTGACCCAGTCGGTCGCGAAGGCGTCGCGGGCGAGCTGCGCGGTGAGCACCGCCTCGGCGGCCGTGTGGCAGCCGGCGGTGTTGGGCAGCGCCGTGATGCCCAGGCGGTCGAGGACGTCGAGCACCGACCCGGTCGCTGCGGGATCCAGTCGCCGCAACGCCACGGTCGTGAGCTCGGTGCCCGAGGCCCGCAGCGCACGCTCGAGCACCTCCAAGCTCGGCGCGCCGCCGGTGCCGGTGATCAGGCGGGAACCGAGCTGTCGGTCGGCGATGGTCAACGCCACGGTGACGTTCATCCTCCTTGGGCTGCGACGAGGATCTCGATGCGGTCGCCGTCCCGCACGACGGTGCCGATCCACTCCGAACGCGGGACGACCTCTTCGTTGCGAGCGACGGCGACGCCCCCCACGCGCTCGACGCGCTCGGTCACCAGCGCCCGCAGGTGCGTGCCGTGCTCGAGCCGTACGGCCTTCCCGTTGAGGCGGATCTCGATCATCGGGCCTCCGTGAAGCGGTCGAGACGGAACGGTGCCATCAGGTCCGGCCAGGACCCGTCGCAGACGGCGGCGACGACCGCCTCGGCGGTGACCGGTGCCAGCAGCACGCCGTTGCGGTGGTGGCCAGTCGCCACGTGGACGCCGTCGACGGTGTCGAGCACCGGGGCACCGTCGGGCGTGGCCGGGCGCAGCCCGACCGCGCACTCGAGCAGCGGCGCCTCGTCGAGGCCGGGCAGCAGGCGCCACGCCTCCGCCAGCAGGGTGCGGACCCCACCGGCGGTGACGGTGCGGTCCGGGCCGACCTCCTCGCTGGTGGCACCCACCACGATCTCGCCGTCGGGACGAGTGACGACGTAGACGTCGAGCCCGCGGACCACGTGCGTGGGCAGCACCGCCCGCCTCGTGGCGCCCAGCCGCAGCACCTGGCCCTTCACCGGGCGCAGCGGCACCCCCAGGAGATCCCGGGTGCACCACCCCGCGCAGGCCACCACCGCATCGGCATCGAGCACCCGGCCATCCTCGAGCTCAACGCCCGAAGCGTCGACGGCGACGGCAGCGGCTCGCACCTCAGCCACGCCCCGCCGCGCGCACGCCTCGGCGAGCGCGTCGAGCGCGGCCCGAGGGTTCACCTGGTGGTCACCGGCCACCCACAGACCACCGCGCGTGCTGACCCCCACGGCCGGCTCCCGGCGACGTAGGGAGCGGGCGTCGAGCGCCTCCACGGCACGCCCGTATGACTCCAGGTACGCCGCCAGCCGCTCCAGCTCCCGTTGGTCGTCGATGTCCCGAGCGACCAGCAGCGTGCCCGATTCGACGTAGCCCACGTCGCGCCCGGACTCGCAGGCGAGCTCGGCGACGAAGCTCGGCCAGCGGTCCGCCGACTCCACGTTGAGCCCAAGCAGCGCCTCCTCGCCGAATCCGGCTTCGGTGACCGGGGCCAGCATGCCCGCGGCCACCCGCGCCGCGGCCTGGGCCGGGTCGGGGTCGACCACGGTGACCGACGCGCCCCGCTGCGCGAGCCGCCACGCGACCGAGCGGCCGACCATCCCGGCGCCCACGACGATCACCCGCATCCGGTGATCTCCATCAGTTGGTTCAGTGCCGCCAGGGGGTCCTCGGAGCCGTAGACGGCGGCGACCACGGCGACGCCCCAGGCGCCCGCGTCGAGCACGGCACTGGCGTTGTCCGCGGTCACCCCGGAGATCCCGATGATCGGGATGCTGACCGCCGCTGCAATGGCCTCGACACCACGTGGGCCGATGGGATCGGGAAGGCCCTTCTTTGTCGAGGTGGCGTAGACCGGCCCGACCCCGAGGTAGCTGGCGCCCTCGCCCTCGGCACGCCGCCCGTCCTCGGCGTTCCGGCAGGTGGCGCCGACGACCGCGGCAGCACCCAGCAGACGGCGGGCCGCTGCGGCGGGCAGGTCGTCTGCGCCCACGTGGACGCCGTCCGCGCCGGCGGCCAGGGCGATGTCGACCCGGTCGTTCACGAGGCACGTGGCGCCAGAGGCACGCGCCGCACCCACGACCACGCCCGCCACCTCCAGCCGGACCCGGTCGTCGACGCCCTTCGTGCGGACTTGCACGAGCGGCGCACCGGCCTCGAGCAGTGCCTGCGTCGTGACCAGGTCGCGTCCATGGACACCCGGTGGGGTGACGACATGCAGCTTGGCGATCGTCCCGTGCACTGCGGCCTCCCTGCGTCGGCATGATCCGAATCAGGTTCATACGGTCGAGGGCAGTACCAGCCCTCCTCTCAGCCCGCTCGCTGCGGACTCCCGTGCTCACCGCGAACCATAACAGCGAAGTGGCCAGACAGGCCGACAACCGCCAGCACGGTCCGCTTCCCCCAACGCAGCTCAGCACCTGGTCGACGGGTGGAGCTCGCCGGTGACCAACTCGAATCGCGCGGTCAACCCCGAGGTGCCGAAGGGCGGCGCGATGTCCAAGCCTTCCTAAACAACGTCCCCGAGGACTACGACTGTGTCGGTGAGCCATCGTTATGCACGCCGACCCCACCGGTCGACATGGAGCGCATCCGACAGTTCACGTCGAGACCGCCATCCGGCCCGTTCCAAGTCAGGGGCATCTTCCAGGTGCGTCACAGCACCGAGGCACAACCATGCGACAGGACGCACGGAAGCGGGCAGGCGCACCAGCTCTCGCACAAACTCCTCGCGATAGAACGAAACCCACCCGACGCCCCATCCCTCGGCGGTGGCGGCGAGCCACAGGTTCTGGATCGCTAGACACACCGAGTACAGGCCGGCGTCGCCGATCGCATGGCGACCGAGAACGTCGGGCGCGCCACGAGTGTCGTCGTAGGTGACGACCAGCGACACGGAGGACTCACGGATACCGTCGATCTTGATGCGGTCGAAGACCTCGGCCCTCGACGCGTCGAGCGACTCTCGGAACGTCCTACGCTCTGCCGAGACATGGCCATGAAACGCTTCCCGGATGTCCGCGTTCGCGATCCGGACGAAGTCCCAGGGTTGGGTCAGACCAACACTCGGCGCCGCGTGCGCGGCCGTCAAGATGCGGTGGAGGATCGCCTCGTCAGGCGGCTCACCGGTGAACTCTCGGCGGACGTCTCGCCGTCGCTCCATCACCTCGTAGAGGCGCGCTTCGGATCCGTACATGGTCATGGGCAGGCTCCCGCTGTCCGTCTGTCGGTTTGATGCAAGGCCGGTCTCCTGACTCACGGCTCAACGCTTCCGCCTGCCTTCCCAGGCCCTGACAGGCCCAGTGGCGCTTCGACGGTCGCTCCCCGTTCACAGTGGCGGGACCCGTGCCGGACTCTCACCGGCTTTCCGATTCTCCCCGAGGGGCACCTTGCTGTCTTGTCCGGCGCGAACGTTACATGGACCAACAGGCACGGACGTGCGGGTGGCCAGTGGGCGGGTCGAACCGAGCCTCGAGGCCTCTAACCGCTCCGATCACGCCGCCCCAGGGCACAGCGCAGCGGAGCGCGACCACATCGCCCTACGGTCGCGAGGAGGCCGTCATCCCGGAGACACGAGCGGCTCGGAGGTTCGCCGGTGGCTACATCGCCGTGGTCACTGTCACGGTCGTTTTCGTCATCAGCACGCTCGTGTTTTTCGAAGGTGACGGCGCGGCAAACATGTCGGGGGTTTGGCTCATCGTCGGGATGATGCCGTGGTCGCTACTTCTGGCTGCCTGGAACCAGCCCGACCGGCAGCTGCCGCCGCTGCTTTCATCGTCGGTCTGCTTGGTGCTGTTGCGCTGAACGCATGCCTCCTCGGACGGCTGGGGCACCTGAGGAGCTGATGAGCGGCGTTTCGCCGGCGTGTCGATCGCTGACGGTCGATGCGCTATCCGTCCACCTCGACGTTGTAGGCGCATCGCTGGACTGTCCCGAACGTGCCGGTAGGCCACGTGAGTGAGAGGTGTCCCCGAATGCCCCGCTGCGGCGCTCTCGGCGGCGCGTGGGTCATCATCGGGGCATGACGGGCAACGCCGACGGGCCGACTCAGCCCACCGTGTCCGATCTCGTCGATCGTCTGAATGAGGACCTCGTGCGTCGGTTGCTCGGGCATGCGGCCGCTCGTGACGAGGAGACGGGTCGGGCCGTGCGGTTGGCGGCCGCCGGCCCGTCGGAGAGGCTCGAGGTGTTGGCTGCCGAGGTCGACTCGGGTCTGCGCACGCGCCGTCATCTCGGGTACTGGGAGTCCTCGGAGTGGGCAGCCGAGGCGCGGCCGGTGGTGGCCGCACTGGCCGACGCAGTCGAGGACGCGCCGAGTCGGGAGCTCGTGGAGCTGCTGCAGCGGGCGGTCGGGCATGTGGTGAAGGTCATCCTCCGGGCCGACGACTCGAACGGCATGATCGGCAACCTGGCCGGTGACCTGCTGGAGCTGCACGCCCGGGCGTGCCAGCCGGGAATCGCTGACCCCGTGAAGTTGGCGAAGTGGATGGTGAAGTTCTGCTTCGTCGACCAGGACTTCTTCGAGCTCGACGTCGTCCGCTACGCGCCGGGACTGGGCGACAAGGGCATCGCTGCCTACCGGAAGGAGGTGGCTGCGAAGTCGACCGGGTCTGATCGGTTCGCGGCCCGGTACGCGGCGGAGCGGTTGGCGATCCTGGACCGGGACGTGCCGGAGCTGGTCGAGATGCTGGGTGGGGATCTGTCGTCGCCGTATCAGTACCAGCGGGTGGCCGAGGCCATGGTCGAGCTCGACCTGCCCGATGAGGCGCTTCGCTGGGCCCGGGACGGGATCGAGCGGACCAGTGGTCGGCAGGTAGCGAAGCTCTACGACCTCGCCGCCGAGCTGCTCTCGGATCGTGGCGAGGTTGCAGCGGTGCTCGGCCTTCGTCAGAGGCAACACGAGCGCATGCCGAGCTCGACCACGTACAGCCTGCTGCGGGAAGCGGCAGACGCGACCGGAGCGTGGGACGGGGTGCGGGTCGGCGCCCGCAACCTGCTCGGGGCACGGGACCGGGGCGGGCTGGTCGACGTGCTCCTCGATGATGGCGAACCCGACGCCGCATGGACGCTGGCGACGGCAGAGCCGGCGTGGGACGTGGGGGAGCATCGGTGGAAGCGTCTCGCGGAGGTCCGGGCATCGACGCATCCGGCGGATGCGATGGCGGTCTGGTTCCGCCTCGTCGACGAGGTGCTCACGACGGCGGACAAGCGGTCGTACCAGGCTGCGGTCCGGTACCTGAAGGCAGCGAAGAAGGCAGCGACCGCGGCCGACGCGATGGTCGAGTTCGAGGTGCGGGTCGCCGGGCTGAGGGAGACGCACCGCCGCCGCCCGTCGCTGATCGCGAGGCTCGACAAGGCCGGGTTCACCTGAGCGACCCCGGTCCGTTGCGTGGCGATGACGACCGGTTCTCCCAGCTGCGGGCCTCGACCACTCGTACACTCGGGGGCGTGCGCCAGGCGACCTACGTCGATGGGCTGTGGAACGGCAGGCCCGTGGGGGAGTGGATCCCCGAGATCGTCGACGATGTCGTCGAGGGCTTCGACCCTGCCCGGGTGATCGTGTTCGGCTCGGTTGCCCGAGGCGAGGCTGGCGCCGACAGCGATCTCGATCTGCTCGTGCTCTTCGATGATCTGGATGCTGGCGATCGTCGGCGGTTGATGGGTCGGATCCGCACGGCGATCGACGCGCCGGTTCCGATCGATGTTCTGGTCGCCGAGGTGTCGGAGTTCGAGGCGGACAAGGACGTGAACGGCTCGCCCTACTACTGGCCAGCCAAGGACGGGCGCGTCGTCTATGACCGATCCGCAGCCTGACGTCGACGTCGCGACGCGGTGGTTGCGGGAGGCGGCTGAGGAGCTTCGAGCAGCGGAGGTCGTCGCCGCCCACGAGGAGCTCCCGGATCGGGTGGCCGGCTTCCACGCGCACCTCGCAGCCGAGAAGGCGCTGAAGGCCGAGCTCATTCGGCTCGATGTCGAGGTGCCTCGCATCCACGACCTTGTCGGGTTGCATCGCTTGCTCCCCGAGTCGGAACAGGCACGCTTCGACGAGAGCGGTCTCGCAGCGCTGAACCCGTGGACGATCGAAGGTCGGTACCCAGCGGATCTGCCCGATTCCGATCGCTCGATGATCGAGGAATCGCTCGCAGCAGCTCGGCGGGTCCTGGACGCCGCGACCACCGGCTCGGCGGGCGATGTCTAACGAGATGTCTAACGAACGTCGCCGTACAGGCCGGTGCTCGTGGACCCGCTCATAACCCGAAGGTCGCAGGTTCAAATCCTGCCCCCGCCACCAACTTGTGGGTGAAGGCCCAGGTCAGCGACCTGGGCCT
>JBKHVG010000076.1:0-8495 GCA_046570205.1 Acidimicrobiia bacterium
GAGCGATCGGCCACCCGATGGCGGAGCACCCTCGGCGTGAGGCGTTCGAGCTCCGGCTCGCGTTCGAGGACCCGCCGGCGCTCCGTGGTGGACAACGGGTGCAGCTGTCGAGTGGCGACGACGCCTCGCTGGACGCGCAGCAGCTGGATGACGAGTTCGGGCAGCACGACGACCTCCTCGACCGGCTCCGTTCGGAGCGGGAGGGGCGACGTGGACCGGCCACCCGACGTGCACGGCATCGTACGAACGAGCACCGACGGGAACCCCCCGAGATCGTTCTGGCCTACCGAAACCCTCGTATGCGCGGGAATCGGTAGGCCAGAACAGACCCCGGGGGTCCGGGGGTGGGGCGCCCGGACTCGGCGGTAGGTTCCCGCCGATCGACGGAGACGGAGGAGGCAGCCGTGGCGCACGAGGTCAAGGCAGTGGTGGCAAGGCGCAGGGGTGAGCCCGTCACTGTGGAGACCATCGTGGTTCCGGACCCGGGCCCGGGCGAGGCGCTCGTGCAGGTCCAGGCGTGCGGGGTGTGCCACACCGACCTGCACTACCGGGAGGGCGGCATCAACGACGACTTCCCGTTCCTGCTCGGACACGAGGCCGCCGGCATCGTCGAGGCGGTCGGCGAGGGCGTCACGAGCGTGGCGCCCGGCGACTTCGTGGTCCTCAACTGGCGGGCCGTGTGCGGCGAGTGCCGGGCCTGCGAACGGGGTCAGCCGCACCTGTGCTTCAACACGCACAACGCCACCCAGAAGATGACGCTCGCCGACGGCACCGAGCTCTCGCCGGCGCTGGGCATCGGCGCATTCGCCGAGAAGACCCTCGTCGCCGCCGGGCAGTGCACGAAGGTGAACCCCGACGCCGACCCGGCCGCTGCCGGCCTCCTGGGCTGCGGCGTGATGGCCGGGTACGGCGCCGCCGCCCACACCGGGCAGGTCGGGGAGGGCCAGAGCATCGCTGTGTTCGGCTGCGGTGGGGTCGGCATGGCCGCCCTGGCCGCCGCCCGCCAGCGGGGCGCGACCACGATCATCGCCGTCGACCTCGATCCGAGGAAGCTGGAGATGGCGAGGGGCTTCGGGGCGACCCACACGGTCAGCCCGAACGACGGCGACCCGGTCGAGGCCATCAGATCGCTCACCGGTGGCTTCGGCGTCGACGTGTGCATCGAGGCGGTCGGCAACCCGAAGGTCCTCCAGCAGTGCTTCTACGCCCGGGACCTGGCGGGCACGGTGGTGCAGGTGGGCGTCCCGACACCCGACATGCACTTCCCCGACATCCCGATGATCGACTTCTTCGGGCACGGCGGAGCGCTCAAGCCATCGTGGTACGGGGACTGCCTGCCGTCGCGGGACTTCCCCGCGCTCATCGAGCTGTTCCTGCAGGGCCGGTTCCCGCTCGGCGACTTCGTGTCCGAGCGCATCGGCATCGACGACGTGGAGGAGGCGTTCCACAAGATGGAGCGAGGCGAGGTCCTGCGATCGGTGGTGGTGCTGTGATGGCCGCCCGCATCGAGAAGGTCGTCACGTCCGGCATCTTCAGCCTCGACGGCGAGGACCACGAAGTCGACAACAACGTCTGGCTGTACGGCGACGACGACGAGGTGGTGGTCGTCGACGCGGCGCACGACCACGAGCCCATCCTCGACGCCGTGGGGACGCGGCGGGTCGTCGCAATCGTCCTGACGCATGCGCACAACGACCACATCAACGCCGCCGGCGCGCTGGCCGACGCCACCGGCGGGCCGATGCTCATCCACGAGGACGACCGGATGCTGTGGGAGGTCGTGTACCCCAACCGCGGGCCCAACGGCACGCTCGCCGACGGCGACACGGTGACCGTGGCCGGTGAGTCGCTGCGGGTGCTCCACACGCCGGGGCACTCCCCCGGCGGCATCTGCCTGCTCACCGATCCCGACGGCGCCAACCCGGGTCACGTGTTCGGCGGCGACACGCTCTTCAACGGCGGGCCCGGTGCGACGGGGCGGTCGTTCTCGAGCTTCGAGACGATCATCGAGTCGATCCGCACGAAGCTCCTCCCCCTCCCACCGGAGACCGTGGTGCACACCGGCCACGGCGACGACACCACCATCGGCGCCGAGGCACCCGGCATCGAGGCTGCCGCCGCAGGCTGAACCGACCGTTCTGGCCTACGGATCCCCTCACATGCGCGGGAATCAGTAGGCCAGTTCCGATCCGGCGGGATCGCTGTGGGCCGGTCAGACGCGGGCGAGCAGGTCCTCGATCGCAGCCAGCACCATCGCGCGGTGCTGACGGGAGTCGTGGATGAGGTGGCCGCAGCCGTCGGCGACCCGGGACTCGATCCCGGCGCTGCGCTCGGCCAGGCGGGCCAAGTCCGCTTCCCGGACGAGCGTGTCGGGCATGGCCGGGTCACCGGCGATCACGATGCCGGGCACCGGCAGCTCCCGCTCGGGATCGAACACCGGCGCTTGGCTGCCGTCGAAGACGGGGTCGAGCACGGCGGCGTCCAGCTGCAGCATCGACTGGGCCATGGCCTCCAGCGCGTCGTCGTGCACCATCTCACCGAAGGACGGGCCCGACGAGCTCGGTGCGGCCCGCATGATCTCGACCAGATCGGCCGGCGCCATGCCGGCCGCCTGCATCCGGGGGATCGACTCGCGCATGAGCCGGAAGCTGTCCAGCAGCGAGTTGCCCTCCAGCGGCGCCGTGCCCGGTGACGGCGGCGCCATGATGGCCGGGTCCTCGAGGACCACGCCCCGGACCAGCTCGGGGCGGGTCTGGGCCAGGCCCGCGGCCGCGCCGCCGCCGAGGGAGTGGCCGATGACGACGGTGGGCTGGCCCAGCACCTGCTCGCACACCGCGGTGGCGTCGGCGATGTAGTGGCGGAACGTGTAGGCGCCGGGTGTGCGGCCGGACCGCCCGTGCCCCCGGAAGTCGAGGCGCACGACGCGGTACCGGTCGACGAGGTGCGGCACGAGCCATCCCCACGTCGCCGTGCTCTGGGTGATCCCGTGCAGGACGAGCACGGGCGGGGCGTCGTCGGCCCCGTCGATGTCGAGGTGCAGGGTGACGTCGTCGGTCCGAAGCTCCACGGCCGCGCAACGTAACCCAGGGACGACCGCCCCGGGCAGGTCGACGGGCGGCACGCATGAGCCCGTCGTCGGGGTGGGCCATGGCGGTGTCGAGTCCCTCGGTGTCTGGCGCCACCCGGCCATGGGCATGGATCTCGCATGCCGCGCGCCATCTGGACCGGGAGCATCAGCTTCGGCTTGGTGAACGTCCCGGTGAAGCTGTTCACCGCCACCGAGGACCGCTCGGTCGGGTTCCACCAGTTCGACCCCGACACCGGCGAGCGCATCCGCTACCAGCGGGTCACGGAGAAGTCGGGCAAGGAGGTCGAGTACGGCTCGATCGTCAAGGGCTACGAGCTCGAGGACGGCAGCCACGTGCTCATCACGCCCGAGGAGCTCGAGGCGGTCGAGCCGGGCAGGAGCCGCACGATCGACATCGAGGACTTCATCGACCTCGACGACGTCGACCCGGTGTACTTCGACAAGACCTACCACCTCGCCCCCGCCGACCAGGCGGCGGCCAAGCCCTACGCCCTGCTGCGCGAGGCGATGAAGGAGTCGAACCGGGTGGCCATCGCCCGCTTCGTCATGCGGGCCAAGCAGAGCCTGGCCGCCATCCGCGTCGCGTCGCCCGCCGACGGCGACGCGGGCGACGTCCTGGTGCTCGAGACCATGCACTTCGGCGACGAGGTGCGCAGCCCGGCTGCCATCCGGGAGCTGAAGGTGCTCGACGACGGCATCGACATCACCGACCGCGAGCGGGCGGCCGCCCGCAGCCTGGTCGAGTCGCTCACCTCGGACTGGGAGCCGGACAGGTACACCGACACCTACCGCGAGCGGGTCCTCGACCTGGTGGCCCGCAAGGCCGAGGGTGAGCGCATCGTCATCGAGCAGCCGGAGGCACCCAAGGCGTCGGTGACCGATCTCATGGCCGTGCTGGAGGCCAGCGTCAACGAGGCCCGCCAGAAGCGCGGCGACGTCCCGAGGGCCACGGCTGCCGAGGTGCCCTCGTCGGGCGCCGACTACGCCTCGATGTCCAAGGACGAGCTGTACGAGCAGGCCCAGCGGCGCAGCATCGACGGTCGGTCGAAGATGACGAAGGACGAGCTGGTCGCCGCCCTCTCCGACGCCGAGCTGGCGGAGGCGTCGTGAGCGCGGCGCCGCTGGACGGCTGCCCGGACTGCACCGACGACACCGAGCACTGCCACTGGGCCTGGGTCCGCCACCCCGACGGCCACGGGGAGTGCCTCGCCCTCGAGTGCCGCTTCGGCCCCGACGCCCACGTCATCGTCGTCGCCTGCGCCGACGTGCACGACGACCGCTGCTGCCCATCGATGTGAACGGCACCGCCGGCTTCGCCGCCTCCAAGCCCGGCGACCACGGCCTCCGCCACCCGTGGGCCATCCAGGTCATCGAGGTCGCCGGGGGGTGCATCGTCGGCCATCACAACTTCATCGGCCCCGAGCTGTTCGCCCGCTTCGGGCTCCCCGACCACCTCCCCGGCTGAGGTTCGCCCGTAGGGTCACGACGTGACCGCGGTCCGCCTGCGCACGGCCCTGCGGGCCACCGTCCTGGCCTTCGCCATGCTGGTGTCGGCGCTGGCCGTCGGACCGGCGCCGGCCGCCCGGGCCGACACCGACGCAGCGAGGGGCTACGTCGCCGCCACCTACGAGCTGTTCCTCGGCCGGGGCCCCACCGAGGGGGAGACGGCGCGCTGGGCGGCCACGGTGGCCCTCGGCGACCGTGACGCGCTCACCCGGGCGCTCGCCGCCTCTGACGAGTGGGCCGGCTCCCGCGTCGACCAGCTGTACCGCGCCGTGCTCGGGCGGCCGCCGGAGCCGGCTGGTCGGGCCCACTGGGTGGGCCGCATCGCCGCCGGACACACGCTGGAGGCGGTCGCCGCGCTCCTCTACGGCAGCGCCGAGTACGACGCGGCCAGCGGGTCCACCCCCGAAGGCTTCGTCGACCGCATCTACCCGGACATCCTCGGACGGGCGCCGGAGGCGGACGGGCGCCGCTACTGGATCGAGGAGGTCCGCGCCGGCGCGAGCCGCACCGACGTGGCCGCCGGCTTCTACGCGTCGGTCGAGTCGCGCCGCACCCGCGTGACCACGCTGTTCCAGGCCGTGCTCGGACGGCCCCCGGACGCCGACGGTCACGCCTACTGGGTCGAGCAGGTCCAGCGCTTGGGTGACGTGGCGCTGGCGTCGTCCCTCGCCGCCAGCGACGAGCAGTACCGACGGACCACCGGGGAGGCACCCCCGCCTCGCGCCACCCGCGGCACCGGCACCGGGTACCAGCCCTACGCCACTGCCGGTGCGGTCCAGCTCGTCCACCCCGTCGCCCTCGTCGACGTGGTCGGGTTCCACGAGTCGGGCCACGACGGCGGCCGCCAGCAGGACCCCCTCGCCACCGCCGTGCGGCCCCGCACCCTGCCGAGCCGGTACCGGGGCACGGGCAGCCGCACCGCCGCCGACATCGTCGTCCCGCCCGACACCGCCGTGCGGTCGCCGGTCACCGGGACGGTGAAGGCGGCGGGCACCTACGTCCTCTACTGCCGCTACCGCGACGACAAGGTGGTGATCCGCCCCGACGCCGCACCCGACCTCGAGGTGACGGTCCTGCACATCACCGGCGTGCAGGTCCAGGCCGGCGACCGGCTGGTCGCCGGGATCACCCAGCTGGCGCCCCGGACCACGCTGCTGCCGTTCGAGTCGCAGGTCGATCGCGAGACCGGCACGCCCCGGTGGCCTCACGTGCACGTCGAGGTCCTGGACCCGCGGGTGCCGGATCGCCCGTCGGGAGGCTGCTGACCCGGGACCCTGTCGCGATGCGGCCAGGCCGGGTAGACACCGGTCCATGACGCGCTGGGTGTACGGGTTCGACGACCTCGCCGCTGCGAAGGCGGCGGTGGGCGGTGACTGGGACCGGGTCCGCGGGCTGCTCGGCGGCAAGGGAGCCAACCTCGCCGACATGGCATCGCTCGGCATCCCGGTGCCGCCGGGGTTCACCATCACCACCGAGGCCTGCAACGCGTTCATCGCCGGCGACGGCACGCTCCCCGACGGCCTGTGGGACGAGGTGCTCGCCGCGATGCGCGCCGTCGAAGCCCGCACCGGCAAGTCCTACGGCGGCACGGACAACCCGCTGCTGGTGGCGGTCCGCTCGGGCGCCAAGTTCTCGATGCCGGGGATGATGGACACCGTCCTCAACGTCGGCATGAACGACGAGGTGGCGGCGGCGATGATCGCCCGCACCGGGGACGAGCGCTTCGTGCTGGACTCCCACCGCCGGCTGGTGCAGATGTTCGCCACCGTCGTGCTCGGCATGGACGGCGAGCCCTTCGAGGAGATCCTGCGCCACCATCGCGCCGAGCACGGGGTGATCAACGACGCCGATCTCCCGCCCGCCGCGCTGCGGGCCACGGTCGACGCGTTCCGCGCCCACGTCGACGCCCGCTCGGCCACCCCCTACCCGGAGGATCCCTACGACCAGCTGCGGCTGGCCACCGAGGCGGTGTTCCACAGCTGGAACAGCCGGCGGGCCTTCGACTACCGGCGGGCGGCCCGGATCGCCGACGACCTGGGCACGGCGGTCAACGTGGTGGCGATGGTGTTCGGCAACACGGGCAACACGTCGGGGACCGGCGTGCTGATGTCCCGCAACCCGACCACCGGCGAGGCTGCGCTGGAGGGTGACTACCTGCTGAACGCGCAGGGCGAGGACGTCGTGGCCGGCAACCGCGAGACCAAGCCCATCGAGCAGCTGGCCGAGGACCTCCCGGCCGCCGCCGAGCAGCTGGCCCAGATCGCCCGCCGGCTCGAGGACCACTACCGCGAGATGCAGGACATGGAGTTCACCGTCGAGGACGGCACGCTGTGGCTCCTCCAGACCCGGACCGGCAAGCGCACCGCGCAGGCGGCCGTGCGCATCGCGGCGGACATGGCCGACGAGGGCCTCATCACCCGGGACGAGGCGGTGGGACGGGTGACCCCGGACCAGGTGGACTTCTTCCTCCACCCCCAGTTCTCGTCGGAGGCGCTGGCCGGGCGGGCCCCGGTGGCCCAGGGCCTCAACGTCTCGCCGGGCGCGGCGGTCGGCGTGGTGGCGTTCGACCCCGACCTGGCCCAGCGGTGGGGGCAGGAGGGGCGCGACGTGGTGCTGGTGCGCCACGAGACCAAGCCGGACGACGTGCACGGGATGCTGGCCGCCGCCGGCATCCTCACCTCCAGCGGTGGTCGCACCAGCCACGCCGCGCTGGTGGCCCGCCAGTTCGGCAAGCCGGCGGTGACGGGTGCGTCGGCCATCGAGATCGACATGGCGACCCGCACGCTCACGGTCGGACGCGACACCGCGCACGAGGGTGAGTGGATCTCCATCGACGGCACGTCCGGGAACATCTACCTCGGCAAGGTCGACACGGTCGCCCCCGACCTCGACAACGGCTGGCTCACGACGCTGCTCGGCTGGGCCGACGACATCCGGACCCTCGGCGTCCGGGCCAACTCCGACGAGCCCGAGGACGCCGCCCGCGCCCGGGCCTACGGGGCCGAGGGCATCGGGTTGTGCCGCACCGAGCACATGTTCTTCGACCCGGAGCGGCTGCCCATCGTGCAGCGCATGATCACGGCGCCGAACCGGGCCGAGCGCAAGGAGGCCCTCGACGCGCTGCGCGAGTTCCAGCGCGCCGACTTCGCCGGGCTGTTCGAGGCCATGGACGGGCTGCCGGTGATCCTGCGGTTGCTCGACCCGCCGCTGCACGAGTTCCTCCCGTCGTGGGAGGAGCTGCACCGGCACCAGACCGACCTGCAGCTGCGCCTGGTGCGCGCCGTCGACCTCGATTCGCTCGAGCGCCTGGTCGCCGAGCTCTCCGAGGTGCGCGACATGCTCGGCCGGGTGGAGGCACTGCGGGAGACGAACCCGATGCTCGGCCTGCGGGGCGTCCGCCTCGGCATCACGATGCCCGAGATCACTCGCATGCAGGCCCAGGCGGTCTTCGAGGCTGCGGTGCAGGTGGCCGAGCGGGGCGGAGACCCGCGCCCGGAGATCATGGTCCCGCTCGTCAGCGACGCCGAGGAGCTGGCCCGCCAGCGCCAGCTGATCGACGAGGTCGCCGAGGCCGTGTTCGAGGCGGCGGGCCGGCGGGTCGAGTACCAGGTGGGCACCATGATCGAGGTGCCCCGCGCCGCCCTCACGGCCGCGGAGATCGCCGAGCACGCCGACTTCTTCTCCTTCGGCACCAATGACCTCACGCAGACCACCTTCGCCATCAGCCGCGACGACGCCGAGCAGGCGTTCCTGCTCCAGTACCTGTCGGACAAGGTCCTGCGCGAGAACCCCTTCGCCAGCATCGACGCGAAGGGTGTCGGCCAGCTCATGGGCATCGCGCTCGACGGGGCGCGTGGGACGAAGCCGGACATCGAGACCGGCGTGTGCGGCGAGCACGGCG
>JBKHVG010000077.1:0-8412 GCA_046570205.1 Acidimicrobiia bacterium
AGCAGCCCGTCCACAGACCTCGTCTACGGGTGCAGGGGACGGTGGGGCTCGCTGTGGTCCCAGTCGGCCAGCAGGGCTCGGATGGCGGTGAGCAGGACGAGCGGCTGATCGAGCATCGGGTGGTGCCCGGCCTCGGGGATCTCGATGATCGGGGTCACCCGACCCATCCCCTCGTACATGTCGGCCCGGATGTCGTCGGTGATGAGGCCGTGCTCCGAGCGCAGCAGCGCGAGGCGGCAGCGGACCTCGCTCAGGTACGGGAAGGCGATGCCGCGCATCCCGCCGGCGAACTGCTCGAACACGCCCTGGTCGAACTTCCACTGGAAGCCGCCCTCGACGGGTCGCAGCGACCGGCGCCCGACGTGGTCCATCACGTAGTCGAGGTAGTGGTCCTGGGGCGGCACGGTGCGGAACCGGGCCAGGGCGTCGTCGACGGAGGCGTAGGTGCGGAGGCGTCCGAACGCCTCCTTCAGGTGGTACGACTCCACCTCGGGGTCCGGCTGGGTGACCGGCGAGTCGCACACGATCGCTCCCGCCAGGTCCTCGGCGTGGATGGCGGCGGTGGCGATGGTGACGAACCCGCCCATGGAGTGCCCCACCACCACCGGGCGGCCGACGATCCCGCCGGTCGCGGCCACGGCCATGACCTCGGTGGCCCAGAGCTCGATGTCGTAGCTGTCCCGATGCCCGCTGTCGCCGTGACCGGACAGGTCGATGGCGACCACGCGCAGGTCCTCGGCGAAGGTGGCGGCGACGTGGGTCCACCAATGGGCGTGGGCGCCGCCGCCGTGGACGAACACGAGGCCTCGTCGGTGGGGCTCGCCCCAGGCGAGGTAGTGGATCGACGTCCCTCGCACCTCGACCGTGCCGTCCTCGAAGGGGACGGACAGCGCCCGCCGGAACCACGCCGGCGACGCGGGGTGCGGGTCGATCGGTGCGCCGGCGCTGACGGCGCGGTGCTGGTCGGTGGCCACCGACGTCACGTTAGGGCGAGCGATCGGCGGGCCCGGTCAGGGGAGGTCCCGCACCATCGTCGCCGAGCCGGCCGGTTCGGCGACGACGACGAACCCGAGGTCCTCGTAGAGCCGCATCGCGGGGTTGTCGGTCTCCACGCTGAGGCTGACCCGCCCGATGCCACGTCGCGACGCCTCCTCGATGAGCGCAGTGAGCAACGCCCGCCCGACACCGCGACCCCGCGCCTCGGCCACGACCCCGATGCTCACCTCGGGCACGTCCTCGGCCACGAAGCCGTAGCCGGGGTCCTCAGCCGAGAAGCGGCGGCACCACGAAGCGCCGACGGGTTCGCCGTCGTCGTCCACGGCCACCACACCGAGGTCGCCCTCGCGGGGCCATCCGTCGACGTAGTGCGCAAGCTCGGGCTGAGCCAGCACCTCCGCCACCGGCGGCAGGGGCGCGCCCGGCCGCCAGTGCGCCGGGACGACGAGCATCCGCTCGAGGAAGCGACGGTCCTCCGCGGTCGCGGCACGGAGCCGGAGCCCGCCATGGCGCCCATCCCAGTGAGATCGAAGGTCCGAGAGCCACTCGGGGTACTCAAGGGGCGGGTCGGGCAGGCGCTCAGCCCCGTGGGCGGCGAGGGCGGCCTCGAACGCGTCCGGGTCGTCGCCCCAGCTGCGGGGATCGCCCATCATCACCTCGAACATCACGGCGCCCTGCGGCCCGGCCACGACGGGGCCGAAGGCGGCGCTCAGCGGCAGCTCGATGTGGGTGCCGGCGGGACAGCGCCGGTCCCCGAAGGTCGCCTCCCCCTCGAGGACGAAGACGACGTGGGGCGAGAAGTGGCCGTGCCGCCGCACGATCATCCCCGGGTCGTACCTCGCGTAGAGGGTGAGGTACTGCGGATCGGGCGAGAACGCGAGCCACTTCTCCCACACGTGAGCAGTGGTGCCATCAGCGTTGCGCTGCGCCTTGACCGGCTGCCACGGGACGTCGGGATCGTCGAGGTGCCGGAAGACGGGCTCGACGCCGTCGCGCCTCGGCGACGGCGGGACGGACGCGGACATGGGCGGATGGTACGACCGACACGAACGCCGTTGGGCCGGAGCACATCGGCGCGGTGCCGAGCCGAGCTGCGCGGGGCTCACCCTTCGGGGCTGCGCTGGGGGGTGTCGTCGCCGATGGCCTGGACGAGCGCCTCACAGTCGGCGACCGTGACGGTGAGGGCCGAGTGGGGCTTGAAGCCGATCACGCGCGGCACGGGGCTGGCGAAGTGCACGCACACGCCACGGGCCGCGTTGGTGCCGAAGGTCAGACCGTCGTCCACCCGTGACAGGCGAGGACCGACCGCCTTGTACCAGCGGTACCCCTCCGTCACGTGACCGCCGACCACGTTGGTGCGCGGGGTCTCGAGCGTCAGCGGACCGAGGGTGGCGCGGAACACCTCGTCGGTCAGCGTGACGCCGGATCGGCCGGGCCAGGCTGCGAAGGGTCCCCACAGAGGGGCGTAGCGCAGGTCGAACCCGTAGGGGAAGAACATGCTCGTCCCTTCGAACCCGCTGGTCCGTTGGAGGTGGCGGGGGGAATCGAACCCCCGTACAGGGCTTTGCAGTACCGCTGGCGACCCAGAGAAATCCCTGGTCAGACCCCATTTCTAGCACCCCCGGGGAGCGAAAAGGGAGCAGCCGGGGAGCGGAATCGCGGCACATGGAGGCACCGGGCGCGCCATCGCGGTCCAACTGCACCGGGTAGGAGCCTGGCGTTGCCGCCAGGCTCCCCCCATCCCAACCGGACATGCGGGGCTCGCATCCGGCTGGTCCAAGAGTTAGCCCTGGGCGGGCGAGAGGCGGGTTCGGCGGAGGTCGACCAGGCTGACAAGTCCGAGGTCTGCAAGCCGTTGGTTGGTCAGCTTGTAGCGCATGGTCTTGGTGGCCCGGCCGGCTGCTTTGAACCGCAGTCGTTCGCGTATCCACTTGTCGAGGCGGCGGAACAGATCGCCTACGTCGCCTTGGGCGTAGTAGTTGCCCCATCCGCGAAGGACGGGGCTGAGATCCTTGGCCACCTGTTGCAGGGACACGGGCGAGTTGCGTCGGGTGATGAGTCGCACCCGCTCCTTGAACCTGGTCAGCGACGCCGGGCGGGGAACCATGCGGGTGCCGTGGAAGGCGAACCCGAGGAACTCGAACCCGTCGTCGACCCGATGGATGCCGGACTTGTCCTCGGCCACGTCGAGGCCGATGTCAGCAAGGATGCTGCGCACCAGCCGGTCAGCGGCTTCGGCTTTCCAGCGTCGATCGGCCAGGATCACGAAGTCATCGGCGTAGCGGATCAGCCGGTGTCCGGCTGCCCGCACTTCCTGATCCAAACGGTGGAGGTAGATGTTGGCCAGCAACGGGGAGATCACCCCGCCCTGGGGGGTGCCCGCCGTTGAGGGCGTGACGCCCTGCTCGGTGAGGACCCCGGCTTGCAGCCACCGGCGGATGAGCCCGATCACCTCGGGGTCCTCGATCTCCCGGGCCACCTCGCGTAACAGGCGAGGGTGCCGGAGATGGTTGAAGAACCCGACGATGTCGAACTCGGCCACCCACTGGTCGCCCCGACGGATCGCTTCCCGCACCCACCACGCCGCCCTGGTGGCGCTCCTGCCCGGCCGGTAGCCGAAGCTGGCTGGGGAGAACTTCGCCTCGAAGAACGGCTCGATGACCTGCCGGGTGGCTTGTTGCACCACCCGATCCGCCACCGTGGGGATACCCAGGGGCCGGGTCTGTCCCGGCTTGCCTGGCTTGGGGATCTCCACCCTCCGAACCGGCGGGGGAACATAACGCTCCGCGCAGAGCAACCGGCGACGCAACGACTCGAGCTGATGCTCGGCATCGGCTGCGAACGCGGCCACGGTCTGACCGTCGATCCCCGCCGCCCCCGCGTTGGCGCGGACACGCGTCCACGCCGCTACGAGGTTGGCCGGCTCGGCGATCTGTTCCAACAGCTGGCCCACGGCCAGCACCTCCTGTCTCTCAGCCGCTCTCCTCGCGTCGTGGGTCCCGCGTCCGGCAGCCAGCCCCATCCCCGCTCGGCGGTCCGTGGACTGATCCGTTTCCTCGCAGACCCGTGCCGCTCGCTTCACGACTTGGTCTCGGCCGACCCCTTCACCGGACACCGCACGCGTTTGGCGCACAGGCCGCCCGCTCACATCCCGGCAGCGGGTCAGCGGGCGTTACCCCGCCTTCAGCACTACTACGAGTCGTCTGACTCCTCGCCGAGCATCGGATGCGCCTTTCCCCTTCGGGTTATAGCTCCCCTACCCGCTCCCGCTTCGATCCGCCGACCGGGCCATCGTGGACCACCGGCCACCCCAACGGGCTTGGCGTCGTGAGCAAGAACCACGCGGGACTCGACGAGGTCTCCCTGAGTCACCTCATTGGCGATTTCGCCACGCCCGGTCGTGTGCACCCTGCACAGCCCCCGACGTCTGGTCGTTCAATCACGACGTCGAGGTCCTCGGCTTCCCTGGCGACAGGCAGGTCACCACTGCACAAGGCCATGTACACGCTTCACTGTTCGTTCCGGACTGCGGCTTCGTCTCGGCCCCCTCCAGACCCCCGGTCACCCGGACGCCCTGGGCTCCGACTACCGAACTTCAACGACCAAAGCTCGGGGCAGGACTCTCACCTCCTCGTCAATGAAACTGTCAGGCGCAATGCCGCCTCGGCGCTGCGCGCCGAGTTGCCCTCGAACAAGCACATCCGAGCCGACAGACGGGTGCATTCCCAGCTCGCACCGCCCGATCGGCCGGCAGGCCGGAGCCGCGGGCGACTCCCGGGACGAGTCCGCCAACGGTCCGCTCGTCACCCGAGGTCTGGGGGCTTCCGAGACCACCGATCCGGTGCTGCCCAGTCCAGCGACCAGCTCCAGAGCCCATTCCCTCGACGGACCTAACGCTCGGAAGGACGATTCGCGTCCGATCACGCCTCCAACGATCGGCACATAGGGACGGCGCTCCGTAGGTCAGCGGGGCAGCTCAGGTGCGCAGCATGGGGGCGAGATAGCCGCCTTCACCGTCGGCCAACGCAACGAGCCGCTGGTAGCTGTCCGTGGCCCGGACCTCGTCCAGCGTCCGGCGGTGCAACTCCCGCCTGGTGAACCATGTTTCGAGCAGGATCGAGTATCCGACCAACAGCACGGCATCGAGTTGCGATCTCGAAGCGACATCTCGCAGCGTGCGCTGCTCCGGAGAGAGTGACGACTCGCCCTCGTGAGCAGTGTCCGGTCCGAACACATGCTTCGCGAGCTCGTTGAGGTCCAGCTCCATCGGGGCGGTGACTGCGAACTCGAAGTCCAACAGGCTGACAACCTTGCGCCCGTTCCACAAGGCGTTCCCGATGTAGAGATCGCCATGGTTCAAGACCGCCGGCACCTCGGGTCGGCGTGCGTAGAAGCGTTCGACCTGCATGGCGAGGGTGCTGGCTTCAGACGTCGTGAACAGCCCCGCCGCATGGACGGCGTTCAGAGCGTCAAAGGCATCAGCGGGTGTGTCTGCGTAGAAGGGCGACGAGCCCAGCTCGGCGATCTTCGGCGCCCCGAGAGACGTGCGGTGGACGGCATCGGCGAGGTCCCACATCTGGCGGAGCGCGTCGGCGCGAACCGTCGGCGTCAACGTCGCCCACACCGCGGCAAGGTCTGTTCCCTCAATCCGGCGCGTGAGGAGGTACTCGTGCCCGTCGATCACGCCGACCTCGACGATTTCTGGGTACCCGACTTCAGCTGGAAGTGCACGACCCACTGCGGCTTCACGGTGAAGTCGCCGTTGCGCCGGTACAAGACCGACCCGTACCGCGTGCCGGTCTGTGAGCCACCCCGGATTGACCCAGCCGTTCGTCGGTTGCGCCAGTGCGAGGTCGTCGCCGTGTCGGCTAAGCACGGCAACAGCCACGGCCCGGACGCGGCCAAGCAGTGCCTCGTCCTTGCGGATCTCGGGATCGAGCCCGTCAATGCTCATGCGCCGATCCAACTACGCCCGTCGGTGCTGTGTCGGGCTATTCACCCGAACGCAGGAGATTGCCGGATAGCCCGGCGCTGCGCACGACACCTATCGGGCGGGGCAACGGCGCCGACGACGGCGACTACTGGAAGAGGCGCTGGTCGGAGGTGGCGATCGCTTGTGCCGGGTCGACGGCGGACGCTGCCGGTGCGGGTCCCACTGCCTGCTGGACGATCTCGAGGGGGAGGTCGAGGGCGTCGGCGACGGCGGCGGCTGGGATGACGAGGCGGCGGCCGAGGCGCAGGCTCGGGATGTCGCCGGCTCGCACGAGGTCGTAGGCGGTGGATCGTCCGATGCCGAGGACCTTGGCCGTCTGCTCCACGGTGAGGACGAGGGGGCGTGGGTTGGCTTCCATGCCCTCCTAAGCCGTCTCGCCCGACGCTTGTTCCGTCGGTTCGTGGCGTGCGGATGGCTGCGCCGCCGTCCGGGCTCAGGTGGCTCGTGCGGTCGGTGTCGCTCTGCTGGTGAGCAGGCCGCCGAGGTAGGCGGCGGCGCGCTGGTCGGTGGCCGGCAGGGCGTGGGTGTAGAGGTTGAGTGTCGTCGACATCTGGCTGTGCCCCAGCCGGGTGCTCACCGTGGAGATCGGGATCCCGCCGTCGATGAGCACCGAGGCGACGAAGTGCCGGAGGTCGTGCAGTCGCACGTGGTCGAGGCCGAGTCGGGCACGGAGCCTGCCGAAGCGGTTGGTGACGACGTCTGGCCGCCACGGGCGCCCCTCGGGCGAGGCGAAGAGCAGCGCATCCTCGGCGACCGCCACCCCGAGGGTGAGCGCCTGCTCGCGCTGACGGCGCCGGTGCTGGCGCAGGACCGCCACCGTCGCCTCGTCGAGGGCCAGGCGGCGGCTCTGGTGGGTCTTGGTGTCCTTCTCCCGCAGCTCTGGGCCGAGCTGGACGATCGACCGGCGCACGGCCAGCTCGGCCCGGTCGAGGTCGATGTCGGACCACCGCAGCGCGCACACCTCGCCTCGGCGGCACCCGCTGGCCGACTTCACCCAGAGGTAGGTCCCGAAGACCGGGTCCTCGTCATGGGCGGCCTCGAGCAGCGCGAGGACGTGCTCGACCGTCGGCGGGGTCACCTCCTTGCGCCGCTGGGGCGGCGGTGACGCATCCACCGCCGGGCTGCGGGCGATGTACCCCCATCGTCGGGCCTGCTCGAGCGACTGGCGCAGCACGGTGTGGCAGATGCGCACGGTGCGCGTCGCCAGCCCCCGGGCGGAGAGCTCGCTGTAGAGCAGGTCGAGGTCGACCGGCCGCAGCGCCCCGACCTTGCGGTCGCCGAGCGCAGGTCGGATGTAGGTGCGAGCCACCCACTCGTAGCTCGTCAGCGTTGACGGCTCGACGGCCGCCCGCTTCACCGCGAGCCACCGGTCGAGCAGCTCGTCGAGCGTCATCGCCGGGCTGGCGACGTACCGGCCCTCATTCACGTCGACCACGAGCCGGGACAGCTCGCGGCTGGCGTCACGTCTCGTGCCGCGGACCGTTCGCTGGACGTAGCGCTTCCGGCCAGTGCTGTCGCGCCCGACGTAGGCCTTCACCCGCCAGCTGGTGGTACCTCGTTGCTGGATGCTCCCTCGCATGGCGTCCTCCTCGGCGTACTAAGCCGTCGGAGTGCCAAGGGAGTGCCAAGTCGGGGAGGAATTCCTTGGCCGGTCAGCCCGCGGGCCTCTGACCTGGGACTTCAGCGCGCTCGGAGGGACTCGAACCCCCAACCTTCTGATCCGTAGGTCTGAGGTGGCGGTTTGCCGACGGTCGCCTCGATGATCACTTGCTACCCGCTACCAGGGCTTTCGCGGATGCCAGAGTCGCCCCCGATGACCGCCGGTGACCGGCTTGATCGTAGTTTGCTTCTCACGCTGCTTCTCACGGAGCTCGCCTCGTCGAACGAGCCCGTCATCGTGGCAGTGGAACCCGTCGATCGTTCGGATCGCCGTGCTTCGCGTGCCTTCGCCGCGGCGAGCGCAGCTGTGCACTCGGCGACGAGCGTGCGGATCGCGGCCGGCGCGGATGTGATGGCGTTGACGTCGCCGACGGAGGTCCCGGCGTACAGCGCGGCGCCGTGCACGTCGCCGGTGAAACTGCGTGTCGGCGGGACCGGTGACCGCCGGTCGGGCGGGTCGTCGACGGCTTCAGCAGCGGTGCGCAGGACTCGGTGAGGCGCGCACAGAGCCCATCCCGGCCTGCTGGATCGGCAGTCGGCAGCCGACGAGGCGGGTGAAGTCGGTGGCGGGAGCATCACGCCGGAGAGGATGCCGGTCCGTGTCGCAGATGTTCCGTGAGCAGGATGGCCGCCGGCATGTCGTTCATGGTGAGTCGCCGATGCTGTCGATGAGCTCGAGAACCCGCTCGGGTGGACGAGCGATGACGGCGCGTTCACCGATGATGACGATGGGCCGCTCGATGAGGATGGGGTGGTCGAGGAGT
>JBKHVG010000078.1:0-8185 GCA_046570205.1 Acidimicrobiia bacterium
CTCTTCGTCGCCCGCGGCTTCGATGCCGTGACCGTGGACGACATCGCTGCCTCCGCCGGCATCTCCCGGCGCACGTTCTTCCGGTACTTCGAGACCAAGGAAGACGCCCTCCTGCCTGCCGATGCCAGCCGACTCCAGCGGCTGGAGCAGGCGCTGCGAGAGCGGCCGGCCGCCGAGGGCGCCTTCGACGCGGTGCGGGGCGCGGTGCTGGAGCTCGCCCACGACTACGAGACCGGCAGCACGGAGTTCCTCCAGCAGGCCCGTCTCGTGCTGGCCACGCCGTCGGTCCACGCCCGCAGCCTCGGCCACCAGGCCGACTGGGAAGGGGTCATCCGGACCTTCGCCGCCCAGCGGGCCGGCCGCCCGGAGACCTCGCTGCTCCCCCAGCTGCTGGCGGCGGGCTGCATGGCCGCCCTGCGGTCGGCGCTGACCACCTGGTTGCACGACGACGGCCGGACCGATCTGATGGCGCTCGTCACGGCCGCCCTCGACGGGCTCGGTGACGGCCTCCGCCACCAGGGCTGACCGCCCGGCGGGTCAGGCCCGCTGGAGGATGTGCACGACGCAGACCGAACCGGCGCCGGCCATGTGGCACAGGCCCGTGCGGGCGCCGTCGACCTGGCGGGGGCCGGCACCGCCGCGGAGCTGGAGGACGGTCTCGTGGATCTGGGCCAGACCCGTGGGGCCGCCGGGATGGCCACGGGCGGTGAGCCCGCCGTCGGTGCTGAACGGGATGCGGCCACCCAGGCTCGTCTCGCCCGTGACCACCAGCTTGTCGCCCTCGCCGTCGCCGCAGATCCCGAGCAGCTCGTAGTACACGAGCTCCTCCACCGGGAACGCATCGTGGACCTGCACCATGTCGAGGTCGTTGGGTCCGAGCCCGGCTTGCTCGTAGGCGTCGGCTGCGGTGTCCCGGGTCATCTGCGACGGCCCGATGACCGCACCGAGGAAGACGTGGCCCTCGGTGTAGGTCTCCGAGCGCTGCTGGGAGGCCACGACCTCGATCATGGGTCCGCCGAGGCGGCGGGCCACCTCTTCGGAGGCGACGATGGCCGCCGCCGCGCCGCCGCCGGCGGCGCACGCCATCTTGGAGGTGTGGGGGTAGGAGATCATGGTCGAGGCCAGGACCTCTTCGACCGTGACCTCGTGGTCGGCCCGGCGCTGCGCCATCGGGTTCTCCCGGGCGTGGTTCCAGTTCTTCGCCGCGATGGCGGCGAAGGTCTCCACCGAGGTGCCGACCTCGTGCATGCGCCGGGTGGCCCACATGGCGAAGAACGCCGCCGGGAGCATGACGTCCTCGGCGCCGAGCCCGCCGCGGCCGCTGCGGCCGAGTCCGGCCATGCGGTTCATGTCGTCGAAGCCGAGCGCCATGGCGACGTCTGTCCGTCCGCCGGCCACGGCGTGGACGGCCTCCCCGAAGGCGGTTGACCCAGTGGCCGACGCGTTCTCGACGTGGGTGACGGGCAGCCCGGTGAGGCCGAGGTCCTTGGCCAGGTGCACCCCGGTCATCATCCCGCCACCGATGTAGCCGTTGTAGAGGGCGCCCACGTCGGGGAAGTCGATGCCGGCGTCGTCCAGCGCGGCCACACCGGCGACGTAGCCCATGTCGGTGGCCGGGATGCCTTCGTTGCCGAACGGGTGCATCCCGACCCCGACCACGAACACCCGGCGAGCCATCTTGGACGTCATCGGACCACCTCGAATCGGAAGGTGACCAGCTCCTGGCCATCGTCATCGGTCCCCACCGGGAACAGCGTGAGCGCCATCTCGTCACCGATGGACCAGTCCTGCTGGGAGCCCATCAGCGGTGCCTGCACCCGGACGCCCTCCGGCAGGTCGACCTGCCCGACGGCATAGCCGCCGGTGTCGCCGAAGGACACCTTGCCCATGCGGGGAACGTGCAGGAACGTCCAGGCGTACAGCGTGCCCACCGGGCCGAGCTCGACGTCCTGCACCGGCGTGCGGGTGACCGGGCAGCGCTTGCGGCGGGGCCAGAAGTGGAGCCCCGACTCGGGTGCGTACGAGCCGAGCAACCGGGGACGGTCCTCGCCCTCGGCGGGCAACCGGAACAGGTGGGGGTCGGTGGGCACCATCAGCTGGCCAGCTCCTCGTCTCCGTCGTCCTCGGCGAGCTGGTCGACGAAGTCGATCACCGCCGCAGTGAAGGCGTCGTTGCGGTCGCCGACGACCATGTGGCCGGCATCGGCGATGTCGACGAACTGGGCGTGGGGGCACTGCTGGCGGAACGTGGCCACGCCCTCCAGGCTCAACATGTCCGACATGCGACCCCGGACCAGCAGGGTCGGCACGGTCAGGCTCCGGGCGGCCTCACCCAGCGTGTCGACGTCGGTGCGACCGTCGCGGCTCTTGCCGGAGAGGAACGCCGGGTCCCAGTGCCAGCGCCAGCGACCGTCCTCGCCTTGGCGCAGGTTCTTGCGCAGCCCGTCGAGGTTGGTGGGGCGGGGCCGGTTGGGCCGGTAGGCGGCGATGGCGTCGGCCGCCTCGTCGAGGGTGGCGAAGCCATCGGGCGCCGCCGACATGAAGCCGACGATGCGCTCGACGCCGGCCGCCTCGAGCTGGGTGGCGATGTCGACGAGGACGAGGCCCTGGAAGCGGCCGGGACGCAGCGACCCCTCGCTGACCAGCCCGACCATGCCGCCCATCGACGCCCCGACGACCACCGGTGGCCGACCGATCTCGGCGCACACCGCGTCGAGGTCCTCGACCATGGCGTCGGTGGTGTAGTCGCCGTCGGGCGCCCACTCGGAGTCGCCGTGACCGCGCAGGTCCATGGTCCAGGCCTCGTAGCCGCGAGCGGCCAGCTGCCCGGCGGTGCCGGACCAGCTGTGGCGGGTCTGGCCGCCACCGTGCAGGAGGAGCACGGGCGGGAGGTCGGAGGGCCCGCCGAAGCGCTCGAGCACCACGGTGAGACCGGCGCCGGTGCGGACCCGGCGGACCTCCGAACGGGACGGATCGCTCATCGCTGCGTCCCCACCTTCAGGTCGGCGAAGGGCACGTCCTTGTCGACGCGGGGCTCACCGGGCAGGCCCAGCACCCGCTCGCCGATGATGTTGCGCTGGATCTGGTCGGACCCGCCGGCGATGGAGATGGCCGGGCTGAACAGCGCCAGCTGCTGGAGCATGCCGCCGAGCGGCGTGTCGTCGCCCATGAGCTGGCCGTGGGGACCGAGGGCCTCGAGGCCGACGTCGCGGAGCTGGCGGACCATCTCGGAGGCGGCCAGCTTCCCGGTGGAGACCTCCGGGCCCGGGCCCCGCCCGGCGGCCTTGGCCGCCTGCACCCGCAGGCTCGTGAAGCGGGCGATCTCCATCAGCGTGTAGATGCGCATCACCTTGTCGCGCAGGACCTTGTCGTCGGCCCGACCCACGAGGGCGGGCAGGCCGGCGATCATCGAGCCACCACCGCCGAACGCCATCGCCATGCCGGCCATGTCGCCGCCGCCGCGGCTGCGCTTGCCGGCGGGGCGGTCGAGGTCGTTGCTGCCGATCATGGCGCCCCCCTGCCCGCCCATGCCCGAAGCTCCGAGGGAGTTCCGCTCGTGCGCCAGCGTGGTGACCGCCACACCCCAGCCGCGGTTCACGTCACCGATGACGTTGTCGTGCGGCACCCGGGCGTCGGTCAGGAACACCTCGTTGAACGTGGCCCCGCCGGTCATCTCCTTGAGGGGACGCACCTCGATGCCGGGCTGGTCCATGTCGATGACGAAGTAGGTGATGCCCTCGTGCTTGGGCACGTCCACCGCGGTGCGGGCGATGAGGATCCCCCAGCGCGAGAACTGCGCACCGGAGGTCCACACCTTCTGGCCGTTGACGATCCACTCGTCCCCGTCGCGCTCGGCCCTGGTCTGCAAGCCGGCCAGGTCGGAGCCGGCGCCGGGTTCGGAGAAGAGCTGGCACCACACCTCCTTGCCGCTGACCATGTTGGGCAGGAACCGCTGGCACTGCTCGTCGGTGCCGTGGTCGATGATCGTGGGGCCGGCCATCATCACGCCGATGCCGCTCGGCGGGCCCACGGCGCCGACGGCGGCCCGGGCGGCGCCGACCTGCTTGGCCTGGTCGCTCGAGAGCCCCTTGCCGAACCAGCGTTCGGGCCAGGTCGGGAACCCCCAGCCGCTCTCGGCCAGGCGTTCCCACCACTGCCCGAGGGTCAGCTCCGGGTCCCAGTTCTCCTGGAACCAGCGCTCCGCTTCCTCACGCACGCTGGTCGGCGCGTCGATCGTCATCTGTCCTCCTGTGGGCCGGTGTCCGCTGCCCGCCGCACGGGTCGGGCTCGGACGAGGCGCAACGGTAGGACATATGATCTCCGTTGTCACATGTGCCGGGGAACGTCCCCGGCGGGAAGGATCAGATGACCGACATCGGTTTCGACGGACAGGTCGCGATCGTGACCGGCGCCGGCCACGGCCTCGGCCGCCAGCACGCCCTCGCGCTCGCCACCCGGGGTGCCCGGGTCGTGGTCAACGACCTCGGCGGCACCGTGGACGGCAGCGGCGCCGACGCCGGGCCGGCCCAGCAGGTCGCCGACGAGATCAACGCCGCCGGCGGCGAAGCCGTTGCCGACACCAGCTCCGTGGCCACCCAGGAGGGCGGCGAGGCGATCGTGAAGACGGCGGTCGACGCCTTCGGACGGGTCGACATCGTGGTCAACAACGCCGGCATCCTGCGGGACAAGGCGTTCCACAACCTCACCCCCGAGCTGCTCGACCCGGTCATGCAGGTCCACCTGTACGGGGCGTTCTGGGTGACCCTGCCGGCCTGGAAGCTGATGCGCGAGCAGGGCTACGGCCGGGTGGTCAACACCACGTCCGCGGCCGGGCTGTTCGGCAACTTCGGGCAGACGAACTACGGCGCCGCGAAGATGGGCCTGGTCGGCTTCACCAAGGCGCTCGCCCAGGAGGGCCGCAAGCGCAACGTGCTCGCCAACGTCATCGCGCCCGGGGCGCGCACCCGCATGACCGAGGAGCTGCTCGGCCCCATGGCCGACGCCCTCGACCCCGAGCTCGTCGCCCCCGTGGTGGTGTACCTGGCGTCGGACCAGTGCGACGTCACCGGCCAGATCCTGTCCGTCGCCGGCGGTCGGGTCAGCCGCGTCGTGGTCGCCGAACCGCTCGGCTACTACTCCAAGGAGCTCACCCCCGAGCAGGTGCGCGACAACTGGGACACGATCGCGTCGCTGGACGACCTCATCGTCCCCGACAACGCCAACGAGGAAATCGGCCAGCTCCTCAACGTCGTCAAGAGCTGACGGCTGGTGCGTCGTCCTCCGACCGCGCCGCGGTCGGAGGACAACGCGGTCTCGGGGTCGAACCATGTGTGAACCCGACCACGGAGGTCCCCCGTGAGCGACACGCTCGTCCTCTACATCACCGTCCCCCTGATCACGGCCTTCATCGGCTACATCACCAACTGGGCGGCGGTGAAGATGGTGTTCTATCCCCGCCAGCCCTGGGGGGTGGGGCCGCTCAAGTGGCAGGGCATCGTGTACCGGCTGGCACCCAAGTTCGCCGCCGAGATCGCCACCACCACCGGGCACGTCCTGAGCCCCGAGGACATGGTGGAGCGGCTCGACGCCCACGGCCTGGTGCAGCGGCTCGTGGCCGCCCACCCGGGCGAGATCGACGCCATGCTCGGAGAGGCGCTCGACATCGTGGCCCCGGGCACCTGGGACGCCATGGCGCCGGAGGCCCGGGAGCAGGTGCGGGGCCTGGTGCTCGGCCAGGTGGAGCAGAGCGTCGGCCAGGCCCTGGTGGGCATGGGGGAGAAGGCCGAGGACCTCATCGACCTGGACCGACTGGTGGTCGAGGAGCTGAGCGGCCCGAACGCCGATCGGCTGGCCCGGGTCGCCCAGGAGGTCGGTCACCGAGAGCTGCGCTTCATCGAGATCTACGGCGGCGTCTTCGGCTTCGCCGTCGGCGTGTTCCAAGCTGCCGCGTACTCGGTGTTCGGCCTGTGGTGGACGATGCCGATCGTCGGCGCCATCGTCGGCCTCGGCACCAACTGGCTCGCCATCCAGATGATCTTCCGCCCGCTCGAGCCCCGTCGCTACTTCGGGCTCGTCACGTACCAGGGCATGTTCCCGAAGCGCCAGGCCGAGATCGCCCACGACTACGGGCGCATCGCCGGCAACGAGGTGCTCACGCCGGCCAACCTCATCGACCACGTCAGCGCCAACCCGGCGGCCGGCGAGCTGGTCGCCGACCTGGTCGGCCAGGCCCGGGGCCAGCTCGATGCGTTCCGGCCGATGCTGGCCATGATCGCCGGTACCGAGCCGAGTGACGAGCAGCTCGACAAGGTCACCTTCGTCCTCACCCAGCGCCTGGCCGACCTGGTGCCCCAGGCCCGGGGCCTGGTGGAGGAGCACCTGTCCCACAGCCTGCGGCTCGACCAGCTGATCGAGGAGCGGCTCTCGGTCCTCGACAAGCACCAGTTCGAGCGCATGCTGCGGGGCATCTTCGAGGAGGACGAGGTCATCCTCGTCGTCATCGGCGGCGTGCTGGGCGGTGCCGTCGGCGCCCTGCAGGGCGCCATCGTCCTCGCCGCCGGCTGGTGACCAGCGAGCTGGACCGGCTCAGGTCGTCTCGACGTCGCTGACGACCCAGCCGTCCGGGGTCTCGACCAGGACCACCTCGACCCGCAGACGGCTGCGCTGCGGCTCGTCGAACTGCGTGCCGGTGACCTCCTGATCCACGATGGCGAAGGTGCGGGCCTCGTGGTCGGCCAGGGTGGCGACCAGCGGTCCGACGCTGATCTCCGACGTGGCCCTCGCGTCGTTCTCCCGCAGGGCCTCGACGAAGCCGGCACCACCGAGCAGCGACCGGTACCGGCTGGCGAAGGCCTCGGTGGAGCGCTCGGTGATGGCAGCCTCGGTCTCCTTGAACGTCTCGTGGTCGTAGGCGGTGAACAGCTCGATGAACTCCTCGGAGAAGGCCAGGACCTCCTCGCGATCGCTGGTGTCGTCGCCCCCGGCGGCGACCGCGAACGCCCCGACCCCCACCGCCGCCAGGACGCCGGCGGCGACCCAGGTGGCGAGACGTCCACGCGGTAGCGTCTCGTCATGATCCGCCGTGTCGCCCGGTCCCGAGTCGCTGCTGGAGTCGCCCTGGCCGGCGGTGTCGCCCTCGCCGGGTTCGGCGTCGCCGCCGCCGCCGACGACGGCGGGGGTGTCCCCAGCGCCGACACCGACGAGCTGGCCCTGGTCGAGCGGTTCGCCGGCGCGGTGACCACCTTCGACTCCGGCCGGGTCGAGGCCGACATCGAGCGCATCCTCGCCCTCGGCACCCCGGCCTTCGCCGAGGAATTCCGCGCCACCATGGGCGAGACCTTCGTCGCCGACCTCCAGGCCAGCGGCTCGGTCAGCACCGGCGAGATCGTCGCCGGCCCCACCTTGCAGCGGGTCGATGACGGGACGGCCGTCTTCTTCGTCGTGGTCAACCAACAGATCACAGCTCCTTCAGCGGCGCCCGCCGACGGCGAGGGCACGGACGGTAGTGGGCAGGGTGCGCAGGCGGCCCCCCAGAGCCGGGTGGTCCGGGTCGGTCTGCTGGTGCAGGTCGACCGGGACCAGGACCTCGTGACGAGCGTGCAGGTGCTCTGAGCGCCGGCCGCGCCAGCGGCAGGCCCAGATCACTCCACCTCGGGGGCTTCGTCCTCGAGATCGACTCGGGTGGCGTCGATGAGGCGGCTGAGGCCGCCCGGCTCCTGGGCGGCGGCACCGATCTGCTCGCTCGGGAGCAGCTGGACCACGCCGAACTGCGGCATGCCCAACGCCTCGAGGTCGACGGTGATCTTCTGGGCGACCGAAGGAGCGAAGATGCGGTCGATGCGCAAGCCCTTGCCGGTGACCGGCACGCCGAGCCGGGGGGTACCGGGGACGAAGGGGACGTGGGCGGCGCCGAGCCAGAAGTAGCCGCCTTCGAAGGTCTTGCCGAACCGATCGATCATCAGCGGGGTGAGGGTCAGGATCTCGCGCACCTTGTTGGGCCGATCGGCCAACGTCTCGAAGGTGGCGTCGAGCCCGGAGAGGACGGGGTCGACCTGGGGACGGGTGTCGGCGATGAGGCGCGACCCCTCGGTGGCCAGCGTGGAACCTCGCTCGAGGATCGACTCGAGCTGCTCGGTCCGGCCGGCCAGCCTGGCACGAAAAAGCCGATGGAGATCGCGAAGCTCAGC
>JBKHVG010000079.1:0-7872 GCA_046570205.1 Acidimicrobiia bacterium
GGGGTCGGCCTGGGCCGGACCGAGGTCGACGTACGGCTCACCGAGCGCCGACTTCTGGCGGACGTCGGCGCGCAGCATCTCGGCCACCCGGTCCGGCAGCTCGACGTCCATGGTGAGCAGGATCCCCTCGGCGAGGAACTCGCTGCGGTCCACCGTGCCCACCGACTGGCCGAGGTAGGTCACCTCGGCCCCGGGGAGGGCGCCGGCGGCTCGGCTGACGACGGCCTGGACGGTGACGCGGTCATCGCCGAAGAGCCGCAGCCCGGCCAGACCGACCACGGCCCAGACCAGGGCCGATGCGCCGACGGCCAGGACGAGCAGGACGTTGATGACGGTACGGGCGTTGAGCCTCATGGCCGATCGGCCTCCATGGCGGCCCGGCCCTCGTTGGCGGTGCCGGCGCCGAGGTCGACGCCGCCGGTCCCGAGCGGGTCGTCGACCTGCAGGCTGTCGAGCCCGGGTAGGACCTGCACCTCGGTGGGCCGCTTCCGACCCCGCGGGCCTTCCTCGACGTTGTCGCACCGCCCCGGGTTGAGGTCGATGTTCGCCGCCTCGGGGGCGAGGGGGAACATGAAGTTCAGGTAGTGGCCGTCGGCGGCGCAGGCCCAGCCCCGGTTGAAGGCGGGCAGGCCCTGCACGGAGGCGATCACGTCGTCGAGGTTGGCCACCACGTCGTCCAGGGTCCGGCGCAGCACCGGTGTGCTGCGCTGCAGCCGCTCACGGTTGCGCTCGAGGAGCTCGGACAGCGACCCGGTGGCCGAGCCGAGCTCCTCGACCAGCAAGTCGATGCCCTCGTTCGAGCTGGCCAGCGCCTCGGCGCCATCGGCGAAGCGCACGATGGCATCGCTGAAGCGGCCCGTTTCCGGCGCCAGGCGAGCCGACAGGCCGTCGACGGAGTCGATGGTGGCGTTGAGGTCGGCGCGCAGCGTCGACAGCGTGCTCGCCGTGCCGGCCATGGACTCGAACATGTCACCGAGGGCTTCCGGGCCCGCGGCGAAGCCCGTGTCGAGCGAGGTGAGGATGCGGTTGATGTTGTCGATGTTGACCTGGGCGGTGAGCGCACCGGCCTGGGAGACGATGGTCTCCAGCTCGGCGGCCCGGCGGGTCCGCTCCAGCGGGATGGTGGTGCCCGGCTCCAACCGTCCGTCGCCCTCCGGCACGAGGGCGAGGAAGAACTCGCCGAGCAGTGACGTCTGGCGGATCTCCACCTTCGTCGCCGCCGGCAGCTCGACGTCGTCGTCGATGGTGAAACCGATGCGGGCGTTCAGCCCGTCGAGGTCGATGTCGGTCACCTGGCCGACCACGATGTCGTTGAGGCGGACGTCGTTCCGGGGCACCACCCCGGAGGCGTCCTCGGCGATCGCCGCGTACGCAGTGCCGGGCTCGGGCCACGCCCGGGCGACCAGCACGCCGGAGGCGACGAGCACGGCGGCGAGGAGTCCGAGGCGGACCCGCTGGACGAGGGTCAGGTGGAACACGGTCCCGCCTCCTTGGGGGTTCGACGGTCGGTCACGGCTGCGCGCTCCCGGAGCCGTCGGCGTCGATGGTGACCGGGCCCAGCGAGGCCGAGGGCAGCAGCGGGCCGGTGCCGAGCAGCGGCGTGGTGTCGATCTGCCAGGGCAGGACGTCGCGCACGACCGAGTCGTTGAAGTCGACCCCGGGCACGAGGCGGTTGTCCTCCTCCTCGGAGCCGACCCCGCCCCGGGAGTTGATGTTCGGCACGAACGGTGCCACGAGCGTGCCGGTCACCTGCGGCTGCAGGTACCAGCGGTCACCGTCGTGGGTGATGGCCCGGGCGAACCCGTACGACGCCCACGGCAGGTAGTCCACGGTCGTTTCGAAGTCGGCCCGGTGGGAGGCCAGGAGCTCCCCGACCTCGGCGAGGTCGCCAGCCAGGTCGGTCAGGCCCTGGCGCTGGTCGCCGGCGAAGTCGGCCAGGTCACCGACGATCGTGTCGATGCTGCGCACGGCCGCGTCGAGCGCCCCTTCCTGGGCGAGCAGGGCCTGCGACACCGTGGTGCCGTTGCGGAGCACAGACACCACCGTCTGGTCCTTCTCGGCCAGGGTGGCCACGGCGGTGTCGAGGGAGCTGATGAGCTCGTCGAGGTCGTCGGCCCGGGCCGCGACCACGTCGCCGGCGTCGGCCAGGTCCTCCAGCAGCGCCTCCACCGCGACGCCGTCGTTGCCGACGACCACGGCCAGCTCCTCGATCACCCGGTTGAGGGTGGCGCCATCCAGCTCCTTGGACACCCGGGCGGCCTCGTCGAGCACCTCGGTGATCTCGGCCGGCACCACCGTGCGCTCCAGCGGGATGACGTCACCGGTCTGCAGGCGGTCCCCGTCCCCGGTCCAGACGTCGGTCAGCTCGACGTACCGCTCTCCGATGAGGGAGCGGAGCCGGAGGATGGCCTTGGTGTCGGCCTCGATGGCGATGTCGTCGAGGGTGAGCTCCACACGCACGGTGTCGGGGAGCACCTCGATGTCGGTCACCTCGCCGACCTCCACGCCGTCGGCGAACACCCGGGACTGGTCGTAGAGGCCCACGGCCCGCTCGAAGTCGGCGTGGACCACCGTGCGCTCCGGCTCGAAGGGGTTCTCGACCTCGACGCCGACGGCCACACCGGCGAGCCCGGCGGTCGACAGCGAGAAGGCGAGGACGACGACGGCGGTGACGGCCCGCCGGCCCAGCGAGGTGGTGATCGGCTCGGTCATCCCTGCACGTACCCTTCCGGTGCCTCGATGACGCGGTTGTCCTCGAAGAGCAGGTCGACACCGGCGATGCTGGTGTCCGGGAGGAGCTGGGGCGGATCGAGCCACAGCCGGGGGACGCCACCGCTGACACCGGGTTCGGCGGTGCTCGAGGAGCCCAGGTCGACCGGATCGGCCAGGAACGGGGTGGCGACCACGCCGACGATGTACACGTTGACCCAGGATCCCTCGGCGGTCGTGGCGTAGAAGCGCTCGGCCAGGCTCGGCGCCTGGGTGAGGGCGACGTCGAGACGGTCCTTCTGGCGCACCAGCACCTCGCTGATCTGGTTCACGTCGGCGAAGATGGAGCTGAACTCGTCCCGGTTCGTGGCGAGCAGCGGCGAGAGGGTGTCGGACAGGGTGCGGACCTGGTCGACCAGAGACGTCAGGTTGCCGCCCCGCTCGGCGAGGGTGGCGAGCACCAGGTCCATGCCGTCCAGCACGGTGCGCAGCTCGGCGTCACGGGTGCCGACGACACCGGCGAGCTGGTTGGTCGACTGGATGAGCCGGGTCAGCTCGGCTTCGCGATCGGCGAAGGTGGAGGCCAGTCCACCGAGCTCGGTGAACACATCCCGCAGCTCCTCGCCGCGCCCGGCCAGGGTCCGGTCGACGCCGGCGAGCAGGCTGTTCATGCTCTCCACGTCGGTGCGCTCGAACGTGGGCTCGGCCGCGTTCAGCAGGGTGTCGACGTCGGTGGAGGCGCTGGTCTGGGAGACGGGGATCACGGCACCCTCGGCCAGGGCCTCGCCGGTGCCGGGGTCGACGAGGTCGAGGTACTTCTTGCCCAGCAGGGTGCGCAGCCGGACCGATGCCGTGCTCGACTGGGAGATCTCGGTGCCGGAGTCGACCTGGAAGCCGACCCGGAGGGTGCCGTCCTCGGGGATCCGCTCGATGGAGGTCACCGAGCCGACGGCGACGCCGGCCACCCGGACCGGGTCTCCGCTCTCGAGACCCGCAGCATCCTCGACGATCACCGACAGCGGGTAGGTGCGCTCGAAGATCCGCATGCCGCCGATGGCGAAGGCGACGAGGCCGAGGATCACGACGATGCCGGTGCCGATGGCGGCCTTGAGCCGCAGGTGGGAGTCGATCACGATCCACCCCCGAGCAGGTTGGAGAGGAAGGCGGCCAGCCCACTCGAACCCTGGCCGGAAGCGAGGTTCTGCTCGTACTGCTCAGCCCGGGTCTGGTCCGACGGGTTGATGGTGAGCGGCCCGAGCGGCGTCTCGGGGAGGGGCGGCAGCGGGACGCGCGGCTCGCCGAGCAGGGCGTCGGGGGCGGTCTGGTCGTCGACGCCGACGTCGTTGTGGTCGGGTCCGATCACCGGCTCGTTGATGAACGCCGTCACCCCGCCCACGCCCCGGGCGTAGACCTGCCACCAGTTGCCCTTGCCGGTGGCCCGGGTGATGGCGGCGACGGCCCAGGGCAGCGTCCGCACGCCTTCCTCGAGCGAGTCGGCGTTGGCGGCCAGGGCGTCGAGGACCTGGACCGACTGGTCGATCACGGCGTCGATGTCGCCGCTCGTCGCCGACAGCACCTGCTCGGCGACGTCGACGAGGACGTCGAGCTGGGCGACCGTGGGCCCGAGCTGCCCGGCGTTGGCGGCCAGCGTCTCCGCGGTGGTGGCGAAGGCGGTCAGGAACCGCTCCACCTCGGCGTCGCGCTCGGCGATGCCGCCGATGAGAGTGTCGAGGTTGGTGAGGCTGCGGTCGATCGCGTCGCGGCGGGTGTTCAGCTCGGTCAGCAGGGTCCGGGCGTCGTCGATCCCGGCGCCGAGGGCCGCCTCGCGCCCGGCGAAGGAGGCGGCGAGCGTGGCGGTCACCTGGTTCAACCGGGGCACGTCCAGCTGGGCCACGAGCGGCTCGGTGTTGTTGAGCAGCATGGAGAGGTCGGCAGCGGAGCGGGTGCGAGCCGTGGTGAGCTCGGCGCCCTCCTCGAGGGCCGGGCCGCCGGGCGTCGCCTCCGCCGGCGGCACCACCTGGATGAAGCGCTGCCCGAGCAGGTTCTTCCACCGCAGCTCGAACCGGCTGTCCCGGGGGACCCGGTAGCGCTCGTCGATGTTCATGGTGACCACCGCTTCACCGCGCTCCACGGCGACGGAACCGACCTTGCCGACGCGGACGCCGGCGAGGCGGATCTCGTTGCCGTCCGTGACGCCCGTGGCGTCGTCGAAGTGGGCGACCACCTGGTAGGTGTCTGCGAACGTGCCGGCGGCACCGCCGAGCTGGCCGATCTGCACGGCGAGCAGGGCGAGGCAGGCCAGGCCGGCGGCGGCGAGCACGCCGAGCTTGATCCACAGGGTCATCGCTGCCCACCCCCGAGCAGGTTGTTCAGAATGCCGACGACGCCGTTGACCGCGCCGGTCAGCCCGCCGGTGCTGTCCTGGGGCCCGACGGTGATGCCGTCGCTGAGGGGGAAGCCCTCGACGACCACGTCGGGCCCGAAGCCGGCGCCGCCGCCGGCTTCGCCGAGGGGGCCCTTGGAGTCGATGGTGGGGATCAGCACACCGAAGCTGGCGATGGGCGCCTTGAAGTAGCCCGACGACGTGGCCGCGGCCAGGCCGTTCACGAAGAGGGGGAGCCCGTTCAACAGGTTGGGCAGCGCCTCGGGTTGCTCGGCCGCCAGGTCGATGACCGTGAAGCCGTCGTCGAGGATGCGGGTGATGCGCTCCTCCTCGGTGGTGAGCAGCTCTGCGGCCCGGGCCGACAGGTCGGCCGTGCTGGTCACGAACCGGACGAGCTCGTCCTCGTTCTCGTCGATGGTGGTGGCCAGCGTGCCGAAGGACTCGGCCACCTGGACGAGCTGGTCGGCACGCTCCTCGAGGGTGCCGGCGATGCCGGGCACCGCCCGGAAGATCCGGCCCAGGTCCTGCTGGTTGGCGGTGATCGTCTCGAGCGCGCCGGGCAGGGCGTCGACGAGGCGGGCGATGTCGCCGCCGGCGCCGTCGAGGCCCTCGGCGGTGGAGGCGATCACGTTGGCGAACGTGACCGGGTCGACCTCGGCCAGGACCGGCTCCAGCCGGTCGAGGACCTCCTGCACCTCGCTCGGTGCCGAGGTCCGCTCCAGCGGGATGTGGGCGCCGTCGTCCAGGTGCTCGGCGTCGGGCGCGGCCCCCTGGAGCTCCACGTACTTGTCGCCGAAGAGGGTCTTGGGGACGAGCGACGCGGTGGTGAGGGGCGCGATCGGCGCATCGGGGTCGACCGAGAGCGTGTACCGCGCCGTGTACGTCTCGCGGTCGACGTCGATCGAGGAGATGGTGCCCACGGGGACACCCCGCACCCGCACCTCGTCGCCGGGGCGCACGTTGAGGCCGGCCCGGGCGAACTCGACGGTGATCTCGTTGCGGTCGGGGCCCGGTTGGAGGAGCCAGGCGGTGACCAGCCCGACCACCAGCACGGAGGCGGAGAGGCGGCGGACCAGGGCGATGGGAACGCTCATCCGGAGAACCTCACGGTGTCGCCAGAACCCCAGAAGATGAGGGTCAGGAAGAAGTTGGAGAGGAACACCAGGGTGATCGACAGGCGCACGGCCCGGCCCACCGCGTAGCCCACGTCCTCGGGGCCACCGGAGACCCGGAACCCGTACGCGCAGTGGACGAAGGTGATGATGGAGATGAACACCAGGATCTTGATGACGCTGTAGACGATGTCGATGCGGGGCAGGTAGAGCTCGAAGTACTGGTCGTAGACCCCGGGGGCGATCCCGAAGAAGACCGTGGACGTCAGCTTGGTGGTGAGCAGCTGGACGTACAGGCCGATGACGTACAGCGGCAGGACGGTGATGAACGAGGCGATCAGCCGGGTGGAGACCAGGTAGCGGAGGGACTTGATGCCCATCGACTCGATGGCATCCACCTCCTCGGAGATGCGCATGGCGCCCAGCTCGGCGGTGTAGTTGGCGCCGATCTGGGCGGCGAAGATGATGGCCGCGGCGAGCGGGGTGATCTCGCGGACGTTGGCGAACGCGGAGAGGAAGCCGATGAGGTCCTCGGCGCCGATGAGCTCGAGGCCCTCGTAGCCCTCCAGGCCGACCTGGATGCCGATGACGCCCGTCATGAAGATGACCACGATCACGGCGCCGGCGCCCACGATGAACGCGCCGGAGCCGACGGCCACGTCGGAGATGAGCTTGACGATGTAGGCCCGGTGGGCCAGCGCCGCCGGCACGTTCACCACGGCCTTCCAGCTGACCTCGGCGATGTCCCGGGTCACGCGCCATGGCTGGGCGAGCGGGTCGAGGGCCTGCTTGGTCGCGCTCCAGAGGCGGGCGGGTGTGGAGGGGATGGGGGTGGTGGCCGTCATTGGATGGCGTCCGGGACGATGGCGAGGTAGCCGAAGGTCATGATCAGGTTCACCACGACCAGGGCGAGGATGGTCATCACCACGCCGGTGTTGACGGCGTAGCCCACGCCGCCGGCGCCGCCCTTGGCGTACAGCCCCCGCCATGCGGCGATGACCGCGGCGACCACGCCGAACACCATTCCCTTGGCCAGGGCCAGGTACAGGTCCGGCATCTGGGCCAGGGTCGAGAACCCGTCGAGGTAGGCCCCGGCATTGGAGCCCTTGAGCACCACCGAGTACAGGAACCCGCCGGCCAGACCGCCCATGATCACGATCCCGGTCATGAAGCCGGCGGCGATGGAGGCACCCACCACCCGGGGCACCACCACGCGGTGGATCGGGTCGACCGACATGACCTGCATGGCGGCGATCTCGTCCCGGACGGTCCGGCTGCCGATGTCGGCGGTGATGGCCGTGCCGGCCGCAGCGGCGAGCATGAACGTGGTGCCGAGGGGTCCGGCCTCGCGCACGATGGCGAGCACCATGGCGGCGCCCTGGGCGGACTCGGCCCCGAACTGACGGGTGATGTTGTACACCTGCAGGCCGATCACGAGCCCGAAGCTCAAGGTGAGCAGCAGCGCGGGGAACAGGGTGACGGACGCGACGAACCACACCTGCTCGGCGATCGCCCGCGGCCGCCACGGGCGCCGGGGGATCCGGACCAGGACCGCGAACATGAGGCCGAAGATCCGGCCGAGCTCGTCGACGAAGGTCGATGCCTTGCCGCGGGCCATCCCCATGAGTGCGGTCACGACACCTCTTCTGCTGCGACGTACTGCTGCGG
>JBKHVG010000080.1:0-7794 GCA_046570205.1 Acidimicrobiia bacterium
ACTCGAGCCGTTCATCGAAGGGATGGTTGGAGGTGGTCTTCGGGGGCACCGGCTGCTGGCGCAGCGAACCGGCACCTTCGGGGCACCGCCCCGTGCAGATAGGCGCGCGCGGTAGGGGACGATTCACCTCCTCGGGATCGGCACCTTGGTTGCACCGTGGACGACGCCCGAAGCGCGTTTCCCTTCAAGCCTGCGGCGCGGGACTCGCTCACCCCACAGTGAGCGTTCCAGCCATGCCCTTCTCGTAGTGCGTCTCGCCGTCGGCAGCTTCAACGATGCAGAAGAGGGTGAACTCGCCGGCCTCCAAGTCGTAGGTGGCGTTGCAGTCCTCCCCGGCGGGGAAAGCCTCGAGCTCGAAGGCCCCGGCCTCGGCAAGGGCCTCCTCATCGGGTGCACCATCCTGCGTGAGCGGCACCTCACCCCCGCCTGGGAGGAAGGCAAGCTCGTGGGCCTCTCCACCGACGTTGGTGGCGACGAAGGTGACCACGCCAGGAGCAACGGTGACATCAGCGGGCACGAACGCGTAGTCCGCGAGCTGGATCGCAACCGTCTCGTCGGCCTCCGCCTCGAGGTCCTCGCCCACGGGAGAGCACTTCGACCCGTACACGACGTCGTCAGCCCCGACGTCGCCCTCACTCGAGCCCGTCGACGGACCAGCCTCGGCATCATCGTCGTCTCCGCATGAGCCCAGACCGAGGAGGGCGACGATGGCAAACAACGGGACGATCAAGATGCGGGACATGTCCATCCGTGCAGTAAAGCACACCTTATAGCTGACGAGAAGCCACCTTGCCCACGATCGCCGGCGCGGTGTTCTGCGGGGAACCAGCCGGCGGCGAGGGACGTCGAACCGATATGAAGCGGCTGATCCTGGTTACGGTTCTCGCTGCGCTCTTGGGTGGAGCTTGCGGCGATGGGGCCGGGGATGGAGGAGGTGCGGGTGACGTGAGTCTTCTTGCCGGGTCGGACCGCGCTGCCCCCGACGCTGGTGGCGGTCCGACCATCGCCGCCGAGGCGATCACGTCGTTCGGTGTTGACCTGTTCAGCGCTGTCCGCTCGCTGCCGGCGAGTGACGGTGCCAACGTGGTGGTCTCCCCGGCCAGCGTCGGCATCGCTCTGGCCATGGTTGAACCTGGCGCCGTGGACGCCGGATCGATCGCCCTGCGAGAGCTGCTCCGCATCGACGATCCCGAGACGTTCCACGCATCCATGAACGCCTTGGAGCAGAACCTCGAGGCGAGGAAGCCCCAGCAGGTGCACAACGCCGCTGAGAAGCCGGGGGAGCTTGCCGTGCGCATCGTGAACGCCGCCTATCTGCAGCGCGGATACCCGTTCGAGCGATCGTACGTCGACGCCGTGACCAGGTCGTACGGCCCGGTCCTCAATGAGGTGGACTTCTCGGCGGATCCGGACGCCGTCGCCCACGAGATCAACGACTTCGTGGCAGCAGAGACGAGAAACCGGATCACTGACCTCGTGCCCGATGGGGCGCTGAGCGATGACACCGTGTTCGCACTGGTCAACGCGCTGTACCTGAAGGCGTCATGGCTGTCGGTCTTCGACCCGAGCGCCACCGCCGATGGCACGTTCACGCTGCTCGACGGCGGCGAGATCCAGGTGCCGCTGATGCAGGGGTTCGGCGACTCTTCGGCGAAGGGCGACCACTGGGTCGCAGCGACGAAGTCCTACGTGGGTGGCCTCGCCGCTCAGTTCATCCTCCCCGATGAGGGTCACTTCGACGAGGTGGCCGCCGACCTGGCCGGCGTCTTCGCCGACTACGACGCCGACCGGACCAGCGGCGCCCAGATGGTCGTCCCCCGGTTCGAGAGCCGGTTTTACGTCGAACTGCCCGAGGCCCTCCGGCGCCTGGGCCTCGGCGCGCTGTTCGACGAGGAAGCCCAGCTGCTCGGGATCGCACCCGACGAGCGACTGAAGCTCGATGAAGCACTCCACGAGACGTTCATCGCCCTCGACGAGGAAGGCACCGAGGCCGCTGCCGCAACGGTCATCACCGGTGTCGTCACGAGCGGACCGCTGACTCCGCCCGTTCCTGTCGTTCTCGACCGGCCGTTCCTGTTCCGCATCATCGACATGCAGACCGGCGTCACGCTCTTCGTAGGACAGATCGTGGATCCGAGCTGACCTCGGGCGCAACCGTCCTGACCGCAGAGTGGTCGTCGCTGACGCGAGTCTGGGACGGCGATCTGGGACACTCGGCTGGAGCGACATCCACCGGCACCTCGGTGACATGCCCCATCTGTTTGTGGCTGAGCGGTAGGAGGCGCTTTGATGTCCGGTCCCGCCGACATGACACCCGACTGTTCAATCGTCTTAGGCTCGAGCGTGGACGCCCAGCGCGGGCATGTTCAAGGCGGGATCATCGCAGCAGCCAGGACCGACGCCTTGTCCGGAGGGATGCTCGGCGTTCGGCGAGTGGCAAGGGCCTAGACGGATCTGAGCCGAGCCGGAGTCTCCGGGTTCTGCCTCGTATCGGCAAGCGGGTGAGTCCCACTTTGGCACGTCCGGGGTCAGTCATCGGTTCCGGGCTGGGTCGGGATGTGGGTGGTGAGCCCGACGGCTGCTGCGGCGAAGAGGAGTCCGGCGGACACGACGTAGACGAGCCGGATGTCGATGATGTCGACGAGCACGCCGCCGACAGCGAGGGACAGCAGACGGGCCGAGTTCCACAACACGTCGTAGAACGCGAACGCCCGCCCGCGGGTTTCGGCGGGCACGAGCGTCTGGAGGGTGGACTGGTAGGCGACCATGCCAGTGCTCGTCGACATGCCGTACGCGACGAGCGCGCCGCCGGCAACGATGGGGTTGGCGACCGCGGCCAGGGTGAGGTCGACGCCGCCGCGAACGGCGAAGGGGCCGAACAGCCAGCGCTTGTCACTGGCGGTGATGAAGCGGCGCAACAGGAGCGGGCCGGCCGCGGCTCCGGCTCCGATCGCCGCGAGCAGCGTCCCGAACCCGCCCGCACCGACGCCGAGCCATCGGTCGGCGAGCACGACGAGCAGCCCGCTCGTGGCCCCAGCGGACAGCGATGCGAGGACCTGCACGATGGCCAGGCGCGTCAGGAGCGGGTCGGCTCGCACGGTCTGCACGCCGGCGAGGACGCCGGCCCAGCCTCGGACGGCGATGTCGGCGGGCGTCCGTCCGGCCTGCAGTCCGATGAGCAGGAGCCCCGAGATGGCGAAGGTGGCGGCGTTGACGGCGAAGGCGACCTCGACGCCCCACGCGGCGATGACGAACCCGGCCAGCGGGGCCAGGGCGATCTGCGCGGTGACCGAGGTGGTCCACATCGCACTGTTGGCCGTGACGACGTCGTCTTCGTCGACGACCTCGGGCAGCAGCGAACCGGCCGCGGGGTTGAACAGGACTGCGCCGGCGGACAGTCCGAACGCGACGGCGTAGGCCACGCCGACGGACGGGGCGAAGGCGACCAGGACGAGCGCGACCGCGGTGCGGACTGCGTCGGCGCCGACCATGAGGCGGCGTCGGGGCAGACGGTCGGCAGCGAGCCCGGCGACGGGACCCAGCAGAAGGACGGGCAGCACCTCGAACATCACCGCCCCGGCGACACCGAGGCCGGTTCCGGTCAGGTCGAATACGAGGACGACGAGCGCGACGGTGTTGAACGCGTCGCCGGCCCGGGATACTGAATGGGCCATGAAGAGGCGTCGGAACTCGCCGTTGGTGCGAAGAAGTGTGAGCACGGTCAAGAGGTCGGGCGAGACGGACGCGGGCCGAGACGTGACCCGGGCCCGTCCGGTGAACCGGGTGTGGCGCCGGTCAGAGCATCGAGCCGAGGTCTGACCCGACGGTGGGGTAGGCGGCTGTCATCGACTTCAGCTGGCGGGTGGTGAGGCCGAGTTTGATGGCGAGGCTGAAGACGTTGATCAGCTCGCCGTACTCGGGCCCGAGCATGTGAGCACCGACGATCGTGTCGTTGCTGGTGTCGACGAGGATCTTGGTGGCGGCGGTCGTCTCACCGATCCGGTAGTTGGAGTACCAGCCGCTGGTGTCGTTGTAGCGGACATCGACGTCGATGCCGGCTGCTGTTGCTTCGTCTTCGAGGAGCCCGACGCGGACGAGTTCGGGGATGGTGAACACAGCCGTGGGCACGCCGGCGTAGTCCGGGGTCGTGGTGGTTCCCTTGAGCATGTTGGAGGCGGCGACCTTGCCCTCGAACACTGCCACCGGTGTCAGTGGGACGCCGGGGGTGTCGGCGGCGTCGCCGGCGGCGTAGACGGCCGGGTTGGTGGTGCTCTGGAGGTGCCCGGCGACGGTCACGCCTTCGGTGTCGTGGGCGACGTTGGCGGCGTCGAGCGCGAGCTTTGACAGCTGGGGGATGCGCCCGGCGCCATGGACGACGAGATCGACCTCGATCTCGGCCCGGTTGCCGGCGGTCTCGAGGGCGACGTGGTAGCCGGAGCCGACCTGGTCGATGGCGGTGATGGTCGTTTCCGTGCGTACTTCGATGCCGGCATCAGAGCTTCGAGCCACGAGGAGGTCGACCAGGTCGGGGTCGAACCCCTTGAGCGGGCGGGCACCGCGGTCGATGATCACCGGTCGGGCGCCGGCCCGGGCGGCGATGTGGGCGAACTCGAAGGAGACGAACCCGCCGCCGACGAACAGCACGCGGCGGGGGAGGTCTTCGAGTTCGAGGAAGGCGGTGCTGTCGATCAGGTGCTCGTGGCCGGGTAAGTCCAGGGGTCGGGGGCGGGCGCCGGTGGCGATCAGGAAGTGGGCCGACTCGTAGGCCAGGTCGTCGACGGAGAGTCTGTTCTGGTCCTCGAAGCGCGCGGTGCCGTGCAGCGTCTCGACTCCGTTGCGGGTGAGCTCGGCTTCCATGTTGGCGGGGACCGGGTCGGTGAAGCCGCGTTTGTACTTCATCAGGTCGGTCCAGTTGATGTGCATGCCGTTGGTGTCGATGCCCTTGCCGGTCATGAGGCGAGCGCTGTCGATGATCTCGGCGCCGCGGCGCAGGATCTTCTTGGGGTCACAGCCCCGCAGCGCGCAGGTGCCCCCGTAGGGGAGTTCGTCGACGATGGCGACCTTCCACCCTTGCGAGGCGCACTTGTTCGCGGCGGCGACGCCGCCCATGCCCGCGCCGATGACGATCAGGTCGTAGGTGTCGGTCATCGCACCGCTCGATCTCGGTGCGCCGGTCCCTCTTCGGAGTTGCAGGTGCGATCGGGACGGTGCCGGCGGCGGTCGAGCGACCACGCGATCGCCACCACGAGGCCCAGACCCGCGACCGAGAGCACCGTGACCCGACCGATCGCGGTCCACGCAACACCCCCGACGAGCCCGACGATCAGCGCCATCGCGCCGCAGCACACAATGGCGCTGGCGACGGCAACCGGTAGCAGCTTGCGGTCACCCATCCAGGGCCGCCTCGATCTGATCGGGGGTCGGGGAGCCGGCCGGGCCACCGGGGGTCTGGTACACGCGACACGCCAGACCGAACGGTTCGTCCCCTGCGGCGAACGGATCCTCGCCGTCGACCAGAATCGTCGGCGAGCCCCGGAACCTGGCTGCCTCGGCCTCCTCCTCGGTCGTCACGAGGCGGCGCTTCACCGTCACGCCACGAGCGCCTGCGACCTCGTCAAGGCGTTCTGCTGCGACCTTCCAGTTCGGGCAATCATCGAAGTACAGAAGTTCCAGCTTCATGGCGTTCCTTCTGGGTGAGAGACAGCTGCGATCTGGGAGCTACCGTAAACCTTCCACCACGATGGAAGGTCAAGAGGCTCGCGCATGCGCATCGGAGAACTCGCCGCTTACAGCGGCGTCACCGCCAAGACCATCCGCTTCTGGGAAGTGAAGGGACTCCTCCCCGACCCCGCCCGCACCCGCTCCGGGTACCGCGACTACGACTCGGACACGCTGGAACGGCTGGACTTCATCCGCCACGCCCAGACCGCCGGTCTCACCCTCGCCGAGATCCGACAGGTACTCGAAATCTCCGACACCGGCCAAGCCGTCTGCGGACACGTCACCGACCTCATCCACCAACACCTCACCGACGTCGACCAGCGCATCAACGAGCTCGAAGAGACCCGCTCGCTGCTCAACCGACTGGCCGAACGTGCGGCCGACCAGGACCCCGCCGACTGCGACGGATACTGCGCCATCCTCCGACCGCAGCGCTCGACCGACGCAGCTGCAATCGAGCCATGACAACGCCAGCCCGAGCGCCGGATACCGCCGGCTCGCGAGCGCCTCTAGCCGCCCGGTCTCAGTGCAGAAGGCAACACGGAACGTCCCGTCACAGTCGGCGGAGTCCTAGGCTGTACTCGCGGATCCATGCTGTAGCCGTCGGCCGCCGGGCCTGATCATCATCGACTGATCTTGAGGATGCGGCGAGCGCCGTTGGCGACGACTACGAAGATGATGCCGCCGGCGACCAGGTCCGGGACTGCGGAGTCCGTGACGGCCACGCCGATCGCGGCGGCGATGACGAGGCCGTTGACCTTGATGTCGTTGGCGGTGAAGATCCAGCTCGCCTGCAAGTGAGCTTCACCGCTGCGGACCCGGTGCAGGACGACCAACGTCGCGATGTTGCCAGCGAGCGCCAAGGCCGAGAGCACGGCCATCGAGGTTGAATCGGGGAGCTCGGTCTCGACGAGGAAGCGCCGGAGCACCTCGAACAGCCCGATGGTGGCGAGTCCGATCTGGAAGTAGCCACTGATCCGGGCGAGCTGCTTCTTGCGGGCGGCAGCCGTGCCGACCGCGGCGAGGCTGAGGGCGTAGACGCTGGCGTCGGCGCCCATGTCGAGGGCATCTGCGATCAGCCCCATCGAGCGGCTGATCAGACCAACGGTGAGCTCCCCGACGAAGAACCCAGCGTTGATCACGAGCGCAACGATCAGGGCGTTCCGTTCGCGGCGGCTGTCGGCTGCCGGACCGATCTCGCTGGCGTCGTCGTCGACGTGTTCGGTTCCGAGGCCGAGCGGTTGCAGCACTGCGTCGATGGCGGCGGCGGTGGTGTCGTGTTCGACGATGACGTCCCTTTGGTCTAGGTCGACGTCGACTCGCTGGACGGAATCGACGTCGGACAGGGTGATCCGGACGAGCTGTTCTTCGGCTGAGCAGTCCATGCCGGGGACGTGGAATCGGCTGACGGTCACAGCAAGCTCACACCTCTGCCGGCAAGTAGTTCGGACACAGATCGATCTGGTGGCCAGTCCGCGAGAGCAGTCGCTCGGCGGAACGGACCACGTCGATGACGTCAGGATGGGCGATCCGGTAGCGCACCTCTCGACCGGTCCGCTGGTCGACGACGAGTCCGCAGTCCTTCAGGCACCGGAGGTGCCCGGAAATGTTGGACTGCGTCCCGCTGGTCGCCTCGACGAGGTCGCTGACCCGCTGTTCACCGCCAGCGAGCAGCGTGAGGATCGTCAGGCGAGTCTGGTCACCGAACCCGCAAAACAGCTTCGCCGCGGTCGCGATCGCTGTGGAAGACCGAACCTGCGTTGCCATCCACTCAACATACATCGGTTTCGACCGATGTATCTGAGTGCGGCGCAGACGCTCACAGCCCCTGTTGCGCCGATGCGCTTCGGCGAGAGCTCTGAGCGGGTTGGCAGGGATCAAGCGAGCTGCTCACCACCTGCGTTGGCCCACGACGTGCGCAGGAGAACGCCCCGTATGCGAGCATCGTACTGCTGCATAACGACGGCACTGACGCCGGCTCGCCACCATCCCCGACCGCCGGGTAGGTGGGACGGTGTTCGACCGGCGGCCGTCCCCAATCGACGGACCGCCCTGTCTCATAATGCGGCGGCC
>JBKHVG010000081.1:0-7101 GCA_046570205.1 Acidimicrobiia bacterium
AGCACGAACAGCAGGGTGATGCCGCGCCCCCACCCCGAGCGAGCCTCGCCGGACCGGCGGTGCCGGCCCTCGGGCTGGTCCGAGGCCTGGGCTGGGCCGGTGCCCTCAGCAGGTGTGGTCGGCTCGTCGTCGTGTGTGGTGCTCACTGCGCCCCATCCTTGCGCCACCGCTTGCGCAGCGCGGCAACGAGGGCGGTGAGCGCGCTGGCGGCCAGGAGGCCGGCGACGGCAGCGGGGAGCCAGCCCAGCCCGGGGTCGTCGCGCCCCTCGGAGCCGGCCAGCTCCCGGCCGGCGTCCTCGTCCGCCGCGTCGCCGTCGCCGGGCCCGTCGCTGCCGCCGCTGCCACCGCCCGAGAGGTCGCTGACCGCGGCGTCGACCAGCCCGGCCGGCCCGTCGGGGGCACCGGTGGGGCACTCGCCGACCTGCGGCGGTGCGTCGAACTCCTGGAACACGTCGTAGTCCACGAGCTCACCGGGGGCGAAGCCGAAGGTGCCCGACAGGTACCGCCCGTCGGGGCCCTCGTAGACGGCCTTGGGGATGACCTCCGCCGCCGTCTCGGCCGACCGCAGGAAGCGGGTGATCTGGCGCAGCGTGTGGTCGGTGTCGATCACGCCGCTGATGGCGGCGGCGCCGGCGGCGGTGCAGCGCAGGTCGCCGTAGGCCTGCACCAGCAGGGCGTCCATCCGCGACGCCACCGGGGGGGTGCGGGCGAGGAGGGCGTCGATGTCGTCGGCGCTCGTGGAGAGGGTGCCCACGAGTGAGGTGACGTCGTCGGTGGCATCGGCGATCGTGGGGCTCTTGTCGGCGAGCACGCCCATGAGGGCGGTCACCTCGACCGCGAGCTGGTCCAGCTCGTCGCGACCCTCGGCGAACGTGGAGGCGGCGTCGGTGGTGTTGGCGATGATCCGGCCGAGCTCGTCGCCCTGGTCTCGCAGGGCCACGGCCAGCTCCGAGGTGACGGTGCCCAGATCGTCGCGGTCGATGCTCGACAGCAGGTCCTCGGCGCTGTCGAACAGGCTGCCGTAGGCCACGCCGGCACTGGTGCGCTCGAGGGGGATGTCGGCGCCGTCCTCGGTGTCCAGCACCGCATCTCCCGGCTCCCAGCCGGCGGGCGCGTCGAGGGACAGGTACGGCTCGCCCACCGCGGAGCGTCGCCGGATCGCGGCGGTGACGCCGGACGGCAGCTGGCGATCGGCGGCGATGGCGGCCCGGACCTCGGCCCCGCCCTCCCGCAGGGACACCTCGGTGATCTCTCCGACGCGCACCCCGCGGTAGGTGACCTCGACGTTGGTGCGCAGGCCGGTGGCATCGGCGAACTCGAGCCGCAGCGGGTACGTCTCCTCGAGGGCGACGGGCCGGATGATGTCGAAGACCGCCCACACCATGAGCACGACGAACAGGACGGCGAAGACCGCGAGGTTGAGGTAGATGCGGCGGGGGAGCACTACAGCACCCCGTTCAGCAGGCCGGTGATCAGCCGGGCCGGGTCGGTCGGGTCCAGGTTCTGCGGACCGCCGACCAGCACGAAGGGATCGAGCCACGCCTGGATCAGGACCTGGCCGTTGGCCACCACCGTCGGCAGGACCGAGTTGAAGAACACGATGTCGTCGAACAGGCCGCTGATCGAGTCGGCCCGGGCGGCGATGGCAGCCAGCACCGGGTCGGCCTGGTCCAGCAGGTCGAGGATCGCGTCGCTGTGGGGGACGAGGACCTCGTCGGTGGTGGTGCGGGCCAGCTCGACCAGCGCCTCGGCCGTGACCACGGCGCGGTCGCGGTTGGCGGCGACGGTCGCCGTGGCCTGGTCGAGGGAGTCGATGAGGCCGGCCAGGTCATCGGCGGCCGGGGCGAACTGGCTGCCGAGGGCACCGAGGGCGTCGATGGTGCCGGTGAGCGCGGCCTGCTGGTCCTGGACCGTGGACACGATGTCCCGGCTGCGGCCGATCAACTCGCCGATGCGCTCGCCCCGGCCGGACAGCGCCTGGTCGGCCGCCCCGATCGTGCCCGACAGGGACTGGGCGTCGATGGCCCCGATCACGGCACCGGCCCGGGCGGCCAGCTCCTCGAGCTCGACCTGGCTGGCGGTCTCGGTGATCTCGTCACCGTCGTCGAGCAGGGGTCCGCCCCGACCGTCCTCCGGAGGCACGAGCTCGACGAAGTTGGCCCCGAGCAGCGACGTGCGCCGGATCAGGGCCTTCGTCCCGGCGGGGATGGCTCGATCCTCGTCGACGTCGAGGCGGACGCGCACGCGGTGGCCGTCGAGCTCCAGGTCGGCGACGCTGCCGATCGGCACGTCGGAGATCTCCACGAAGTGGCCACGAGCGAGGTCCTGGACGTCGTCGAAGGTGGCGTACAGCGTCAGGTCGCCGGCGGGAGCGCCGGTGGTCTGGATGTCGCATGCCGAGGCGGCGAGGGCGACGGCGAGGACGCCGGCGAGGAACGGGACCCGGCGCATCAGATCTCCCCCGGGTAGAGGCCGACGGCGTCGAGGAGCTGCTCCACGACGGTCTCGACGACGGCCAGCGTGTTGACCTTGAGGAAGAAGCCACCGATGTCCGTCTTGTACGCGGCCTGGAACGACTCCGTGATGACGGGCAGCGTGTCGGTGAGCACCGGCAAGGTGCTGAGGTTGGCCTCGACCACGTTCAGGGTCGCGGCGAGGGTGGCGATGGTGGCCGGCAGCTGCTCGGCGTGGGCGTCGAGGAGCCGACTGGTCTGGTCGGTGAGCCCGACCAGGGAGCCGAGCAGCGACTCCACCTGGGCCCGCTCGCCGGCCAGGGTCCCCACCGCGGCGCCGAAGTCGTCGATCAGCTGGCGGAGTTGGGCGTCGCGCTGGTTCAGCACGCCGGCGATCCGGTTCACCGATGCGGCGGTCGCCAGCAGCGGCTCGTCGACCGCGGCGAGCGTCTCGCTCAGCTGCGACACACCCGAGATCGCCTCGTTGATGCGCTGGCCCCGGCCGTCGAGGATCGTGGCGCCGTCGGTCACCAGCCCGCCGACGGCCTCGGGATCGAGCCCGGCGAGCAGCTCGTTGAAGGCCTGCAGGGCCTGGTCCGGCTCGACCGGGACCTGGGTGCGCTCGAGCGGGATGCGGGCGCCGTCCTCCAGCTTCGGGGCGCCGGCGGCCTCCAGCTCGGGGTTCCAGGCCGGGAACAAGGTGACGCTGCGCTCGCCGAGCACCGTCTGGGCCTCGATGGTGGCGCGGATGTCGGCGGGCAGCGGGATGTCGTCGCGGATGCTCATCTCGACCACCACGACGTCGTCGCGCAGCTCCACCTCCTCCACCGTGCCGATCACCTGGTCGAGCACGACGACGTCGCCGGTCTCGTAGACGCCGACCGCGGAGTCGAACTCGGCGGTGACCGTCCGGGCTCCACCGGATCCCGAGCCGCAACCGGCGAGGAGGCCGCCGGCGAGGCCCACGACCACGGCCGCCGACACCGCCCCGCGTCGACGGGATGGGCGGGTCACTGCTGCACCCCCAGGAGGCCGAGCAGGTCATCGACGACGTCGAGGATGTTCTCGACCTGTCCGGGGTGGACCAGGATGCCCTCGCCGCGGACGCTGAACCCGCCGGCGGGGTCGAGGGTGCCGGCGAGGAGCGGGAACAAGGTGCGCGACTTCGTCAGCGTCTCGTTGATCACCGGCAAGGTGTCGGCCAGCTCGCCGGTGATCGTGCCGGTGTCGTCGATGATGGTGTCGATGGCGTCGCGGTGCCGCCCCAGGATCTCACTGGCCTCGCCGGCGGCCACGGCGCCGCTGGACAGGATGGTGGACAGCTCGTCGCGCCGGGCGGCCAGCTCGGCCAGGAACCCGTCGGAGGTGTCGACCAGCTGGGCCAGCTGCTGGTCGCGCTCGGCCAGGGTCCCGGTGAGCTTCTCCGCGCTCGCCGCCAGCCGGCGCACCTCGGCGTCGCGGGCGGCGAGGGCCACGGAGATGGATGCCACGTCGTCGATCAGGGCCGGGAGGGTGTCGACGTTGCGCTCGGCGGCCCCGGCCACCTGGTCCACGACCCGGTTGGCCAGGCCGAAGTCGATGGCCGACACCGTCTCGGTGGTGTCCTCGAGGACGTCGTTCAGCGACGTGGGCGGTGTGGTGCGGTTGAGCGGGATCTGGCGGCGCTCGTCGTCGGGGTCCAGGTCGGCCAGGTGCGGCTCGGTGACCGGGCCGTCGAGGCGGAGGTAGTAGCCACCGAGCAGGGTTGCGGCCGCGATCTCCGCCGTGGTCCGCGGCCCGAGGTCGATGCCCTCGTCGACCTCGAAGGTGACGACCACCACGCCGCGGTCGAAGTCGGGGTCGATGCCGGTGACCGCACCCACCGGGACGCCGGCGACGCGGACATCGGCGCTGGTGTCGAGCCCACCGGTGCTCTCGAAGGTGGCGGTGAGCTGGTAGCGGTCCTCGAGGAGCCCCGCCGTGCCGACCGCGAAGACGGAGGCGACGGCGGCGACGATCAGCAGGATGCCGACGATGCCGACGACCACCTGGTTCCGGTCGCGGAAGCTCTTCAGCTCTGGTCGTCTCATGCGCCCTCGTCCTCGAAGAACAGCAGTGGGTGCGGGCATGCGCCCGGGCCGGCCGCCAGGCACAGCAGGTTGACCCGCAGGTAGGGCCCCCGGTTGAGGGCGGGCAGCACCGCGTCCATCATCACCGGCAGGCCGCGCAGCGCCTCCTCGATCGTTCCGATCTCGGTGCGGGCGGTGCCCGTGATGGCGGGGAGCTGCTCCAGCACGGCGCCGAGGTCCTGCTCGGCTCGGACCAGGAGCTGCTCGGTCCCCTGGGCGAAGCGGGCGAACTCCTGGAGCGCCCGCTCCACCAGCCGGTCGGTGGCGTCGAGGGTGCCGCTGATCGAGGTCAGGTTGGTCACCATGTCGGCGATCTGGCGGTCGCGGGAGGCGATGGCGTCGCCGATGGTGGCGTAGTCCGCTTGCATCTGGCCGAGGAGGTCGGTCCGCTCGTCGAGCGCCCCGGCGAGGGAGGCCAGATCAGCGGTCAGGTCGTCGAAGGCGGCTTCGTTGCCCTCGAAGGCGACGACGAGGGATTCCATGATGCGGTTCACCTGGTCGGGCCCGACCGCCTGGGCCAGCGGCGAGAGCTGGTTGACGATGCGGCCGAGGTCGACCACGTCGTCGGCCCGGTCGATCTCGTCGCCGTCGCCGAGGCGGGCCACGGCGTCCCCGGGCCGCAGGCCGAGGTAGCGCTGGCCGATGAGGTTCCGCCAGCGCACGGCGATGGTGGAGTCGGCGGGGACCTCGACGTCGTCGTCCACCGTGAAGTCGACCACTGCGCCCCCGTCGACCACCTCCACCCGCTCGACCTTGCCGACGGGGAGCCCGCCGAGGCGCACGTCGTCGCCGGCGACCAAGCCGGAGACGTCGCCGAAGCTGGCGGTGAGCTCGATCGAGCCCGAGGGCCCGCGACCGCTGATCTCACCGGCGATCCACCAGGTGAGGGCCACCGAGGCGATGACGAAGATGGCGTACCGGCGGAGCGAGCCAGGGAACGTCATCGGTCGCCTCCGAGGGGACCGAGCAGCCCGCCGAGCAGGTCCTCGAGGGACGGCTGGGGCACCGGTGGGGTGCCGGGCTGGGGCGCCGGCGTGCCCGGCGTCCCACCGCCACCGATCAGCGGCGGCGTGGTGGTCTCGCCCAGCCCGCCTTCGGGCAGCAGGCACACCCCGTAGACCAGGCACACGTCGGCGGTGATGAAGCCCTTCAGCGCCGTCAGCTTCTTGCCGTCCGGTCCCGGGAGGCGCATGCCGGCGCCGAGCATGTCGAAGAAGGCGCCGACCGCGTCGAACGTGGCGGGGATCCGCTGCCGGTCCTCGTACACGGTGCGCATGATCCGGGCCGTGGCTCGCACCGTGCGGTCGAAGTCACCGGCGCTGTCGGTCACGAAGCGGGTTCCCCTGGTGGCGAGCGTGCCGGTGGCGTCGAGGAGGTCGACCAGCTCTCCGGCGTTGTCGGCGACGAGGCGGGCGACGACCTCGTAGTCGTCGAGCCCGTCGAGGACGGGGCCGCTGCGCGACGCCGTGGTGCCGGCGACGATCTGCAGGTCGGTGAGGAACGGCGCGATGAGGTCGCGCCGGCCGTGGGCCACCTCGGCCAGCTCGGAGCCGGCGTCGATGCCCCGGCCCAAGGTGTCGCCGCGTCCGGACAGCGCCCGTGCCGTCTCCGACACGATGGTGACCAGGTCCGTGGCGTCCACGGCCTCGAAGAGGCCGCCGGCCTCGTCGAGGACGTCGGTGAGGTCCGTGCCCGTCGTGGCCTTCGCGAGCTCGGCGCCGGGCTCGAGCACCTCACCGTCGGCCGGGCCCGTGCCGGGGTCCACGTCGATGAACTTCGGACCGAACACCGACAGGGGCTCGATCCGGGCCTCGGCGGCGGTCGGGACGCCGACCCCCTCGCGGATGGAGAAGCGCACCTCCACCTGCCCGTCGGGGAGCAGCTGGATGCCCCGCACCGTGCCGATGTTGACGCCGCGCATCTTCACCTCGGTGCCGCCGTCGGTGAACATGCCCTGGCTCGAGGACGGGAACACGCCTCGCAGCTCGTAGGTGTCGTCGAACTCGCCGCGCCCGTAGGCGAGCATGACGATGCCGATGGCGGCGGCGAACACGGCGGCCACGAGGCCGACGAGGGCGAGGGTGCGGCGGGGGACGTCGGTGCTCATCCGGTCAGGCTCACGGTGGTCGTCGTGCCCCAGAAGACGTAGGACAGCAGCAGGTTCGTGCTCACCACCACGACGATGGTGATGCGGATGGCCACGCCGACCGCTCGACCGACGCCGGCCGGGCCGCCGGTGGCGAAGTAGCCGAAGTAGCCGTGGATCAGGCCGACCTCGACCGCGAAGATCGCCACCTTGATGGCGCTGTAGGCGACGTCGATGGTCGGCAGGTAGAGGCGGAAGTAGTAGTCGTACAGGCCCGGCGAGGCCCCGAACAGCTGGGTGGTCACGAACCTGGTGCCCCAGAACGAGGCGAACATGGCGACCAGGTAGAGCGGGACCAGCGCGGCGACCAGGGCCACGATGCGGGTGGAGACGAGGTACACGAGCGAGGGGATCGACATGACCTCGAGGGCGTCGAGCTCCTCGGAGATGCGCA
>JBKHVG010000082.1:0-7023 GCA_046570205.1 Acidimicrobiia bacterium
CCGACCGTGCCGACGTCGTCGCCGGCGCGAGCTGACGACCTGGTCTGCGCACGCCATCACCTTCGGGTTCCTCGCCGGCGAGCTGGTGCGCGGGGCGGACGATCGCAGCGGGTCGAGGACGCGCTGCTCGCTGCGTTGACCTGACCGCCACGGCGCTGTCCACAGGTCACGGACACGACGAACCCGTACAACGGCCGGGCGGCAGAACCGGCAGCCAGGAGGCGACCGTGACAGCGCACCGAATGCTCAGGCCGTCGGAAGTCGTGGCGGCACACGGCGCATCGGGAGCGGTTGGCCACCGCATATCCGGCGTGCGCCGGCGGTCAGGCGGGAGTCGTGATCAGCAGACCGTTGGCGGTTGCGGCCTCAGCGAGTCGGTCGTCGTAGGTGACGATGCTCTCCAGGTCGTCCCCGAGGTCGAGGGCGACTGCGAGGTGCAAGGAGTCGAGGGTGCGCAGCGCTGGCGGATCGATGCGGGCGGCCTCCTCGTAGATCTGGGTGGTGACGTTGAGGAGCGTGATGGAGTCGAGAACCTCGCGGGCGCGCACGACGCGATCGGGTGTCGTGCGTCGGACGGCTCGCATCAACTCGGTTCGAGTGAGGTCGCTCGACACCCAGTCGCTGTTGGTCTCGTTGAGCCATGCGATGAGTGCGTCGGTCTCGAGCTCGGCGACGACGAGCTTCACGAGGGCCGACGTGTCGAGGTAGTGAGCCACGTCAGTAGCGCTCGTCGTCACGCATGGACTGGATCTCCCTCGACAGGTTCGGTCCAACGGACGGCGGGGCCATCTCTGTGAGCCGACGGCGCGCCGCTCGGGCGTGGCCAGCGTCGATCAATGCCTGGAGGCGAGACTTCGGGATCGAGGTCATCTGAGCGACAGGACGACCGCGATCGGTGATGGTCACGGTCTCGCCCGCGGCGGCTTCGGCGACGACGGCCGAGGCGTTCTGCTTCAAGGCGCGGATCCCAACTTCCAACATGTGCTACATCGTAGCACATGTGACCGTACGGGCCTCTCCAACCGGCACCGACCAGCCACCGCCACGTGATCCACAGAACTGCTCGTTGACTGATACATCGTCAGTCGATATAACGGGAAGCGTGCGAGACGATGATCCAGCCATCCTTGATCTTCTGCCTCTCCCTGCGGCGGCGCTCTACATCGTCACCGTGCTCGGCAACGGTCCGATGCACGGCTACGGCCTCATGTCCCACATCCGCGACCTGTCGGCCGGTGCCGTGACGCTCGGACCCGGGACGCTGTACGGCTCGATCAAGCGCATGCTCGCTCAGGGCCTCCTCGTCGAGGCCACCGACCGTCCCGACTCGGACGGGGGCGACGGGCGTCGCCGCTACTACGAACTGACCGATCTCGGCCGACACGTGGCGGCCGCTGAGCACGCTCGCCTGGCGAACCTGTTGGCGGCGGCCCGCCCGAAGCCCATGAGGCGAGCGGTCGTGAGGCCAGCGACATGACCGAGCGCGCCTACCGCCTACTCCTCCGTGCCTACCCGCGGGCATTGCGGGACGCACACGGCGACGAGATGGTCTCCCTCGTCCAAGCCCGGGTCGGCGACGGTGAACCGTGGTGGCGCCTGTGGCCCGCGCTCCTGTCGGACACCGCCCGTGGCGCCACCTCGTGCCGTTGGGAGCACCTCATGACCACACATCGATCGATCGTGCTCGGAGTCATCGGAGCCGTCGCCGCACTCGCGGCGATCTCCGATGGACCTCGCACCGCCCTTCCGGTGATCGTCATCGCCGCCGTGGCGATCGTCTTCGTCCTGCGGTGGCGCTCGCCGGTCCGTGACAGCAACGCGCCGATCCATTCCTGGCGGCGGTGGGGTGCTGGAGGCGTCGTCCTGCTCGCCTCCGCCGTCAGCGCGATGGCTCTGATCGACCGAGAGTTCACCGAGATCGAGTGGGCCGTGGTCTTCCTGACCTTCGTCGCAGGTCTCTTCCTCACCGCCACCGGCCTCGCCCTGTTGGCCGGCTCACGGAACGCCCAAGCCTCGTAACGCGCAAAGAGTCGTCCGCGGACCGATCGCAAGACGTTCGGTGCCGCTCAGAAAGGTTCAGACCGCGACTCGCCAGTGCCGCTGGAGACAGTAGAGATCGGCCGCGCCGGCGTCCGGTCGATGCCGGCGAACGAGGTCCGAACGTCATCCTGCGCCTGCGATGGCGAGTCGGTAGCCGCCGTCGAAGACCTCCAGGTCTCGGAGGTGACCGTACCGGCGGTCCCATCGGCCCGACTCCAGGTCAGCTCGCAGGCGGGCCGCCCCCTCGGCTCGCTCCCCCTCGGCGAGCATCGCCAACCAGCTCATCCCCGCCTGCACGTCGGGATCGAGGTAGGCCTCGGGTCGGGCCCAGAACGCCACGCCGAAGCCGTCGATGCAATCGTGAGGCACCAGCACCTGCCGGATCTCGCGCAGATCGAGGTGAGCGGCGATCAGGTGTTCCCCCGGTGGATCACGCTCCGTGGGGAGGGACAGGGCACCGGGGAAGTACTCCAGCGCCCAGAACTGGTGGGTGCGCATCGGCTCGAAGAAGAGGATCACCTGCCGGGCAGCGACTCTGGCCATCTCCTGGAGCCCCGCGGCTGGATCGGACCAGTGGTGGACGGTGAGCACCGCCATGGCCACGTCAAAGGAATCGTCGGCGAACGGCAACGCCTCGGCGACGGCACGAACCACGGGAGCACCAAGGCCGACCCGCTGGGCGAGCATGCGCGCCGATGGTTCGACGGCCACGACGGGCTGGTCTCTGGGCTCATAGTTCCCCGAACCGGCACCGACGTTGAGGACGGCTCCCGACCCGAGCGCGGCACGGATGTGCTCGGCGATGCGCAGGTCCTCGCGACGTGTGTTGGCGTAGGAACGCCCGATCCTGTCGTAGCGCTCTCCGGCAGCCTCCACGGCGACACGGTCGCAGAGGGAGACCACTCCTGCCAGCAGGTTCCGGCGAAGGATCCTGCGGGGGCGCCCAGGACGGGGCCGGCGTTCTGCCTGCAGCAGAATCGGGTCCTGCGGGCTTCCGTGGGGGCAACACTCTCGGCATGCCAGCAGCCATCGCCCCTCCTTCGACGGCGTCGGTCTTCGACCGCCTGCTTGACCAGCGGATCGTCGTGCTCGGTGAGTCCGTCGACGACGACAGCGCCACTCGGGTGGTGGCGCAGCTGCTCGTGCTGTCGGCCGACGATCCGGACAGCGACATCTGCCTGTACATCAACTCGCCGGGAGGCTCGGTGATGGCCGGTCTTGCCGTCTACGACACCATGCAGCTGATCCCCAACGACGTCGCCACGGTGGCCGTCGGGTTCGCGGCCAGCATGGGCCAGATCCTGCTGTGCGCCGGCGAACCCGGGAAGCGCTACGCCATGCCCAGCGCCCAGGTCGTGATGCACGAGGGCTCCGCCGGCCTCGGAGGGTCGGCGGCCGACGTCGAGATCCAGGCCGACAATCTGCGGGCGACGCTCGACCGCATGCGGGGGATCATCGCCCGCCATACCGGTCACTCCATGGAGGAGGTCGTGCGAGACGTGGGCCGGGACCGCTGGTTCGATGCCGAGCAGGCCAAAGAGTACGGCTTCGTCGACCACGTGGTCGCCTCGCTCGGCCAGATCGTCCCGCCCCGGCAGACCCGGCGCATCGGCCTGGGGAGGCCGGAATGAGCGGCACCTACACGATCCCGAGCGTCATCCAGTCGACGCCGAAGGGCGACCGGGTCTCGGACATCTTCAGCCGGTTGCTCTCCGAGCGCATCGTGTTCGTCGGGACGCCGATCGACGATGGCGTGGCCAACGTCGTCATCGCCCAGATGCTCCACCTCGCGGCGGAGTCAGCCACCGACATGCAGCTCTACATCAACTCCCCCGGCGGGAGCTTCAGCTCCGTGATGGCGATCTACGACACGATGCAGTTCGTGCCTGCCGACGTCGCCACCCTGTGCGTCGGCCAGGCCGCCTCGACGTCGGCGATCCTGCTGGCCGCTGGGACGCCGGGGAAGCGATCGCTCCTCCCCCACGCACGGGCCATCCTCCAGCAGCCCCACACCGAGGGCAGCCGAGGATCGATCAGCGACCTCGCCCTCGAGGCAGCAGAGATGGCCCGCATCCGCACGCAGGGGGAGGGACTGCTCGCTCGGCACACCGGACGGCCGCTGGAGCAGGTCCGCGCCGACATCGACCGGGCGCTGGTGCTGACAGCCGACGATGCGATCGCCTACGGGATCGTGGACCGCGTGCTGACCCCCGAGGGTTCAGGCGGCCAGCATCCGCGGACCACCGCTCCGCTGCGACCGGACGTGTAGGCGCTGGGCCGCCCGCTCCAGGACCTCCGCAAGATCGAGCCCCAGGGCATCGTGCATGGCGCCCAGCACGTCGGACGAGACGTCCTTGCGCCCACGCTCGACCTCGGACAGATACTGGAGGGAAACCGCTGCCTCCTGGGCCACGTCGGCCAGGGTGCGGCCCTGACGGTGCCGTTCCTCACGAAGCACCTCGCCGACCAGCTCACGGAGCCCGACGTCGCGTCGCTCGCCCGGGAAGGCAACGACGTCGGCCCAACGCTCCGGATCGCTGCGCTTCTCGCTGACCATGCGGCGACGGTACCAGCGCGACGTCGCACCAGGGCCGACATGCTCAGACGACCAGGGTGAGGTGTCGGACGGCGTCGGTACGATCCGGCTGTGCCCGCGGACGACACCTCAGCCGAGGCCCGGTCTCGACAGGTCGCCGTGTGGCGTTCGAGGAGCGAGACCGAGAAGCTCCTGGCGTTCCGCGACCTGTGCGCCTCGGTCGACAGCCTCGCTCGCGTCAGCATCCTGCGCGACCACCCAGCGGCCACCGAGAACGACGTGTTGCGCCACCTCGCGACCCGCCGCTTCGGATCCGAGCTCGCCGAGGCAGCGTTCGGCGCAGGGTGACTCCGATGAGGAGCGGCGGTCGTCGCTGTCGGCATGGTTGATCCGGGTCTCGCTGCAGTGTGACGGGTATCCGCTCGGCCCAGGCGAGGCCGGAAACGTCGTCCACCGGTGGAGACGCTGGGCGCCTCGACGCGGGGGTTCCTGTCCTACCCCCTGGGTTGAATGGTGGGTAGGCGGTCCCGCTCGGGCGGGGTGCGCCACTCGTCGGCTCCGCGCCGACCATCGCTTCGGTTGGAAGGAGGACGCAGGTGCTGTGTCTGCTCTGTCCCCCCGGCACCTCCACGGGGGTGTCTCCATGTCGTTGACCATGGTGCGATGGGACCTCGACGAGGCCCTGGACGCCCTCGAGGTCGCGGTCGAGCGCGTGGCCGATGCCGAGCTCGACGGGCTCTCGGCCGACGAGGAGCTGGCCCTGGTCGGTCGGCTCGAACGGTTGCGCAGACGGCTCGACGCCGGTACCGACCGCACCGCCGGGCACCTCGACCGCTCCGCCGCGTTCAGCTCGGACGGGCACAAGACGGCGAAGGGTGCGCTGAAGGCCATCGGCCGGTTGTCCGGGTCGGAGGCGCATGGCCGGGTGCAGACCTCCCGGGCCCTGCGTGAGCTGCCCCTGGTCGAGGCCGCGTACCGTCGCGGCGACATCCCCGTGGCCCACATCCGGGCGATGGCCCGGGTGGCGTCCAACCCGCGGGTGGCTGAGCACCTGCTGGGCGCAGATCCGATCTTCGCCGAGAAAGCCGTCGTCCTCGGCTACGACGACTTCTGCGCCGCGCTGCGTGAGTGGGAGCGCCTCGCGGATGCCGACGGCGCCGACCAGGGTGCGGAGGAGTCACACGAGCGGCGACGGGCCGGTCTGGTCCGCTCCGACATCAACGGCTCCTGGTGGCTCGACGGTTCCTTCGGGGCGATGCAGGGTGCCGTGATGGGCGAGGTCCTCGACCGCTACGAGCGGGCCGAGCTCCTCGCCGACTGGGCCGAGGCGCGCCAGCGGGTCGGCGCCGACGCGGTCGTCGGCGACCTGGCCCGCACCCCCGCCCAGCGCCGGGCCGACGCCGTCTACGCGATCTTCGTGCGAGCGGCCTCCACGCCGGCCGATGCCGTGTCACCGGTGCCGCTGGTGAACGTGGTCATCGACCAGCGCAGCTTCGAGGAGCAGCTGCGGCGCGCGGCAGGCGAGGACGTCCCCGTCGATCCCAACGACGACCTCGAGGGCCGGCGGTGCCACGACCTCGATGGCATGCCGCTGCACCCTGCCGACGTGCTCGCCGCAGCCCTGGTCGGCCACGTGCGGCGCGTCGTGGTCGACAGCCGGGGCACGGTGATCGACCTCGGCTCCAGGCGGCGGCTCTTCACCGGCTCGGCTCGCGCCGCCGCCCTGCTCCAAGCGCTGCTGCGCTCACCGGGTGGGTTGCGTTGCCTGTGGCCGGGCTGCGACGCACACGGTGGATGCCTCCAGGTCGACCACCGCGACCCGGCCCGCAACCACGGCCCGACCGATGTCGACAACAGCGACGCCTACTGCGGCTTCCACAACCGCATCAAGGAGAACGGCTACCGACCGGAGCGACGTCCCGACGGCAGCTGGATCATCCACCGACCGGACGGAGCGCCCATCACTCCCGCCGTCTGATTCGCCGTCAACCCCAACTGCTGGAACGCATGCTGGGGCGCCACTCTGGCGCTACGCTGGCCGGGTGCCGAGCATCCAGGTCAAGGACGTGCCCGAGGACGTGCACGCCACCCTCCGCAGCCGCGCCGCAGCGGCGGGGATGTCGCTGCAGGAGTACCTGCTCGCTCGGCTCATGGAGGACGCGCGTACTCCGACGCTCGACGAGGTTCTCGACCGGGCCGGCGGGCGGGCTGGCGGGAAAGCAACGCTCCGGAACGCCGCCAAGGCCGTCCGCCGCGAGCGCGACGCCCGTTGATCGTCGTCGACGCGAGCATCGTCGTCACCGCACTCGCCGACGACGGGACCGACGGCGATCGGGTCCGGGCGCGGTTGCGGGAAGATCGGCTGGTCGCACCGCACCTCATCGACATCGAGGTCGTCTCGGCGTGGCGTCGGCTCGCCGCCGCGGGCGACGTCGACGAGCGACGGG
>JBKHVG010000083.1:0-6942 GCA_046570205.1 Acidimicrobiia bacterium
CTCGGCGGTGAACGACGCGCCCACCTGGGCCGACAGGGCGACGCCGGCGATGAGCGGGGTGATCTCCCGGGTGTTCGCCAGCGCGCCGACGATGCCCACGTAGGACTCGGCTCCGACCTGCGAGAGCCCGGCGATGGCCTGGACGCCCACCGTGGCACCGACGGCCAGGGCCATGGCGGCCACCACGAACACCATCCCGCCGCCGACGACCACGGCGCCGGCACCGGCGACGATGTCGCTGGTGTGGCGCACCACCACCCGCCAGAACCGCAGGCGGCCGATGACGTCGACGGCGGCGTGGCCGAGGACCTTGCCCGCGAACATCGCGAAGCGCCCGAGGCCGGCGAGACGCTCCTCGACGGAGCCGGACACGCGCTTCAGGCGTCGGAGGGGCCGGCGGGCGAGTGGTGCAGCGACGGCCATCAGAACACCCGCTGAGGGACGAGGACGACGTACATGGAGGTGATCACGTAGTTGACGGTGAACACGGCGAGGAGCGTGATGACCACGGCCTGCTTGACGGCGATGCCCACGCCGAGGGGGCTGCGGTCGCAGCTCATGCCGCGCTGGCAGGCGATGGCGGCGGCGATGATGCCGAACAGCCCGGCCTTGCCCATGGCGACGACGAGATCCGACATGCGCACCAGGGCGGTGGCGCCGTTGAAGAAGGCACCGGGGGACACGCCCTGGACGATGACGGTGAAGAAGAAGCCGCCGCCCACGCCACCGACGATCACCATGGAGACCAGCAGCACGCCGACCGACGCCGCGGCCCACAGGCGAGGCGTGACGAGGCGGCCGACGGGGTTGATGGCCATGACCTCCATGGCCGCCAGCTCGTCACGGATGTTCCGCGCCCCGATGTCGGCGGTCATGGCCGACCCGCCGGCGCCGGCGATGAGCAGGGCGGCGGCGATGGGTGCCGCTTCGCGGATGATGCCGACGATGATCGCCGCTCCGGTGAACGACTCGGCACCGAGCTGGCGGGTGAGCTGTCCGATCTGGAGCGAGATCGTGGCTCCGAGGGGGATGGCGATCAGCACCACCGGCGTCAGCGTGACGCTCACCAGGAACGCCGACTGCACGACGTACTCGCGCCACCAGTGCCGCACGTCCCAGGTGTTGCGGACCCCTTCCAGGGCGATCGAGATGGTGCCGCCGGTCTCGGCGAGCAACCGCCCGGCGCGGCCGCTCATGCTGACCCCCCCGGGGCCCGCGACGCGACGAGCGCGCTGGCCGTGCGTCGGGAATGCGCCATGAGCGTCCTCCGGTGTGGCGGGTACCGGCGGGACCCCATCGACTCGCCGGCGTGTTGCGTTGTGACAACTGGCGCAAAGTGTTGCACAGTCGGCACGGCGCCGCACGTCGCGCCCGCGGGCAGCACCCGCCAGGTCGACAACGATGAGACAGATGCGTAACACTGTCCCGTCGAGCGACTCGTCCGAGGAGGACCCCCCATGAAGACCCTGACCGGGCGCGTTGGCGCCATCACCGGCGCCGGCTCCGGCATCGGCCGCGCCCTCGCCCTCGAGGTGTCCCGCCGCGGCGGCACCGTGGCCCTGTGCGACGTGGACGAGGCCGGCCTGTCGGGGACCGCCGGGCTGGTCGAGGCGCAAGGCGGCGCGGCCAGCACCGCGGTCGTCGACGTCGCCGACCGCCAGGCGGTCGAGGACTGGGCCGACAAGGTCGCCGCCGACCACGGCAAGGTGAACCTGATCGTCAACAACGCCGGCGTCGCCCTCGGCGCCAACGTCGAGACCATGACCTACGAGGACCTCGAGTGGCTCATGGGGGTCAACTTCTGGGGCGTCGTGCACGGCACCAAGGCGTTCCTGCCCCACCTGCGAGCCAGCGGCGAGGGCCACATCGTGAACATCTCCAGCGTGTTCGGCATGGTCGGCATCCCATCGCAGTCCGCGTACAACGCAGCGAAGTTCGCCGTGCGCGGGTTCACCGAGGCGCTGCGCATCGAGCTCGACTCGGACAAGCCGAGGACGGTCAGCTGCACCACCGTCCACCCGGGTGGCATCAAGACGAACATCGCCCGCAACGGTCGCTTCGACGAGGTGACCATGAAGAGCCTCGGCCAGGACCCCGACGTGCTCATCGAGAAGGCCGAGAAGGTCTTCATGACCACGCCGGAGAAGGCGGCCCAGGTCATCCTCGACGGCGTGGCCCGCGACAAGCGGCGGGTCTTCATCGGCCCCGACGCCCAGCTGTTCAAGGTGATGTCGCTGCTGCCGCCGGCCGTCTACCAGAACCTCATCCGCCTCGGCGCCAAGGTGGGGATGTGACGGCGACCGCGGGCACGGCGGAGGCCAGCTCCCTGCCCGACCACCACGTCGTCATCGTCGGCGCCGGCTTCGGCGGCATCGGGGCGGCGGTCGAGCTCGAGGCCGCCGGCGTGCAGGACTACGTGATCCTCGAGAAGTGGGAGGGCCCCGGCGGCACGTGGCGGGCCAACCGCTACCCGGGGGTCGCCGTGGACATCCCCTCGCTGGTGTACAGCTTCAGCTACGAGCAGCGCAGCAGCTGGTCGCGCCTGTTCGCGCCCGGCTCCGAGCTGCTCGCCTACGCCGAGGACGTCGTCGACCGCCGGAACCTGCGCCGCCGCATGCGGTTCGGGACCTCGGTCACCTCCATGACCTTCGACGAGGCCACCGACCTGTGGCACGTCGCCATCGAAGACGCCGACGGCGCTCGCGAGATCACCGCCCGCTACGTCATCAACGCCGTCGGTGCGCTCGAGCGCCCGGTCATGCCCGACATCGACGGCATCGACCGCTTCCGCGGCGAGGTGCTGCACACCGCGCGCTGGGACGAATCGGTCGATCTGACCGGGAAGCGGGTGGCCTGCATCGGCACCGGCGCCAGCGCCCTGCAGCTCATCCCGGAGATCGCCGGCGACGTCGCCCACCTCGACGTGTACCAGCGCACGCCGATCTGGGTCGCACCCAAGCCCGACCCGCAGATCGGCCTCCTGCCCAAGGCGTTGCTGTCCGTCCCCCCGGTCCGGACCGCAGCGCGCGGCGTGGCCACCGCCTTCTTCGACGTGACCGCCAACGTGGTGTTCCAGCAGCGGCTCGCGCCGCTGCGCGCCGGCCTGGAGGCAGGGCTGCGCCGCTGGATGGGCTCCCAGGTCGACGACCCGGAGACCCGCGAGGCCCTCATCCCCGAGTACGGGTTCGGGTGCAAGCGCCCGTCCATGTCGAACACGTACCTGCGCACCTTCAACCGCGAGAACGTCGAGCTGATCACCACGCCCATCACGTCCGTCACGCCCACCGGCGTGCGCACCGAGGACGGCACCCTCCACAAGGCCGACGTGCTGATCTGCGCCACCGGCTTCCACGTGATGAGCGAGCAGGCGCCATCGCCGTTCCCGATCCACGGCCGCGGCGGGGTGGAGCTGGGTGAGTTCTGGCTCGAGAACCGCTTCCACGCCTACCAGGGCGTCAGCGTCTGCGGGTTCCCGAACATGTTCTCGGTGATGGGTCCCTACGGCTTCGTCGTCGGCTCGTACTTCTGGATGATCGAGGCCACCACCCGACACGCCGCTCGCGTGATCGCCGAGGCCGATCGCCGCGGCGCGACCTCGGCCGAGGTCCGCAAGGGCCCCCAGGACCGCTTCGTGGAGAAGTGCCGGACCCGGCAGGCCGACAGCCCCCTGTTCGGTCCTTCCTGTGCCGGGTCGAACACGTACTACGTCAACTTCCAGGGCGACAGCCCGCTGCGGCCGTCGCTGTACGCGGAGATGTGGTGGGAGAACCGCCACTTCCCCCTCAGCCACTACCGCTACGCCACCCCCGTCCGGGAGCCGGCGCTGGCCGGCGCCGGGGCGCTCGCCGACGCCTGAGCGGGGCTCGCCGGTCCGGATGGACCGTCCCCGGTCCGATGGACCGGGACCGGGTGAGCGTCGACGGATCCGACCGTCGACGCTCACCCGGGCGTCGTCAGGCGCTGGCCTTGCGGGCGCCGGCCAGGATGTCGTTCAGCTCACCCTCGGCCCCGAAGAGGGCCTCGCGCCACTGGGTCACGAGCAGCTCGGTGTCGCGGTCGTCGGGGTGGAAGCCGGGGCGGTTGTACTCGAGCAGGCGCAGGGCGATCTTCTTGCGGGCGAAGGGGGACCGGCGCAGGTTCAGCACGCTGCGCACGAAGCGGACCGGGTTGCGGGCCGAGCGGTCGCTCAGCACCGTCCCGAGCAGGCTGCTCACCACCACTGCGCCGAGCAGGGCGGTGAGCGCGTGCATCGTGGCCAGCCGGACGGCCTCGTTGCCGACGCAGCGCTGGTACACGTCGTAGGCGACGGCCTTGTGCTCGCATTCCTCGAGCGCGTGCCAGCGGAACAGGTCCTTGACGTCCTCGGGCAGGTCCTGGTCGGCGAAGGCGTCCTCTTCGAGGATCTGCTCGGCGAGCACCGAGGTGAAGTGCTCGGCGGCGGCGGTGACGGCCAGCTGCACCGACGGGGGCAGCACCCGTTGCATCAGGCCCATGACCGCACCGGTGGCGCCGTCGACGAAGCGGGTCGGGTAGCCCATCTCGGCCAGGATCTCGTTGAAGCGGTCGTGCTCGCGGCCGTGCATGGACTCCTGGCCGATGAAGCCGGCAACCTGCCGGCGGAGCTCGTCGTCGTCGATCTCGCTCCGGAACGCCCGGACCGAGTCCACGAAGAACTGCTCACCCTTCGGGAAGGTGGCCGACAGCGTGGCCATGATGTGGCTCTGGAGCAGGTCGCCGTCGACGAAGTGGCGGGGCATGCCGTCTTCGTGCGGGACGGCGATGCGGCGGGTCTCGACGGAGCGGTCGAACTCCGCCGGGGGGATCGTTGGCGGGTGGACGGTGGACGGCATGGAGACCTCCGGCGTGGTCATGGGCGGCCTCGCGGGCCGCAGCGACGATACAGTGATGCTACAGTGTTTCACAGTCTCGCAACAGGAGGTGGTGGCAGGTGTCACTCGATCTGTCCCGGACGCTCGAGCGGGTCCAGGAGCGCCAGTGGGCCCTGGCCGACGTCGACTGGGACGCCCCCGGCGCCGAGCTGATCCCCGACGCCATGCGCCCCAAGCTGGCGGCGTTCATGGCCGACGTCGCCTGGATCGAGCAGGTGGGCGCCCGCGCCTTCGCCGCCCTCGCTCGCAAGGCCGAGGATCCCGTGCTCGCCGAGCTCTACCGCTACTTCCACGCCGAGGAGCAGCGCCACGCCAACGCCGAGCTGGCCCTGATGCGCCGCTGGGGGATGCTGGAGGGTGACGAGCCACCCGAGCCGCACATCAGCGTGCGTCTGGCCATGGACTGGCTCGACCGCTACGCCGACTCCCTGCCGCTCCCGGTGCTCGGCTCGGCGATCCCGATGCTCGAGGTCGCCCTCGACGGTGCGCTGCTGAAGTTCCTGACCGACGAGGTCCCCGACCCGGTGTGCCAGGTCGTGTTCGACAAGATCAACAACGACGAGTCCCGCCACCTGGCCGTCGGCTTCCACGTGCTCGAGGTGCTCGGGCACGACCCGCTCCACAAGCACGCCCGCACCATGGCCAAGGTGCTGCTGTCCCCGGCGGCGCTCACGTCGTTGCCGGCGGCGATGCCGCTGTTCTCCAACGCACGGGACAACGTCGTGGGGATGGGCCTCGACGAGGAGCGCCTGTTCGAGGCGATGGCCCGGTTCGAAAAGGTCGGCGACCGGACCCCGATCGTCCGCCGGAACCCGTCCTACCTGGCGCTGAAGGAGTTCGGGAAGATGGTGGCCAACCGCTCCCATCCGTACCACCTGCTGGCCGACGCGGTGTCCGGCGTGGTCGAGCACTACCCCCGCCGGCTGCTGAAGGCCCCGCCGTCCTGGGTCGACCAGCTCACCCCCCGGCCCGTCGTCTGACATGGCCGTCACCCCGTCACCCGCCCGTGCGGTGCCCGGCGTCCGTGAGATGGTCGGCATCATCGACTTCGAGGGGCCCGTCGTCGACGCCTCGGCCGCCGATCCCGCACTCCTCGGCTCCGGGCTCATCGCCTGCATCGGCACCGACCAGGCCATGTTGGACCTGGTCCCTGTGCTGGTCGACGCCGGCTGCAAGGTCAAGGTCTTCGAGGACCGCCCCCGCCTCGTCCTCCCCGACGGCCTCGACCTGCCCGGCCGGGCGGGCACCGTCCGGGCCCTGGCCAGCGCCACCGGGCAGGTCCGCAGGGCGACCGCCGGCGTGCCCGCCCCGGCCCTCGTGTGCCGCGCGCTCGCCGACGAGCAGGTCCGCCTCGAGCGGCGGGCGGGTTCCCTCCACCGGCACCGCCACCTGCACGATGGCTGGATGCGCCGCCAGCTCACCCCGTCGCCCCACGACCACCGCCCCCCGCTCCACGGCGACGCGTACTACCGGGTGCTCGGCGGCGGTCAGGTGCCGCTGATCGGCTGGCCGATCGCCAAGGTCACCGCGCGCGGCGTGCGGACATGCGACGGGCTCGAGCACCGCCTCGACGCCATCGTCGTGGCCCGTTGAACTCGACCGCACCTCGTGTTGCGCACGCTCGGACGGATCCCGCCGGTGGACTCGGCTTCCGACAGCCGTGCACCGATCGGGGGCGGGGCACGGGCGACACCCCTGGAGGCGTCGGCCCGGTCGGCGGTGCTGCGAAGGCGCCCGATCGTCGTTTCCACCACGGTCATCGCACGCCCCCTTCTCCTCGCGCGGATCCCGACGATGCGGCGCGATGTTCGGATCCGCGGTGCGTCGTGCCCGAGCCGCAGGACCGGGCGAACAGGCCCAGGGCCGCCCTGAACCGGTCGGCGTGGACGGGCTCGTCGAGACTCGGCACCTCCAGAGCGACCGAGGCGCATCGGTCGCCGACCTCGATGCGCGTCGCCCGCGTGCCGCGCGGCAGTGGGGGGAAGGGGAGGGGGACCGGGACCCGTGGCGCAGCGATGCCCACCCCCAGCACCTCGCTGCGCTGCGGCGTGAC
>JBKHVG010000084.1:0-6938 GCA_046570205.1 Acidimicrobiia bacterium
TGCGCTGGGACCTCGAGCTGAGTGCACCGGCGATCACCGATGCCCTGTTCCTCGCCGCCTACACGTGCTTCTTGCTCGGCCTGGCCAGGGTCATCGGGCGGCGCAGCAGCGCCGAGCGGTGGCTCGACGTGCTCGACACCCTCATCGTGGGCGTGGGCTGCGGCGTGCTGGTCTGGGTGGTCTTCATCGGCCCGTACCTGGTGGACGAGGACATGACCTGGCCGGGCCGCCTGGTCGCCATCTCCTACACCGTGTGGAACCTGCTCCTGCTGGGCGCCATGGTGCGGCTCCTGGTCCAGGGCGGCATCTCGTCGCGCGGTGACCGCCTGCTCACGGCGTGGATCCTGACCCAGCTCGCCGCCGACCTGGCCTATGCCGCGACCACCCTGTCGGGCACGTTCGCCGTGACCGACGGGCTCGTGACGCTGTACCCGCTGTCGTTCGCGCTCTTCGGCGCCGCCGTCCTGGACCCCACCACGACCTCGCCGCCGGCGCCCGACCCCGAACGCTCCGCCCGCGGCGCCCGGCGCTTCTTCCTGGTCGTCCCCGCCGCCCTCATCGCCCCGGTGGTGCTGGTGGCGCTTGGCGTGCGCGCCGGCGACGGCGACGTCGTCATCGTGTCGGTGCTCGCCGGGGCCCTGTTCGCCCTCGTGCTGTGGCGGGTGTGGCTGCTGTTCGTCGACGTCGAGGAGCACCGCCGTACCCAGCAGCAGCTGACCGCATCCATCGAGCAGGAGCGCCGGCGCACCGTCGAGAACCAGGCGCTGCTCGCCTCCCTCAGCGAGCGCCAGCTCCTCAGCGACCGGCTGTCACGCATCCAGCGCAAGATCTCGACCCGGGCGCCGCTGCAGGAGGTGCTCGACGCCATCACCCAGGGCGCCGCCGAGCTCGTGCACGCCGACGTGGCGGCACTGCGCTTCGTCGACGAGGACGACCCGCAGTACATGGTGATGGTCTCCTCGGTGGGCGTGGGCGACGACATCGCCGACGAGGTCCGGCGCTCACCCGTCGGCGTCGGCGTGGGCGGTCGCGCGATCGTGACCAACACCCTGTGCATCCAGGACTCCTACGCCGGCTGGGACAACGCCATCAGCCAGTTCGTCGTCGGGGGTCTCCAGACCGCCCTGGCCACCCCGGTGCACCTCGGATCGCAGCCCATCGGCAGCCTGGTCGTGGCCACCCACCGGGCCGACCGCCGCTACTCGACCGCCGAGCAGGACGCCCTCATCAGCTTCGCCGAGCACGTCAGCATCGCCCTCAACGACGCCCGTTCCGTGCGGGCCATGAACGAGGCGCTCGAGAACGCCGTGCACCAGGCCATGCACGACGAGCTCACCGGCTTGCCCAACCGGGCCTGCTTCTACGACCGGGCCGAGCAGGCGCTTCGCTCCGCCGTCCGGACCGGTACGTCCACGGCGGTGCTGCTGTTGGACCTGGACCGGTTCAAGGAGATCAACGACACGCTGGGCCACCGCTACGGCGACCGCGTCCTGCGTGCCATCGAACCCCGCCTCGCCCCGCTGCTCCGGGGCTCGGACACCGTGGCCCGACTCGGTGGAGACGAGTTCTGCGTGCTCCTCCCCCACGTGAGCGACCTCGACGACGCCATGGAGGTGGCTCGCCGGCTCACCAGCGCCCTGGAGGACCCCCTCGACGTCGACGGCATGAGCCTGGTCGTGGAGGCCAGCTGCGGTGTGGCCGTGGCACCGGAGCACGGCGACACCGCCGATCTTCTCCTGCAGCGGGCCGACATCGCCATGTACGCCGCCAAGCGGTCGCACCTCAGCGTCTCGGCCTACGACGACGAGCTGGACCGGAACACCCCCGACCGGCTGGCCCTGCTCGGCGAGCTGCGCCACGCCATCCCCAGGCACGAGCTGGTGCTGCACTTCCAGCCCCAGATCGATCTGCTCACGGGAGACGTCGAGGGCGCCGAGGCGCTCGTGCGCTGGCAGCACCCCCGTCGTGGCCTGCTCGGTCCGGACGTGTTCATCCCTCTGGCCGAGGACACCGGCCTCATCCACCAGCTGACGTCGTGGGTGCTCGACGCCGCCCTCGACGAGCTGCGCGCCTGGATGGCCCTGCCCGGCGGCGTGATCGGCCCCGACTTCCGCGTCGCCGTCAACCTCTCGACCCACAGCCTCCTGGACGACTGCTTCGCCACGGAGGTCGGCGTCGCCCTGGACCGTGCCGGCGTGCCGCCGACGCGACTGGTGCTCGAGATCACCGAGACCACCCTCATGGCCGACCCCGAGCGGGCCACCCGGGTGCTCACCACGCTGGCCGAGCGGGGGGTGCGGTTCGCCATCGACGACTTCGGCACCGGCTACTCGTCGCTGGCCTCGCTCAAGGACCTGCCGGTCCACGACCTCAAGATCGACAAGTCCTTCGTCGCCGGCATGGACGACGGGTCCGACGACGCGGTCATCGTCCGCTCGGTCATCGACCTCGGCCACACGCTCGGGCTGCGCACCATCGCCGAGGGCGCGGAGAGCGACGAGATGCTGGCCCGCCTGGCCAACCTCGGCTGCGACAGTGCGCAGGGCTACGCCGTGGCCCGCCCCATGACCGGGTGCGAGCTCGTGAGCTGGATGCGGGCCCGCGACGCCGACGCCGACGCCGTTGCAGACGCCGTCGCAGGCTGAAACCGGCACCGACGGACGCCCGCCCTCCCGCCGCAGCCGCCCGGCCGCTACGCCGGCGGCAGGTTCCGGTCGAGCTCGTCCAGGAAGGCGCGGGCCGTGGCGTCCGACGGCGCCCGCCAGTCACCGCGGGGCGACAGGCTCCCGCCACCGGACACCTTCGGCCCGTTCGGCATCGCCGACCGCTTGAACTGGCTGAATCCGAAGAACCGCCACAGGAACTCGTGCAGCCACCGGCGGATGTGGTCGAGGTCGTACTCGTTGCGCTTCTCCTCCGGGAACCCGTCCGGCCAGCCCCGCGCGTCCCGGTCCCGCCATGCGTGCCAGGCGAGGAACGCCACCTTGGACGGCGCCAGTCCCTGTCGGGCGACGTGGTGCAGGAAGAAGTCGTGCAGCTCGTAGGGCCCGAGCTTGTCCTCGGTGCTCTGCAGCGCCGGCTCGTCGGTCTCGGCATCCTCGTGGGCCGGGACCAGCTCGGGGGAGATCACCGTGCCGAGGATCGACAGGAGGATGCGGTCGGTCTCGGGATCGAACTGCCCGGTGCGGATCGTCCAGCGGATCAGGTGCTGGATGAGCGTCTTGGGCACGCCCGGGTTCACGTTGTAGTGGCTCATCTGGTCACCGACCCCGTAGGTCGACCACCCGAGGGCGATCTCGGACAGGTCGCCGGTGCCGACGACGAAGCCGCCGTGGTTGTTGGCGAGGCGGAACAGGTAGTCGGTGCGCAGGCCCGCCTGGACGTTCTCGAAGGCCACGTCGTACACCGGCTCCCCCTCGGCGAAGGGATGGCGCATGTCGGCCAGCATCTGGCGGGCCGCCGGGCGGATGTCGATCTCCTCGGCGGTGATGCCGAGGGCGCGCATGAGCGCCCATGCGTTGGTCTTGGTGCTGTCGCTCGTGGCGAAGCCCGGCATGGTGTAGCCCAGGATCTTCGAGCGGTCGATGCCCATCCGGTCGAACGCCTTCGCCGTGACGATCAGGGCATGGGTGGAATCGAGGCCGCCGGACACGCCGATGACGACGTGGTCACCCGTGGTGGCACGGAAGCGGGTGACCAGGCCCTCGACCTGGATGTTGAACGCCTCGTAGCAGTCGTCGTCGAGGCGTTCGGGGTCGTCGGGGACGAACGGGAACCGGGCCACGGGACGGCACAGCGCATCCGGTGCCCCGGCGCGGTGGGCGGCGTGGTCGAACCTGATCACCCGCGTGCGCGTCTCCGGTCGGCCATTGGCGACGACGGCGTCGTTGAAGGTGCCGGTCCGCATCCTCTCGAGGCGGATGCGGGTGGCGTCGACGTCGGCCACCACCAGCTCGGGCTCGGTGCCGAACCGCTCGGACTGCACCAGCAGCTCACCGAGCTCGTGCACCATGCCCTGCCCGTCCCACGCCAGGTCGGTGGTGCTCTCGCCCGGGCCGGCGGCGGAGTACACGTAGGCGCTGAACGTGCGCATCGACTGCGCCGCGCACAGCAGCATGCGGTCGCGCGCCTTGCCGATGACGATGTTGGACGCCGACAGGTTGGCCAGGATCAGCGCACCGGCCATGGCGCCGGTGGTGGACGGCGGCGTCGGGGCCCAGATGTCCTCGCACACCTCGGCGCAGAAGTCGAAGCCGTCGTGGTCGGTGGCGACGAAGCGGAGATCGGTGCCGAACGGGACCGTGGCGCCGGCGACCGTGATCTCGGCCCCGACGATGCCGGCGCCGGGCGCGAACCACCGCTTCTCGTAGTACTCGCGGTAGTTCGGCAGGAACGACTTGGGGACGACGCCGAGCACCCGTCCGTGGGCGATCACGACGGCGCAGTTGTAGAGCCGCCCCTCGGCGGCGACGGGCGCACCGACCAGCAGCACCGGACGCAGGCCGGCGGAGGCCTCGACGATGCGGCCGACCGCGCCGTCGACGGCGCGGAGGAAGGCATCCTGCAGGTGGATGTCGTCCACCGCGTACGACGAGACACCGAGCTCCGGGAACACGACCAGGTCGACGTGCTCGCCGTCGGCCCGGCGGGCCAGGTCGATGGTGGCGTCCGCGTTGCACTCCGGGTCGGCCACGGCCACGGCCGGCGTGGCGGCCCCGACGCGCACGAAGCCGTGCGTGGCCGGGTCGTAGAACGGGTGGCGGTCCGTCACAGGAGCTCGTCCAGCAAGGTGAGGGCGACACGCATGGACGCGATCCTGACCGGTCCGCGCCCGATCGCGCCGAACCGTTCGACGCGGTGGATCGTGGGGCCGTCCCGGCGTGCGGATGCGAAGTGGACGAGCCCGGGCTCCGGGCCGGCGTCGGCGTAGCCGGTGGTGGACACGGCCAGGTCGGCCTGGGAGTTGGCGAGTGCCCCCTCGGCCATGGCCCGGGCGACCTCCTCGCTCACCACGCCGCACCGGTCGATGTCCCGCTGGGCGAGCCCGAGCAGCTCGCACTTGGACCGCTCGCTGTAGACGACGAATCCCCGCTCGAAGCAGCCGCTGACGCCGGGGACGTCGGTCAGGAGCGAGGCGATCATGCCGCCGGTGCAGCTCTCGGCGGTGGCCAGGGACAGCTCCGCCGCCGACGCCTTCTCCAGCACCTGCTGGGCCAGGCGCTCGATGTCGTCGGGGAGCATCGGCGAGAAGGATTCGGTCTCGCCACCGGGGCTGTGTTCGTCTCGGGCATCGGTCACCGGCCACCGATACCCGGGACCTCATCGGTCGAGTCGAGCCCGGCGCCGCCGACGCACCGGGCATCGACCTCGTCGGGCTCGGCGACCAGCACGACGTTCCGGGCGTCGGCGGTGACGCGGATCTCGAAGCCGGCTCGGACCCAGCCGCGAGGGTCGGTCAACGTGTCCTCCACGAGCCGCTCGAAGCCCTCCGGCCCTCGGTCGTCCGACGCTCCACCCGCAGCTCCACGACCACCGGCTCGGACGGTGCGGTGCTCGTCGGTCCGGGCGCACCAGGTTCAGCGCCTCGTCGTGGACCACCGAGACGCCCTACCCAGGACGACCTCGCCGGCGACCCCGAGGTCAGCCGTGTGCGCAGAACGGGTAGTGAGTCCGGGTTGCCCCCCACCGGAGGTCCCCGTGCCCACCGATCCCGATCAGCCCGGCGGCTCCGACGACCCGACCCGAGCGCACGATCCCATCGATCCGACCCGAGCGCAGGACCCGGTCGACCCGACTCGGGTGCAGCCGGGCGCCGACGCCACGCGGGCCGGTGGCGCCGCCCACACCCGGCCGGACACGCCGCGCGCGCCGCTGGCCGACGACGTCGGCAGGCGCGATCACGACGACGACCGGGACCAGAAGGGTGCGTGGTGGCCGTGGGCGCTGCTGGCTGCCGTCCTGATCGCCATCGTGGTGTACGCCCTCGTCCAGGAGGGTGACGACAGCGACGACGCCGTCGGCACCACCGACCAGACCGCACTGGCCCCGGTCGAGAGCGCCCCCGAGGGCACGACCGCCGACACCACGGCCGAGCCGGCACCCGAGGACACGACCGCCTCCACCGACACCGCCGACACGACCGCCACCACCGCGGCTGCCGACGAGGACGCGCCGGCAGTGGCGCCGGGGGACGAGGGCACGGTCACGATCGCCGACGGCGCCGACCTGTTGACGCTGGTCGAGGGCGACGCCGGTGATGCCGAGCGCCTGGCCCCCTACGCCGGAGAGACGGTCACCGGCTCCAGTGTCGAGGTCCTGGACGTCGTCGACGGCGCCGGCTTCTGGATCGGGGTCGACGAGCAGCGGCGGATCTTCGCGCACGGGCCCGACGCCGCCGCGGCGGAGGTGGAGGTGGGCGACCGCATCGACTTCTCCGGCGTCCTCGCACCGAACGCGGGCGACGGCTCCGACGACGTCCACGACATCCCCGACGACCAGGGCGCCCAGCTCCACGAGGACCAGGGCCACCACCTCGAGCTGGGCTCGATCAGCCCGCTCTAGGACGGACCGCGCCGGCGCGGGCCCTCGTCATCGGACCCCGGTTGCTGCCGGCCGAGGCCTCGCTGGCATCGGCGGCGCGTGAGCCAACCGAGAAAGCTCTTCAGCGTCGACCGCGGCGCGCCGATCCATCCGGGATGACGCAGGGGGAAGCGCAGCCGGCGGCGGCCGCAGATCTGTTCGACCAGCTCCCGGACGCCGTGGTCGTGATCGATGGCGCCGCCACGGTGGTGCGCGGGAACCGAGCCGCAGCCCGCATCGTGGGACGGCCGGCCACCGAGTTCGTCGGGTCGAGCGCCTTGGACCTCGTCCACCCCGACGACCTGGCGCTCGCCGCCCTGTCGCTGTCGTCGGTGGAGGGCAAGGAGGTCGGCACCCCG
>JBKHVG010000085.1:0-5000 GCA_046570205.1 Acidimicrobiia bacterium
CGCCTGTCCACCGATCGCTCCCGCGTGCAGGAGGCCTGAGCCGTGCGCTACTCCCTCGACGTCCGGTACTCCGAGTGCGACATGCAACAGGTCGTGCACAACAGCGTGTACCTGCGCTGGTGCGACGACCTGGCCGACACCTTCTTCCGGGACCTCGCCGTCGGCCTCGATAGCGGCAGCTGGGACATCATGGTCAAGGCCGCCTCCATCATTTGGTCGGCCCCGGCCCGCCTGCGCGACACCGTCGACATCGAGATCCAGATCTCCCGCTTCGGGAACACCTCCTTCGACGTCACCTACGTCGGCACCCGAGGGGGCGAGCCGCTGTTCGAGGCGACGATGGTCTACGTCTGCGTCGTCCCTGGGACCCTGGAGACGGCTCCCGTGCCCCAGGAGCTGCGCGACGCCGTCGCAGCGTGAGGCACGTCGAGCGGGCCTTCCTCGCCCGGGACCCGCGCGACGTCGCCCCGGAGCTGCTCGGCAAGGTCCTGGCCCACGATGCGCCCCAGGGACGGCGCAGCGGTCGCATCGTCGAGGTCGAGGCCTACTGCGGTCCGATCGACGCCGGCGCCCACACCTACCGGGGCCGCACCGCCCGCAACGCCACGATGTTCGGGCCCGCCGGTCTGCTGTACGTGTACTTCACCTACGGCATGCACTGGTGCGTGAACGTCGTGTGCGGCGACGAGGACGAAGGCGTGGCCGTGCTGGTCCGGGCGCTCGCCCCGTTGGAGGGGCTCGACGCCATGCGCGCCGCCCGGGGCCCGGCGGCGAAGCGCGAGCGCGACCTGTGCAGCGGCCCGGCCAAGCTGGCCCAGGCGCTGGGCCTACACGGCAGCCACGACGGCGTCGACCTCCTGGGCGGGAGTCCGGTCGGCCTGTGGGACGACGGCACCCCGCCGCCCGCCGACCCGGTCCAGGCGACGAGGATCGGCCTGTCCGCCGGCGCGGAGCACCCCTGGCGCTGGTACGTGGGCGACGACCCGAACGTGTCGCGCCGCTGACCGGCCTAGCCTCCGATCGTGCCCCGGTCCGACCCGCGCCTCCTCTCCGCCGACGACCCCCACCTGCGCGCCTCCGGCCGGCTCCTCGACGCCCGGGCGGCTGTGGCGGGCGCCGACGTCGACCCCGCCGCCGAGGCGCACCGCCGCACCATCCTCGACTTCGTCGACGCCCACGACGACGCCCTGCACCGCTCGTGCCGCACGGGCCACCTCACCGGCTCCGCGCTGGTGGTCGACGCCGACGGCGAGCGGGTCGTGGTGCTCCACCACCGCAAGCTCGGCCGCTGGCTGCAGCCCGGCGGACACTGCGACGGCGATGCCAACCTGGCCGCGGTCGCGCTCCGTGAGGCCTCGGAGGAGACCGGCATCGATGGCCTGTGCGTCCTGCCCGTGGCCGTCGACCTCGACGTGCACGAGGTGGCACCGCCCGACGCCGGCCCGCACCTGCACCTCGACGTGCGCTACCTCGTGCAGGCCCCGCCCGGCGCCCAGCCTCGGGGCAACCACGAGTCGAACGACGTCCGGTGGGCCACGCGCACCGAGCTCGCCGATCTCGACCTCGACGAGGGCACGTGGCGGATGGTGCGGCACGGCCTCGCCCGGCACCAGGAGCTGGTGCGGCCTTGAGCACAGGCCCGGGCTTGGTCGAGCTGGGGTGGGACGAGTCCCGTCAGGTCGAGCTCGACGCCCTCGGCGACGACGCCGGCATCCCCGGGCGCATCGTGCGACAGGACCGGGGCTGGGTGCAGGTCGCCCGGGCCGACGGGGTCCACGCCGCCCGCACGCGCGCCGACCGCGTCGGCACGCCCGTGGTGGGTGACTGGGTGACCGTGGTCGACGACGAGGTCGCGGCCGTGCTCGAGCGCCGTGGCGTGCTGCGACGCGCCGACCCGGTGGGGGAGGGCGAGCAGGTGCTGGCCGCCAACCTCGACCGCGTCCTCATCGTGGCCGGGCTCGACCGGCCGGTGAAGGCCGGCCGCATCCAGCGGGCCGCAGCCCAGGCCTGGGACGCCGGAGCCGAGCCCACCGTCGTGCTCACCAAGGCCGACCTCGTCGACGACGCCGAGGCACAGCGGGAGCACGTGGCCGCCGAGCACCCCGGCACCGACGTGGTCGCCGTCTCGGCCCGCACCGGTGCCGGCGTCGCCGAGCTGGCCGAGGCCCTGGGCGGCGACACGGTCGTCCTGCTGGGTGAGTCCGGCGCCGGCAAGTCGAGCCTGCTCAACGCCCTGGCCGGCTCCGACGTGGCCCTCACCGGTGACGTGCGGGAGTTCGACGCCAAGGGCCGCCACACCACCACCCGGCGCGAGCTGCACCTGCTGCCCGGCGGCGGGATCGTCGTCGACACCCCCGGCATCCGCGCCATCGGCCTGTGGGTCGACCCCGAGGCGATCGACGCCGCCTTCTCCGACATCGACGACCTGTCGGCCCGGTGCCGCTTCAGCGACTGCACCCACGACCACGAGCCCGGCTGCGCCGTGCTCGCCGCAGTGGAGTCCGGGGCGCTGTCGGCGGCGCGCCTGGCCGCCTTCGGTGAGCTGCACGCGGAGGCAGAGTGGGCCCGCCGCCCCGACCACGAGCGGCGCAAGCGCCGCCCCTCCTAGGCGTCAACCCACGTCGTTCGGGGTCTCGCAGCTCGGCATGTCGTTGATGCCGGCGAAGTCGTCGATCAGCACGTCGATCTGGAACCCGCCCCGGTCGGTCACGGCGAAGGGCTGGTCGTAGCGGTCGCTCGACGGGTCCCGCTGGGCATCCGCGTACTCCCGGCGGTCCTGGATGAAGGTGCGGTAGTCGGCCAGCCAGCGCTGGACGGCGGTGGCCTCGTCGGCGTCCCGGGGCGGCACGAGGTCCTCGAGCCGGCTCACCAGCACCTCGAGCTCGTCGGACGCCTCGTCGAGCAGGTCGGCCCGCTCCTCGGGGGAGGAGACCTCGTTGGCGAAGGGCAGGTCGGCGAAGAACGCGTTCGACTCGGCGCAGGCTTCCTCCGCGGCCGCGGTGAAGTCGGTGTCGTCGAGGCGGTCGCGTGGCTCGGCCCGGCCCTCGAAGAACGTGAGGTACATCACGTAGCCCCAGATCCCGACGAAGCTGAGCACGATGGCGATCACCCCGAAGCGACGCAGGGTGCGCCTCGTGTCGCTCGGGCCGGTGGACTCGGTGTCGGTCACGACCACGATGGTCGTCCGCCGCCGACCGCCGGCGCCAACCGCCGGAAGGCCTCCGGAGCCGGCGGGGCGCGCCGCGTACTGTCGGCGCCCATGACGAGCCTCTTCGACGACCTCCGGGCCCGGGGCCTCGTGCAGGACAGCACCGATCCCGATGCGCTCGCCGCACGCCTCGACGAGGGTCCGATCTCGCTGTACTACGGCTGCGACCCCTCGGCGCCGAGCCTGCACGCCGGCAACCTCATCGGCCTGCTCGTGCTGCGCCGCTTCGCCGACGCCGGGCACCGCCCCGTGGCGCTCGTCGGCGGGGCCACCGGGATGATCGGCGACCCGGGCGGTCGCTCCGAGGAGCGGAACCTGCTCGACGAGGAGACCCTCGCCGCCAACGTGGCCGGCATCGCCGGCCAGGTCGAGCGCATCGTCGGCGAAGTGGCCACGGTGGTCAACAACCGCGACTGGACCGAGGGCATCGGCGTCCTGGAGTTCCTCCGCGACGTCGGCAAGCACGTGACCGTGAACCAGATGCTGGCCAAGGAGTCGGTGAAGGCCCGCGTCCAGTCCGAGCACGGGATCTCCTACACCGAGTTCAGCTACATGCTGCTGCAGGCCAATGACTACTGGCACCTGCACGCCCACGAGGGCGTCGAGCTCCAGATCGGCGGATCGGACCAGTGGGGGAACCTGGTGGCCGGGGTCGACCTGATCCGCCGCCGGTCGCAGGCCTCGGCCCACGCCTTCACCTGGCCCCTGATCACCCGCGCCGACGGCGCCAAGTTCGGAAAGTCCACCGGCGGGGCGATCTGGCTGGATGCCGGCCAGACCTCCCCGTACCAGTTCTTCCAGTACTGGATGAACGTCGACGACCGCGACGTCGAGCGCTTCCTGCTGCAGCTCACCCTGCTCCCGGTCGACGAGGCGCGCGACCTGGTCGCCGTGCACGCCGACGCCCCGCAGGAGCGGCGGGCCCAGCGACGGCTGGCCCGGGAGGTCACCGCGCTGGTGCACGGCGAGGGCGCTGCGCTCGCCGCCGAGGAGGCGTCGGCCGTGCTCTTCGGTGGCGACGCGGCCGATGCCTCGCCCGCGGCGTGGGAGGTGGTGGCGGCCGAGGTCGAGGTCACCGGGGCGCCGGAGGCTGGCGACGTCGACGCCGGCCTCGACCCCGTGCCCCTCCTGGTGGCCACGGGCCTGGCCAAGTCCAACTCCGACGCCCGCCGCCTGGTGAAGGACGGGGGTGTGCGGGCCACGGGCCGGCTGCTCGACGACGGTGACCGGATCACCGCCACCGACGTCCGCCACGGGCGCTACGTCCTCCTGGCCCGGGGCCGCAAGGCCTTCGCGGTGCTGGATCTCGAAAAAGATCCCCTGTCGAGTTGACGCTCGAGGCCCACATCGGTAACTTGATCTCTCGCCCCGCACGGCCGCTACGGCCGGAACGGGGCAACTGGCCGAGTCAGTGCCGGCAACGATGCCGCAGACGACGTCCAGCGCAATGGCCTCCTCGGAGGCGCGCCGGACGGGATTTGCTCCACATCGAGTGCCCCGCTAACTTGCCCGCTCCGGCAACACCGGATGGACTCGCTCCTCCGACTGCCACTGAGCTCCTTGAAAACAGAAGAGAGGAATGACGTGCGAGTGCGGGCGATCGCCTCCGCTTCGGTGGATGCGATCGCTATGTAATTTGCACCTGTCATCTTTGAGTTCGAAATGGGTCTACCCAAGACCCAGGACACAAGAACATGTGCCAGCAGGTGGAGGCCAGTCAGGCCGAAGCCGGCTCTCAATGAATGATCGAGTCGACGACCAGAGGTCGCAAGACGGACGGTCGTCGCGATGA
>JBKHVG010000086.1:0-228 GCA_046570205.1 Acidimicrobiia bacterium
TCAATCGACTCTTTGATCATCTTTATCATGACTGGATTGCCGCTAATGGTCTGGGGGCGGCGGTAGCGCGTCTTGCAATGCTGGCAAAAGCGTCCGGAACAGACGTCCACATCATTACAACAAACTACGATGACAACATCGAGACGGCGCCTCACAACTCTCCGGAGCTTGAGGCTACGTGCGCAAGTCTTGAGGAGTCGCTGGAGAAGGTTCCCGAGTTCCATACCT
>JBKHVG010000086.1:238-6446 GCA_046570205.1 Acidimicrobiia bacterium
CGGCCACCAGATCTGTTGGACGGTGCGATTCCGGTGGTCCATATTCATGGGGCGATTCCTCAGAATGGTCCTACCGATCCAACTGAAGACGTTGTCTTCTCAGAGCGCGATTATGCGCTCTTCTTTGGTGAGCAGGACGACGACGATGATGCCGAGGACGAAGGTGGAGACGCACCGGATCAGCCGCCAACCGAGGGGGACAGGGACGTCGACCTCTATGACGGGCTAGACGGGTACCTCGCCGAGCGCTTTGCGACCACGGACGTTCTCTTCGTCGGCACGAGCCTCCGAGACCCAAACATCATCGAGTGCCTCGTGCGATCACAGGATGGTGCTGCCAGTGGAGGTCGGCTGCGAATCGCGGTCTTGCCGAGCGCCGATGAATTTTCCTTCTGCCAGCGTGAAGGTTTGCCAACTTCAACCGTACCGATCTTGTCTGATGTCGCTGACTCCAGGCTACGACATCTAGGAATCATCCGATTGCGGCCAGAGTTCTATGGGCAGGTGACTCAGTTCATTCATGAGATGTCGCTTGCGATGACCTCGGATTCAGAAGATGACTACTCCACCCGGCGTTACTCGCTTCGGCTTCGAGAGTGGTGGAAGGCTTGGAGCGCAGACAGGTCCGACCCAGCATGTCAGCCGCAAATACAAGGAGCGTTGGCTGATCTAGTAGATCGAACGCAGACTATTCTGCGTGCTGACGGGAACGATCGAGTCGATCGCATCAAGGCAGAGCTTTGGGTGCGCGAGGAGCCGGATCGGCGAATCTTCACGCTGTGGGGCTCGTCGGAGTCGCATCTGCAGCAGCCGAGCCATCGTGCGACCATTGCGCTCGACACCACCTATTTTCCAGTTCAAGCATTCGCAAAGCGGTCAGCTGAGTTCAACTCGATACCGCTCGACGTCAGTTACAACTGGCGGTTCTTCATGGCGGTTCCCATAATTCTGTCCGAGGAACCGTGGCAGGAACTGCCCGTCGGCGTCGTCACCCTGCTGTTCCGTTCCGACGATCAAGCCGAAGACGCCCACATGTCGGCAACGCCCATTCAGACTGTGGATCTACTGGTGCAGCTCGCGGACGAAGTTGGTCACTCGCTGCTCGCCGTCGAACCCCGACCCTTGGAGGAGTCAGCGGAGGCGTGACTTCCGACGGGCGACGGCACGTTGCGCCAAGACGGGCGTGCCCGAGAACGTCCGAGACGTCACAGGGAGAACTACGGCGCGGGTGCGCACGCGGTGAACCTTCGATTTCGCCTGCGACGGCGAAGGCGTCGAACGCGATGCGGCGGCCACCGTGGTTGCATCGGCGCCAATCGGCTCGCCTTGAAGGCTCATTGCGATCTCCTCCGGTCCGGTTGGACGGTCGCCGAAGCTAGCAGCGTTCGAAGAGGTCTCTTTCCCAGCGGACCGTATCTGTCGACGCCTCCTCATGCGTCGACGGTATAACTTTCCCTACCAATGCCGGTGGATCCCCTGCTCCTCGTGCCGTTCGGGCCACGGAAGGTCGGACCGAAGCGACAGGTAGCGCTACCTCCGGAAGTCCTGGAGTACCTGCACGCCGGGATCGGCGACTCATTGTGGGTGATGCCCAACCCTGACAAGCCAGGCACGGTGGTTGTGCTCAATGAGGAGACCGTGGAAGATCTCATGAAGAAGGGCTGGACGACCCTGTGAGCTCCGCTGACGATGCCGCCGAACGACGACCAGCGATCCCGTTCATCGCTTCTGCGATGGCCTGATCCTGTCCGGCGACCAGGTGCTGATACCGCAGCGCCGCGGCGGGCGTCGAGTGGCCCATACGTGACATCAGGGCTCGCAAGGGAGCGCCGGTCGATGCCGCGAGCGTTGCCCCGGTGTGCCGAAGGTCGTGGAAGCGGAAGCCGACTACTCGGACCGCCTCGGTAGCTGGGAGCCAGACCCCTCGTCGAAAGTTGCTGCGCCGGAGGTAGCCACCTTCGGCGGCGGTGAACACGAGACTCGTGGCCAGCGGCTCGACATTGGCGTGCAGGTGGCGCTCGAGCTCGTCGACGGCGAGCGCCGGTAGGGCGACGCTGCGTCGGCCGGCGTCGGTCTTCGGGGCGTCGATCTCGAGGACGCCGTTGACCTCGCCGAGTTTCTGCTCGACCAAGACGACGCCCGTGCTGAGGTCGATGTGCCGGCGCTGTAGTCCAGCGAGTTCGCCCCAGCGGAGGCTGCCGTAGGCGGCGACGAAGATGAGTGATCGGTAGTGGTCGCCGCAGGCGTCGGCGAGGGCGGCGACCTGCTCGGGCGTGGCGACCTCGATTTCGGGAGGCCGCTCGGTCCCGGCGCCTCGGATGGTGCACGGGTTGCGGGCGATCATGCCGACCTCGACGGCCCCGCCCAGCATGTTCTTGAGCAGCCGGTACACCTTGGCGACGGTGTTCGGGGCGAGGCCGGAGCGACGGTGCATCATCCCCAGCCAGGCCTGTACGTCGGCCGGGGCGAACGTCCCGAGCTCTCGGTCGCCGAGGTGCGGGACGATGTGCATCCGCAGGATGTACTCGTACTGGTCGGCGGTGGCCCGCCGGACCGTGGGCAGCTTGGTGGCGAGCCAGCGGTCGGCCCACTCGGCGATGGTGGTGTGCCCGAGGGTGGGGTCGTGCCAGGTGCCCCGGGCGATGTCAGCCTCGATGGTGGCGAGCCAGCGCTGGGCGTCGCCCTTGGTCGGAAAGGTGTGCGGTGCGGTGATCCGGTCGCCGGCGTCGAGGGAGTAGCGGGCCTGCCAGCGGCCGGAGGGGAGCTTGCGGACGGTGCCGAAGGTGCGTCGCGCCACGGTGCCTCCTCACAATGGTGGAAGAGGCGGGCCTTCTGTTGCGCCGGCCCACGAAGCGCGCAGCGTCAGGGTACCGGGGCCCTCAGACGCCTCGGAGGGGCCGGCGGGTGGGTGCGATGCGGTGGGTGGCGAGCCAGTCCCGGACGTCGGTGGGGTCGAAGCGGAGGTGGTGGCCCCACTTGTGGAACGGGATGCGCCGCTCGGAGACGAGGCGGCGGATGTGGGGCTCCTTCACGCCGAGCCAGCGAGCGAGCGTCGGCAGGTCGATGAGCTCTTCGAACTCGGCCTGGTCGGGGTTGACGGTGGTCATGGGGATGCTCCTTCGGTCGGTGACGGATGGTCACCCCACTAGGCCTTTTCGGACGTCGGAACCTCACGCGGGCCAGCCGGATTTCTGCTCAGCGTCCGAGGACGCGCGCCGGCGCCGGGCGCTGGAGGGCTTCGAGGCGGGAGTGGAGGAGCTCGTCGCCGACGAGTGCGGGTTCGACTCGACGCTCGCCGATCGCCACGGGTCGTCCCGGTGGTTCGAGGTCGTGCTCGCGGTAGAGCCGGTCTCGGAGGGCGTGGGCGGTGGTGGCGTTCGCGGGCCGGGCAATCGCCCGGGCGAGCGCGTCGGTCGCGTCGGCGGTGCCGGTGGGGTCGACGATGAGGGCGGTGTTGTGCCCGCGACCTCGGGTGAGGCCGACGTAGATGCCGGCCCGGGACGAGCCGCGTTCGATGATGCAGATGGCGTGGTCGGCGGTGATGCCTTGGTTGCCGTAGCCGGTCACGGCCCAGCCGAGCTCGACCGCTTCGGCCACGTAGTCGGCGGGGAGGGTGGCTGACCCTCTGTCCGGGTCACTTACCCGAACGGATCCGTCAGGGGCGATGGCGGTGACGGTCCAGGTGTGGCGGTTGCGGACGGTCACGCCCCGGTCGGTCTCGAGCGAGACGTTGCGGCGGGCGGCCACCTGGTCGCCGACGCCGGCCTCGGTGCCGTCGGCGAGCCGGACGGTAAGTGGTCGGGTATGGCGCTCGGACTTACCGGAACGGGCCAACCACTGGATCTCTTCGTTGATGGTCCGGGCCATCGCTTGCGACGAGGTGGTGATGGCCAGCGTCTCGCCCCGCTCGGCCACAGCGGCATGGGCACGAGCGACCTGTTGGGCGACCACAGCGGGATGCACGCTCCGGACCCGTTCGTGTTCGGCGTAGGTGTCTGCAGCGGCGGGGTCGCCGCGACGGAGTGCGAGCGAGGCCTCGGCCTGCCACGGCTCGTCGAAGCGGTGGATGTGTTCGAGCCGGTGAGCGGGGAGGGTGTCGGTCCAGTGGGCGAACATGCCGCCCCGAGTGACCGAGGGAAGCTGTTCGGGGTCGCCGACGGCGACGAGCCGCCAATCCCGGTGCTGGCAGAGAGCGACGAGGTGGTCGAGGTCCTCGGTGGAGGCCATGCCGGCCTCGTCCAGGATCAACGTCGTGCCTCTGGGCGGGAGCTTCCGTCCCGTGTGGTCGGCATGGAGCAGCCTGGCCAGGGTGGCGGCCGGCGCGCCGGTGGCTTCGGCGAGCACGTCGGCAGCCTTTCCCGACGGCGCCAGTCCGACGACGTGGCGCCGCTGTTGCCGGAGCTGCTCGACGCCGGCTGCCACGGCTGTCGTCTTGCCTGCTCCAGCGGGGCTGACGATAAGCACCAAGCGACCGGTCCCCGCGATGGCGTCGGCAACCGCCTGCTGCCGGTCGTCGGCATCGACCTCGGGTGCCGGGTCAATCGCGGTGTCGGCCCACCCGAGCAGGTGCGCCTCCTGGGCGAGCACTGCATCGGTCGTGAGCGCGCGGCTGGTGACGTGCTCGGTGATCGGCCGACGATTGCGACGCACCGGGACGCCGGCCTCGGCCGGTGGGTGCAGCTCGACGCAGCGACCAGCTGCTTCGGCGGCGAGGTCGTCGACGAGGGCGAGCAGCTCCCCGGCGGCCCCGACGGAACCTGGAGGGAGCTGGGCGGCGATCTCCTGCGCCAGGTCCGCCTCGATCCAGGACGATCCCTGTTCGGCCACTCGCTCCAGCGCCGTGGCGATCACCGTGTCCCGGTCAACCGGGTCTGCCAGGCGGGGACGCGGCCCGTGGATGGCGGGGCCCTCGACATCGAGTCCGGCGGCTGCAGCCCGCTCGTGCCAGTCGTCCTGCAGGTCGATCGGTTCGGAGGTCTTGCCCGGTCGGGAGGTGACGGCGGCACGCCGGGTGAGCTGCCAGAGGTCCTCGACCGACGGCTCGGCGCCGTCGTGTTCGTCCATCCACCGACGGAGCAGCTTGGCCAGCTTCGCCTCGACCTGCACAGACCGCTGGGAGAACAGGTCCCGCAGCTCCTCGGGCACGAGGGCCAGGTCAGCTTGTCCCTGACCGGCGACGAGCGGGTCCCACTCGAGGCCGAGCCTCCGGGTCAGCTCACCCGGAGGGCGGCGTCGTAGAGCCACGACATCGTGAACTGCTGCTTCAGCAGGAACCGGGCGTCGAGGGCCAGCCAGGCGCCGGTGGGGTCCTGGACCTTGCTCCAGATGACGGCGTGGGTGTGCACCTGCGGGTCCAGCATCCGGGAGGTGTGCTGGCGGAACAGCGCGACGGTCAGTCCGTGCGCGTCCACCTGGTGGACGCCGTCCTTGCCCCGCCGGGTGACGCAGCCGTGCTCCTCGAGCCAGCCCAGCGTCGCCTCGACGGCGGCGTCGTGCGCGGCGATGACTTCGGCCCGGATGTGCTCGTCTGGAGACAGCGCCCACAGCAACGACACGGACTTTGGCGCGGAGAACGTCGCGTCGTAGGCCCGTGCCGACGATTCACCGAACTTGCGGCCGAGTCGCCGGCCGTCGAGCGGGTGCCGGGCTTCGAGCATCCGCTCGAGCTGCTCCGGCTCGACCTCGCCGGCCAAGCCGACCGCGGCGCAGGCCGCGCCCCACCACCGCCCCGGCGGATCAGGCGTCTCCGTGTAGTAGCCACCCGGACCCGACCGCTCGGGTGCCCCCGGGTCGAGATAGCGGACGATCGCCGAGACACCGCCCGCCTTCGGCGCCTTGAGCACCGTGACCCGCATCATCGGGCCGGCTCTCCCGACGCCAATGCAACCGTCTGTTCCTCGGTTGGTCGGGAGGTGCCCTGCATGCCCTACTAGGCCTTTGAGCAACGCAGAACCTCACGGGAGAAGGATCGGCTTCTTCGCTTCGGTCAGTGGCGGTTGCTGGCGGACAGGCCTGTGCTCGGTGTCGTCAGCAACGGCGGGAACGCCCAATGCGGGATGTCGTGGTGCTCGGTCCGTGCGGCTTCTCAGGGTCGTGTTTCGTCGTCGACGTCCTCGAAGAGGTCGATGCACCGCCACAGCACGTTGTCCACCTCGCCTCGTGGAAGCCCGAACTCGTCGAAGACGAAGCCGGCGAGGTGAGCGGCATA
>JBKHVG010000087.1:0-6007 GCA_046570205.1 Acidimicrobiia bacterium
GAGCCCCCGACAAACCCACCCACCAGAGCGCTGCGTGACCCGACCAGGCCCAGGTCGGGTCACCGGCGCGCCTCGGCGGCCTGATGACGGTGACCGCGACGGCGCCGGGCCGTCGGGTGATACTGCCGCCGTGGACCTGTTCGAGTTCGACGACGTCGTGGTGCGCTTCGGCGACGACGTCGCGCTGGACCACGTCACGGCGTCGGTCCCCGACGGCGGCGCGATCACCTGCCTGCTCGGGGCGTCCGGGTCGGGGAAGTCCACCTTGCTCCGCTTGTGCAACCGCCTCGAGGTGCCGGCCAGCGGCACCGTCCGCTTCCGGGGCCGTTCGCTCGACGACATCGACCCGCTCCGGCTTCGCCGTTCGGTGGGGATGGTGTTCCAGCGGCCCACGCCGTTCCCCGGGTCGGTCCGGGACAACTTCCTCGTCGCTGACCCGCAGGCCACGGAGCAGGCGATGCGCCGGGTGCTGGACCAGGTCCACCTGCCGCTCACGTTCCTCGACCGCGAAGCGGACTCCCTGTCGGGTGGCGAGGCCCAGAGAGCCTGCCTGGCCCGCACGCTCATCACGGAGCCCGAGGTGCTGCTGATGGACGAGCCCACGTCGGCGCTCGACCCGACGGCCACCCGGGCGCTCGAGGAGCTCGGACGGGAGCTGGCCGACGACGGCATGCCGATCCTGTGGGTCACCCACGACCTGGACCAGGCCGACCGCATCGCCGACCGGCGGATCGTCCTCGTCGGTGGACGCCTGGCCGACGAGCACCAGGTCGAGCACTACCTCGCATCGGAGGAGGCGTTCCACCACCACCACGGGGACGAGACCCACGAGGGGCACGCCCACGACCGGGAGGTGGACGATGGCCGAGGGTGATGTCGGCTGGTGGGGCCTCGCCGCCTCCCTGATCTTGATCGCGGTCACGATCGGCATCTCGGCGTGGCGCCGCCTCGGCCTGGAGCGGGACGTGCTCATCGCCACCGGACGGGCGCTCGTGCAGCTCCTCGCCGTGGGGTACGTGCTGACGCCGGTCATCGATCCCGACCAGCCGATCGCCTACGCGTGGGCCTGGCTCGTGTTCATGGTCGTGTTCGCGGCGTGGACCGTGCAGAAGCGGGCGCCCGAGGTGCCGGGGGTGCTGCCTCTGGCCCTTGCCGCGCTGGGCATGTCGACGGCGGTCACCTGCCTCGTGATCTTCGGCCTCGGCATCTTCCCGCCCGAGGCCCGGGCCATCGTGCCCGTCGGCGGGATGATGGTGGGCAACGCCATGACGTCGACGGTCCTGGCCGGCCGGCGGATCGTGAGCGAGTTCTCCGACAAGCGCGCCGACGTCGAGGCCCGCCTCGCCCTGGGCCAGCCCTGGACCGATGCGTCGCGTCCGGCCCTGCGCAGCGCGCTGCGGTCGGCGATGATCCAGCAGGTGGAGACCACCAAGGCCGTGGGCCTGGTGTTCCTCCCCGGCGCGATGACCGGCCTCATCCTCGCCGGGATCGAGCCGGTCGAGGCGGTCCGGGTGCAGGCGGCGATCATGTTCCTGATCCTCGGGGCCGTGGCCATCAACGTCGTCGTCATCGGCACCGGCGTGACCCGCCGGTTGTTCACCGACGACCATCGCCTCCTCCGCATCGCCCGCACCGCCTCCTGAACCCGCCGCCGGCGGGCCGGCGTCACGACCGGCGCCGCAGCGGTGCTCGGTACGCTCGGGGGCATGGCGCTCAGCTTCGTGATCATCGGCGGCGGACCCGGCGGTCACGCCGCGGCATCGCACGCCGCCAAGCTCGGTGCCGACGTCACCATCATCGAGCGGGACATCATCGGGGGCGCGGCCCACCTGTGGGACTGCATCCCGTCCAAGGCGATGATCGCCACGGGCTCGGCGCTCAACATGATCGACAAGTCCGAGGAGATGGGCCTCACCGACGTGAAGGCGCACCTGGACTTCGGGGCGCTGCGCCAGCGCATCCTCTCCATCGAGGACCGGCTCGAGGCCTCGGTCACCACCCTCCTCGAGAGCCAGGGCGTCCGGGTGCTGCGGGGCACGGGCCGCCTCGCCGGGCCGAACGAGGTCGTCGCCGACACCGCCGAGGGCGAGGTCCGGATCCAGGCCGACGCCGTGCTGCTCGCCACCGGCTCCCGCCCCCGCATCCCCGACTGGGCCGACCCCGACGGCGACCGGGTCCTCACCACCCGTGACGCCTACCCACCCAAGGAGCTGCCCGAGCACATCATCGTGATCGGCTCGGGTGTCACCGGCGTGGAGTTCGTGTCCATGTTCTCCAGCTTCGGCTGCGACGTGACGCTCATCGTCTCCCGCCAGCAGGTGCTGCCGCAGAAGGACCCGGAGGTCGCTGCCGCGCTCGAGACCCACTTCCTCGACCGGGGGGTCCGGCTCTACAAGGGCGCTCGGGCCGAGGGCATCGAGCGCACCGCCGACGGCGGCGTGAAGGTCATCTGCGACGACGGCCGCACCGCAGCCGGCAGCCACGCCCTGCTCGCGATCGGCTCGATGCCCAACAGCGAGGGGCTCCGCTGCGAGCTCGCCGGCGTCGAGGTGAACGAGTGGGGCTACATCGACAACAACCACCACCTGCAGACCAACGTGCCCCACATCTACGTCGCCGGCGACCTGTCCGGTCGGCTGCCGCTGTCCTCGGTGGCTTCCATGCAGGGCCGCAAGATCGCCGAGCACGTCATGGGCCTGCACACCCGTGAGCACCGGCACCTCGACTACGACAAGGCCGCCTCGGCCATCTTCACCGAGCCCGAGATCGCCGACGTCGGCCTGGCCGAGGCCGATGCCTTCGCCGAGGGCCGCAAGATCCGGGTGACCAAGGTGCCGTTCTCCACCACGGCCAAGGCCCTCATCAACGCGGCACCCCGCGGATTCGTGAAGATCGTCTCCGACCCGGCAACGGGCGTGGTGCTCGGCGGGTCGATCGTCGGTCGCCATGCGGCCGAGCTCATCTCGGTGATCGCGCTCGCCGTCACCTCGGGCCTGAAGGTGGAGGACATCGTCGACAGCCTCCTCGTCCACCCCAGCCTCTCCGAGGCGCTCGCCGAGGCGGCCGACTGATGCCCCACACCCCCATCACCGCCGGGACCTTCACCGCGGCCGGGCTCGACGGCTGGCGGGTCGTGCTGCGCACCGCCCAGGCCCAGTTCCGGGCGCCCTCGTTCCCGGCCGCCGGTCGCCTCGTCGCCGCCATCGCCGATGCGGCCGAGGCCGCCGACCACCACCCCGACGTCAGCCTCACGTATCCCGGGCGGGTGCGCGTGTCGCTCACCACCCACGCCGTCGACGGGTTGTCGACCCACGACGTCGACCTGGCCCGCCACATCTCCGAGCTGGCCGCCGACGCCGGCGCCACGGCCGAACCCCATGCCGCACAAGCCGTCGAGCTCGCCATCGACACCATGGACGCCGACCGGATCCGCCCGTTCTGGGCTGCGGTGCTGGACTACCGCGAGCAGTCCGACGGGAGCCTCGCCGACCCGCGTCGGTCGGGGGCGTCGGTGTGGTTCCAGCAGATGGACGAGCCCCGCACCGAGCGGAACCGGTTCCACGTCGACGTGGCCGTGCCCCACGACCTGGCCGAGCAGCGGGTCGAAGCCGCCCTCGCCGCCGGCGGCACGCTGGTCAGCGACGAGCACGCCCGGTCGTTCTGGGTGCTCGCCGACGGGGACGGCAACGAGGCCTGCGTCTGCACCAGGCAGGACCGCGGCGACGGCTGAACGCCGGATCGATCAGTCGAGCCCGGTGACCACGGCCTCCACCGACGGCGACACGGTGGACGTCCCGCCGATGAGCACGATGTCCCGGAGGGCCGGGCGCAGCCTCAGCCAGCGCAGCGGCTCGGGCGAGCCGGCGAGGTCGGCGCCGTCGACCAGGAGCAGCACCGCGCCGCTGCGGGCCGCTCCGGCGCCGGCGGCCAGCGCGTCGGGGAACGACCGGCCGGTGGCGAGCCACACGGCCCCGTCGTCGACCCCCGCCGCGACGGCCAGCTCGGCGAGCTTGGTCGACGTGTCGTACCGGGTGCCGCCGGCCACCCGTCGGACCGTGGCCTGCTGGGCCGCCGCGTCGGCCACGGACTGCGAGACGGCAGCGGTGCCGCCGACGATGGTGACGGCCTCGGTGCCCAGGTCGTGCAGGGCCGCAGCGGTCTCGGCCGGCAGGGTCGAGGCCGTGGTGAGCAGGATCGGTCGGCGCTGCAGCGCGGCGAGCCCGGACACGGCGACCGCATCGGGCCACCCGCGAGCGGCGTTCGCGTTGACACCCTCGACCAGGTAGGCCTCGGTGCCCCCCACCTCACGGGCGACGAGCGCCGCCGTGTCGAACCGGTTGGCGCCGGCGATGCGCCGGACGGCCACGCCCCGGGCCCGCAGGCCGTCGGCGACGGCGTCGGAGATGGCGCCGGTGCCGCCGACGAGGACGGCCTCGGTCGCGCCGAGGCGGTCGACGAGGCCGGCGACGTCGGCGCGCAGGGCGCTCGACGGGTTGAGCACCACGGGAGCACCGAGCGTCGCGGCCAGGGGTGCGGCGGCCAGGGCGTCGGCGTAGGCGTCGGCCCGGCCGATCACGATGCGGTCTGCGCCGTCGGGGAAGGCCCGGTCGGCCAGCGCCACCGACGTGGCGACGCGGTCGGCGCCCGACGCACGACTGACCGTGTGCGTCGGGTCGGGCTGGGGGTCGGCGGTCGTGTCCCCGCCATCGGTGCTGCCGGTGCTGTCGGTGGTGCCGCCGCCCGCCCCGCCCGTCCCCCCGGTCGGGGTGGCCAGGGCGACCTGGATGGCGCCCAGCATGGCGTCGGCATCCACCCGCCCCATCTCGACCCACGAGCCGACCGGGTCGGCGGTCGTGCGCAGCGCCTCCTCGACCACTGCGCCGCTGGCGCCCAGCGACAGGCCGAGCGCGACGGCGCCGGCGGCGAGGGGCGTGGCGGAGGACGTGCCGCAGAAGTTGCCGTAGCCGCCGGACGCCAGCGGTGCACCGTTGCAGCCCGGGGCGGCGACGTCCACCCACGAGCCGTGGTTCGACCAGTCGTAGCGACCGTCCGAGGACGTGCTGCCGGCGACGCCGATCACGCCTGGGTACGCGGCCGGGTAGTTCGGGGTGCTGGAGCCGGAGTTGCCGGCGGCGGCCACGAGCACCACCCCCCGGTCCCGGGCGTAGGTGACGGCGTCGGCCAGGGCACGTGACGTCCCGGTGCCGCCGAGGCTGAGCACGACGACGTCTGCGCCTCGGTCCGTGGCCCAGGTGATGCCCTGGGCGATGTCGTAGCTCGAGCCGGTGCCGTCGGCGGCGAGGACCTTCACCGGCAGGATCCGGCAGGTCCAGCACATGCCGGCGATGCCGACGTCGTTGGCGTCGGACGCGGCGACCGCGGCCACGGCCGTGCCGTGGCGTCCGTCGCCGTCGTCGGCCGGGTCCGAGTCGTCGTTGACGAAGTCGATGCCGGGGAGCAGCTTGCCGTCGAAGTCCGGGCCCGGGGCGACGCCGGTGTCGAGGACGGCGACCACGACCGAGGAGGAGCCGGTCGTCGTGTCCCACGCGGCCGGGGCCGAGATCGTGCGGGGCCCCCACTGCTCGTTCCAGAACGTGTCGGTGGGCGTGAGCATCGCCGACACGGGCGCGTCGGCCTCGACGAACCCGATCCCCGGTGCGCCGGCGAGCGCGGCACGGGCGGCGGCGGCCCGACGGGTGGGCACCTCCACCTGCACGGCGTCGATGTCGGCGGCCACGTCGGCCACCTCCACGCCGGCCGCAGCCAGCGCAGCAGCGGCGCCCGGACCGTCGAGGCCGACCACGAGCGTGGTCGTCGACGTGTCGGCGGCGGCCGGCGCCGCCACGGCGGCGACGACGAGCAGTGCACCGGCGAGTGCGCCGGCGAGGCGCTGGTTCCATCCCATCCTCGGAGGATCGGCACGCCGATCCCCGTGCTTGACGGGAACTTGTGTCTCAGTCGATGACGATGATGACGTCGCCGGAGCCGACCGAGGCGCCCTCTTCGA
>JBKHVG010000088.1:0-5226 GCA_046570205.1 Acidimicrobiia bacterium
CGGCGTGCTGGTTCCGTGGGCGGTGACGCACCGCAGCGGCGACCCCCGCCCGCCCACGGTGGACCAGCAGCCCGCTGCGGTAGGTCGGGAGGTCCGCCACCCTCCGCCCGGGCCGGGCGATGGACCGCTGCAGTGCGTACATGGGCGAACCGTGGTGCAAAGGCGGTGGGACGTCCCTCCGCCCGAGCACGTCCCTGCGGGCGATGACGAAGGACGCTTGAATGCCCGGGGTCGGGTCCGGTCCTACCCGGACCTCGCCGACGAGTGCGCGGTGGTGCTCGATGAGGGCGGCCGCCAGGACTGACGGCGACCGGAACACGCGAACGGCGCCGCAGCGTGCGCAGGTCGACGTGGCGAAGCGTGGCCACCGGTCGACCTCTCCTCAGCGGCCCGAGCGGAACCAGTCAACCGTCGATGCGAGCCCGGCGACGAGGGGTACCGCTTCGACGTCGGGGAACAGCGAGCGCAGCCGGGTCGTGTCGGCCTGGGAGTGCGGGACGTCGCCAGCTCGGACCGGGTGGTGGTCCAGCTCGAGATCGTGACCGATGATCGCCTGCAGCTGCGCGACCACCTCCAGCAGCGTCACCCGTGACCCGAAGGCGAGGTTCACGGGCTCGGCGTCGGACACGCGGCGGGCGATGGCGTCGCAGAGGATGGTGCAGACCGAGCCCACGTAGGTGAAGTCGCGGCTCTGGGTGCCGTCGCCGTGCACCGGCAGCGGCCGACCGGCGAGCGCCGCATCGACGAATGCCGGCACGACTGCGGCGTAGGCATGACCTGCGGTCTGGAGCGGGCCGAACACGTTGAAGAAGCGGACGGCCAGCACGTCCATGCCGAACGAGGCGCCCCAAGCGATCGCATAGGACTCGGTCGCCAGCTTCGATGCGGCGTAGGGGCTGACCGGGCGGGGTGCCAGATCCTCTCGCTTCGGCAGCGTCGGGTTGGCGCCGTACACGGACGACGAGGAAGCGACGATCACCTGGGCCGGCCGCTCCCGCTGGCTCCCGGCGCGGCGGACGGCCTCGAGCACCTCCACGGTGCCGGTCGCGTTCACCAGGTGGGAGGCCATCGGGTCCTGGATGGAGCGTGGGACCGACGGACGCGCCGCGAGGTGGACCACGGAATCGACGCCGTCCATGACGGCGTCCAGGTCGGACGCGCTCAGGATCGTGCCTTCGACCAGTCGCGCCGGCACGCCGGCGAGGTTGTCCCGGCTGCCCGTCGACAGGTCGTCGAGCACGACGAGCTCGTGGCCGCGCTCCACGAGGTGCTTCGAGAGGTTGGCGCCGATGAAGCCGGCGCCGCCGGTGATGAGCACGCGCATCGCCGGAGGCTACGGCACCTCCGACCGACGGCCCGGCGCTGCGATGTGGTGGGATTCCGGCCGTGCTGCTCGTCGCCGTCGCCGTCGGAGCGCTCACGATGGCGGTGGTCGCCGTCCTGCAGCCGATGCTTCCGACCCGGCTCCCACCCGTGCTGGTCCGGGTGGCCGCCGCGGCCGGTGCCCTCGCCGTCGGCATCGCCGACACGGCGCCCACCGGGTGGGAGCCGTTCGACCTGGCGCTGCGGGTCGCCTTCGGCGCACTGGTCCCCATCGCCGCCAGCCGGGCCGGCACCGTGACGACGACGTGGCTGCTGCTCGTGTCGGTCACGGCGCTGCTCCTCGCCGACGCTCCCGGCGCGCTCGTCGCTGGGGTGGCGGCCGGCGCCTTCTGGGCCCTGGCCGCCGCCGGCGTCACGACCCCGGCGACTGCTTCCCTCGCGGCCGCAGCCGGCATCGGTCCGCTGGCGCACCTGGATTGGCCTGCCCTGACGGGCACCAGCGCGGCCTCGGTCGCGCTCGCGTCGGCACCGGTGCTCCTCGTCGGGCTCGTGCGGACCGGCCGGCCGGCACGAGGTCGCATCGTCGTCGCCCTGGTCTGCGTCGTGGTCCTCCTCGGCCTCGGCGCAGCCGCCGGGCTGATGGCCGCACTCTCGGCCCGGACGGACATCGACCGAGCCGTCGACTTCGCCACGACCGGCATCGACCAACTGGGAGACGACGACGAAGGCGCTCGCGCGAACCTCCGCGACGCCGCAGGCGCGTTCGCATCTGCGGAGGAGGACCTCACCTCGTGGTGGGCGAGGCCGGCGCTCGCCGTGCCCGGGGTTGCGCAGCAGGCTCGAGCCGTGGCGACCATGGCTTCGGCTGGCGCAGACCTGGCGCGCACCGCCGCCGATGCGTCGGCGGACGCCGACGTCGAATCGATCCGACCGAGGGACGGTCACATCGACCTCGATGCCGTCCTCGCGCTCCAGGAGCCCCTGGAGCGGTCGGTCCGCTCGCTGCGGACCGCGGACGGGCGCTTGGACGGCGTCGACACCCCCCTGCTCCTGCCCCCGCTCGCCGACCGACTCGCAACGCTTCGCGACGAGGTGGACGAGGCGCTCGCCAGTGCAGACCTTGCGGCCTCGGTCGTCGAGGTCGTACCGGAGATCCTCGGCCGTGACGGTCTCCGTCGCTACTTCGTGGCCTTCCAGAACTCGGCGGAGCTGCGAGCCGGTGGAGGCTTCATCGGCAACTGGGCTGAGGTGACCGCGGACAGAGGCGAGCTCACCCTGACCCGCTCAGGACGGAGCCGGGACCTGTTCACCGTCGCACGCGAGGTCGAGGGCAACCCGATCGAAGGCGAGGAGGAGGTCCTGTCCGCGTGGGGGCCGATCATCACCGACTGGGTGAACGTCAACTTCACCCCGGACCACCCGACAGTGGGACGGCTCATCGCGCAGCTCTACCCGCAGTCAGGTGGCAAAGAGGTCGACGGCGTCATCGCGATCACCCCACCTGCGCTCGCCGGGTTCCTGCAGCTCACGGGCGCGATCGAGGCACCCGGCTACCCCGAGGCTCTCACCGCCGAGAGCGCGGCCCGCATCCTGCTGCACGAGCAGTACCTGACGTTCCCGCAGGATCAGGGAGAGGACCGCGAGGCATTCCTCGGCGAGGTGGTCGAGATCCTGTTCGACCGCCTCACGAGCGGTGAGCTCCCCGGCCCCCAGGCCATCGCCGACGCTCTCGGTCCCGCCGTCGAAGCCCGCCACCTCCAGATGTGGTCGCCACACGCCACCGCGCAGCAGCTGTTCGGCCTTCTCGGAGCCACCGGTGACATTCGCAGCGAGGCGGCGGGCGCCTTCGGCGTCTTCACGCAGAACTTCAACGGGAACAAGATCGACTGGTTCCTGCACCGTGAGATCCACCACGACGTCGAGTGGGATCCGGCATCGGGAGCGGTCGAGGGCACCATCTCGGTGCAGCTGCGCAACGACGCACCTGCGACCGGTCTGCCCGGATCGGTGATCGGCTGGGGTGGCGATCCCGGGACCGGCTCCCGACCGGTCCCCGACGGGGAGAACTTCATGCAGCTGAACCTCTACTCGAGCCTGCCGATCGAGGAGGTGACGGTCGACGGGGTTCCGGTGGAGTTCGGGCGGTACCGCGAGCAGGACCACGAGCTCGTCCGGACCTACGTCGCGGTGCCTTCGCAGAGTGTTCGGGAGGTCGTTGCAACAATACGCGGAGTAGTGCAGCCCTCGGCCAGGTACGTGGCCCACGCGCTGCGGCAGCCGACCGTGAACCCCGATGAGATCCGCTCGACCGTCCGGGTGGCCGACGGCTGGGCGATCGAGGACATCACCGGCGGCGGGCTCGGGGGCGACGACAATGTGGCTCTGAGCAGGGGAAACGCGCTCGAGCCGTTCCAACTCGTGGTCGACGTCGATCGGTCGGCACGCGAGCTGACGCTGCTCGACCGGCTCCGGGCAGGGTGAGCAAACCGGCCAGTTCGGCACTTGCGCCGAATCGCTGACGCACCTAGCACTGTGCCCCCGGCCGATGGGAAGATGGCCGGAGCACGGAGGCCGGTCCACGGTCAGGCGGACATGAAGGGCGCGAAGACGATGCGACGAACGATCGCAGTAGCAGCAGGCCTCCTGGCCCTGGCGGTGTTGGCGTTCCTGCCCTCGACCGCTTCGGCCCAGTACGTTCCGCCGCCGACCCTTCCTCCCGAGACGACGACCACGGCGGTCCTCCCCGACGAGGAGACCACCACCACCACGACCCCCTCGACGACCGAGACCACCGAGCTCGACCAGCTGCCCGAAGAGGTCGTCCGGACCACGCAGGCGCCGACCGCCGTGAAGGGCGACGTCGTCAGCCGTCCCCTCCCCCGCACGGGCAACGACATCGGCGGCACGGCACTGTTCGGCGGCGCCCTCACGGTCCTGGGCATTGCCCTCGCTCTCGGCGCCCGTAAGCGTCGCAACAGCTTCGACGGCGCCTGACGCCGGAGCGACACCCGACGGTTCCTGCCAACATCGTCTGACCGGAGGCCGGGCCCGTGCCCGGCCTTCGTCGCGTCCAGACCGAGAATGAGCGGTGCACCGCCGGTGCCGACCGTCGACATCGAGGTCGTCGACGCCTCCGGCCACGCCATCCTCACCACCCGACGAAGGACACGATCAGCCACCGAGGTGAGAACATCTACGACGTGGAGATCGAGGAGCGCCTGGTCCAGCACGACGCCATCGCCGGCGCGGCGACCATCGGCGTGCGGGTGGCCGACGGCGTGGACGACTTCAAGGGCTCGGCCTACGTCGAGCCGGAGACCGACAGACTGCGCCGCAACACCTCAGGCGAGCTCCTCGAAGACTTCCTCCGGGGAGACGGTGTCATCTCCTCCGAGGGGACGACGTGAAGCGCGGTGTTGCCGTCATCCTCGCCGGCGCGCTGACGCTGTCCGCGTGCAGTGAGAGCAGGTCGGACGAGGAGGCCATGGTCGAGGCCATCTCGGCCAGCATCGTCCAGGACGAGACCTTCGCCGGCTACGGGATCGCCCAGGAGGAAGCAGACTGCGTGGCCGAGTCCACGGTCGCCGGCCTGGGGGTCGGGCGCATGTCGGAGCTCGGCTTCGGGACGGACATGGCGTCAGAGGAGGAGATCGACCTCGCCGACCTCGAGGACGACGAGATCGAGGTCCTGGCCCGGTCGATGGAGACCTGCATCGACGACGTCGGCGACGTGCTGGTCGACACGGTGGCGGCCAGCATCCTCGAGGACCCCGAGCCCAGCTTCCCCATCGACGACGGGCAGGCCCGCTGCGTGGCGCAGGCGGTCATCGACGAGATCCCGGCCAGCCGCCTGATCACCATCGGCGTGCAGGGCGAGCGCAGCGGCAGCACGGTGGACGACCT
>JBKHVG010000089.1:0-5190 GCA_046570205.1 Acidimicrobiia bacterium
CGTTGGCGAGAAGGTGCAAGAGGGTCTCGTTGACCTGCCAGTCGCCGTCGAGCCGCACGTCGAACTCGGCCTCCGAGGCACCACGCGGCTCGAGCACGACGGGTCGGAGAAGGACTGGCGCCGCAGGGGTCGAGCTGGACGACGTCGTCGTCCACGTCGCCATGCCGAGTGCGAGGAAGAGCGTGTCGATGCCCTTCTCCTCGAAGATCGCAAGCGCTCGCTTGTGGATGGTCCGTGCCCGCTTCAGCGCTCGATCGGTGCGCTCGGGTTCCGGCTCAGTTGCGGGGAACAGCTCGCCCACCGACACCTTGGCGTCGCCGAGGAGCCGACGGAGCGCAGCGTCGTCCGCCTCGGTGAGCTCCAGCGTCCCCTGCTTCAGCGTTCGGTAGTAGAGCAGCTGGTTGTTGCCGGTCAGGTCGACGAGCTGCTTGACCCAGGCATCGACTGCCTTCTGGACACGGCGGCGCCGCTCCTCGGATACCGGCGCACTCCCGACGCGGTCTGTCACCAGTGGTCCCCCCGAATCCGTCGATCCATGAGTACGGCGTAGATGTACGACGGTCCGTACAGGTGCTGCACCGGCACGGTGTTCGTCAGTGGGACGAGGCGGAGCGCCTCTTCGAAGTGCTTCCTCGGGATCACCCAGTCGGTCGTCGAGGGCTCCAGACCGTTCGGCGCAAGCGCGTACGTGAACGCCTTCCCGCGGATCTGGCGGAACTCATCACCTTCGTGGTGGGCGAGAATCGCCCAGAGTTCGTCCGACGTCATGGCGTGACAGGTTCCTCCTCCATCGGCGCCGACCCCGAACCCAGCCTCTCGAAGTACTCGGTACGAAGCTCGATGATGTACCGGTCGTCCCGCTTGGGCAGCCGCCAGACCTCCCAGCCCGGAACTGCATCGGAACCGGACGCAGCCATGGCGGCACCAGATGGAGTGTCGAACACCCGACCGTCTTCCAGTCGGAGCTTCCCCTCGTCGGTGACCGTGGCGTGGTACTCCACGTCTCGCCGGCGCCACTCCAGCGGCTCCCCGACCTCGATCATCCCCGCCTCGAGGAGATCGCCGACCTCGAAGCGGCGACCGTTGATCTTCCACTGCCGTGGTTGCGAGCGCGTTCCTGCGGTCGGGGAACTCTGCAGCTCGACTTCGACCTCGGTGTCGATGTGGATGATGCGGTCGCCATCGGAGTCCTGGTACAGCGTGACCGGCACGAGTTCGACGGGGTTGTTGCTGTCCTGCAGGAAGGCCAAGGCGTCGGCGGTTCGACCGTCGAACCGGCCCGCGACCAGGACGAGGCGCGGGATCGGGTTCACCACGAGCGGAGTGGCCGTCTTCGTGAACTCCTGCCACGCAGCGAAGAACGACTCGACTCCACCGGCGTACAACCGGGCCAGCTCGTCGAGGTTCGCCGTCCTGGCCCACCCGGCGTACTCCAAGCACTGGGCGAGCTGTGTGCGCTCGATGGACCGCTTGACCTCGATCACCACCACTCGCCCGGTGGCGTCCAGGGCAACCACGTCGGGGATCCCACCGGTGCGGATCGTCGGCTGCCGAGCGACCGGAAAGAGATCTTCGCCGACGAACGCCTCTAGGTTCGCCCACAAGAGATCTTCGATCTCCCTCTCGTAGAGGTCAGGACCCGCCTTCACGCGCGCGAGGCCCACGAGACCATCGGGCTGGATCTTGAAGATCGGCATCGGTCATCTCCCCACGGGTGCCATCGAAGACGGCGCAGAGAACGCACCCGCCCGCCTGCCGCCGAACAGAGGCTACGAGGCCAGCGTGACTCCGTGCCGAGTCCGGCGACCACCGCTACGGACACGGCTCGGGTCGTCGCGCATACCGTTCGGGTTATCGGGTCGGTATCCCCATTATTTATCGACATAACGCGATGCTGACCGTACCCTGCCCGCGTGGACATCTATCGACCTCCGGTGCTGCGGGACGCTGATCTCGCCGTGCTCGAGCGCATCGAGGAGCAGCGCCGAGAGCTTCGCTTCTTCCTTGCCGAGCCTCGGCGCTGGACCGGCACGCTGCGGCGAGCGACGTTCGCTCGCGCCGTCCAGGGCTCGAACAGCATCGAGGGCTACCACGCCTCTGTCGAGGACGTCGCTGCGGTCATCGAGGGTGAGGAGCCCCTCGATGCCGATGCCGAGACGACTGCGGCGATCGCCGGCTACCGGGACGCGATGACCTACGTCCTGCAGCTGGCCGGCAACCCCCCGGCGGTCGACGCGTCGCTGCTGCGGGGGCTCCACTTCATGCTGCTGAAGTACGACCTCGCCAAGCACCCTGGCCAATGGCGGCCGGGTGCCATCTGGGTGGAGAACCAAGACGGCGATGTCGTCTACCAAGCACCCGACCGGGAGGTGGTCGAGCCCCTCATCGAGGAACTCGTCGCGTCGATCAACGACGACACCGGCGACGTCCTCGTCCGGGCCGCCATGGCTCATCTCAACCTGACGCTGATCCACCCCTTCTCCGACGGCAACGGACGCATGGCCCGCTGCCTGCAGTCCTACGTCCTCGCCAGCGCCGGTGTGCTGTCGCCGGTCTTCTCGAGCGTCGAGGAGTACCTCGGCCGCAACACCGACCGGTACTACGCCGTGCTGACCGAGGTCGCCCAGGGCAGTTGGAGTCCCGGACGCGACACCCGACCCTGGATCCAGTTCATCCTGACCGCCCACTTCCGCCAGGCCCGCACCCTCGAACGTCGGATCCACGAGACCGACGCCCTGTGGGACCGCTGCGAACGGCTCGCCCGCGAGCGGGGCGTTCCCGACCGCAGCGTCGCCGCGCTGTGCGACGCCGCTCGCGGCTGGCGACTCCAGCGGTCGCTCTACAAGAAGCTCGTCCTCGACGGCGCCGGCGAAGAGATCTCCGACGACTCAGCGACGCGTGACCTCAAGGCCCTGGTCGATGCCGGACTGCTTGCCCCCAAGGGCGAAAAGCGCGGACGCACCTACCTCCCGACAGACGACCTGCGCGCCGCGTGGAACTCGCTCCGTGAGCAGCGCCCGCCCCGGCCCGAGGAAGATCCATACGAGGGGGCGGGGCAGCCACGCCTCCCGGGCTTCTGAGCACGGCGCCGCTGCCGGTCGGTGCTGCTCTCGGTCGAGACGATGGTTCCGAACCCCGCCCTCGTCACCGACCGCCTGACGGTACGGTCCAGCCATGGCGGATAGTGCGGGCATTGGCGGGGAGGCACTGGGGCTGGCGCGGTCGTTGATCGCCGGCCTCGACGAGATCAGGAACGCCTTACCACCGCCGCCTGGGGGCGTGGGCCAGCGCCTCCGTGAGCACCTGCGTGAGGATCCACGGCGCCTGCCCGGGGTGGTGGAGCGCTTCCCCTTGAGCGACCGAGTCAACCTGCAGCTGGCGCTGAACGAGGTCGAAGCCGGATCCGACCGGTGGCAGCTCATCGGCCTGCAGGCGGACGTCGGCAACTTCGGCGGGTTCTCCATCACGGCGCTCGCCGGTGGCCGCTTCGGCATGCACATCGACGAGCAACCGGTCGAGCACACCCAGCTGCCGTTCGATGTCGATGCCACCCTCGACTGCTTCCGCTCCGGCCTGATCCTCACCGAGCACGACGACGTGCCTGTCGGCATCCTCGTGTTCACGCAGCAGCACGGTCCCCAGCCGGATCTGATCGTCGAGATCGTCGCGGCAGCCGATGGCGTGGCCTCAGAGCTGTTGGGACGCATCAAGCGGCTCATGCGTGAGAAGAACGTCTACCGGGGCAAGGTCGTCTCGTTCAGCTTCGGCCACCACGGCGAATTCGGCTTGCGCTTCGCTCACGTCCCGACCCTCACCCGCAGCGACGTGATCATGCCTGCCACCGATCTCGAAGCCATCGAGGACCACACGTTGGTCATGTCGAGCCATGCCGACGCGCTGCGAGCAGCGGGACAGCACCTGCGGCGGGGGCTGTTGCTGTACGGGCCTCCCGGCACCGGCAAGACGCACACGGTGATGTACCTGTGCAATCAGCTTCACGGCCGCACCGTGATCTTGCTCGCCGGGCCGGCGCTGCACGCCATCGGACAGGCGGGCAGCCTCGCCCGGGAGCTCGCCCCCGCGATGATCGTGATCGAGGACGTCGACCTCATCGGGATGGATCGGGGCCTGCCCGGTGGCGAGCACAACCCGCTGCTGTTCCAGCTGCTGAACGAGATGGACGGCATCGGCGACGACACCGACGTCATCTTCTTGCTCACCACCAACCGCATCGACCTCCTCGAGCCGGCCCTGGCCGCCCGCCCCGGGCGTGTCGATCGTGCCGTGGAGATCGGCCTGCCGGACGGCGACGCGCGGCGACGGCTCCTCCGGCTCTACCTCCCCGACGACGCCGTGCTCACGGAGGACACCATGGGGCAGGTGATCCAGCGGACCGAGGGTGCGGCCGCTGCCTTCGTCAAGGAGCTCGCCCGCCGCACCGTCCTCGTCCAGCTGACCCACGGCACCCCCTTCGATGCGGCGATCGAGCGCGCCCTCGACGAGATGCTCGAGCACGCGCCACCCATCCTCCGACGCAGCCTCGGCGTGGCGGTGGACGACTGAGTCGGGTCGGCGTGCACCCCGCGGCGTGGTCAGAACCCGAGTGGGCTGTCTTCTTCGACGAGTACGCGAAGCATCGCTGCCTCCTCCGCTCCGATGCCCAGGACGACGTTCCCAAGGTGGTTGCCGCAGCGGCGCTCGACCGGATCGTGAACGTCCACGACGGGATCTGGGTGTTGCAGGAAGGCCGCATGGGTCTGTTCTCGGGCCTGCTCGTTCGGCATGCGTTCGAGTGCTGGGTGATCGGCCTGTACCTCTGCCTCGAGGGAAGGGCCGCGCTCGCTCACCTGAACGATGCGGAGGCCCGCTCACTGTCGTTGCTTGCGACCATGCACCCGGACTCGCGGTGGGCGGACGAGTTCAGTACCTACGAAGGTCGCACGGGACGACGGCTCCACATCGAGAACATCGCGACAAGAGTGGGGGCTGAGCTGCGCCGGCGTGATCTCCCCCCACTTGACCCCCGCATCCACTACGACACGATGTACCGGGCCGAGAGTCGTGGCGCCGCTCATGCAGGTATGGGCGCACTGCTGCGGCACCTGGAAGCAGACGGAAGCGAGCTCTCGCTGACCGGATCAAGGCCGGACGGGCTCGCTGACGACGTGGCGCTGACCTGGACCCTCCTGT
>JBKHVG010000090.1:0-4993 GCA_046570205.1 Acidimicrobiia bacterium
GCGCCCCCCCACCGCCGTCCGGTGTCAGCAGGTCAGCGGTTCAGCTTGTTCCTGCCCTCGATGGTCTAGGAGACCGGGGTGATCCGCTCCCAGAAGATCAGACCGCCGTTGGTCTGCTCGAAGTTCTCCCACTCGTCCTGGTCGTAGACGTAGTCGCCGCGGTACCAGTTGATCGGGATGGCCATGGTGGCCTCGTTGAGCAGGATCCGCTCGGCGTCGCGGAACAGCTCGCCCTGCGCCTCGGGGTCGGTGGTCTGCTTGGCCTCGTCGACCAGCGCGTCGAACTCCTCGTTCACGAACCCGTAGTTGTTGCCGTCCAGCGCGCTGGAGTGGAACAGGTCGAACATGAAGTTGTCGTAGGTCGGGTAGTCGGCGAACCAACCGGCCCGGCAGATGGTGCACGCGCCCTCGGCGAGCTGGGAGAAGTAGGTCTCGGTCGGGAACGGCTGGGCCTCGGCCTCGATGCCGATGGCGGCCAGGTTGTCGATCATGATCTGCACGACCGGCTCGTGGCCGGCGTCGGCGTTGAACTGGATCGGGATCGGACCGTCCTGGGTGCCGCCGGCAGCCTTCCACTCGTCGACCAGGGTCTGGGCCTGCTCGACGTCGTAGGCGCAGTACTCGCAGATGCCCTCTTCGAAGCCGGGGATGCCCGGGGGCACGATGCCGGTGGAGGTCTGGCGGCTGCCGTTGTAGACGGCCGTGTTGATCTCCTCACGGTCGATGGCGGCCGAGATGGCCTGGCGCAGCTTGAGGTTCTCCTCGCCACCGATCCGCGGGTCACGGTCGTTGATGACGAAGTGGTACGAGCCGAGGATGTCGACGTCGAGGGTGTTGCCGTAGTTCTCCTCGGCCTCGCTCACGCGGGCCGGGGGGATGTTGGCGTTGTCAGCCTCGCCGGCCTCGAAGGCGTTGTAGGCGGTGTCGGGATCGGCCTGGACCCGGAAGATGATCCGGTCCACGCGGTCGTCCCACGTCTCACCGTTGAAGTCGCCCTGCCACTCCTCGTTCTTGACGAGCACGATCTCCTCGTCGGTGCGAGCGGTCTCGAGCATGTAGGGGCCGTTGCCGACCATCACGCCGTTCTCGTAGTCGGCGACCGGGGAGGCGGCGTCGCCGGCCTCTTCGGGCATCGGGAGGAACAGCTGGAAGCCGGCGACCGCGTCGAAGTTCGAGTACGGCTCGGCCAGGGTGACCTCGAGGGTCATGGCCTCGTCGTCGGCGACCACGCCGGACAGCTCGGTGCCGGGGGTCTCCAGCGCCTCGGCGCCACCCTCGATGAAGGTCATGAGGTAGCTGTAGTCGCCACCCATGGCCGCGGCACGCTCCCAGGAGCGCTTGAAGGTGGAGGGGAGGATCTCCTCGCCGTTGGAGAACTTCTGGCCCTCCTTGATGGTGAAGGTCCAGACGGTGGCGTCCTCGTTCGGCTCGTAGGACTCCGCGAGGAGCGGCACGATCTGGGGGTTCTCGGGATCGCTGTTGTCGATCTCGGTGAGCCCGTCGTACATGGCGTTGATGACCTGGTACGCGTCGAGCGTCGAGTTCAGCGCCGGGTCGATGTGCTCGGGCGGATCGCCCACGAAGGTGCCGTAGTCGATGAACTCGCCACCGCCTGCGCCGTCGCCGGAATCCTCGCCACCCTCGCTGGTGCCTTCGGTGTCTTCCGTGTCGTCTGCAGCCTGGTCGTCGTCGTCGCCACAGGCGGCGGCGATCATCGACAGGCCGAGGAGCAGCGCGAGCACGCGCAGCCATCGGGACTTCATCACAGGGGGTTCCTCCTGGTTGGGTTGCAGGGTGCTGCGCGTGGCCCAACGACCATGGACGCAACGTCACGAACCGTACGCCTAATACACGGGTGATCGTTGAGGTATCCCCGTACATCTCGCCGGGGCGTTTGGAGCCTGCGGGGATGAACCGTTTCCCGTGTCTCGTTCGTTCGTCGTCGCCGTCAGGAGAGACCCGCTACGCGCTGGGTGATCCACTCGTCGATGGCTACCTGGCCTTCGTGGCGGGGAGGTGCCGGCCGAACACGGTGCGGGCCACCGCTCATGATCTGAAGACGTTCTTCACCGTGATCGACAAGGCCCCGGTCGAGGTCGTCGCGGCTGACGTGTTCGACTTCCTCGCCCACCAGCGCGGCGACCGGACCGTGGTGCGGATCGTCGACGGCGAGTCGGGTCTCGCGCCGGCGACGATCGCTCGGCGGTTGTCGACGGTGTCGGGCTTCTACGCCTACCTCGTCGCCCGCGGCGATGCCGGCGTTGACGCCAACCCGGTCCCGCGTGGCCTCGCGACCCGCAAGGGCGGCGGCCGCCAGACCCGGACCGTCCCGCTCGTTCGGGTCCGCAAACGGCTTCCGCAGATCCTGTCGCCGGGCGAGGTCGACGCCCTGTTCGGCGTGCTGCGCACCGCCCGGGACCGGGCGATGGTCGCAGCGATGGTGTTCGGCGGCCTGCGCCGCTGTGAGGTCCTCGGCCTACGCCTCGGCGACATCTGGGTTGGCGACCGGTCGCTGTTCATCGAGGAAGGCAAGGGCGGCCACCAGCGCGTGGTCCCGATCTCGCACCAGTTCTTCACCGCGGTCGGCGACTACCTCCACGACGAACGACCCCGCTGCGATCACGACTCGGTGTTCGTCGTGTTGAAGGGACCGCGGCGGGGCCGGCCGCTGTCGGCTGACGGGGTCGACGAGGTCCTGACCGGCGCCCGCCGTCGGGCGGGGCTGGAGCGGGGCACGTGCCATGAGCTGCGCCACACGTGCCTGACCCGGCTGCGCGAAGCGGGCATGGCGTTGGAGGCGGTCCAGGCCCAGGCCGGTCACCGCTCGATCGAGTCGACCCGGGTGTATCTGCACCTCACCAACGACTGGCTCGCCGATGAGTACCTGCGCGCCTCGGCGGCCATCGACGCCGACCAGGCCGCCGTCGCCGAGATGCTCGCCATCCAAGACACGGTGACCCGATGACCGCCGCCCCGCAGTGGTCGTCGAACGCTCCAGACAAGATCGCCGACGACTGGCAGGTCATCGCCGCCCGAGCACCACGCATGGCCTCGACCATGGGCCGCTATCTGACCCAGACGTCGACGTTCCTGGCGCCACGCAGCATCGAGGCAGCGTCGATCGCCCTGCGGCAGCTGGCCTTCTGGCTGCTCGAGCACACCGCCGTCACCGCCATCGCCTCGGTCACCCGCGACGACATCGAGGACTTCACCGTGTGGCTCGCCGACCAGCCCGGCCTGAAGGGACCGGTCCTATCGGCCAACACCCGGTCGCAGCGGCTCCACATGCTGCGAACGTTCTTCGCTCGGATCATCGAGTGGGACTGGGACGACGCACCCCGGCGCAACCCGGTGCTCAAGGGCGACATCCCACCCCGCCCCGATTCGCTGCCCCGGTTCCTCGACGACGACGCCGCCGCCAAGCTCATGATCGCCGCCCGTGCTGCGACCGACCCACGGGACCGACTCGTCGTCGAGCTGCTGTCGCGGACTGGTCTGCGCGCCTCAGAGGCGGCCGGCCTGGCCGCCGATGCCGTCGTTCACATCGGCGACGGTCACTGGCTTCGCGTCCCGGTCGGCAAGCTCCGCAACGACCGCTTCGTGCCCCTCCACCCTCAGCTCGTCGAGCTGCTCGACGACTGGTGTGCCACCAACATCGACCACATCCGAGCGCACCGCCGGCTCATCGCCGACCACCGCGGCACCCTGACCCGCGAGGCTCTGTCCCGCGTCGTCCACCGGGTCGCCAAGGCCGCCGGCATCGGTCACGTCACCCCACACCAGCTGCGCCACACACTCGCCACCCAGGCCATCAACCGGGGCATGCGCCTCGAAGCCATCGCCGCGCTCCTCGGACATCGCACCATGCACATGACCCTGACCTACGCCCGGATCGCTGACCGGGTTGTCGCCGACGAATACGCGGCCGTTACCGCCCAGCTCGACTCCATCTACGGGGCCCAACTCGACGCGGCGCTCGAGCCCGCCAACATGGCCCGCCTCCGGCGCGAAGCGCATGCCCGCATGCTCGGCAACGGCCTGTGCACCCGCCCCGTCGAGCTCGACTGCCGCATGGAATCCGCCTGCGAGACGTGCAGCTACTTCACCACCGGCCCCGAGTTCGTGCCCGTCCTGCTCCGCCAACGAGACCACGCCCGCGACCACGACCAACCCGACCGCGCCGCCCTCTTCGACACCCTCATCGCTCAAGCCAACGAGGACCTCTCTTGACACCGATCACCCGTATAACGACACATCTGTCGACACGTGCGTGAATGGCGGGCGACCGTAGCAAGACGGCCCCGACCGACCAAGGGATGCCTGCGCACTTCGCCGTACTGCAACACGGCTGCAACGGCGAAAGGTCAGCCCACCCCGCTGCAGGCTGCCTGATCTGTCAGTGGATGTGACTTCAGCTGGTCGGCCCGCCCAGCCGGTACTGGACGATTCGACCGAAGTCGTCGGCGTCCAGGCTGGCGCCGCCCACCAGCGCCCCGTCGATGTCGGGCTGGGTCATGAGCTCGTGGGCGTTGGCCGGCTTCACCGACCCGCCGTACTGGATGCGGACGGCTTCAGCCGCCTCCCGCCCGGCGACCTCGGAGACCGTGGCCCGGACGTGGGCGCACATGGCCTGGGCGTCCTCGGCGGTGGCGGTCTTGCCGGTGCCGATGGCCCAGATGGGCTCGTAGGCGATCACCATCGCCGCCACCTGCTCGGGCTTCACCCTGGCCAGCCCGGCGCGGACCTGCGACGCCACCTTCTCCTCGGCCTGACCGGCCTCGCGCTCGGCGTCGGTCTCGCCGCAGCACATGATCGGCGTCATGCCGGCACCGATGATGGCGTGGACCTTCTTGTTCACGTCCTCGTCGGTCTCGCCGAACAGCTCCCGGCGCTCGCTGTGGCCGCAGATCACGTAGGCGACGTCGAGCTTGGCCAGCATCGGGGCCGACACCTCGCCGGTGAAGGCGCCCTTGTCCTCCCAGTGGCAGTGCTG
>JBKHVG010000091.1:0-4929 GCA_046570205.1 Acidimicrobiia bacterium
ATGACGGCGTGCTCACCGCGCGTGAGGGTCCCAGTCTTGTCGAACAGGACCGCGTCGATGGTCCGGCTCGCTTCGAGGGCGAGACGGTCCTTGACGAGGATCCCGTTGCGGGCTCCGAGAGCGCTCGACAGCGACGTCGTCAGCGGGATCGCCAAGCCGAGCGCGTGGGGGCAGGAGATCACCAGGACGGTCACGACACGGACGACGGCCTCGTCGACGTCACCGAGCAGCGTCCAGGCCAGGGCGGTGATCACGGCCGCGGACGTGGCGACGTAGAACAACAGCCCGGCGGCCTTGTCGGCGAGTACCTGGCTGCGTGACTCGGAGTCCTGGGCTTCGGCGACGAGACGGCCGATGCCGGCCAGCGCGGTGTCATCGCCGACGGCGGTGACACGGATCCGGATCGCGGAGTCCGTTGACACGGTCCCGGCGACAACGCTGTCACCCACCTCCTTGGCGACCGGACGTGACTCGCCGGTGATCATGGACTCATCCATCTCGGCCGCACCGTCGACGATGTCACCGTCAGCAGGCACCCGGGCGCCGGAACGGACCAGCACGACGTCTCCGGTCCGCAGCTGCGTTGCGGGCACCGTCTCGAACGTGCCGTCGTCGCCGAGCCGGTCCGCTTCGTCGGGCAGGAGCGCAGCGAGTGCGGCAAGGGCGTCCTGGGCTTGTCCGAGGGCCTTCATCTCCTGCCAGTGTCCGAGCAGCATGATCGAGATGAGGGCGCCGAGCTCCCACCAGAAGTCCAGGTCGAACAGGTCGAGGAACGTGGCCATGGAAGCGACGTAGGCGACGGTGATCGCCATCGCGATCAGCAGCATCATGCCGGGCTTGCGGGCCTTGGCCTCCTGGAGCCCCCCGGCCAGGAACGGCTTGCCGCCCCACAGGTATACGACGGTGCCGAGCACCGGCCCGACCCAATCCATGCCGGGGAAGTCGAGCTCGTAGCCGAACCAGTCCATGATCATGTGGCTGGTCACGACGAGGGGAACGGTCAGCAGCAGGCTCCACCAGAAGCGCGTGCGGAACATCTCGACGTGGTGCCCGTGATGACCGCCTCCCCCGTGGCCCTTGCCGTGGCCCTCGCGATCTCCGCCGTGTCCGGCGTGTTCGCCGCGGTCGTCGCCGTCGTGGGTCGGCGTGACCTTGTCGACAGCGTCACCGGCGAGGCTCACATGGGTGGTGTGCTCCTCGTGGGAGCCCTTCTGGTCGTCTCGGACGCTCATGGTCTTCACACCTTCATCGCGGTTGTGGGGGCGACGCCTTCGGCAGCGTGTCTTCACCGGGCAGTACGTCTCGGGTAGTCACCGGTGTTCGTACCATACCCCCCTACCCTATCCGTAGGTCAAGGGCCGGCCCGACGCCGCTGCCAGACCCCGTGGGCGGCGTCGTCTACGCGTTCATGTGCTGGAGTGCCTGGTTGCAGGCCTGATCGCAGCGCTGGCACGCCTCGGCGCAGACACGGCAGTGCTCATGCATGTCGGCGTGGTTCGAGCATTCGCTGCCACAGGCCGCGCCCGCAGCGCGGCACGCCTCGACGAGTCCCCGCACGGTGGCAGCGTCCGGTTCCACCTGACGGCCGAGCACCGCTGCGGTGGTCTTGCAGAGGTCGGCGCAGTCCCGGTTGAGCCGGATGCAGCGGCGGAGCTCGGCGACCATGTCCTCGGCGAGGCAGGCGTCGGCGCACATCGTGCAGGACTGCGCGCACTCCTCGAGGTGGTGGAGGACCTCGGCGAGCGTGTCGGTCGGCAGGATGCCGGCGGGGGACGGGTGGGTTTCGAGCATGGCTTGGGCGTGCGTCATTGCTTCTCCTCGCGCAGGGTTTCGGGTGGGTGATCGTTCGGTGTTGTCGGGGTGCGCCGGTTGACGGCGGGCCCCGGCCCCGGACCTGGCGCAACGGACGTGAGGTCGCAGTCGGCGACGATGTGGCGTCCATGGGTCCTCCAGCGTTGGTCTCCCGAACCAGTGCAGGTGCCGTGTCACGCCACGGGGAAGGACCGGGTGGTCGTGCGGGTACGGCAAGAGACGGGCCGTGGCCCGTGGTTCAGGACGGGATCAACGCAACTCGACACACAACGCGAGCCGGAGGGGCCCACCACGTGCTGCTGCCCACAGACGCGCGGCCCTCGGCCGCAACGCCGGCCCGACATTGGCCTGACCGGCCGGTTCGGTCACCGCAGAGAACTTGCGGCGTATGGCGAGCACGATGAGGGCAGCAGCGAGGATCGCCGAACATGCACCGGCGAGGTGGGTCCCCATGCCGGGGTGCGTGTCCTCGTGGTCACTGTCGGGTGCGCCGCTGTCGGCGGCCGCGGCGGCGACGTGATCCATCATCGATCGATGTGCCGTCGACGTCCCAGTCAGCGTGGCGGCGCCCAGTGCCAACAGCATCACTGCGAGAGCAGCAACGAAGGGCACGAGCGCACTCCCACGGTCCACGAAACCGAACTACCCGCCCGGGCCGACCGTCATGCACCGCGAGAACGAACGTCGTCGATGGAGATCTACTGCTCGAGCGGACCAGGCCTGCTTTCATCAGCGTGGCCACCCCGATCTGGCGGTCTGAGGCGGTCAGCAGCGGTCACTGCTGAACGAACACGACCAGGTCAGCGAGAGGTGGACCCCATAGCCACGTACCTGCGAGGAACAGCTCGTACGTCCCGTCCACCAGGTGCACGCCGATGCCCACCGCTGCATCCTCCAGGCGCGGTCCCAGGCGCTTCACCGCGGGCGGTCACGGCAGGCTCGGCGACCCCGGCGCCGGCGACGCCGGGACGAGCGGTTCGGGTCCGTGGCGTGGAGGCCCGGCGCGGGGGTCAACGAGCTCGCCACCGTCAGGAAGGAAGAAGCGGGGGCGCCCGTCGATCATGCGGACGACGAGGTCGCCGGCGTGGATGCGGGCGTGGTGGAACTCGCACCCGAGGTGCATGTTGTCGAGATCGGTGAGCCCATGGGGGGTCCACTGCACGACGTGGTGGGCCTGGGTCCAGCCGGCGGGCACGTCGCAGCCGGGAACGGCGCAGGTGGGTCCGTCCCGGGCGACCAGGGCCCGTCGCTGCGCGGCGGTGGCGGTGCGCACGGCCCGGCCGTGGTCGAGGGGGACTCCATCGGCATCCAGGACCATGCGGGCGATGGAGGCGTCGCAGGTCCAGCGGTCGAGCAGCGATGCCGGGATGGTGGAGCGCCACTGCAGCTCGGTGACCGCCATCCACTCCTCGGGGCCGGCCGTGCCGGACAGGGTGGGCAGGGTGGTGTGCACCGTGAACAGCGGTTCGCGGCGGGCCGGGTTCTTCGGCGATGACGCAGCTCGCTCCAGCAGGCGCACGAAGGCGCGGGCCCGGCGTCGGGACATGGTCTGGCCGGCCCGGGGGTCGGTGGGGTCGGCGTCCCGGGCCGCCTTGTCCTCGTTGCGGATCTGGTTGGTGGCCTCGTCGAAGATGGCCTTGGTCCGGATAGCGGCGTCGCCACCCAGGTCGAGGGTGCCCTTCAACCGGCCGTCGAGGGTCTGGGAGAGGTGGAAGGTGTCGTCGGGGCCGTCGCCGGGCTCGGGACCGTCGGGGTCGTGAAGGCGCAGCCACGCAGCGACGAACTCGGCCAGCGCATCGGCCGACATGGTCTCGGCGATCCCGACCAGCTCCACCTCGTGCTCGGTGAACACCTCGGCGGTGCGGGCGTTCAGGCAGCGGCCGAGCACCTTGGCGTGCGAACCGGTGATCCGGCCCGCGCCGACCGCCGCGTCGGTGGCCGGCATCGAGCGGAGCTTCTCGGCCAGCGCGCACCGCGCCCCGGTGATGTCTCGCCGCTGCCCCGTGCGCTGCGTCAGCCAGGTGGCCATGTTCCGGGCCCCGTCGCGCACGTGCGCGCCGCGGGCCTGGAGGTCGGACACCAGGCAGCCGATGAGGTGGTCGACCCGCTCTCGCTCGCGCTCGAGGGCCACGACGTCGTCGGCCACCACCGACCAGTCGAGCTCGGTGGCCTCTACGGAGCGCACGTCGGCCTGCAACCGGTCGACGACCTCTCGTAGCGCTTGGATGGTGGGCCCGAACACGCGTGGCACCTCCGATCGGTGGATCGGTGGGGAAGTGACGTTGTCGGGAGCCCATGCGCCGTGCTCCGAGGCGTGACGTGACCGTAGGCTCGAACGTACGTTCGAGTCAAGCAGCCTCGCGCCGAGGATCACCGGGCTGACACAAGTCACTGACGCCGGGACGCCACTGTTCAGCCCCAGCCACGTCGACGTCATCGGACCGTCATCGCCGGTCGCCGGCACGACCGTGCCGGGCAGCCAGACTGTCGCCGGTGGCAGAGGTCCGGCTCGAGGGCGTATCCAAGCGGTTCGGCGACGTGGTCGCGCTCGAAGCGCTCGACCTGCACGCCACCGATGACGACTTCCTCGTCCTGCTCGGCCCGTCGGGGTGCGGCAAGTCGACGGCGCTGCGCTGCATCGCCGGGCTCGAGGAGCCCACCGAGGGCCGCGTGCTGATCGGCGATCGGGACGTCACCGGCGCCGAGCCGAAGGACCGCGACGTCGCCATGGTGTTCCAGAGCTACGCGCTCTATCCGCACAAGACCGTGCGGCAGAACATCGAGTTCCCGCTCGTCCCCCGCGACGTCCCCAAGGACGAGCGCCGGCGCGCCTCCGACGAGGCCGCCGCCCTCCTCGGCCTCACCGACCTGATGGGCCGCAAGCCCCGGGCGCTGTCCGGCGGTCAGCGGCAGCGGGTCGCGCTGGCCCGGGCCATCGTGCGCCGCCCGGCGGCGTTCCTCATGGACGAGCCGCTGTCCAACCTCGACGCCAAGCTGCGCACCCAGACGCGCGCCGAGCTGGTCGAGCTCCACCAGCGCCTCGCCACCACGTTCGTGTACGTCACCCACGACCAGGTCGAGGCCATGACCATGGCCACCAAGGTGGCGATCCTCGCC
>JBKHVG010000092.1:0-4926 GCA_046570205.1 Acidimicrobiia bacterium
CGACGAGCGACGGGTGGCGCTGGCGATGGAGGACCTCCGCTCCATCCGTCTCCACCGATTGCCCCACGTGCCCCTGATGGGTCGTTGCTGGGAGCTCGGTCAGAACTTGACCGTCTACGACGCCACCTACGTCGCGCTCGCCGAGGCAATGGACGTCGCGCTCCTGACGGCCGATGCGAAGCTGGCCGCCGCACCCGGCCTGCGGTGTGCCGTCGAGCTGCTCCGGTGACGGCCTGGCCGAGCGCGCCGGCCTACGAGCGCAGGTCCCCGAGCACGGTCTGAGCGATCAGCCGGTCGAGCTTGCGGATGTCGATGCCCTTCTGGAGGTTGACCTTGATGTGCCCGGCTCGCGTCCACAGCTCGAGCTCGGCGTTCGTGTCCAGGAACCCTCCGGCGTTCTCCGAGGACCACATGTTGATGGCCGAGTACGGGAGGCTGTACACCTCGACCTTCTTGCCTCTGAGGCCCTGCGCGTCCCGGACGATCAGACGGCGCGTCGTGAAGATCGCGCTGTCCCGGAACGTCTTGTACGCAGCGACCGCATCCTCGCCGTCCACGAGCAGAGCGCTCACGTCGTCTGGGATCGGACACTCCTGCACGAGCGTCCACGCGACTATCGATGTGGTCTCCATCACATGTCCCTTCGTAGGGGCGCGACCATTCGGTCAGCAGCCCGAGAACTCCTCGTCCTTCACGACGTAGAAGACGGCTTCGTCCTCGCCGATCGGCGTGCCCGCCGGCGGTTCGGCGGCGACGACAGTCCAGTTGCGGTCCATCACCTGCGATCGGTCCTGACCCGTGGCGTCTTCGCTTCGGGAGAAGAAGATCCCGGCCTCTTGGACGACGTCCTGGGCGAGCTGCAGGTCTGTGCCGCACGCGATGTCGGGCATGAGTGCGACGGGCTCGGGGGCGGGCGCCGTGGTCGGGGGAACCGGTTCGGTGTCCTCGACGACCTCGGTGGTCGTGGTCGTGGTCGGCTCGGGCTCCGATGCGGTGGCAGCCGGCGGGACGGCAGCCTCGGCCTCCGCGGCCGAGACGCCGCAGCGCTCGACCAACGCCGCGGCGCTGATGTCGCCGTCGGTCAGCTCGACGAGGTCGGTGACGCACTCCTGTGGCGAGACGTCGTCGCCGGCCGCCGTCTCCTCCTCGCCGCCACAGGCGGCGACGAACGAGATGAGGAGAACACCTCCGAGTCCACGCGCAAAGGCCCGGTTCATGGCACGAGCTGCCACGTGCCACAGCGATTCGAGCTGAAGGTGAAGACGGACGCCTCGATGACGACGGTCGACGGACCATCGAGCGCGTCGTTGTCGATGATCTCACCGGACCGATCAGTCTTCTCCCAGTAGCAAGACGATGAGCCTGCCGTCTTGTACTTGCCGGGCTGGACGTCGACCCCGACCTCCCACACACCGTTGCCGAACGAGTTCTGCTCGATCCGTTGCTCGGTCTGCGCGATCGCGGCTTCACGGGCGTCGAGGCCAGCGGAGCGCTGGTCGAGCTCGAAGGATCGTGCATCCATGGCGGCCTGGTGCTCAGCGAAGTCGGCCTCGACCTTCGCTCGTGCCTCCACCTCGGCTTGCGCCGCTTGCTCCTTCGAGCGCTCCACCCTGCCCTCGAGCTGCTGCACGTCAGCCTGGAGCTCCTCGATGCTCGACGACGCCACTGCGAGCTGGTCGCTCACCTCTCGACGATCGCCCTCTGCCTCGCGTGCCTGGTCGAGCGCGGCTGCGGCCACCGCTTCTGCTTCGTCGGCACGGCTGTTCCCCGTCGACGCAGCGACGGCGCCCACGAGCAGGAGCAGCGCGACGAGTGCGACGGCGAAGGGCCACCCGCCCGCCCGGAACGCTCCGCCGACTCGACCGAGCATCCGACGCCCTCGCCCCTCGTCGGTCTGCTTCGACGGCATCGGTGGAGGCCCAACCGGTGGAGGCACGGATGGGACGGTCTCCCGTGATGGGCCGTCTCCGGTCATTCGTTCTGACTGCATGGTCATGTCGGTCCGCCTTCGCTCGCGTCTCAGGCCTCGTCGACGACGACGGTGCCGGAAACCTTGTCCACGACCGTCTGGTTCCGCTTGTCCCAGAGCGGCATCAGCATCAGGACGCCAAAGCTGATCGAGTAGGCGATCGAGGCGACGATGCCGCCGAGCAGGCCCCGCATGAAGAGCATATTGGCGAAGCTGGCCGGGACTCCATTGTCGAGGCGGCGGACCCGCAGGTTCAGCAGCTTCTTGCCAGGCGTCTGACCGCCATCGGCGAGCATCGCCGCCCAGACCAGCCAGCCGATGCCGAGGGTGACGAACATGACCACCGAGTCGAGGAACCACGCGCCGATGCGCTTGCCGATCGATGCGATGGGCTTGCCGCCGATGTGCTCGACGCCGATGCCGCCCATGTTCACTGCCAAGGCCGGCGGCGGCGGAGGCATCGCCGGTGCCGCGGTCGGCCGCGGAACCGTGACGGGCGCGGCGAAATACGGATCTTGAGTCATGTGAAGAGGTGTCCTCCCGCTCGTGCTGATCCCACCGATCAGCTCACGAGAAGGTATGACCTGCCCGTGACGCCGCCGGCTGTCGGAGCGGGAAAGGTGCCGAACGGCCCATGTGTGACCCAGCGCGCCGGGCCGGCCAAGGGCCGCTGAAGACCTCAGCTCGTCCGCGGATACGGCAGCGGCTCACGATCCTGTGGGCCCTCAGCGATGAGCGACACGATCTCGTCCTCGGACACGGGAGTGAGCGCCCACACGTCGCAGCCGACGTTGATCTGTCGGCCGCGCTGTCGTGCCGTCTGGTGGATGTGGCCGTGCAGGAGCCAGGTGCCGTCGTCGACCGGCCGGGCGGACACGAAGCGGTCCTCGTCGTGGGAGTCGCCCTCGTAGGGGAAGTGGTTGAGCCGAACGGTGCCGCCGTCGTGCAGCGTCAGCCGGGTGTCCTGGGTGATGGTCTCGAAGCCGACGTCCCGGTAGCGGTCGGCCCGCTCGAGCGCCTTGCCGACGTGCTTGTGGGACATACCGGGGATCGGGTCGACCGGCCAGCACCGGTCGTGGTTGCCGGCGACGAGGTGGAGGCGGCCGTGCAGCTCCCGGACCAGCTCAAGCGTGTCGTTGATGCGGCCCATCGCCACGTCGCCCAGGACCCACACCTCGTCGTCCTCACCGACGGTCCGGTTCCACAGCTCGATGAGCGTGGCGTTCATCAGCTCGACGCCCTCGTCGGTGTCGGGGAACGGGCGGCCGGTGTACCGGGCGATGTTCCGGTGCCCGAAGTGCAGATCGGCGGTGAACCAGCGGCGGGTCATGACCGTCCCGAGCGTAGGGCGACGATCCGCCGTTCCAGACGGGTCCGGCCTCCGTCAGAGCTCGGCGGGATCGAGGTAGCGGCGGGTCCACTGGCTGCCGGTCCACAGCTCGAGCCGCCCCGGCTCGTGCGGCGACGGGTAGAAGCCCGGTGCCGGCACGCCCGGTGCCGCGGCCTGTCGGACGGTGCCGTCACGGCGGCGCACCTCGATGCCGGTCCAGTCCCAGTGCACCCACCCGACCGGGCGATCCGATCGTCGCTGCGGCAGCCACCAAGCACCAGCCGTGGGCGTGCTGGTCGTGTAGCCGGCGAGCAGCTCGTCGGTGAGCGCCAGTCCCCACCGGCGCACCGCCACGGCGACCACGGCAACGGCGGCGACGACGGTCGCGAGCGCCAGCGGCAGCGCGGTGACCGGCAGCTGCCCGTCGGGGCCCGCGCTGCCGATGAGGGTGAAGGTGAGCAGTGCGACTGCGACGGCGGTGGCGACGCCCGCCTGGATCGCGCACGTCCCGGCGGCGGTCGTCGGTGCCCGGCTCATCCGGAGCGGCGCTGTGGTGGGCGGAGCCGGTTCCCGACCTGGATCGACTCCTGCGGCCATGCCCGGCGAACCGTAGGGCACCGGGTCACCTCACCTCGCCGGCCCGGCAGATCCGTAGCGGCGCCGACGAGCATCGAGGCGTTCCTGTCGTAGCCCGTCGGCACACTCGTCCCACTTCCCCTCCGATGAGACACGAAGGGACGACCCATGTACGTGCTGGAAGCGACGAAGGAGACCCAAGGCGAGCGCGACGACGACTACGTCTGGACGATCGACGGAGAACTGGTGTTCATCCCGCCACTCGGCTGTCGGAGCCCAGGCTGCGGGTGCGACCGTGGCTTCGCTGGGATGACGTCGCATCGAGCCACCACGACCGCCCGGATCGTGCAACGTCCCGACATGGACGTCGATGCCTACTGGGACGTCGTCTACCGGTCGATGAGCGACCAGGGCTACGACATCATCGGTAGCGAGGAACTCGTGGACGCCGTGGATGAACAGGTTCGGACGGTCCAGATCTTCGGGGCCAGCGGGGGCCACGGGACGGTGGTCGGCCGCACGGCCTCGGCGGTGTATCGCCGGCGAGCCGGCTCGCGACGCGGGAGATCAGGGCGATGAGGTCGCAGCGGGCGATCGACGCACCGTCGCTGCAGAGACAGCGTTGGTACCGTGATGGCATGCGAGCAACCATCGACAAGGCAGGGCGACTGGTGATCCCCAAGCCACTGCGCGACCGGCTCGGTCTCCGCCCCGGCGAGGTCGAGGTCACGGCGGACGGTGCCGCGCTGCGTGTCGAGGCGATCGCTGACGGCGATGTCGAAGAGCGGCGGGGCCGGCTCGTCATCCCGGCCAGCGGCGAGCCGATCACGGTCGACGACGTTCGCTCGCTCCGCGATGCCGACCAGCGATAGGGCTCCCGACCTCCTGGTCGACACGAGCGTGGCGGTGTCACTCTGTCTCGCCGACCACGAGTCGCACGACGTCGTGACGGCGGCACTGGATGGCCGCCGTCTCGGCCTCGCTGGTCACGCCGCCTTCGAGACGTTCTCGGTCTTGACCCGGCTTCCTCCGCCGGTTCGCCGATCGCGCG
>JBKHVG010000093.1:0-4901 GCA_046570205.1 Acidimicrobiia bacterium
GGACGGGCATCGGATAGCAGCCCGTCCGACCGCCGGACCGTTACGGCGTTGCTGCGGCGAGGTGTCGTCGCATGTTTGGTCCGTCGAGGGCGATGATCTCGGCGCCGGCGACGATCCGGTTGAGGATCGACTCGGCGATGACCGCGTCCTGGAGCGACTTGTACCAATCGGGCGGATCGAACTGCGAGGTCACCAGAGTCGACCCGCGGCCTTCGCGAGCGGCCAGAATGTTGAGCAGCTCCGCCGCGGTGTGCGGCGCCACCGGCGTGGTCAGGAAGTCGTCCAGCACTAGCAGGTCGCAGTTGTGCAGGTCAGTGAGGAAGTCCAGCCGGCGCTGCGAGGTCGGCTCCAGTACGGCGAGCCGGTTGGCCAGGTCGTCGAGTCGGAAGAACCTCGCGGTGTAGTACTTTCGGCACGCCGCGTTGAGAAGCGCCTGGGCGAGGTAGGTCTTGCCCACGCTGGATTGGCCGAGCACGACGAGATTGCGAGTGGCGTCGATCCATTGACAGCTGGAAAGTCGTGCGATTAGCTCGCGGTTGACGTTGCGGTCAGGCAGGTAGCGGATCTCTTCTACGCAGGCGTCAGGGTTTGGCGATCTGGAGGCCTTGAGTAGTTTCTGGGTCCGGCGTTCCTGCCTGGCCGTGATCTCTTTGTCCAGGGCGTGGAAGATCTTCTGAGAGAAGGTCCACTCGTCGCAGGCGGGATCGTTGGCCAAGTCGATAACGGTCTGTCCGAACGCGGTCATCCGCAGCTGGGTGAACAGCGGCATGTCGGCGTCGGTGAGATGACGATCAGTCACTGGGACTCCTCCTGCCCCGAGGTGCCGGCGCTCGTGCTCGGGCGTCCTGTGAGGGCGGCGAGGCTGAACTGCTCGGGCCCGGCCAGATGCGCCCGGGTGGTATCTCGCTGACCTGGCGGCGGTGCCAACCGGGTCGTCGTGGCCGGCGGTGCCGCGGTCGTGGTGGGCCGGGCTGCGGCCTGGGCCCTCAGTGCCGCCAGCTGCTGTTTGACGGCGGTGTAGCTGATCGCCCGGCGTGCGGTCTCGGAGACGAGTTGGCCGCAGGCCCGCTCGAGCAGCATCTTGTTGTCGCCGCGGGCCAGGGCGAGGATGTTCTGGCACGAGCGGTAGCCCTGCGCCTCGATCCGCTGACGATCGAGGACCTCGCTGATCGCGGCGACGGTGTTCGGTCCGATCTTGTGGGCCTGGCGCACGAAGTACGCCCGCGACCACAGGTCGGATGACTGCAGGTGCTGGGCGGGCACATGGTCGGGATCGGTGACGTAGGCGTGCCGCCTACCGGAGACGGTGTGGGAGGCGATGACCTCCCCGCCAGCCATGACCGTGAGCGTGGGACCGGTGATCTTCACATCGACGTGCTGGCCGGCGAAGGTGTGGGGCACCGAGTACTTCACCGTGGCGATCTCCACGTGGTAATCACGGTTGACCTTGGACTTCTTCCAGATGACCGGCTGCCAGCGAGCCTCTGGCAGGGCGATCAGCTCGGACTGCTCGTGTTCGGTGAATAGCTCGCGGCGGCTGGTCTTCTGGCCGCGGAACGGTGTCCGGTCGTTGATCGCCTCGACCTCGGCGGCGATCGCCTCGTTCATATCGTCCAGGCTCGCGAACCGCCGATCGGCAAGCCGTCCGATCACCCAGTTCGTCACCACCTTCACGCCGGCCTCGACGTTGCCCTTGTCGCGGGGTGCCGCCGCCCTCGTGGGCACCGCGGCGGTGTGGTGGTACTCGAGGAAGTCCCGGTACTCGCGGTTGACCTCCCGGGCCCGGTCGCCGCGGGCGATCTGATTCGACGCCGTGGAGGCGTTGTCCGGGACGATCACCTGCGCCGTGCCGCCGAAGTACTCGAACGCCTGCAGGTGCGCGTCGAGCCAGTGCGGCATCTTCTCGTCCACGCAGCCGCAGGCGAAGACCATTCCCGAGTACGGCAGCGACGCCACGAATACCGACACCGTGGTCTTGGTGCCGGTGACGGGATCGAAGATGGCCATCTTCGTGCCCGCCCAGTCGACTTGCATCGTGTGCCCGGGCACGTGGGCGATCCGCATCGTGAGCTCGTTGACCTGCACGTACTCGCCGACGATCTGGCAGAACCGCTGATAGCTGTAGTGCCGCTGCCCCGGCGTGCCGTCAGTGTTGAGGTAGTTGGCCCACAGCACCCGCAGCGGCAGCTTGTTCTTGCCCGTGCGCTTCTTCACGGCAGCCGCCACGTCGAAGGCGACGAACTCCTTCGACGGCGTCTTGCGCCCATCGGCGAACAAGGCGTCGATCTCCTCGACGCTGAGCGCCTCGACCTGGCTCGTGGCGGTCAACCCGTGCTCGTGGCAGACCTTCTTCGCCTTCGCGACCGTGCGATGCGAGCAACCCGCGATCGCCTCGATGTCCCGGTAGGACCTGTCCTGCAGCAGTAGCGACATCACCAATCGGTAATCAGTCACCCGTGCCTCCTGTTCGGATCCACGCGCAGCCTGGTTGCCACGCGTAGAACCGACACGAGCACACGAGGACCGGCACCGCTATCCGATGCTCATACTCGCGCTACCCGATCATCAGAACCCTGCTATCCGAAGCACGTCCCTAACACCTTGGGACCAGCACCGCCTGGTTGATCCGCGCTAGCGCAATGCAGGATCCTATATACGGCCGCGATCCCGACCAGCCGCCAGTTCTCGGTAACGACGCTCGCTCAGCCGCAGGGCGGGGCGAACTTGCTCCCGACGTGCTCGAACTCATCGCGCTCCAAGCACACACCAGCGAGCGGAGAATCTCCTGGTGCGCTCGAGTCCTGGACACGAGCGAGGCTGGTATACGCGAACGCATCGCCCGCGGTCGGCGATGGTTGGAGTACCCCGCCACCGACGTGCACAATCCGTCGACGGCCAAATGGGTGAGACTCACGGAGGCCGGCCGTAAAGTCCTGATTCGGCCCTGAATTCTGAGGACCGGCACGCAGGCTGTACTGGTCAACTTGCTGTGCAAGTTGGCGCAGTTTCCAGCGGCAGGGAAACACTGGGAGTTTTGGTCCTCCAGAATCACCGGGCAATCGGTAACAGGGGAACGGGTAACGGGAAACGACTCCTGTTACCGGTATGGAGAGTGCCACAGAGTAATTCGCCGCCCGAGACGCCGCGATCAGACCTCCTACTCCCGACTCCCGAACACCCGCTCCTACCAGTTACATCGCTCCTGGTGGGGTCGTGTTTTTCTCCAGTTCGCCGCGCCAAAGGGTTAGTTGGCGGCGTGGTAGGCCTGCATGACGTCGGCGGGGATGCGTCCGCGGTCGGAGACGTCGTAGCCGTTGGCCTGGGCCCATTCGCGAATAGCTCTGGTCTCTGCGGACGGCGTCTTCGCGGAGGTTTTTCTTGCGGCCTTGGTGTTTCTTCCGGTCACGCGGTGGCCGGCCTCGATGTATGGGGCCACGGCCTCTCGCAGCGCCTGGGCGTTGTCGTCGCTGAGGTCGATGGAGTATTCCTTGCCCTCGAAGGCGAACGCGATAGTGTTTGCTGCCTCGCCTAGGTCGGTTCCGTCGATGTCGTCGGTGTATCTGACCTGGAAGTGCTGAGCCATAGATCTGTCCATTCTTGGTGCGTCAACTGCTGCGGGGAATTATGCCCGTTGCGGCAAGTCGCGTCGGTTGACTCTGAAAGCGCCAACCGCCCAGGCCCCGAGCGCACAGAGGCGAGGTAGGCCGCCTACGAGCCACCGCCGGGTGTGGCTGCTGGTGCGCTGGCGGACTCGGTGGACGCCGGGCGTTGCCGATTGGTGGCATTTGAGTAGCATTGACGGTGTTGGGCAGGGTGCCCGTAGTCGTCTACTGCCTTGATTGGCGGTGGTCGCGGGAGTTGACGCAAGGGGGTTCGGGCGATGGCTGTGGTGGATCAGGCGATCTTGGCGCATACCGAGACCATGAGGCTGTCGAGCGCGGAGTTGGCGCGTCAGCTGGTGCAGCATCTCGGGCCGACGGTGGTGGCGGTGGCCGCGGGTGTGCGGGACAGGAAGCTGCCGTACAAGTGGTCTGCCGACGGTGGTCCGGTGCCGCGTGATGGCGCGTTGCAGCGGCTGCAGGTGGCGCACCGGGCGTGGGTGGCGGTCGCGACGTCCGAGGGGTCAGATGTCGCCCGGGCATGGTTCATCGGCGCGAACCCCAGGTTGGATGAGCAGCCGCCGTTTATGGCGATCGCGGCGGGCAAGTTCAAGCCGGTGATGAGTGCTGCCGCGGCGTTCGGCGACGGCACCGACAACTAAAGCTCGCCCCGTGACCCTGCCCTGCGGGCCGGCCCGGCGAGCAGTGGAGGGCCACCTAGAGTGGCCGTGGTGAGTATGTGCGCCGGTAGAGGATGCTGCCCGTGACGGTCGAGGTCACGGTCTGCGCGAACACGGGCCTGGCGCCGCTGTCGGCCGGCGGACGGACCGTTTATCGGTTGGCTAAACCTTCCTATGGGGTGCTCAACCCGCCGACTCGAGGCGTGAGTAGCAGCGAGGACCGGGCGGGGTGGAACCGTTTCGATCTGCCCGGCGAGCAGACCATCTACTGCGCCAGTAGCGCCGAGGGCGCGTACGGCGAGTTGCTGGGCGCATTGAAGGTCGGCGGCCCCTACCGGGCGCAGGAGTACCTCGATGATCCCGGCGATACCGATCTCTACGCTCTGATCGCCCAGGACTGGAACGATCTGGGGGTTCGGCCACCCGGCGTGGTCGACATCGGTTGGCTGTACGCCCACCGCCTGTACACGGTGGCACTGCCGGCATCGGGATGGTTCGTGGAGATCGAACACGCGCGCACCATCACCTACCTGGCCTCGCATATTCCACAGTCACTGTGGGAGCGAGGGATCGGCGAGATCACCGTGGCGCAGACGCGTAGCGGTGACCGTCATCTGACGAC
>JBKHVG010000094.1:0-4662 GCA_046570205.1 Acidimicrobiia bacterium
CGCGAAGACATGCTCGAACTCTGTCGGCCGAGCGCCGCCGACCCACTTCTCACCGAACGACGGCTCCCGGAGCGCATACCGGAACGTCGCCATGCTCGCATCGAGGATCTCCTCCCGGTGCGCGATGAACAGCAAGCGGGAGCGGTCAAGCCGTGGCCGAAGCCCGGCGTAGTCGAGCGCCGCCATGACGGTCTTGCCGGTGCCCGTGGCCGAGACGAGCAGATTGCGGTGGTAGCCGCGCTCCCGCGACACCTCGATGAGCTCCAGCAGTCGCTCTTGGAACGGCTCGGGGCGCAGCTCGATGGGACTGAGGATCACGTCGGGCCCAGCGTCGGTTCGGCCGGTCCGGCGTAGCTCCTCCTGGAAGCGCACTGGCTCGTAGAGGACGAAGTTGCCGCTCTCCCAGTAGCTGTCGAAGACCGCACCGAACTTGGCGACGATGTCCGGGTTCCGAGCGGCGGCGATGCGGACGTTCCACTCGAGCCCGGTGACCTGCGCGGAGTGCGTCAGGTTCGACGACCCGACGTAGGCCGTCGAGAACCCGGAGCGACGATGGAAGACCCAGGCCTTCGCATGCAGCCGCGTGGTGCTGACGTCGTAGGAGATGCGCACATCGGCGCCAAGGTCGGCGAGCTGATCGAGCGCGCGGCCCTCGGTCGAACCGGTGTAGGTGGTGGTGAGCACGCGCAACGGCTTGTCGGCATCGCAGTGCCGTCGGAGCACGTCGGCCAGCGGATTGATTCCGCTGCGCCGGATGAAGGCCATGACCAGGTCGATCTCGTCGGCCGACTCGATCTCCGATCGAAGCTGGTTCACGAGGTTTGGCTCGCCGGGGGCGCTCGTGAGCAGCGTCGTGTCGAGCAGCGGGATGAGCGGTTCCTCGATGGGTTGAGCCGAACCGTCGGGCCGCGTCCGGAGGATTGCGTGCAGGACGGTGGCCGGATCGACGGGCACTGTCGCGGGGTCGACGTGCACCAGGTCGCCGAGACGGTCCAACAGCGCTCGCGCGACGCGGAGCCCGACCTCGACGCGATCCTCGTCCGGGACGTCGCTGAGCGCCCCATCGATCTGGCGGCTGAGATGCCAGGCGATCCGATCCGCGGCCTCGGCCGACCGGAGCCCACGCTGTTCAACCGGAAGCTCATCAGCAAGGGCTTCGAGCTGCGCCTTCAGTCCCTCGGTGACGAGAGACTCGTAGAGCCCGGGGCCCAGCTCATCCACGCCGGGAAGCTACGTGCTCAGCGTGACCACGCGGTTGAAACCGGGGGTTGACGCCGACGGCGAGAGCTCGAGAAGGTGCGTCCGGTGGAACTCGGCGAGGCAACGATCACCCTGACACAAGGGGAGCTGGACCTGCTCATCGAAGGCCTCGACGCGTACGAGTACTGGCAGCTCGGCGACGCCTTACCTCGCAACAACGGTGCCGTGTTCCTTCCGGACGACGACTTCGGTGACCGGTACTGGGACGAGGGCGAGGAGCCGACGGAGGAGCAGCGAGAGGCGATCGAAGGTGTCCGCCGGTGCCGCGCCCTGCTGCGGCGGCTCGAGGGCGCCCGCCGTGCATGGTCCGGAGGCAGCGCTCCTGGCGGAGTCGATGAGGTTCGAGCGACGCATGCAACGTCCGTCGAGCGGCTCGTGCCCGCTCTGATCGACGGCGCGCTCGCCGAGGTTGCGGAAGTTCTGCCCGGGGCGGTCGCACTGGAGGTGCTCGGCGAGACCAACGAGGACGGCCTCGACATCCTCCGGATCCAGCGGGTGCTGAACGCGCAGGGTGATGTGGTCTACGACATCGAGAGAGGCCACCCCGACCGAGCCGTCGAGGACCGCATCGACCACGTCGGTTCCGAGTACCTCGACCAGCTGCTCGGCATCACCTTCGGCCAGTACTTCGGCGAGCATGTGCTTGAACGACCCGTTGGGCCAGCAGGGAACTGACAGCCTCGGCCACGGACGCCGTCGGCGTTCCTGTCACTGCCCTGCCCGCGGGTACAACAGGCCGTGCACGACATGACATCGGTGAGAAGCCCGGCAAGCGTCGGTACTGCTGCACGAACCGCGGATGGTCCGTCGTTCTAGACGACGACAGATACCGACTCCCTCCCTGTGGTAGCTGCGGCAAGGGCCAGCAGGCCAAGTACGAGGACTGCTGACGTCCGAGGCCACAGCGTATGAAATCCGCCCGAGGCGGGCCTGACCTCTGTAGGATTTCATTCATGGCGTCGACACCGGCCCTGGAGCGGCTGCAGGAGATCGGACCCGTCTTCCGGTCGAAGGAGGCGGTTGCTGCCGGCGTCTCGTGGCGTGATCTCTACGACCTTCGTGACAGAGGCGAGGTCGTCGAATTGAGCCGGGGTCTGTTCCAGCTCGCTGATGCCGCCGGCATCGGGAACATCGACTTCGTCACCGTCTGCGCTCGTGCGCCCCGCGGGATGATCGCGCTCGACTCGGCCCTGTCGTACTGGGACCTGACCGATCAGATCCCGTCGACTGTCCACGTGGCCGTCCCAGAGGGCTCGCACCGTCCAACGATCGACCACCCGCCTACAACGGTCCACGTCTTCCGGGCGTCGACGTTCGACCTCGGGCGGATCGAGCTTGGGGAAGCGGACGGCGAGCGCTTCTGGATCACCGATCGGGAGCGCAGTGTCGTCGACACCTTTCGGATGCGCCACCTCGTCGGCGCGCATGAAGCGCACGGCGCCCTGCGTCGCTACCTCCGCCAGCCACGACCTCAGCTGCCTCGCCTGATCGAGTTTGCGCGCCAGCTCCGGGTTTGGGGGCCGCTCAGATCCGCACTGGGCGTGTTGCAGGAGTGAGCCGTCCGAGCCGAGACACCGTCGGCGGTCGCGCCTACCTGGAGCTCCGAGCGCGAGCGCGCCGCGAAGGTCGACCGACCGACGAGCTGCTCGTGCTGTACATCCTCGAGCGGTTCCTCTTCCGCGTCTCGGTCTCCCCGTACCGAGATCGGCTGGTCCTCAAGGGCGGGATGCTCCTGGCGGCTCTGGACGAGCGCCGACCGACCGCAGACGTCGACCTGCTCGCGGAGGCGATGGACAACGACATCGAGTCGATCGCCGCTGTGGTGCGAGAGGTCCTTGCCATCGACGTCGATGACGGCGTCACCTTCGACGAGTCTGATCTCCGTGCCGTGGTGATCCGTGACGCGGATCCGTATGCCGGCGTCCGCATCACCGTGCCGGCTCGGATCGATCGTGCGCGGCATCCGCTCCGCATCGACATCAACGTCGGCGACCCGGTCACCCCGGCGCCGGTCGAGGTGGCCTATCCGTCCCTCCTCGACGAGCCGTTCGACCTCGTCGGCTACCCCTTGGAGACGGTCCTCGCCGAGAAGATCGTCACGATGGTCGACCGAGGCGACGCGACGACCCGAGACCGTGACTTTGCCGACGTCTACGTCCTCACCAGCCGCCATCCGGTCGACGCAGTACAGCTCTCGGCCGCCGTTCGGGCCACCGGCGAGCACCGAGGCTCAGACCTCCATCCGCTCCGATCGGTGCTCGTGGACCTCGCCACGATGCGTCAGGCGGACTGGAGCCGGTTCCTGGCACGGAGCGGCCTCGAGGACTCGGCGCCCGCGAGCTTCGCAGAGGCGATCGACGCCATCGCCGACTTCGCGGATCCCATCCTCGACGGTGGTGTCACGAGCGGGAGATGGGATCCGGCAGTTCGACGCTGGAGCCCCGCCGACGACGGCTGACTCGATGTGTCGCTTGTCATCATTTTGTCAGCACTTCTCTGAAAAACGGGGCGAAATCAGGGGGTACAGCGAACTACAGGGCGGCACGTACCAGCCCCAAAAAAGGCGCTCTGAACTGCACAGATGCAAACTACATAGCACGCGCCGACACTGGCTCTTCCGGAGTTCAAGTCCCCCTCCGACACAACGGGTTACCGACCATGAAGGCGGAAACCGCCGACAAATAAACTCGGAGTCGGACCACTGTCGACGGTCGGAGCGCCGGCGATAGACTGAGCTGACCGGCGTCGTGGACGCGGTCTCAGCGGAGGCGCTTCGCGTCGTACATCGACAGGTCGGCGGCGTGGAGTGCGTCGGCTGCGGATTCCGCGGCCCGCAGCGATGCGTGACCGACGCTGACGTCGACGATGGAGGGCAGGGGCCGACACGCCTGCGCGATGCGGTCGCGGACCTCGGCGGCGAAGCCCAACGCGGCCGCCTCGCCCCCGCAGCGGATCAGGATGATGCCGAACTCGTCACCGCCGAGCCGGGCGACGAAGTCGGTCGCTCGGACGGTCCGGCGCAGGGCGTGGCCCACCTGGCGGAGCGCTTCGTCGCCGGTCGCGTGGCCGTGGGTGTCGTTCAGCTGCTTGAAGCCGTCGAGGTCGGCGACCACGACGAAGGAGTCGATCCCGTCACGGGAGGTCAGGGTCCACTGGTCCTCCAGCGCGGCGTCGAACGCGCGCCGGTTGGGCAGCCCGGTGAGCGCATCGAAGTGGGCCAGCTCGGCGAGCGCCTCCTGCGCGGCACGCAGCCGGGAGATGTCGTGCCCGGACACCACGAGGCCACGGACCGTCGGATCGTCGAGCAGGGAGACGATGCTGAGCTCGAAGGGGACGTACGAAGAACCCCTCCCCACCAGCCGGGCCTCCACGGGCGTCGGTGGATCGCCGGGCACCGCGGAC
>JBKHVG010000095.1:0-4598 GCA_046570205.1 Acidimicrobiia bacterium
CGGCGCCTACCTGCGGGAGGACCAGACGATCGAGGAGGTGCAGAAGGACGTCTACATCCCCTTCATCCACCGCCCGCTGAGCCGGTACCTCAACGCCCTGATCGCCAACGGCCTGCTCCTCACCCGGATGGAGGAGCCGGCGCCGCCAACCGGGTTCCTGGCGAAGGCACCGGAGTACACCGACGCAGCGGAGATCCCCCGGCTGCTGTTCCTCCGCACGGAGAAGCTCCGGTAGACCCGCGGTTCAGCAGTCCAGCGTGGCGCCGGCGACCGCGCAGATCTCGTGTCTGCGGTCGGCGCCGAGCGACCCGAGGCGCCGGACGAGCATCGCCTTGGGGAAGGGTCGGATGTTGTCGAAGGCGGCCACCGAGGGCACGGGCAGCCCCTCGACCTCGTCGAGCGCCAGCTCGCTCGGCACGCCGCGCCGGCGGGTGGTCACCGGGGCGACCAGCACCCGCTGCATGACCCGGTTGGCGGCGTCTCGACTCACCACGAGGAACGGACGCCCCTTCTCGTCCGGCGCCTCGCCCCACCAGATCTCGCCTGGGCTACCACCACTTCTCCCACGGCTCGTCGTTGATCGACTCGACGGCGAGCCGGGTGGCATCGGCGAGCTCTTCCTCGGTCTCCGGCACCGAGCGGAAGCCCCGTGCGAAGGCCCGGTCGATGGTGGCGCGCTCGTTCGCGGCGACCAGATCGTCGAGGGCCCGGCGCACGGCGGCCGACCGGTTCGGGAACCTGCCGTCGTCGACCAGTCGATCGATGGCGGTGACCAGCTCGTCAGGCAGCTTCACGGCGATCTGCGTCGTCATGCGGCGAGCATACCGATCAGCATTCCCGACCGTTGGTGTTGAATCGAACTGTTGTTCGGCCGAGGGCCTTCAGCGTCGCAGGTGCTCGTCCACTCCCGCACCATGTGGTCATTCCGCTGGGTAACGTGACCACATGGACGTCGCCATCCGGGAGCTCAAGGCAAGCCTGTCCGCCTACATCCGGCGGGCCGCAGGTGGGGAGTTGATCACGGTCACCGACCGAGGCCGCCCGGTCGCAGTCCTCGGCCCACCGGTGGGACGCGTGGACCTCGACCTCGCCGCCGAGGCCGGATGGCTCACGCCGGCGACCGGCGGTGGCCTGAAGCCGGTCCGTCGCCAGCAGGCGGACCGGTCGGTGCTCGAGGTCCTCGACGAGGACCGCGCCGAGTGACGCAGTACGTGGACACCAGCGCGCTGCTCAAGCGCTACGTCGACGAGCCGGATTCTGATCGGGCGGTCGACCTGCTCGTCAGCGACCCGGCGCTGGTGACGGGCCGGCACACGATCGTGGAGGTGCGCCGGAACCTGGCCCGACTGCTCCCTGCCACTGCGGCAACGGCGGCGCGCGCGTCGTTCAACGAAGATCTGGCATCACTAGCCATCGTCGAGCTCGATGCCGCGACGTGCGAGCTGGCTGCGACGATCGCCGAACAGACCGGTGTCCGGACGTTGGACGGTCTGCACCTGGGCGCCGCTCGTCGCCTCGGGACCGCCCTCACCTTCCTCACCTTCGACGTCCGCCAGGCAAGCGCGGCGCGGGCGCTCGGGTTCTCGGTCGCCGGTTGCTGATCTGGGGAGCGGTCGGGCCACCCGGAGCGCGTGCGCTTGTGCCGGCCCCGGCTCCGGAGCATCAAGGCATCAACAGATGTGATGCTATGATGCCGCTGTGCGCACGACCGTGACGCTCGACGCCGACACCGAGCAGATCATCCGGCGTCGCATGCGGGAGCGGAACCAGTCGTTCAAGCAGGCGCTCAATGACATGATCCGGGCGGCCGCCGGCCCGTCGCCCACGGATCGGTTCCGGACCGAGACCGCTTCGATGGGCGTGTCGCAGGTCAACCTGGACCGCACCTTGCAGATCGCCGCGGAGCTCGATGACGACGAGGTCATCCGCAAGATGCGGGCCGGCAAGTGAACCTGGTCGACGCGAACGTCCTGCTGTACGCGGTCAACGAGGATGCCCACCACCACCGTGGGGCGCGTGCATGGCTCGACGAGGCCCTCTCCGGGGCCGAGACGGTCGGCTTCTCGTGGCTGGTGCTGCTCTCGTTCGTGCGGGTGTCGACCAAGGTCGGCCTGCTCCCGAACCCGCTCCCCATCGACGGCGCGATGTCCCGGGTCGAGGCGTGGCTCGCTGCCGGTCCTGCCCTGGTCGTCGAGCCGAGCGTCGACCACGTCCGGATCCTGTCGGGGTTGCTGGCCGACCTCGGGGCCGGCGGCAACCTGGTGAACGATGCCCACCTGGCCGCCCTCGCCGTGGAGCACCGCGGCCGGGTCGTGTCCTACGACAGCGACTTCGGCCGGTTCCGCGACATCGAGTGGATCGTCCCCGGCACCCGCTGACCGGGCCCCAGAGCGTCGGGGAGCCACCGGTACCCTGCAGCTCCATGGGCGACTACGTGGTGATCGCCGGCCTGTCCGGCGCCGGGCGCTCCGAGGCGGCCAACGACTTCGAGGACCTCGGCTGGTTCGTCATCGACAACCTGCCGCCGGCGCTCATGCCCAAGGTCACCGAGCTGGCCGACGCCAAGGGCTCCTCGATCGACCGCATCGTCCTGGTCGCCGGCACCGGGCACTACGACCGGGAGCTGGTGGACGCCCTGGCCGAGCTGCGGCACAGCGTGCCCCGGGTGCGGATCCTGTTCCTCGACTGCGCCACGCCCGAGCTGGTCCGGCGTTACGAGCAGACCCGGCGCCGGCACCCGATGAGCGACGCTCACACCATCGAGCAGGCCATCGAGCAGGAGCGCGCCGTGCTCGAGCCGGTCCGGGCCGAGGCCGACGTGGTCATCGACACCACCAACCTCAACGTCCACCAGCTGCGCGACCGCATCCGGGCCGCCTTCGGGCAGGACGACGCCGACGTCGGCATGCGCACCACCATCCGGTCGTTCGGGTTCAAGCACGGCTCGCCCATCGACGCCGACATGGTCCTCGACGTGCGCTTCCTGCCGAACCCGCACTGGGTGGACGAGCTGCGTCCCCTCACCGGTCTCGACGCCCCGGTGCGCGACTACGTGCTCGGCCAGGACGAGGCCAAGGAGTTCGTCGACCGGATCGTCGACCTCCTCGAGCTGCTGCTGCCCGCCTACCGCAAGGAGGGCAAGGCGTACCTCAGCATCGCCATCGGCTGCACCGGCGGGCGCCACCGCTCCGTGGCGATCGCCGAGGAGATCCGCCGTCGTCTCGGCGAGCTCGGCACCGAGGCGACCATCACCCACCGAGACGTCGAGCGATGAGCGCACCTCGGGTCGTGGCCATCGGCGGCGGGCACGGCCTGGCCATGCTGCTCAAGGCGGTGCGGACCTACGCCGGCCGCACCACGGCGATCGTGGCCACGGGTGACGACGGCGGCTCCAGCGGCCGGCTGCGGGAGTGCATCGACATGCCGGCCCCCGGCGACCTGCGGCGCTGCATCGCATCGGTGAGCCCGAACCGTGAGCTGGCCGACGCCATGGAGCACCGCTTCACCGACGGCGACCTGGCCGGCCACGCCGTGGGCAACCTCGTGCTGGCCGGGCTCGTCGATGCCGGCCACGACCTCGTCGGCGCCGCGGCGCAGCTGTCCCGGTGGCTCGGCATCGACCCCGACGTCATGCAGGTCCTGCCGGCCACCGAGGAGCCCATCGACCTGGTGGCCGAGACCCCCGACGGCCCGGTGCGCGGCCAGGTCGAGATCGAGGCCGCCGGCCGCCTGGTGCACATCGCCGTGGATCCGCCCGACCCACGGGTCCCCGCCGCCGCCACCGAGGCGCTGACGAGCGCCGACCAGATCGTCCTCGGCCCCGGCTCCTTCTACACGAGCGTCCTGGCGCCGGCAGTCGTGCCGGGCATCAAGCGGGCCATCGCCGCCCGCACCGGCCGCTTCGTGTTCGTGGCCAACCTCCAGGCCGACGAGACCGGCGTCAAGGACGTCGACCTGGCCGGGCACCTGGCCGTCCTCGGCCTGCACGACCTCGCCCCCGACGTGGTCGTCACCCAGCGAGGGGCGCTCCCGCTCGGCGACATCGAGCGCGCGGCACCGGGCGTCCAGGTGGTCGAGGCCGACATCGACCGCCCGCACGGGCTCGCCCACGACAGCGAGCTGCTCGGGGCCGTGCTGTCCGGGCTGCGCTGACCACCCCGCTCAGGTTGTCCGTCGCGGCAGCGTTCGACCGCCTGGGGGCATGGATCGGGACGCAACGGGCAGGGAGGCCCGACCGGGTCTGACCAGGCGCGACGTTTGTGACACAACCGGCGCGCGTGGTCAGATCCGACGAGACTGACCGACGACTCCCGAGGTGGGAAACCCGACATGACCGTCCGCGTGGGCATCAATGGCTTCGGCCGAATCGGCCGCAACTTCTTCCGGGCCGCGAAGGCCCAGGGCGCCGACATCGACTTCGTCGCCGTCAACGACCTCGGCTCGCTGGAGACGATGGCCCACCTCCTCCAGTACGACTCGGTCATGGGTCGCTTCCCCGAGAAGGTCGGGGTCGGCAGCGACGGCATCACCATCGGCGACGACACCAATATCCAGGACGGCTCGGTGCTGCACAACGACGACGGCGTGCCGCTGGCGAT
>JBKHVG010000096.1:0-4571 GCA_046570205.1 Acidimicrobiia bacterium
GACCCCTGGACTTCCCCGGCCACGAGCACCTGATCGACAGCACCGACTTCCTCGAACTCGAAGACCTCCCCCGCCGCCTGCTCTTCGTTGGCGGCGGGTTCGTGTCCTTCGAGTTCGCGCACATCGCCGCCCGGGCCGGGGCCCGGCCGGTGATCATCGACCGCAACGTCCGACCGCTCAAAGGGTTCGACCCCGACCTCGTCGACCTCGTCGTGGCCCGAAGCGCCGACGCAGGCATCGAGGTGCGCTCGGACACGACCATCACCGGCATCGAGCCGGTCGGATCCGGCTACCGGGTCAGCATCGACACCGCCGGCAACCGTTCCGAGATCGACACCGATCTCGTCGTCCACGGCGCCGGACGCGTTCCCCAGTTGTCCAAGCTCGCCCTGGACGCCGCCAACGTCGCCCACGACACCGCAGGCGTGACCGTCGCCGCTCATCTCCAGAGCACCACCAACCCGGCCGTCTACGCCGCCGGCGACTCCGCCGACACCCCCGGAGCGCCCCTGACCCCGGTGGCGGTGTTCGAGGGAAAGGTTGCCGCATCCAACCTGCTCAGGGACACCACGACCGTCCCCGACTACGCCGGTGTCCCAACGGCGGTGTTCACCATCCCCGAACTCGTCCGTGTCGGCCTCCTCGAAGACGAAGCAGCAGCAGCCGGCATCGACGTGGACGTCCGCTACAAAGACACCGGCGGCTGGTACTCGAACTACCGGATCGGTGAGACGACCGCAGCCACCAAGATCCTCATCGACACCGCCAACGACACGATCGTCGGCGCCCACATGCTCGGCCCCGACTACGGCGAGCTCATCAACATCTTCAGCCTCGCCATCACGCTCGGCCTCACCACCCGGCAGCTGAAGACGATGCCCGCCGCCTACCCCACGGTCGGCTCCGACCTCGGCTCCATGCTCTGACCGGCGCAACACCGATGTCACCCAACAGGACTGCGCTGCACCACCGTCGTCGCCCGTCTCGCCCGACCAACTGACCGTGCTCCAGCTCCTTCGCGCCAACGGCGAGTTCCGACGCCTGTTCCTGGCCCATTCGGTGTCCCGGGCCGGCGACGCGTTCAACACCGTCGCGCTCGTCGTGCTCGTGTTCGACCTGACCGGAACCGGCCTCGGTGTCGCCGGGGCAGTGATGTTCGAGGTGCTGCCCGTCCTGCTGCTCGGTCCCGTCGCCGGGCTCGCCGCCGACCGCCTGCCGCGACGCCGCCTCATGGTCGGTGCCGACGTGCTGCGCACCGCGGTCGCGCTCGTCCTCGTCGCCTTCGCCGACTCCGTCGGCATGGCCTACGCCGTCGCGTTCGGCCTGTCCGCCGGCGCAGTGGTGTTCAACCCCGCGGCGGGGTCGTTGCTGCCCGAGGTCGTCGACGAAGACGACGTCGTCACGGCCAACAGCGCCCTGTGGACCACCTCGGTCACCGCACAGATCGCCCTGGCACCCCTGGCCGGGTTCGTGATCGCCGCGTGGGGCGTCGAGGTCGCCTTCGCCGTCAACGCCGCCACCTTCTCCCTCTCCGCGCTCCTGCTCATGGGACTGCAGGCCGGGCGGACACCCGCCGACCTCACCGTCCGAGGCTGGGCCGGGGTCGGCGCCGGCGTGCAGACCGTGCGAACCGACCCGCTCCTGACGCGCCTGGCCGTCGTGCAGGTGCTCGCATCGCTGTCCGCGGGAGCGACGAGCGGACTGCTCGTCGTGCTGGCCGACCGGTGGCTCCGCGTCGGTGCCGGCGGGTTCGGAACCCTGCTCGCCGCGATTGGTGTCGGAGCCTTGGTCGGGCCGCTCCTGCTGCGCCGCTTCATCAACGCCGGCGACAAGCGCTGGCTGTTCGGCCCCTTCGCCGTCCGCGGCGGCGTCGACCTCACACTTGCCGCAGTCGCCAACCCCGTCGTTGCCGGCGGCGCGCTCGTCGCGTACGGCATGTCGACGAGCACCGGCATGGTCGCCTACCAGTCCACCCTCCAGACACTCGTGCCCGCCGACACCCGCGGACGGGCGTTCGCGTTCTACGACGTGCTGTGGAACTCGGCCCGTCTGCTGTCGCTCGCTGTCGGCGGCGTGCTCGTTGACATCATCGACATCCGGCTCGTCTACGTCGTGTCCGCCGGACTCCTCTTTGCCGCAGCAGCCGTCGGGCTCACCACCCACCTCCCGACCCAGCCCGGAACCGACGAGTGACCCTGACGTGCCCCGGGAGGGGGACGCAGCCCCTTTACGAACGGAAGGGCAGATTTCGTCGGAGACTCCCGGTCCGCGCGCGCCGTCGATGCCTTTGCCGCTCGCCCCACGCCGAACTCCCCTCCCCAACGAGGCCGGTGATCCGAGACTCTGCCAGCCTCGCCTCGTGCCCAGGACATCGACCTCATCAGGTTATGACCGGCCCGTGCCGCCTGGTACCTCGACGTGCCGCTGAGCTGGGGTTACGCGGATCCGGCGTGTCGGCGCGTACCTTGCCGTCACCCTCGGTCTCGTTCGATCCGTTAGAAGTTCCGTTAAAAGAATCGGCGACGACGCCGAAGCCTGCCGCTCGACGAGCGAAACCTCGTCGGAGTACGCGCGACCGTCCCGGAGTCGGCCGGGGTCGAGCCATCTCTTCGACCGGGCCCGATAGGGACGGACTCGGCCTTCCGTGCCGAGACCGCGACGGCCTCCCGGCCGCACCATCAATGGTGTTCGCCGAAGTCTGCGAAGCCACGATGGTTCCCCGGATTCATCGCCCCGGAGAAGTAGTCACCGGCACGTACGTGATCGGAAACGTGTTCGCCGTACGCGGCGCCCGCCCCGCCTGTCACCGGTGCCGCACCGGCAGCCGCCGGTACGAGCACGAGCGCAACGCCCAACGTCATCGTGGCCAAGATCTTCTTCATCACAGGGCTCCTCGTTGTCGAATGGTGTCCCGCGATATTCCACAACGCCCGAACTACGAGCATCCGAGGCCGATACCGAGCCCTCTGCGGGTTCGCCGCATCTCTACGCAACCTGGTCGGCCAACGAGGGGCCGAGCCGGCAGTCCATTGTCGGCGTTTGCTCGACATCGGAGGGGTTAGAACAGATCCGCCCCGAGCACCGCAAGGCGCCGCTGCACTTCTTCGAGGCCTTCGTCGAACTGCTCATGGACGCGGCGGGCCGGCGTATCGCGGGTCTCTCGGGACCCGCCCGCAGCGACAAGGTCACCGACGCGTGGGCCGCACGTGGAGCCTCCGCGACGCCTTCCCGACATCACACTCATCGCACGACCCTGGAGTGAGAGCCGCTCGGCCCGACCGCTGTGACCTTCAGCGGAGCTCATGTCCGAGCCGTCCGTTGACAGGCGCGCCCGGGTTCTTCGACTGCCGACGTGGGTGCAGAAGGCGTCGTGCGGCGTCCTGAGCGGCCCTGTACGAGGTCCCTAGTCGGTCCGCTGGGGAAAGGGGGTAGGCGCAGTTGGCAGCTTCACGGTGAACGCTGCACCTCCGGCGGGTGCGTTGCTGGCGGAGACGCTGCCGCCATGGGCGGCAGCGAGCTCGCGGGCGATGGCGAGGCCGATGCCGCTCCCGGAGCTGCCGGCGGTTCGTCGTCCCCGGTAGAAGCGGTCGAAGACCCGGTGCAGCTCGTCGGGGTCGATGCCGGGACCGGTGTCGGAGACCTCGAGCAGCACCTGTGGCCCTTCGGCCCAGGTGGAGACGTGGATGGTTCCACCTGGCGGTGTGTAGGCGAGTGCGTTCGCGACGAGCGTGGTGGTGAGCTGGCGGAGCCGGCGGGCGTCCCCGACGAGGGGTGCTGGGCCCAGCGACACATCGAGCGTGAGCTCGCCTGCGGCGGCAGATGCTTCGGCCCCGGCGACGACCACCCCGACCTCGTCGGACAGGTCGAGGCTCTCGAGGTCGAGGCGAAGACCGGCGGCGTCCGCGGCGGCGAGGATCTCGAGGTCCCCGACGAGGCCGGACAGACGCAGCACTTCGTCGTGCAGCGAGGCGAGCGTTGCCTGGTCAGGTGCCAGGACGCCGTCGACGAGCGCCTCGGTGGTGCCTTGGAGGATGGTCAGCGGGGTTCGGACCTCGTGGGCGACGTCGGCGACGAGCTGGCGGCGCAGGCGGTCCTCCTCGTCGACGGCAGCGGCCATCCGGTCGAACGCGGCGGCGAGGGTGCCGATCTCGCCGGGTGCATCGTCCAGGTCGACGCGGACGTCACGGCGACCTGCTTCGAGCTGCTGGGCGGCGCCGGTGAGGGCGTTGATCGGACGGCTGACGACCCGGGCGACGGCGACAGACACTGCGACAGCGGACGCAGCAGCGAGGGCAGCGCCGAGCCACGCATTCCGGACCAGAGCGCGGCGGATCTCGCGCTCGGGCCCGGGCAGGTGGCTGCTTGGGAAGCGGAGCTGGACCATGCCGACCTGGCTGCCGTCGACGAAGACGGCGTGCTCGACCGGGGGATCACGGTCGACAGCCAGGATCTCGATGCCGTGCATGCGGGCCAACATCTGGGCCGCTTCGGTGGCTGGTGCGGCCAGGACCTGCCCATCGGCGTCGACAACGGTGACCTCGGCTTGACCCCGGGCGGCGACGGCGACGGTG
>JBKHVG010000097.1:0-4537 GCA_046570205.1 Acidimicrobiia bacterium
CGCCACGAACGCCGGCGCCACCGTCGTCGTCGGCGGCCACCGCCGCGACGACCTCGGCGCCAGCTTCTTCGAGCCCACCATCGTCGACGACGTCCGCCCGGACATGGCGCTGGCCCGGGAGGAGACCTTCGGCCCCGTCCTGTCGATCATGCCCGTCGAGGACGTCGACGACGCCGTGCGGGTGGCCAACGACTGCGACTACGGCCTGGCGGGCAGCGTGTTCGGGCGCGACCGTCGGGTCGTCGACGATGTCGTCGAGCGGTTCGCCACCGGCGCCATCAGCATCAACGACGCCCTCGCCACCGCGCTCCTTCCCGGCCTCCCCTTCGGCGGCGTGCGGTCGAGCGGCTTCGGTCGCCTGCACGGTGACGCCGGCATCCGTGAGTTCGCCGTGGCGAAGGCGGTGGCCAGCAGCCGGCTCTCGGTGGTCCCGGGGCTCACCGCGTCGATGTTCGGTTCGATCAGGCCCTCGGCCGGCCAGGTCGGCACGGTGCTGCGCGTGCTGTGGGGTCGCGGCTCCCGCCCCTGAGCGAGCCGGGAAAGAAAACCGTGCCAGGCGGCAGGAAGCGGTTCGGGGGGTGTCGAACCAAGCCACCAGCCAGCCCATAAGACAACGAACGACGGGTGTCTCGCGGCACCCCGCTCCGGGGGGATGCGGTGTTCGGGTTCATCGATCCCAGCTCGATCATCATCGGGGTGGTCACCGGCGGCGGGTACGCCCTGCTCGCGGTGAGCATCACGCTGATGTACCGGTCCACCGGCTTCCTGTCCTTCGCCCACGCGGGGTTTGCCACGGTGGCCGCCTACGTGTACGCCGACCTCGCCGGGAGCCGCCAGTGGCCCGGGGTGGTGGCGGCAGCGGTCGCCGTGGGTGTCACGCTGGTCTACGGGCTGATCGTCGAGCGGGTGCTGCGCCCGATCCGGAACTCGCCGGCGGCGACCAAGATGATCGCCACCCTCGGTGTGGTGCAGCTCAGCACCGCGCTGGTGCTGCTGGTCTACGGCTTCCAGCCCACGAGCGCCCCGCTGCTCCTGCCCGAGGGCGCGATCACGATCGGTGACCTGCGGATCGGTCACCAGCAGAGCGCCACGCTGGTGCTGGCAGCGGTCTCTGCAGCCGGGCTGGGCTGGTTCCTGAAGACCACGCGCTTCGGCACCGCCATCCGTGCCGTGGCGTCGAACCCGGAGACGGCTCGGCTGATGGGTGTGAGCCTCACCCAGGTCGGGCGGTTCAACTGGCTGCTGGGCGCCGGGCTCGCCGGGAGCGCCGGCGTCCTGCTGGCCCCGCTGAGCCCGATCAACGCCGGCACCTTCACGCTCCTGCTGGCCAAGGCGCTGGTCGCCACGCTGGTGGGCGGCCTGATGTCCCTGCCGCTGACCTTCGCCGGCGCCCTGGGCATCGGTGTGGCCGACAGCATCACCGTGCAGAACCTGTCGGCGCCTGGGTCCAAGGAGCTGGTCACCCTCCTGCTCGTGGTGGCGCTGCTGTTCCTGCGTCGCAGCTGGCCGTCCGACCTCGAAGGCACCGCAGAGACAAAGCTCCGGCAGCCGCCGGAGCTGTTCCGGCGCCTCGCACCCCTCGGCGAGGGGCTGCGCCGCCGGGTGCACGCGCTCCGCTGGCCCGCCGCCGCCATCGCGGTGCTGCTCGCCGTGGTGGTCCCGGCCGGGTCGGGCTACTGGGGCTTCGTCGGCGCCCGCGGGCTGTTCTTCACGATCCAGGCGCTCAGCCTGGTGCTGCTCGTGGGCTGGGGCGGCCAGGTCAGCCTCATGCACGGCGCCTACGTGGGCATCGGTGCGTTCACCGCCGCGCTGCTCGTGGAGACCCACGGCTGGGGTCTCGAGTTCGCGCTCCTCGGTGGGGGCCTCGCCGGCGTGGTCATGGGCGCCATCGTCGGGCTGTCGGCGCTGCGCCTGTCCGGGCTCCAGTTCGCCATCGCCTCGCTGGTCTTCTCGGGCGCCGCCTCGGAGTGGCTGTTCCGGCGCACCGAGTTCCCCAAGTCGCTGCCCCGGGGAACCCTGTTCGGGGTCGACATCTTCCCCGACTCGAACCTGTACTTCTTCATGCTGCCGGCCACGGTCGTGCTCTACGTGGCGGTGTGGAACGTGCGCCGGTCGACGTTCGGTCCCCTGCTCATCTCCTCGCGCGACGCCCCGACCACCGTGGCGCACTTCGGCGCCGACCCGTCTCGCACGCGGATGTGGGCCTTCCTGTTCGCGTCCTTCATCGCCGCCTTCGGCGGCGGCCTCTACGGCGTGCTGCTCACCGGCTTCCAGCCCTTCGACTTCTCCCTGATCCTGTCCATCGCCCTGCTCGTCTACGCCGTCGTCGGTGGCGTCCAGACCCTCGCCGGCCCACTGGTGGCCGGCGTGCTCTTCGGCGTGGTGCCCCAGCTCATCCAGGGCCAGTCATCGACCGCGGCATCCGCTGTCCCGGACCTCATCGCCGGGGTCATGGTGCTGGCCCTGCTGGCGCTGCGACCCGGCGGCCTGGCGTCGATCTTCTCGCGAGGCGCAGGGGCCGGCACCTCCGGGCCCGAGCCCTCCCACTCCTTCGGCCGGTTCGACCTCGCCGTCACCCGCTGGCACGACCGCCGCGTCCAACCGTGTGACGACGACGAGCTCCCACCCCTCGACGACCCAGGCCCGATCGTCGACGGCGAGGCAGACATCGACCTGCGGCCACGTCCCGAGGTGCTCGCATGACCCCGTTCTCCCTCCGCCTCCGCCACCGCATCGCCTTGGCCGCGCTCGTCGCCGTCGGGGCGGTGGCACCGGTCCCGGCCGGCGCCCAGGCCGCCGCCGCACCGGACAGCTTCAGCATCGACACCGCGGCCACCGGCATGCTCATCGAGGTGTCGGCGCCGGCGGCACTGCCCCTCGACGTGCTCGCCGGTCTCGCCTACGCCCAGGTCGGAGTCAACTCCCAGCCCCGCATCCAGTCGACGGCGTCACCGCTGTTCGTCCCCCTCCTGCAAGACGTCGGCCTGCTCGGAGGGACCTCCGGCGTCCTCGGCATCGGCGTGCGCCTGGTGCCGGGCCTCGTCGTCGGCCTTCCCACCCTCATCGGCCTCGACCCGTTGCCCATCGACGCCGGCCTGGTTCCCGTCGACCCGCTGGCCGATCTCGCCACGTCCCTGCCGGTGCCCTCGGCCCCGCCGCTCGGCTGCACGTCCAACCTGCCCGCCGAGCCGCGCGAGGCCGAGTGTGGCGGCGGTGCCCAGGACTTCTTCGGCTTCCGCGTCGGTGCCGCCAGTGCCCGCACGGTGGCCGACGGCGACACCGAGGACCCCAGCAGCCTGTCCTCCCGCTCGGACGCCAGCGTGGCCGGGGTCGCTCCGAGCGGCGGTCAGCCGCTGGCCGCGGTGTCTGCTGCTGCCATGGGCGCCACCGCCGAGGGCGGCATCATCGACGGGCGGGCCACCACCACGGCCAGCGCCAGCGTCGGCGACCTGGACCTGGCCGGTCAGTTCAAGGTGGGTGCGGTCAAGGCCCGCTACGCCGGCGCCACCGCGGGTTCGGCAGAGACGTTCGAGGAGGCGCTCGACTGCGACGTCGTCGGCGCCGAGCTGGCCGGGCAGCGCATCGCACTCGGCACCGAGTCGCTGACCATCCCGGGTCAGGAGATCGACGTACCGCTCGCCGACGCGCTCACCGGGCTCGTGGGCGGCTTGGCCGAGCTGGGCGGTCAGCTCGGGCCGGCCGACATCGGCACCGTCACCATCACCCCCAACCCGGCGCCGATCGTGGAGGTGAGCGAGGACGGCACGGCGGTGGAGCGCCGCTTCGGGTGCCTGGAGATCCGCTACCGGATCCTGACCTCGGGCACCGACGTGCGCCTCACGCTCGGCAACATCACGGTCTCGCTCAATGCCGCCAACGACCAGGCGTTCTCCCCGGAGGGCGACCCGGGCGCCGATGTCGCCGGCGGTGGGGCGATGGTCGACATCGGCGGGACCGGAGGCGGTGTCGACCTGGGCGGCAGCTCCATCGACGTCCCCACCGTCGCCGACACCGGCGGCGGCGAGTTCGCCCTACCCGAGGTGCCCGAGGCGGGCGGCGAGGCGCCGCCTCTGTCCGACAGGCCCTTCGCCTCCGCCGTCCAGGCGGCCGGCTGGGGCATCGACGGCGGCTGGCTCGCGCCCTTCGCCCTGCTCGCCCTGGCGATCCCGCTGCTCACCAAGGCGCGGACGTTCGCGCCCACCCGACCCCTTCGTCGATGAGGAGACAACTCATGGCCAGCACCCGTACCGCCCCCCTTCGGGCCCGCCCACCCGAGCCGTCCTTCGATGTCCATCCCCTCGGCACCCTCGAGGCCGAGCCAACGCCCACGTCACGCCGGGTGCCGGCCGAGCCGGTGGCCCGGAACGCGATCAGGTCGTCGGTGCCCGGGTCGCTGCAGTCGCTCGACTGGCGACAGGCCGCCGGCGGTGCCCTCGTGGTACTGGGCATGCTCGGCATCATCATCGCCTGGTTCGGGGTCTCCGGCACGCTGGATCCCGGCGAGCAGATGCCCTACATCAGCTCCGGCGGCTTCGGC
>JBKHVG010000098.1:0-4343 GCA_046570205.1 Acidimicrobiia bacterium
GGCCGCCGCATTATGAGACAGGGCGGTCCGTCGATTGGGGACGGCCGCCGGTCGAACACCGTCCCACCTACCCGGCGATGTGGGACGGTCCAGGCCTGGGTCTCTGAGGAGCGTTAGGTGGCACCGCTGATCTGGTGCGCGGGAGTGGTAGCGGTCTCGCCGGAATTGCGCGGAAATGAGTGACGTCACATCAACGAGTCGGGCAGGGACCGCCTGGCTCGGCCCGGCTCCCCTCGCAAAGGAGCCGTCATGGCTACGAACACATCGGTCGTGCTCTACGACCCACAGGAGAGCTCTTCGGAGGTGAAGGCCCTCGCCGGGTTCCTGGCTGGCTACTCGGGCCGGACCAGGGAGGCATACACCCTCGACCTCCGCATGTTCTACCGGTGGTGCGACGAGAATCGCCTCGAGCTGTTCAGGATCACCCGCACCCACATCGAGCTCTACGCCCGCGAGCTCGAGGAGATCGGGCGAGCCCCGGCCACGATCGGACGGCGGCTGTCGACGCTGGTCGGGTTCTACCGGTATGCAGCCGAGGAAGGCGTCATCGAGCACTCGCCGGCCGTGCACATCCGCCGTCCCCGGCTCGACTACGAGTCCCACGCCGTGGGCCTGGACCGCAACGAACTCGGCGCGTTCCTCGTCGCCGCCGGCCTGTCCTCACCTCGGGACCATGCGTTGTGCTCCCTGCTGGCTCTCAACGGACTGCGGATCTCGGAAGCCCTTGGAGCCGACATCGAACGGCTCGGTCTCGAACGCGGTCACCGGACCCTGGTCGTGCACCGCAAGGGCGGCAAGACCGTCACCATCCCGCTCGCCCCACGCACCGCACGGGCTCTGGACCTGGCAATCGGCGAACGCTTCGACGGACCGCTCTTCCTCGGCGCCAACGGGCAGCGGATGACTCGAGACGCGGCGGCACGGATGGTTCGCCGGGTGGCCAAGGCCGCCGGGATCACCAAGAGGATCGGCCCGCACAGCCTGCGCCACTCCTTCATCACCGCAGCCCTCGACGCAGGTGTCGCCCGCCAGTGGGATGGGACCACCTGGCGTGAGTTTCGCCAGTGGGATGGGACCATCTCGTCGCCAGTGATGGGACCACCCGTTCGCCAGTGATGGGACCACCTCCTGGGTCCGCCAGTTCCGGTGTCGTGGACGCTCGGCTTGCCGTCGCCGTTGTCGACGAGACCATCAGGAGGCGGCATGGCGTTCCGGGAGGTTCGCGTGTTCGAGATTCGAGAAGTTCTGCGGCTGTGGTTGCGTGGCAAGGGTCAGCGGCCGATCAGCGAGTTGGCGGGGATGGACCGCAAGACGGTCCGCCGCTACATCGATGCTGCGGTCGAGTTGGGTCTGGACCGGGCCGGCGGGGAGGACCAGCTGACGGATCTGCTCCTCGCCCAGGTGGTCGAAAGGGTCCGTCCGCATCGCACCGACGGGCGGGGTGAGGCTCGCCGGTTGCTCGATGCCCACCGAGACCAGCTGGTCGAGTGGCTCGACGACGAGGGCCTGACCGTGGTGAAGGTGCACGAGCTGTTGGAGCGCAACGGTGTGGCGGTGCCGGAGCGGACGTTGCACCGCTACGCGCTCGAGGAACTCGGCGTCGGTCGTTCGGTTCAAGGATCGACGGTCCGGGTGAACGACGGCGAGCCGGGTGATGAGTTGCAGGTCGACTTCGGCAAGCTGGGCCGCATCCCCGATCCCGAGACCGGGAAGCAGCGGGACCTGTGGGCACTGGTGTTCACACCGGTCGTGTCGCGCTACAGCTTCGTGTGGCTCACCCACCGCCAGACGACCGAGGATGTGATCGCCGGGTTCGAGGCGGCGTGGGCGTTCTTCGGCGGGGTCTTCGCCACGGTGATCCCCGACAACATGAAGAGCATCGTCGACCGCGCCGACAGCCTCGAGCCGCGGTTCAACCAGGCCTTCGTCGAGTACGCGCAGGCCCGCGGGTTCGTGATCGACCCGGCCCGGGTCCGCTCACCGAAGGACAAGCCCCGGGTCGAACGGGTCGTGCCCTATGTGCGCAACAACTTCTTCGCCGGCGAGGGCTTCATCGACCTGGCCGACGCGCAACGCCGAGCCGACGTGTGGGCCCGGGAACGGGCGGGCATGCGGACTCACGGCACCACGCAGCTCCGCCCGGCCGAGCACTTCCGCCTCGAAGAAGCCCCCGTGCTCGCCGCGGCACCGACGGCGCCCTACGACGTGCCGGTCTACGCAGTCGCGAAGGTTCATCGGGACCATCACATCGAGGTGGCCAAGGCGCTCTACTCGATCCCCGGGAACCTGATCGGCACCCGCGTCGACGTCCGAGCCGACCGAGCGCTGGTGCGGGTGTTCTCCCGGGGTCAGCTGATCAAGGTCCACCCCCGCCAGGCACCGGGCGGACGCTCCACCGACCCAGAGGATCTGCCGTCGGACAAGACGATCTATGCCATGCGCGACCTCGACAAGCTCCAGCGCCTGGCTGCTGGCCACGGCCCCGCGATCGGCGCCTACGCCACCGCACTGTTGGACATCCCGTTGCCGTGGACGAAGATGCGCCAGGTCTACGCCCTGCTCGGACTCGTGAAGAAGTGGGGCCCCGAGCGAGTCGACGCCGCCTGCGAACGAGCCCTCGACGCGGAGGCGATCAATGTTCCGCTCATCGGGCGCATGCTCGAACGCGGCACCGAGAACGACGACACCACGGCACAGCCGGCCCCATCGGGCACGGTCGTTGCTCCCCGGTTCGCTCGCGACGACAGCCACTTCGCCGTCCGCACCACCGACGACGAGGCCGAGGAGGTGGCCGGATGAGCACCACCCCGACCGTCACCCCAGATCTCAAGGCCCTGCTGCGCCGAGTGAAGCTCGGCCGTTGCCTCGACACCCTCCCGGAACGTCTCGCCCTCGCGTCGACCGGCGGCATGGGGTACGCCGAGTTCCTCGAGCTCGTCCTCGCCGACGAAGTCACCCGACGCGAGAACACCTCAGCGGATCGACGAGCCAAGACCGCCGGCCTCGACCCGGCCATGACACTCGATCGCTGGGACGACACCGCCAAGATCACCTACGACCGAGCGGTCTGGAATGAGCTGTGCTCGCTGCGCTTCGTCGACGCCGGCCACAACGCCGTCATCATGGGCCCCGTCGGCGTCGGCAAGACCTTCCTCGCCACCGCCCTCGGCCACGCCGCGGTCCGCCGACGCATCAGCGTGCACTTCGAACGCTGCGACCGCCTGCTCAAGCGACTCCGAGCGAGCCGGCTCGACAACAGCCACGACAACGAGATCCGCAAGCTGCTGCGCGTCGACCTGCTCATCATCGATGACTTCGCGCTCCAACCGATGGACTCGGTCGACACCGCCGACATCTACGAACTCATCGTCGAACGCCACCGAGCAGCCGCCACCGTCATCACCTCCAACCGCGAGCCCGTCGAGTGGCTCGGGCTCATGGCCGACCCGCTCCTCGCTCAGTCCGCGATCGACCGGCTCCAGTCCGCCGCCCACGAACTCGTCCTCGACGGCGAGTCCTACCGGCAACGCCAGAAGCCCATCGTCACCGAAGCTCTTGACGAACTCCCGCCGGCCCGACGATCATCCCGTCGCCGGACCTGACCGAAGCCCAGAAGTGGTCCCATGCCACTGGCGAACAGGTGGTCCCATCAAGCTGGCGGGCGACAACGCAGGCGTGCCGTTGCGGGACGTCTAGGAAGCCGCATCCCACGCCGATCCCCGGACCACCATGCGGTACGACCGGGCCCGCCAGTCACTCGACCGCCACGCCACCTACATCGTGGCCACCTTCGTCGCCGGCTCCAGCCGAGGCGACACCGCCGGACCGCCTACCGGGCACCGGTGATCTGACGGGGACGGAGCGCTCCGGACAGAGCGCTCCGTAACCCCATCTCGGAGCGGACAGCGACTCGGGATTCGCTCGACTGAGCACATCCATATCCGGCTATAGGTGCAGGTCTCTGATGCGTGGTGGAACCGGGGTCGGCCAACCTCGGTGCCAGGTGTCCGGCGGGTAGCTCGCGAACCGGCTGCCCACCCTCGTGGTGTGGCTCGTGAATGGATCGCTCCTCGCCGGACACCGCCTGGCGAGGTGTGGCTCGAGAAGGGACTGTTCATGCTCGAAGTAGCGCTGCCCTCCTCGCTGATCCAACGAGACCCACAGCACAGGAGGACGAGCACATGTCGGCTGTCATCATCGGGATCGATCCGCACAAACACCTGAACGCCGTCGTCGCGGTCAGCGCCAAGGGCAACGTGTTGGCCCGGCGCACCTTCGACAACAGGGCCGAGGGCTTCAAAGAACTGCGAGCACTCGGACGTCAGTGGCGCGAGCGGACATGG
>JBKHVG010000099.1:0-4298 GCA_046570205.1 Acidimicrobiia bacterium
GGCACGGACTTCGGCTCCCTCGGCCAGAACCTGTCGATGCTGACGCCCAACCTGCACACCGTCCGTCTGCAACACCTCACCTACCCGATCCTGCACTTCTTCCACAGCCGATCTCGTCACGACGCAGCCGCCATCCAGCTGGCGAACCTCGACCAGGCCGTCGCGCTGCTCCGCTACGGCGTGAGCGAAGCCGTCCGTCCCGACGACCAGACCCTGGGGGCGGTGCAGAACGGAATCGACGAGTTCCTGGCCACCATGGAAGGCGTCCACATCGCCGACGACCAGCCACCCATCGCGCCGGCGTCGCTGGACCCGCTGGACCAAGCCGGCATCCCGACCGAGCCGTCCCGGTACCGGTCGCACGTCGACGACACCGAACGTCGACGGCGGCTGCTCGCCGGCTACCTCCGCGATGACGGATGGATCGAGCACGACCTCGATCCCGGGAGGCGCTGAGCGCCCCTCGCGGCGCTCGCCCATGCCCGAGCCAGCGTCATCGCAGCGGGGTCCGTGCCTGGCATGGGCTTCTGACCTGCAGGTCCCGGCACGGTGATCGACCGGGCCCCCTACCTGGCCGAGCGGCGCGACCTCAGCCGCCGGCGTTGCGCTCGTTGTAGTCCTGGATCGCCTCGGTGGCGGCCGCCTCGGCCGCGGCCACCGCCTCGGCCGGCGAAGTGCCCGAGGCGATCATGTCCTCGAGGGCCAGCTGGATGGCGTCCCGGAAGCCGTCGTAGCCGCCGATGACCGGGCCGCCGAGCTCGAAGCCCGATCCGGTGATCTGGTCGAAGGCGACCTTGAACCCGGGCCGATCCGCCCACAGCTGCTGGACCTCGGGCAGCTCGGCCGCCGAGCGGCGGATCGGGATGTAGCCGGTGCCGGCGTGCCAGGTGGCCTGCTGCTGGGGCTCGTTGAGCCAGGCCAGGTAGTCCCACGCCGCGGCCCGCTCCACGTCCGACGCCGCTTCCACCAGCCACAGGGCGCCGCCGCCGACGACCACGCCGCCATCGTCCGGCCCGGGCATCGGCGCGACCCGCACGTCGACCTGGGCGGCAAGGTTCGGATCACCGGCCAGCACGTCGTAGACCGACCCCAGCGCCGCCGACGTGCCGATGGTCATGGCCGCGTTGCCGCCGGCGATGGCGAGGAGGTGGTCGGCGCCGCTGGGGTTGCGACCGACGTTCAGTGCGTAGCCACCGTCGATGAGCTCGTCGATCCAGGTGTACACCTCCTCGCCGATCGGGGCATCGGTCAGACGTGCCTCGGTCGCCCGCTCCTCGCGCCCGTTGCCACCGTTGACGATCGGCTCCCCGGCCTTGGCGAACAGCTGCTCGACGTACCCCGGCTGCAGGTCGATGGCCATGCCCTGGGTGGCGGCGCCGGACTCGGTGATGACCCGTGCCGCCTCCAGCACCTCGTCGAGGGACCGGGGCGGCGACGCCGGGTCGAGGCCGGCCTCGGTGAAGTCGTTGCCGTTGTAGTACAGCACCGGGTTCGAGGCATTGAACGGCATCGGCCACAGCACGTCGCCGACGGTGAACTGGTCGAGCACCGGCTGCAGGTGGTCGGAGGTGTCGTAGTCAGCGGCCTCCACGCAGGACTGCACGGGGACCACGGCCTCCGAGTCGATCATCGCCTGGATGCGCGTCTCCTCCAGCTGCACGATCGCCGGCAGCTCCCCGCCACCGGCGGCCGTGCGGAACCGCTCGAAGGTCTCGTCGTAGGAGCCGGTGAACACCAGCTCCACCTCGACCGCGTCCTGGCTGGCGTTGTACTCCTGCGTCATCGCCTCGAGCACCTCGCCGTTGGCGGCGGCCATGGCGTGCCAGAACTCGACGCGGACGGGTCCGTCGGCCTCGGCCAGGGCGTCGACCGGACACGCCGACGCGTCGACCACCTCCTCGGCCTCAGGCGCCGGGGCACCGGCATCTTCGCCGGATCCGTCGTCCCCGCCGCAGGCGGCGAGCACGAGGGCGGTGGCGAGCAGGGTCGCGGTGAGTCGTCGGGTCATCCCTTGACAGCTCCGGAGGTCAGGCCACGGATCAGGTGGCGTTGGAAGATCACGAGGCCGATGAAGATCGGCAGGGCGGCGAGCACGGTGCCGGCCATCACCAGGTTCAGCTCGTCGATGCGGGTGGAGGCCAGCTGCTTCAAGCCGATCTGGACGGTGCGGTAGCGGTCCTCGGTGGTGATGAGCAACGGCCACAGGTACTGGTTCCAGGCGCCGAGGAACCCGAACACGGCCAGCGCCGCCAGCGACGGGCGCACGAGCGGCACGGCCACGTGACGCAGGAAGCCGAGGTGGCCGTAGCCGTCGAGGGCGGCGGCGTCGCGCAGGTCGGTGGGCACGCCGAGGAAGGCCTGGCGGAGCAGGAACGTGCCGAACGCGCTGGCCAGGAACGGGACCACCAGCCCCTGGTAGCTGTTGAGCCAGCCGAGGTCCTCCACGATCTCGTAGTTGGCGACGATCGTGACCTCGGCCGGGATCATGAGCGTGGAGAGGAAGGCGAGGAACAGAACCCGCTTGAACGGGAAGTCGAGGTAGGCGAAGGCGTAGGCGGCCAGCACGGACGTGGCGAGCTGGGCGGCGGTGATCAGCACCGACACGACGGCGCTGTTCACCAGGTACGTGCCGAGGTTGCCCTGGCGCCAGGCAGCCGAGAACGTGTCGAAGGTCGGGTCCGTGGGCAGGAGGATCCCCGGGAAGCCGAAGAGGTTGCCGGCCGGCTGCAGCGACAGCACGAGGGCCGAGTACACGGGGAACAGCACGACCACCGCGGCGACGACGAGCAGCGCGTACTGCACCAGGCGGGTGCGGCGGCGGGACCGGTCACGAGCCATAGAAGACCCTCCGCTCCAGACCCCGGAACTGCACCACGGTGAGCAGCAGCACGATGCCGAACAGCACCAGCGCCCCGGCCGAGGCGGCGCCGATGTCGCCGGCCCGGAACTCGCTCACCACGTCGTACACGAGCACGTTCGTCGAGTTCTGCGGGCCCTCCTGGGTGAGCAGGTCGATCTGACCGAAGCTGGAGAACGCGTTGATGGACAGGATCACGGTGGCCACCAGCAGCGACGGGGACAGCATCGGCACGGTGATGTGCCAGAACTGGCGCCAGGCGCCGATGCCGTCGACCCGGGCCGACTCGTAGAGGTCCTCGGGGATCGACTGGAGGCCGGCGATCAGCAGGATGAACGTGATGCCGAGGTTCTGCCACACCGTGGTGGCGGACACGGCGGGCAGCGCCCACGTCGGGTCGTTCAGGAACTGCACCGGCGGCCGGTCGAGCTCGGCGAGCAGCTGGTTGATCACGCCGATGGACGGGTTGAACAACGTCAGCCACATGAGCGCCGCGACGGCGACGGACGTGGCGACGGTCGACGAGAAGATGGTGCGGAACACGGTGATGCCCCGGAGGCGCTGGTTGGCCAGCACGGCGAGGGCGAGGCCGAGGACCAGTCCGGTGGGCACCGTGTAGAGCGAGAACCGCACCGTGGTCCAGAAGCTGTCGAGGAACTCCTCGGACCGAACGACGTCGACGTACTGCTCGAAGCCCCGGTACGTGCGGCGGTTGCCGAAGTCGGACTGCGTGTGGAGGCCGAGGAAGAACGTGCGGCCCAGGGGGTAGAACACGAAGACACCGAAGACCACCAGCGACGGGGCGAGAAGGGCCAGCGCGAGGGGCGTCTCGCGGCGGCCGCGGCGGCGGCGCGCTGGCGGTTCGGGAACGACCAGCGGCGGGGCGCTGCCGGCGATGCTCACGGGTCGATCCGCCGGCCGGAGTCGGGATCGAACAGGTGGACCCGCTCGGCGTCGGCGACGAGCCCGACCTCGGTGCCAGGCGCCGGCGGCACGCCGTCTCCGGACTGCCGGGCGATGACGGTCTCGCCGGCGACGTCGACCAGCACCAGGCGCTCGTGCCCGAGGGACTCCACCACCCGGACCCGGCCCGACAGCCCGGCGGCTGTGGCGTCGGACGCGGGGCGCAGCGCGAGGTGCTCGGGCCGGACGCCAACTGCGATGCGGTCGGACGGCAGCCGGTCGGCGGCCGCGGCCAGGTCCCGGGGCACGAGCAGGCGACCGCCGGCGACGGCGACCTCGGACTGGCCGAGCTCGCCGTCGAGCACGTTCATGGGCGGGCTGCCGATGAACGTGGCTACGAACCGGTTGGCCGGCTTGGCGTAGACGTCGTGGGGCGCGCCGACCTGCTGGAGACGGCCGTCGGCGAGGATCGCCACCTTGGTGGCCATGGTCATGGCCTCGACCTGGTCGTGGGTGACGTACACGAACGTGGTGGCGA
>JBKHVG010000100.1:0-4052 GCA_046570205.1 Acidimicrobiia bacterium
CACCGCCCGCTCGTTCCCGGTCGTGGTGCGCTGAGCAGCCTGGGCGGCCGAGGACCACATCGGTAGCGTGCCGGCGTGATCCTCGTCTTCGTGGTGGTCGGTGCGCTGCTCGTCTTCGCCATCGCCGCTGCGTTCGTCGGGTCGGAGGCGTTCCGCCTCGGGCACACGCCCACCACGACCGTGTTCGACCTCGACGAGGCCGTCCTCCACGTCGCCGAGAACCTCAGCGTCGAATCGGCCATGGGCCTCACGATGGAGGAGGTGCGGGACCTCATCCGGTTCTCCCTCGAGCACCTTCGCTCCCGCGGCCTGAGCGCCATGCCCGGCGAGGAGCTCGACCTCGTGGAGCGGGCCCCGGTCGTGCTGGCCGACGACGAAGCGGTCGCCGTCGTGCTGGGCCGGGCCGACGAGGTCGGCATGGAGGTCACCGACGTGGCGGTCTACGAGGTGCTCGGCCTGCTGCTCGACCACCTGGTGCGGATCGGTGCGGTCGGCCCTGCCGTCCCCCCGCCCGAGATCTGAAAGGGTCGGACCGCGTTCGCCGGAGCGCCGCTAACCTCTCTCGCACCAGAGAAGGGAGGTGGTCCAACACATGTACGACAATCGTCTTGGGACCCTGGAGGTGGCTGGCCGCTAGGTCAGTCCTTTCGATGGACCGACTTGGTGGAATCCCACCAAGCCACCGCCGAGCGGATCGGCCGGGATGTGGTCCCACCCGGTGAACACCGCAACGACCGCTCGGTCAGCGAACTGGTACGGGGAGGTGCTGGCATTGTCCGGCGCCTCCCCGTCCCGCGTATCGTGCCCGCATGTCTGATCGCCTCGTTCGGATCGAAGAGCACCGGTGGCTGGGCGACAAGCGCACCTTCGTCGTCCACGACCAGGACAACGTCTGCGACAAGGCCGTGCTCGACGACATCGCCCGGGCCGAGTCGTGGTTGACGTTCGGCCCCGACTCCGAGACCGAGGCCCGCAACCGCGGCTACAAGGTCTGCCCGCGCTGCGCAGCCAAGGCCGCCGGCTGAGCGGCTCGGGCCCGGCCGTGGAGCACTTCGGCTCCGGCGCCCTCACCCTCGCCGGCCACCTCGCCGGGCTCAGCAACACGGGTCCGCCCCGACCGGCGGTCGTCATCGTGCACGGCTACCCGTCCGGTCCGGCGGGAACCGCCGGCGCGGTGTCGGCCATGGCCGAGCTGGCCGACCGCATCGCCGACGACATGGGCTTCGTCGCCTTCTCGCCCCGCCTGCGCGGCATGTCGGGCAGCCAGGGTGCCTTCTCGGTCAAGGGGTGGAAGAACGACATCCACGCCGCCGTCGACCACGTCCGCTCCACCGCACGGGTCAGCGGGGTGTGGCTGATCGGGTTCGGCACCGGGGGCGCGCTCGCCATCTGCGCCGGGGCCGACGACACCGACATCCTGGGTGTCGCTGCCCTCGCCGCCCCGGCCGACTTCGACGACTGGGCCTCCAACCCCCGCCAGCTGCACCAGCACGCCCGGGAGGTGGGCATCGTCCACGCCGACGCCACCCCGGCCCTGCTCGACGGATGGTCCCGGGAGATGCGCCTGACCAAGGCGGTCGACGGCGCCCACCGGCTGCACCCCCGGCCGCTGCTGGTGGTTCACGGCTCCGCCGACGACCTGGTGCCCGACTTCGACGCGCGGGTCATCGCCGACGCCCACACGGCCGCCGAGCTGCGCCTGCTCGACGCGGCCGGGCACCGCCTGCGCCATGACCCGAGGGCCATGGCGATCCTGCTCGGCTGGCTGGACCGCCAGCGCAACTCCGCCGTTCCCCGCACGGCGTAGCTGCTACACCGCGACTGCCAGTTCCGGGGGACGGTTCCCCCGGGGTCGGCTCCACTCGGGGCACCACGCCTGCGTTCTGGCAGTGGCCATGGAGCAGCGGGTCACTCCTGCTTGGACTTCTTGGCCGCCTTCTGGGCCTTCTTCCACTTGCGGACCTCGTGGAGGGACTCCTCCGAGGCGACGTCGGCGACGGACCGGGGCGTGTCGTCGGCGAAGGGTCCCGCCACCTGCTCCCAGCCATCGGGCCGGATGTCGAACCGCTTGGCCAGGATGGCGATGAAGATCTTGGTCTTCTCGTCGCCGTAACCCGGCAGGTCGCGCAGGCGGGCGTACAGGTCCTCGGCGTCGGTCGCCTCGGTCCAGATGCGGGACGCGTCGCCGTCGTGGTGGTCGACCACGTGCCGGCACGCCGCATGGATGCGCTCGCCCATGGACTTGGGGAACCGGTGGATGGCCGGCTTGTCCCGGCAGACGTCGACGAAGTCCTCGACCGACATGGCGGCGATCTGGTGCGGGTCGAGGTGCCCGAGCCGGTCGCGCAGGGTGAAGGGGCCGGCGAAGGCCCACTCCATGGGGACCTGCTGGTCGAGCAGCATCCCGAGCAGGAGGGCGAGCGGATCCTCGACGAGCAGCTGGTCGGCCTCCGGGTTGCCGGTGATCGGGATCTGGGGCGTGACCATGGGGGCGAGCCTACGTTTGGCCGTCGGTACCCTCACCCGGTGGTCGAGCGCCGTCGCCTCCGCTCCGTCGACGCCTTCCGCGGGCTGGTGCTGGCGTTCATGGTGCTCACCCCGGCCACCGGCGGCCCCGAGCACTTCTCGCTGCTGCGCCACGCCGAGTGGGACGGCGCCACTCCCTCGGACCTGCTGTTCCCGACGTTCCTCGTGACCAGCGGCATCAGCCTGTCGTTCCTGCTGCGACCGCCCACGACCGGTGCCGTCCGACGTCGGCTCGTCCGCCGGACGGTCCTGCTGGTGCTCGTCGGCCTGGCCTACAACGCGTACGGCACCAGCGGCTTCGACCTCTCCGCCCTGCGGTTCACCGGCGTGCTGCAGACGATCGGGATCTCGGGTGCGGTTGCCGCGATCGTCGTGCTGGCGCTGCGTCGCCGGGGCGGAGAGGACCGGGCCGGTGCGATCGCCGCTGTGGCCGGCCTCGTCACCGTCGCCTACTGGGCCGCGATGGAGTGGTTGGCCCCGTGCGCACCGGTCGAACGGTGCAGCCCGCTGTTCGGCATCGACCGTCGCGTGCTCGGACCGGCGCACACCTATGCCGGTGGCGAGCTCGGCTTCGACCCCGAGGGCATCGCCGTCACCGTGGCGGCCAGCGCGCTCGTCCTGGTCGGCTACCTCGGCGGGCTGCTGGTTCGCCGGTCGGCGCTGTCGGTGCCTCGCTTCGTGCCGCCGGTGCTGCTCCTCGGTGGTGCCGCGGCTGGCGCCGGCGTGCTCGTCGAGGGGTCGGTGGCGTTCAACAAGCGACTGCTCTCGTCGTCGTTCGTCCTGCTGGCCGCCGGCGTGGCGCTGCTCGCCTTCGCCGTGGTGGCGGTCACCCTCGACCTGCCGTTCCCGGTCCGCCAGCTCGAGCGTGTCCGTGCTGTCGGGTCGTTGCCGGCCATCGCCCTCGGCCGCAACGCACTGGTCGTCTTCCTGCTGGAGCGACTCCTGCTGCAGACGGCCCGCTTCGCCCACGTCGGCGACCAGACTGCCCAGGACTGGGCGTTGGACTGGCTGCCCGTCGGGCGACCTGGGGTCCACCTCGTCTACACCGGCGCGGTCCTGGGCCTGATCCTCTGCGTGGTGGTCGTGCTGCACCTCCGGCGCTGGTATCTGGCGCTGTAGGCGACGGTGCGGCGGTTGCGGACGCCGTGCCGGGCCAGGCGCACCGCGATCGGACCGGGATGCGACGCACGCTCGGGAAGCGTGCAACGCGGCCCAGAACGGAATCCGCGGGAACCGGGACGCGACGCACGCACGGGAAGCGTGCAACGCGGCCCAGAGCGGAATCCGCGGGAACCGGGACGCGACGAACGCACGGGAAGCGTGTGCCGCGGCCCAGAACGGGATCGGGACGGGCCGGGCTCAGCGGGTCCAGGGCGGCGCGAGCGAGGCGTCNATGCCGTGGGCCGCGATGGCCTCGGCCACGGTGCCCGGGTCCACGTCGCCGGCGGCGCACAGGGAGGCGAGCAGGCCCACCACCACGTGGGGTGCGTCGACCTCGAAGAAGGTACGCAGCGCCTCGCGCGTGT
>JBKHVG010000101.1:0-3984 GCA_046570205.1 Acidimicrobiia bacterium
CTCCGAAGAGGACCGGGGCTCCGTGCAACAACTCTCAGAGAGAGCGGCCGGAACGTGTCAAGGGGGATGAGACAACTTCTCATGCGGATTGGATGAGTGCTTCCCGGTTGGGTTCGTTGATCCACGCGACCTCGGGAAGCTTCGGTGGCGTGGGTGGGCGGTGCCGGAACCGGGCGGGGTTCGCGGCGTAGGCGGCGGTCAGGGTCTCGGCTCGAGCAGCGCGGATCTCGGTGGCGGTGCCGTAGTGGACCGACGCCGGCGTGTGGAGCCCGATGCCGGCGTGGCGGTGGACGTGGTTGTAGTGATCGAAGAACGCGGCGCAGAACGAGCGGGCGTCGGCGATGGAGCCGAACCGGCCGGGGAACGCTGGGCAGTACTTGAGCGTCTTGAACTGGGCCTCGGAGTAGGGGTTGTCGTTCGACACCGACGGACGGCTGTGAGACCGGGCCACGCCGAGATCGACGAGCAACTGAGCGACGGGCTTGGAGGTCATCGACGAGCCCCGGTCGGCGTGCAACGTGAGCTGGTTGCGGTCGACGCCTTGGCTGTCGAGGGCGTCGGCGATGAACGCTTCGGCGAGCTCGCCGGTCTCGGCTTCGGCGACGGTCCAGGCCACGACGTAGCGGGAGTAGATGTCGATGATCACGAACAGCTCGTAGTAGATCCCGCGTTCGGGTCCGGCCAGCTTCGTGATGTCCCACGACCAGACTTGGTTCGGGGCTCGGGCGATCAGCTCGGGCTTCTTCCGCGCTGGATGGGTGCGCTGCCGGCGACGTTCTCGGTTCTCCCCGGCGACCGTGAGGAGCCTGTACATGGTGCGGATCGAGCACAGGTAGATGCCGTCATCGAGCAGCTGGGCCCACACCTGGGCGGGCGCAAGGTCCCGGTAGGCGGGCGACCGCAACACCGACAACACATGCTGGCGTTCGGTCTCGGTCAACTTGTTCGGCGGCGCCGGCCGAGGCGCAGGTGGACCCAACACCGGGTCTCGCCGTCGGCGCAGGATCGTCGAGCGGTTCACGCCCAGCAGCTCGCACGCCTTCTTCGTCGACGTCACATCCTCGAGGGCGGGGAGATGTTCGGTGGTCACGGCTTCGACCTCGGGTCGGTGTCCGCGCTCTCGGAGAGCTGCTCCAAGAGCGCGTGCACTTTTCCCGTGATCTCCAACGCCGTCTGCGTCTTCTCAAGCTCCTTGGCGAGCCGTTCATTCTGGCGGCGCAACCGGTCGAGTTCGACCTGCTCCGCGGTGCGGCGCTTGCGGGTCTTGCGGGCCAGCCCCTCCCGGGCGCCGGCCTCGGCCTGCTTGCGCCACTCGGAGATGTGCGAGGAGTACAGGCCTTCGCGGCGCAGGATTGCGCCGCGCTCCTCCGAGCCCTTCGGCCAGGTCCCGTACTCGGCCAGGATCTCGGCCTTGTACTCGGCGCTGAACGTTCGCCGAGTCGGCTTCGCTGCCGGGTCGATGTCGTCGTCGCTCACGCCTCCAGTGTGGGCGCGGCCGTTCAACGATGCAGTCGTCATGGTCATGGTTCTCGTGTACCTGCCTCGCCCCGTCGGGTCAGATGATCGGGTACCGCAGGTGTCTCACCTCACCCTGACAGACAGGGGTCGCTGCTCGAACACGGTCTGGTCCGCCCGAGCTTCATTCCGCCCGAGCCGTTCCGGGCATTGCGGGACCTGACCCGCTACCGCAAGTCGGTGATCGAGGAACGCGCCCGCGAGTCCCAGCGTCTGCACAAGGTCCTCGAGGACGCCGGCGTGAAGCTGTCCTCGGTCGCGTCGAGCGTGCTCACGAAGTCGGGTCGGGAGATGATCGAAGCGCTCATCGCCGGCGAACGCGACTCCACGGTGCTGGCCGAGATGGCCAAGGGTCGGATGCGTTCCAAGATCCCGCAGCTGCAAGACGCCATGTCCGGTCGGTTCAACGAACACCACGCGTTGTTGTGCCGGGCGATGCTGGCCCGGATCGACGAGGCCGACGCCACCATCGACACGCTCACCGATCGAGTCGATGAGCTGTTGGCCCCTTACGAAGCGGCGGTGACGTTGTTGGTGACGATCCCGGGCGTGTCCACCCGGACGGCCCAGGTGATCCTCGCTGAGATCGGCGCCGACATGTCCCGCTTCCCGACCGCCGGTCATCTCGCGTCGTGGGCGGGCATGTGCCCCGGCAACAACGAATCCGCCGGCAAGCACCGCTCCGGCCGGACCCGGCACGGCTCGAAGTGGCTGCGCAAGGCCCTCATCGAAGCCGGCCAAGCAGCGGGTCGGTCGAAGAACACCTACCTGTCAGCCCAATACGCCCAGATCCGTGCTCGTCGCGGACCGCAACGGGCCGCGGTCGCAGTCGGGCACTCCATCCTGGTCATCGCCTGGCACCTGCTGACCACCGGCGAGGTCTACAACGACCTCGGCGCCGACTACTTCGACAAGCGCCGCAACAGCGAAGCCCGCCAACGACGCCTCATCCGCCAACTCGAAGCCATGGGGCACAAGGTCACCCTCGAACCCGCCGCCTGACCACACGACGACTTCGGGGCTCCGCCCCGAGCGGGGGCTCCGCCCCCTCACCCCGACGCGCCAACCCTCGCGGTCACGCGAGTGATTCACATCTCAGAAGCGCTGTGCTCAGCCGACCTGCTGTTCGAGCTCGTGCTCGACGGCGCGACGGATCCAGCTCGACACCGAGCGGTCGTCGGCTTCGGCGAGTCGGCGAACCTCCTCGAGGGTCTCGGGCGGGAACCGCACCGGCACCATCTCCGTCAGGTTCGAGCGCTTCCGCCGCCGAGCAGGACCCTGAGGCTCCTGATTCTCGGGCTTGGCGTAGAACTCGTACTCCTCTTCTCGGGTCATCTTCTTCTTGGTCATCGGCCCTCCCGGTAGCGGGTGACGAGGTGCGTGGCTGCGACGTAGCAGCCGATCGGTCGGCACTTGGTGGGGTCTTCGGAATCAGGTGGAGCGAGCGGCACGACCAGCACGTCGCCGGCGAGCTCCGCCACCATCAGCCAGTGCGCTGGCGGCTTCGCCGGGTAGAAGAGCGGGTCGGACTGCCACACCTCGTAGATGTCCTCGACCCCGAGCCTCGGATGTTTGAACAGGTGGGCGGCCTGGTCGTCGATCTCGAACGGGTCCTCGTCGTCGAGAAGATCGAGGTCGAACGGTTCAGGCACACGAGCCAGTGTATTACAACCGGAGACGGCTGCCTACCCTTCGACACCAGGCCGATCGCCGCCACTCCTGCTCCCCGCGAGTTCGATCCAGCCGCCAGTTGCGCGCAGGAATGGAACGACCGTTTCGTTTCTGCGCGCAACCCGCATCTCAGGTCGGCGCGTTCTGGCCCGTCGCCCACGCCTCCGCCTGCGCTGCGAGACGGCGTCGGCCGGCCTGCACGAGTGGCCGCCACGGCGTCGCGACCTTGGCGACGTTCAACGGCGGCAGCAGCTCAGCGAGGACTGCGGTCTCGACGACGTTGAGGATCGCACCATCGGGCGAGGGCCAGACGGCCAGTCGAAGGTGGGTCACCATCCAGCCCGTCAGGCGCTCGTCGCCCGACACCTCCAATCCGAAGTTCGCGAAGCGCTCGGGCTTCGCCGGATTGCGCGGGCGCCCCTCCAGGGCCAGCACGTCGGCGAGCAGGCCTGCCAGGCTGCGGCGGAGGGTGGAGGAGCCGGTCTTGCCCGTAGAGAAGTGCGTGTCGACATCACGGGAGGCGAGGCTGCGCTCGGCCTTGCCGACGTAGAGCGGGCGAGCATCGCTCGGCTCGCCGAGGCCGAGCTCCTGCCAGACCGCGACCTCACCGTGGACCGCGTAGAGCCCTGGGCGCGGCGGCACGTCGACCTTCGCTTCCACGATCGACATCGTCGGACCGGCGAGGTGAGGTAACGCATCGGCGAGTCCCCGATCCCGAGCGGTGGTCAGGTCCCTTCGACGCTCTCGAAATCACCGATGCGGTGGTGGCACTCGCCCGAGCGAGTCTCACCCGAGGGT
>JBKHVG010000102.1:0-3634 GCA_046570205.1 Acidimicrobiia bacterium
CGAAGAGGCAGTCCGCCGAGAGTTCGTCGACGACCTCCTCGGCGGCCACAGCGATGGGCAGACGTTGCGCGAGCTCGCACGACAGGTCGGCTTCAACCTCGCCGGCACCCACCGCTGCGTGGTCGCCAGCACGCACCGGCCGCTCCGCGACGCCGGACCGGTCCAAGCCCACGTCGAGAGCGCTCTCCTCGACCCCCGAATTGGCGCAGGCATCATTGCCACGAAGGACGGCACGCTGGTCTGCGTCATGGCCGCCGACAGGGCCGATCCCGGACCGACCGTTCTGCACCACGTCAGTGCGGCCGCGCCGGGAACGTGGCGAATCGGCGTCGGCGGCGCCCACCCCGGCGCCGCCGGAGTGGCCCGGTCGTTCGGAGAGGCCCGGGAGGCGCTGGACATCGCGCGACGTCTCGGGCTCCTGGAACCCATCTCCGACTTCGCCCTACTCGCGCCGTTCCGGGTCCTCACGCAGGATATGGCCGTGCTCAACGAGACCGTTGGCGCCGTGCTCGGACCCCTCTCCGGGGCACGCGGCGGAGCTGAACCGCTCCTCGAGACACTCGAGGCGTACTTCGACGAGGGACTGAGCACGACGGCAGCGGCCCGCCGGCTCCACCTCAGCGCCCGCGCCGTGACGTACCGGCTCGAACGCATCGCGACCCTCACCGGACGCTCCCTGCGAGACCCACGAGATCGGTTCATCCTCGAAGTCGCCATACGAGGGAGACATCTACTCGATCTCCCCTTCGCGGCTGGAAGCCCACACGAAGAACGGGAGGACTGACTGGCACACCCGATGCGCTACGGCATCTCAAGCTGCCAAGCGGAAGTCCGGCAGGCGCAAAGATCAACCGCCTCAGAGTCCGGGGAGCGCTCCTAATGCCCTTGGTCTCAGGTGATCATCGCAACGCGGCGGTGAGAGCTTCGGATGGTGTCAGGAACTCGCGGGTCTGTCGAGGGCGGCCGTTGAGCTCCGCAGCGATCTCGTCGAGTCGGTCCTGGGTGATGCTGTACATGTCGGTCTTCTTCGACAGGTATTGGCGGAGCAGTCCGTTGGTGTTCTCGTTGGAGCCGCGTTGCCAGCGGTGAGCGCGGGTCGCAGAAGTAGACGGGCACGCCGGTGGCGACGGTGAACTCGGCGTGCTTGGCCATCTCTTTGCCGTGGTCCCAGGTCAGTGACCGCTGCAGTTGTTCGGGCAGTTCGGTGATCTTCGCGGCGAGGGCGTCCGCCACGGTCGGAGCGGTGGTCGCCGGGGAGCCCGATGAGCATCACGAACCGGGACTGACGGTCGACGAGGGTGGCGATGGCTGACATGCCCTTGCCGCAAACGAGGTCGCCTTCCCAGTGTCCCGGCACCGCTCGGTCGTTGGCTTCGGCCGGTCGTTCCGAGATGTGAACGGTGTTGCGCAGCTGGCCTTGTCCGTTCATCGGCGAGTAGCCACGAGGCCGGCGGTTGGCGCGCTTGGTGCGCAGATGCTGGGTGAGCTCTCGTCGGAGCGCACCGCGGGTTTGCACGAACAGCGACAGGTAGATCGTCTCGTGGGGGCGTGGAGCTCCGGGCGGTGAGGGAACCTTCGGGCCGAGCCAGCCAACCCGAGATCTGCTCCGGTGACCACTTCCGTTCCAGCTTGTCTTTCGACGATCTCGGCCAGCAGCGGGTTTCAGCGCCAGCTTGCACGGCTTGGGGCGACGAGCCCGACGCTCGGCCGCCAGGTCCGCCCTCGACGCTCGATAGCGAGCCGGGCGATTGCGTCCCGTGGCGTGGTGTAGCCGTGCGATCCGGTTGTCAGGTTCGGGGGGCTGCGGGCAGGGACGGTAGTTCGGTGTCGTCGTCGAGCAAGACGGCGACGCTGGCGGCGGCGATGTAGCGGCGGTCGGCGGCGATCATCTCGTCGTTGATCTCGACGAGGAGGGCGCCGACGAGGCGGATGACCGACTCGACGTTGGGGAAGATCCCGACGACGTCGGTGCGCCGCTTCAGCTCACGGTTCAAGCGTTCGATCGGGTTGTTCGACCAGATCTTGGACCAGTGCGACGGCGGGAACGTCGTGTAGGCGAGCAGGTCGTCTTCCATCGCCAACAGGCGGGCGGCGACGTCGGGGGCGATGGTGTCGAGCTGGTCGACGACCGAGCGCAGCTGAGCCCGGGCCGAGGGCCCGTCGGGTTGGGCGAAGATCGTGCGGATCAGTGCGGCGATGACCTGGCGGTGCTGGTGCCGGGCAACCGAGAGCAGGTTCCGCATCGCGTGCACCCGGCAGCGCTGCCAGGCCACACCCTGCAGCACGCGGCGGATCGCCGCCTTCAGCCCAGCGTGCGCGTCAGAGATCACCAACCTCGTCCCGGCGAGGCCTCGGTCTTTGAGGTCGCGGAGGAACTCGGTCCAGAACGTCTCGTTCTCCGAGTCGCCCACGTCGACGCCGAGCACCTCGCGGTGGCCATCGGCGCGTAGGCCGGTGGCGATCACGATCGCCTTCGAGACGACCTGGTGGTTCTCGCGGACGTGCACGTAGGTGGCGTCGAGCCACATGTAGACGAAGGGTTGGTGGTCCAATCGGCGGGTGCGGAGCACGGCGACGTCGTCGTCGATGCCCTTGCAGATCCTGGACACCGACGACTTCGAGACGCCGGTGTCGCAGCCCAGTGCCTTGACGAGGTCGTCGACCTTCCGGGTGCTGGTGCCGGTGATGTAGGCGGTCATGATCACCGCCCACAACGCCTTGTCGATGCGGCGGCGCGGCTCGAGCAGCTCAGGGAAGAACGACCCGGTCCGCAGCTTGGGGATGCCGATCTCGATGTCACCCGCTGGCGTGGACAACAGCTTGGGGCGGTGCCCGTTGCGCTGGGTGGTGCGTGTCGGTGTGCGTTCGCCGGGGCCGGCGCCGATCAAGGCAGTGAGCTCGGCCTCGATCAGCTCTTGGATCGCCACGCCGAGGATCTCAGCGAGCGAGGTGGACAGTTTGGTGTCGGTGGCCGCCAGTGCGGCACCGAGCTCGGACAGGGCAGACTCGAAGTCGGCCATCGTGCGATCTCCTTCTCAGTGAACTTGGTCGTTTCTGAGAATCGCACGGTGGCCACCTACATCTCGGGGACCGAGACGGCGGCGGCCGATCTACACCACTTCATGGGACTCGCCCAGCCGGGCCGCCGTTGTGGTTCACCTCCCGCGACACCGTCGAGGGCGCCCGCCCGATCCGAGCCCCGATCGACCGCAACGACTCGCCGGCCGCCAACCCTCGAGAGATCTCCTCGCGCTCTTCCAGCGACAGCCGCAACGGTGACCGGATCCGCGTTTGTGGTTGTGGCCTCGTGGCCCGGCGGATCGCTCGCTCCACCGCGTGTCGAGACCGATGGCTCAACTCGGCCCGGATCTGCCAGAACGGCGCATTCGCCTTCACGAGCGCCTCGATCTGAGCGCGCTCTTGATCAGTGATCCACTCCACCACCACACCTCCAGCTCGGTCGACGTATCGAACCTCACCCAGGTGTTGCGTTCACCCCCTGAGCTGAGACCAAGCCGGATCGGGACGCATGATGCACGAAATGCCGGGCCCGGCATTTTGTGCACTATCCCGGGTTCGCGGTTATCCCGGGTCGGACGGCGGGCCCCTGATCGATCGGGCTGTGCGCTGCGGG
>JBKHVG010000103.1:0-3559 GCA_046570205.1 Acidimicrobiia bacterium
AGACGGCGCGCCCGCTCGACCAGTCGGTCAGCCCCCAGGTTGGCGGCCAGCTGCTCGAAGCCATCTCGCGGCCGCTGCCACCGCAGATCGTCGACGGAGGCGCTGACCGGTGCGTCGGTCTGCAGGGTGGCCAACGTGCGGAACAGCAGCGCCTCGTCGAGGTGGTCCTGCAGCGCTCGGGCCAGCTTCGCCCCGCTGCGGACGGTGATGTCCCACTGCCCGGCGGCCGGCGGGATGTCCTCGATGTGCACGTAGCGGGCCAGCACCGCGGCCGCCGACTTGGCGCCCCAGCCGGGCAGCCCGGGGAACCCGTCGGCCGAGTCGCCGACGAGGGCCAGCCAGTCGGGGATCGACTCGGGCAGCACGCCGAACTTCTCCTGCACGCCGGCCCGGTCGAACCACTTGTCCTGCCGGCGGTCCCACTGCCAGACCTTGCCCCCGACGAGCTGCGCCATGTCCTTGTCGGGCGTGCACACCACCACCCGGTCGACCTGCTCGTCCCCGGCCGCCAGCACCGCGCCGGCGGCGAGCCCGTCGTCGGCCTCGAACTCGACCTGGGGCCACACGGCGAAGCCGGCCGCGTCGAGCAGCTCCTCCAGCGGCGTGAACTGCGCCTTCAGGACCGGGTCGACGCCGGACCCGTCCTTGTAGGTGGGCCACAGCTCGTTGCGGAAGCTCTCGATGACGTGGTCGGTGGCCACGCCGACGTGGGTGGCGCCCGCCTCCACCAGCTGCAGCAGCGACCCCAGCACCCCCCGGGCCGCACCACGCTCGGGGTCCCTGTTGTTGGGCGCGTAGTGGTACCGGAACAGCTCGTAGGTCCCATCAACAAGGTGGACCTGCATGTCAGACAGCCATACCACGCAAGGATCCCGGCGCCATCGCGCTGAACTGGGCACGACGCTGAGGGCACAGAGCCGGGACGCTGCGTGGCGGTGTCACGCCCCCAGTGTGCCGCGATCGCATGGACCGGGGGGTCCGGACGGCCGGCACCATGCCCCACCACCTTCAGTCCGGGTAGCACACCCGGTTCGCAGACGCCTCGTACGTGGGCACAGGACGGGCGTCAGCTTCCTCGCGGGTGGACGCTGCGCCGTTCTCGTTGATGTCTTCGATCAGCCACTCCATCTCCTCGATCTCGCGGCGCTGCGCTTCGCTGATCTCGACCGCGAGCTCGCACACCCGGACGTCGTCGGCGGTGAACCGTTCGGAGCGGGTGATGGCTAGCGAGTGGTGCGGGATCATGCCCCGCATGAACTCGTTGTCCTCGACGGTCGCCTGACTGCGATCCAACGCAACGCCTGCGGCGAGCAGCAGCAGGCTGACGACGACGATCCCGATGTTCGCCCTTGTGTTCTTGTACATGTTCAGCATCCAGGCGAGCATCACCAAGCCCATGGTCCCGCCCATGACGAGAGCCATGTACACCCGGCTCTGGCTGAACTGGACGTGGCTCCAGGCGTAGGTGCCGGCGAACATCGTCCAGTACATGACGAACATGCCGGTCGCGATCATCGCCGCGAACCTGAGGTACATCATGCGTTCCATCTGCGAGTGGTCTTCTCCTTGACCACTGTCCTTGCCGGTGCCGGCGTCGTTGTGATCGTTGTGCGTCTGCATAGCGATGGATCCTCCTGTGCGTCAGTGGTGGTTCAGGTCGTCTTCGGTCCAGCCGTCGTCGTGCAGGTAGCTGGCCAGCAGGCGCCGGCGCCGTTCGCTGCCGGCAATGTGCTCCTGGTACGTCGACGGAGTGGTCGGGATGCCGGCCTGGGTGAGCGGTTCGAGCGCGGCAGCGCCGATCGGGTCCGCATCGTCGGTGATGTGGACGCCGTCCATCGTGGCCAGGAACTCGTCGAGTCCGTCTTCGACGGCGGCGAGGGTCTGGCTGTCCGGGCGGGCGCCTTCCTCGACCCCGTACTGCAACAGCCCAACAGCTTCGACGAGGTTGGCGATGTGGACGGCGGTGGCATCGCGTCGGGACTGGCTGTGGAAGAAGCGCAGCACGGGGTAGGCGAGGTGCTGAAGCCGGACGGTGTGCAGGGTCGACAACAGCGTGGACAGGCTCTGGCCGAGGCATCCGAAGTCGCTCCCGTTCCAGCCGCGCAGGACGATGTCGTGGGCGGTTGCGCCGAGCCCGCCGATCTGGGCGGCGAGCTCGCGGCCTTGCACGACCGCAGATGCGACCGGCACCAGGTACGTGATCGACAAGGTGACCAGCACCAGGCCGGAACCTGTCGTCAGGACGGTCGCGAGCTGCCAGATCCCGTCGCCGGGCACGTAGTCGCCCAAGCCCAGCGTGAGGAGCGTGTACCCGGCGAAGTAGATGCGGTCGATGAGGTCGCCGGGATCGCCGGTGGATGCGGCGCGCACTGCGCCGTCGGTGGAGCAGAAGATCAGGGTCCAGCCGATCAGGAGCAGCGTGATCCAGGCGATCAGTGCGGTGGCGACGATCGAGGGGCCGGCGGCGGTCAGCAACGTGTGACCTCGGCTGCGCCCGTGGGCGGCGAGCGCCGCTCGCCACAGCATGCGACCGGACCGTTTCGTGAACGGCCCAGCCCCGCTGCCGGCGGCCACGGTGGTCCAGGCGACGTCGATCAGCACCATGGCGATGAGCGCTGCGCCGATGGCCGCGAGTGCGACGGTCATGAAGTGACCCTCCAACAGGTCCCGGTGCAGGTGTCGGTGCTGTCGGCCCCCATGTCGCGCTGCTCGGCGTTCGCGGTCATCGGGTGGGGCCGAGGTCGAGTCGGCGCAGGAGCTGCGCGTTGAGGGCAACGACGATCGTCGACACGCTCATCAGGACGGCACCGACAGCCGGCGGCAGAGTGATGCCGGCCCACTGGAGGGCGCCGCCGGCGAGGGGGATGGCGACGACGTTGTACCCGGCTGCCCACGTGAGGTTCTGCAGTGACTTGCGGTACGCCGCCTTGGCCAGGCGGATGATCGCGACGACGCCACGCGGATCGGAGCTGGCCAGGATGAGTCCGGCGGATTCGATGGCGACGTCGGTGCCGGCGCCGATGGCGATGCCGACATCGGCCCGGGCCAGTGCAGGGGCGTCGTTGACACCGTCGCCGACCATGGCCACCGACAGGCCACGCCCTTGGAGCTCTGCGACCTTCGCGGACTTGTCCTCGGGAAGGACTTCGGCGAACACCTCATCGACCCCGAGGTCCGCTCCGACGGCGTCGGCGACCTGGCGGGCGTCACCGGTGATCATCACCACCCGGAGGCCTCGCGCTCGGAGCTCGTCGACCGCCTGACGGGCTTCGGGCCGGACCTCGTCTTCGAGTGCGATCGACCCGACGATCCGGTCACCTTCCACGAGGTGGAGCACTGCGGAACCGCGGGACTCCCACTCGTGCACCTGGCCGGCGAGCTCGGCGGGGACGGACAGCTCACGCTGACGGAGCAGCGCTGGCCCGCCGAGTGCGTAGGCCTTGTTGTCGACGGTTGCTTCGACGCCACGACCGGTGATCGAACGGAACTCGGTCGCGGTGGCGACGTCTCCTCGGTCCCGGGCGGCGGTGACGATCGCCCGGGCCAGGGGATGTTCACT
>JBKHVG010000104.1:0-3526 GCA_046570205.1 Acidimicrobiia bacterium
CGACGGCGTGCCCGCGGCCCAGCTCGGCCCCATCGAGCCGACCGGGGCGCCGACGCTCGACGACCTGGTGGCCACCGGGCTGGTGCAGCCACCCCAGCGCCTGGCGCCGGCGACCGACCCGACCCCGCTCGACGTCGCCGTCGACATCCGCATCGACGACGTCCTGGCCGAGCTCCGGGGGCGAGGGTGACGCTGCTCGCCATCGACACGTCGGCCCTGCTCCGTCGGTACGTCCGGACCAGCGGCCACGGGCTGGTCACCGAGGCGATGGCCGAGTCGACCACCTGGTGCGCGTCCGCGCTGGCCCGGACGGAGACCCTCCAGGCCATGCACGCGGTGGCCAGCACGCCCGGCCAGCACTCGTCGCTGTGGGCCGCGCTGCACGCGGACTGGGAGCGGTTCCACGTGGTTCCCGTCGACGACCGCTGCCTCGCCCGTGCCGTCGAGATCGGGGCCACCTTCCGGGTGCGATCGACCGACGCCATCCACCTCGCCGCCGCCGAGCGCCTCCCGGCCCCGGTCCGCTACCTCACCTTCGACCGCCGCCAGATCCCCGCCGCCGACGGCCTCGGCTTCGAGGTGATCGCCCCCCGGGAGGACCTCTGAGCCGGGGCGTGCAGTCCTAGGGTGGGGGCATGCGAACGCTGCACTGGGAGGACACGGCGGCCGAGATCCACAAGGTGGTGGTCGGCCCGATGGACAACAACGTGTTCGTCGTGCGCTGCAAGCAGACCGGTGACGCCTTGCTCATCGACGCCGCCAACGAGCACGAGCGCCTGCTGGAGCTGTGCCAGGCCCTCGGCGTCCGCACGGTCATCGAGACCCACGGCCACTGGGACCACATCCAAGCGGTCCCCGAGCTCCGCGATGCCGGCTACAGCGTCCACGTCACCGCCCAGGACGCTGCGATGCTCCCCGCGTACGACGAGATCCTCGAGGACGAATCCGTCATCGAGGTCGGGCGGCTCCGCCTCCACACCATCCACTCCCCCGGCCACACGCCCGGATCGATGAGCTTCCGCCTCGAGGGTGCGCCGATCCTGTTCTCGGGCGACACGCTGTTCCCCGGCGGCCCCGGCAACACCTCCTTCGAGGGCGGCGACTTCGACACGATCATCGCCTCCCTCGACCGGCGACTCTTCACGCTGCCGCCGGAGACCATCGTCCTGCCCGGCCACGGCGACGACACCACCATCGGGACCGAACGACCGCACCTCCAGGAGTGGATCGACCGGGGCTGGTGAGCCCGGTGCCCGACGCCCTCCCCTACGACGAGCGCCCCACCGACGACACCCCCGTCCACACCGCCGACCTGCCGCCCACCCCCATCCGTGACCGGAACATCCCGGCCACCGCCTGGGCCGAGGCACCGACGAGCCTGCTCACGCTCGGCGACGACCTCCCCGGCACCCCGGTCGCCGAGTTCAAGCGTCGGATCGGCCCGTGGATCCTGTGGCGGGCCGGGCCGGCCTCGAAGGGCGACGCCCGCTACTGGGCCGCCCACCGCGACGACCTCGAGCGCGCCTACACCCTGCGGTTGTTCCCGGACGGCTCGGCCGAGGGCACGGGCCCGAGCGGCACGGTGCACGACCGGTTCCGGGCGTGGAAGGAAGACCTGCGCGACAGCGAGGTCTGAGCCGGCCGCGGGCGACTCACCACTTCTCCGGCGGGACGATGGCGAGGCCGACCGGGACGGCTCGCTGGCGTCCGTCGCTCGGCCGGTTGCGCAGGCACCAGCCCTGGGCGCACGAGGTCACCATCGTCGACGACCCACCGCCGTCGAGGTTGATCCCGTGGGTGGCGCCGAGGCGCACCAGCAGGTCGCGGGACTCGTGGAGGGTGAGCCCGCGGCTGTGGGCCTGGCGGCCGTCGACCACCACGAACCACATGTTCCCGACGTCGTCCCACCCGACCAGCGTGCGGGGGTGCAGGTCCGTCACCTTTCCGTCGGCCGGGTCGAGCACCGTCGGCTGCCCGCCCTCCAGCAGGGTCGGGTGCCCGGACACCGCCATCTCGAGCCCCCGCGGGGAGTCGACGACGAGGTCGAGGGGGACGTTCCCGTTGGCCATGGCGAAGGCCCACAGCACGTGCCCGCCCATGCCGGACCCGCTGACGACGGCACCCCAACGGGGGATCTCGGCGTTTCCCGCCGTCTCCAGGCGGATGATCGGGGTGCGCTGGCGGACCCCGCCGGTCCACAGCGGCGTGGGCCTGCTGATGACCAGCTCCACGGTGCCCGGCGGGGAGCCGGTGCGGGGCCCGAAGTTGTGGTCGTGGAGGGTGATCTGGTCACGGCGGGTGCCGACGTTGACCCCGGTGATCGGCAGCACCTCCGGGCCGGAGCCGCGCAGCGCCTCCAGGCGCGCCGACCACTGGATCGGGCCGGCCTACATCCGGCCGTCCTGGATCTTCAGCTGGTACTGGTGGTCGGTCGGTGACTGCACGAACACGTGCTTGCGCACCACGGCGCCGTGGGGCATGTGGCAGGTCGGGCACGTGGCGAAGGCGGCGTTCACGCAGCCGATCGCGCCGGCGCGGGTGCACATCGATCCCACCGTCTCACGCGTGCTGCCGATCCGACCGGCCGACACGATCGGCTTGACCCGCACCGGCGCGCCCGCGTGCACGAGGAGGACGTGGGTGCGCACGGGCGCGGGCTCCTGCACGATGGCGAACTCCACGCCGTCCCACAGCACGTCCCGGGCGAGCAGCTGCCACCCCGGTTCGTGGTCACCCGAGGCCGACGGCCCCAGGCCCAGCAGCAGTGCGACCACCATGGGCACGGCCAGCAGCCGCGACCTCGATCTCGACATCCGAACCCTCTCCCAGCTCGCCCGCCGACGATCGCAGGAGCGTACGGAACGTCGTCTCGCCACCCCGGTGCCGTACCGGTGACGTTCGCGTGACGTTCACACCGCCGTCCACGAGAAGCCGCCCCCGCCAGACGTACCCCTCCGGCGCTGCGGTACCGTGGAGGGCGTGCCTCAGGGACCAGAGCTCATCATCATCCTCATCGTGATCCTGCTGCTGTTCGGTGGGGCCAAGCTGCCGAAGCTGGCCCGATCCCTCGGCCAGGCGCAGAACGAGTTCAAGCGCGGGCTGAAGGACGGCTCCGAGAGCTCGGACACCGACGACACCCCCGCCGAGCCGGCCAAGGATCGCGGCCACGACGTCTGAGGACGTCGCGAAGACGCTCGTCACACCCATTATCACTACGGCGATAGTGGTAATAGACTGGCGGCATGGCAGCCCCCACCGCCCCCCTGTTCGAGATCGACGGCCTGCACGCTCGGGTCGCTGAGGCTCCGGCGGGCGAGCCCCAGGTCGAGATCCTGAAGGGCATCGATCTCACGGTCCAGCCCGGCGAGGTCCACGCCATCATGGGGCCCAACGGGTCCGGCAAGTCCACGCTGGCGAACAAGCAGGACCGTCTGCTGTCGCAGTTGACGCACCTGCCCGGCGTGCACAAGGTGCACAACGCGCTGTCCGCGGTGCAGGACCCGGCACGCTTCGAGGAGCAGCGCGC
>JBKHVG010000105.1:0-3473 GCA_046570205.1 Acidimicrobiia bacterium
GCCTCGGCCCGACAACGAGCCGCGCCGTTCGAACAAGCAATCCGTGACGCCCGGGACCGGCTCACCGTCGCCACCACCGAGCTCCGGGACCTGCAACAGCGAGCCGGCCAAGCTGGACCGTGGCGACGACGCCGCTACCAGGAGCCCCTCCATGCCGCCCAGGCGCAGGTCGACCGTGCGAGCGCCGATCACGAAGCTGCTGTCGACGCGGCCGGTCCCACCCGCGAAGCACTCAGCCGAGCGACCGACCAGCGTGACCACCTCGACCGACAGCTCAGCATGGAACGCACGCAGCAACGTCTCGACGACCTCACCCGTCGACCACCCATCACGCGGGAACCACCAGGGCTCAGCCTGTGACGACGCTGCCGGCCACCGCCGGCCCGCTGGCTCGAGCGATGGGGCGCGCCGGCCGTCACCCGTATATCGGCACGTCGGAGCGGGGCTGGCTCCGTCAACCTGAGTCGGAGTAGCCGAGGAACGAGGCGCAGCGCCTGCATCGGAAGACGTACGCAGTCGGCTCTCCCTCCGCGTCGAGAGCGTCGATGTAACGGTCCAGATCCTCCTCGCTCCAGCGCGAGTCACGCAACGGTGACTTGATCGCGTCAATCGCATCGGGCCCGAGCCGGCGGAGATCGCCTGAGCCTGCCCTCCCAAGGAACATCGCCGCGTCGTCGCAGTGCGCCATCCAAGTCTCTTGCTGCCAGCCCGCGAACCCGGGAGTCCGGCGCAGTACCTCGTCCCTCGTCTCGTCGGGAACGTTGTTCCATCCGATGTGGTGGAGATCTGTGAACTCGCCGTCGAACTGTGCTGCTGCGGAGCCATCAGCGATGCACCACGGACAGATCGACTCGACCGCCTCTACGGCGAAGAAGGGCCCTTGGTAGACGAAGCCGCGACTTCGATGGCAGACCTCGCACTCTCGGTCCGACGCAACAATGCTGCCGGTGGCTATCGGATCCGGGTGATACCTGAAGGACGGGATCTGCTCAGGCACGCGCCGGATAGTGCCTCATATGCCTGTAATCCACGTGGCATTTCGGGATCCTTCGCAGGAAGCGTTCCCGAGCTGTGAGGAGGGTGGCCGATGACGTGGTCGCCGTGTCTGATCCGTGCTGTCGACCGCAACGATCGGCCGTTGCTGCGCCTTGGCCACGAGCAGGTGGACCGGTATCTGGAGTTCCTCGCGGCGAGGGCCCGCGCGAACACGGTGTGGGCGGCTGGCTATGACCTGAAGGTCTTCTTCTCGGTCGTCGCGAAGGACCCGGTGGAGGTGACCACGGCCGACGTGTTGGCCTTCATCACCGAACAGCGCGGCGACCGCAGCGTGGTCCGCCTCGGTGACGGCGAGTCCGGTCTGTCACCGCGCACGATCCAGCGGCGGTTGTCGTCGATCTCGGGACTGTTCGCGTTCTTGGTCGCATGCGGCGAGCTCGACGACAACCCGGTCCCGCGTGGCTTGTCGAACCGTCGACGGTCCCGGACCGAGCGGGGCACGCCGTTGATCCGCACGCCCCGCACGCTGCCCATGATCCTCGAGCCCGACAAGGTCACCGCCCTGTTGGAGGCGTGTCGGAAGTGGCGGGACCGGGCCATGGTCGAAGCGATGGTGCTCGGCGGACTGCGCCGCAGCGAGGTTCTCGGATTGCGGTTCCGGGACCTGAAGTTCGGGGACCGGCGGGTGTTCATCGTCGACGGCAAGGGCGGCCACCAGCGCCTGGTCCCGATCTCGAAGCGGTTCTTCGACTCGGTCGCCAACTACCTCGACACCGAACGCCCCGAACACGCCGACCCCGAGCGGGTGTTCGTCGTGCTGAAGGGACCCAACACCGGCAGGCCGCTCAGCGCGAAGGGACTGGACCAGATCGTGCTGTCCGCCCGTGAGCGCGCCGGGCTCGAGCACTGCACCTGCCACGAGCTGCGCCACACCTGTCTCACCCGCCTGCGCGAGGCCGGCATGTCGTTGGAGGCCGTCCAAGCTCAGGCCGGTCACCGCTCGATCGAATCGACCCGCATCTACCTGCACCTGTCCAACGACTGGCTCGCCGATGAGTACTTGCGAGCCAGCGAAGCGATCGACGCCCGCCGCTTCGCCACCGACGTGTTCGCGCTCGGAGCCGACTCGTGAGCGCCCTGCACGCCATCGACCCCACGAGCTCGGCGTGGTCGACGATCGCCGCTTCGGCCCCTCGCCTCGCGGCGACGATGTCGGACTACCTGGACCAACAAGCCCTCACGCTCGCACCCCGCACGATCACCGCCACCGAGCGGACCCTGCGCAGCTTCGGCCTGTGGCTCTGCGACACCGACCCGCACGTCGTCGGCGCCGCCGACATCGAACGCCACCACGTCGAGGCCTACAAGCTCCACTGCCATGGCCTGGTCAGCGAGCGGACCGGCCGGCCACTGGCGACGAACTCGATCCGCCAGCGCCTCGGACTGCTGAAGGTGTTCTTCGACCGGATCATCGAATGGGACTGGACCGACGCCCCCGCTCGGAACCCGATCATCCACGGCGACGTCCCGCCACGCCCCGAGCCGTTGCCCAAGTTCCTCGACGACGACGCCATGGCCGCGTTCATCCACCACGCCACCGTCGAGCCCGACCCGCTGCGCCGCCTCGTCGTGTTGTTGTTGGCCCGGACCGGCATGCGGGTCTCGGAGCTGTGCGGCCTGCCCCCAGACCCGGTCGTCGAGATCGGCGAGCACCACTGGCTGCACGTGCCGGTCGGCAAGCTCCGCAACGACCGCTACGTGCCACTGCACCCCGAGCTCGTTGAACACATCGCCACCTGGCAGGCCGACCAGGCCGTCTTCATCGCCCGGCACCGCCGGCTCTTCGCCGACGACATCGGCCCGCTCACCCGGGACCGAGCAGCGCGCATGGTAAAGCGGATCGCGAAACGCGCCGGCATCGGCCACGTCCACCCCCACCAGCTGCGCCACACCCTCGCCACCCAGGCCATCAACCGGGGCATGCGTCTCGAAGCCGTCGCCGCCCTCCTCGGCCACAAGAACCTCGAGATGACCCTCGTCTACGCCCGCATCGCCGACCGCACCGTCGCGGACGAGTACTTCGATGTCACCGCGAAGGTCGACGGTCTCTACCAAGCCCGGCTGCCCGCCACGGCCGAAGGGCCGAACATGCGTCGCCTGCGCGAACAGCACCGCCGGATGCTCGGCAACGGCTGGTGTGACCGCCCCATCGACATGGACTGCCACTACGAGACCATCTGCGAGACCTGCAGCTTCTACGCCACCGACCCCACCCACGTGCCCGTCCTCATCCGCCAACGCGACCACGCCCGAGACCACCACCAACCCGGCCGCGCCAAGATCTACGACCAGCTCATCCAGGAGCACCAACCATGACCCCACCACCGATCCCGCCGGGTCCGATTACCGGCATAATGCCGGGTGTTCAGCGCCGGCGCCGCTCCGAACTGGAAATCGCAAGCGGTGTCGTCGCTTCG
>JBKHVG010000106.1:0-3424 GCA_046570205.1 Acidimicrobiia bacterium
GACGGTCACCGCCACCGACCTGGGCGTGCGAACCCCGGACGGAGTGGACATCTTCGGTCTGGCCCGCATCGACGCACCTCCGCAGCCGGAGATGACCGGTGCAGCAGTCCTGGACGGCTCGGGTCGGCTCGTCGGAGTGGTGAACGCTCTGGAGTTCGACGAGCCATCGTCTGGAGACAGATCTTTGATGGTGCTGCCTGCGACGATCGCCGCGAACGTCGCCGACAGCATCATCGACACCGGCGCACCACAGCATGCGTGGCTGGGTGTCACCATCGTGGACCGTCCACCCGGCGACACCGCACCGTGTCCTGAGGGCGTCGCCGTGACCGTCGTGCACCCGGGTTCTCCGGCCGAGGAAGCACAGATGCGGCCCGGCGTTCTCGTGGTGGGCATCGGGGGACAGGACACGCCGACCGTCGATGCGGTCATGGCGAAGATGCGAACGTTGCAACCCGGCGACGCCACCACCGTGCAGTTGTGCTCCGCCGGGACGACCATGACCCGACCGATCGTGGTGGTCGAGAGCCCGGTCGAGGGATGAACGCACGACGGCTCTCGCACACTCACGGGACGGCCAGGGCCAACAGCACCACCGCTCCGATGCCGGTCCGGTACCAGCCGAAGACGGCCAAGCTGCGAGTCTCGAGCCAGCCGACCATCCAGCGGATCGACGTCAAGGCGGCAGCGAAGGCCACGACGAGGCCCAACGCAGGGGCTGCGACTCCGAAGACCCGCGATCACCTCGGGCCCGCTCCGGAGCGCCTCGTAGGCGGTCGCCACTCCCAGCGTCACCAGCCCGAGCAGGAAGCTGAACTCGACCGCCGCCTTCATCGAGCACCCGACGAAGAGGGCGGTCAGGATCGTCACCAACCTCCGGCTGATGCCGGGCCAGAGGGCGACCGTCTGGGCGAGGCCGATCACCGCCGCCTGGCGGACACCCATGAGCTCCAAGTCGAGCTTGCCTCCACCGGTCCACGGACGGTCCCGCGTGCCGAGGATGAAGAGGCCACCGGCCATCCACGCCACGGCGACCGGAACGACGCCGAACAGCAGCGACTTCACGATGGCGCCAGCCAGGAAGCCGGTGACGGCGGCGGGAGCGAACGCCACCGCCAACGCGACGAGGACGCGGTGGTCGCCGGGACTGCGACCGACTGCGCCCTGGACGAGCTGCGCGGTCCGGTGCCGATACAGCACCAGAACCGCGAGGATGGCCCCACTCTGGATGCAGATGGCGTACACCTCGAGCGCTCGCTCCGTCCGGCCATCCACCACCGATGCCGAGCAACCGAGACGAAACCAGGAGGTGGCCGGTGGACGACACGGGGAGGTACTCCGTGAGGCCCTCGACGAGTCCGAGCACGATGGCCTCGATCCAGCCGAGGTCGCTCGCTCCGAAGACGGTCCCTACCACCTGATGCGGTTCAGGAGTTGGGACGGGCGGCGAACTGGATACTCACGTCGACGTCGCCGTCCGTGCGGGCGACGGTCAGGCGTGCCGTGTCGCCGGGGTCGTAGCGGCGAAGGCGCGTCAGCAGACCGGGAAGGTCTCGGACGACGGCTCCGTCGATCGCCGTGATCACGTCGCCCTCACGCAGGCCTGCCTCTTCTGCAGGCGATCCCGCTTCAGCCGACAGCACCGCGGCGCCCGAATCGACGGTGAGGCCGAGCTGATCAGCTGCCTGAGCCGTGACCGTCGCCATCTGGACCCCCATGTAGGCATGCTCCGCCGTGCCGTCCTCCAACAGCTCGTCCACGACATCGCTCACCGTCGGCGACGGGATGGCGAAGCCCAGGCTGACCGCGCCAGCGGCGGGCGGGATGTAGGCGACGTTGATGCCCACCAACCGCCCGTCGGAGCCGATCAGTGCACCACCGGAGTTTCCCGGGGAGATGGCGGCGTCGGTCTGGATGAGGTCGACCAGCGACTGGCCACCTTGGGCGGCACTGGCCGGGATGGACCGTCCCAGGCCGGAGATGATGCCGGCCGTGACGGTGTTCTCGAACCCGAGTGGGTTCCCCACTGCCACGGCGAGCTCACCGATCTCTGGGTAGCGGACGGCGAGCTCCATCGCAGGGAGGCCTTCCCGGTCGATGCGCAGGATGGCCAGGTCCGAGAGCGGGTCGGTTGCCTCCAACGTGGCCGGTAGCTGCGAGCCGTCGGCGAGCGCCACGGTGATGTCGGTGCCGCCGGCGACGACGTGGTTGTTGGTGACGATCACCCCCTCTGAACGCACGATCACGCCAGAACCCTCGCCGCTCTCGACACCGGCGCGCGTCACCAGCACCGCAACGATCGACGCCTCGACCCGTCGTACCAGCCCAGGTATCAGCTCCAGATCGGCTCGCGCACCGCCCTCGGACACCGGCGAGTCGACGGGGGGCGGTGCTCCCGGCGGACCGGTGGTGGTCGCAGTGCCCGGGGCACCGTCGGCGTCGTCGACAGCGGAGCTGCACGCCGGAAACAGGGCGACCGAAACAGCAGCGACAGCGAATGCAGCGCGCACGCCAACGCTGCGGCGCATCGACGTCAACGGGAACCGAGCGTCGAACGCTCGGCGGCTCCGTCAGGACCGCTCGGCGCGGTGCGGGCGACCGGAACGCAGAGCAGCGTGGCGTGGACGGCAGCGAGCCCGAAGACGACCACGCCGAGCGGTACATGCCATGAAGCAGCGCCAAGGGTGGTCCGGCCCGCATAGCCGAGGCCCGTCTGCACGAACATGCCGACGGCGAGCGCAACTGCGACGAGTGTCCCGCTTCTTCCCACACCGGACCGCAGGGCCAGCACGACGAGCACCACCCCGAGCGCGAACGAGCTGTTCCCGACCCATCCGTGGAGGTCGATCGCCCACCCGCCGAAGAGCGCCTGTCCAGCGATCACGGCCTGAAACAGCACGAGCACGACAAGCGTGACCGCCAGCCCCCGGTGGACAGCACTGGCGGGCGCCGCTTCCCTCAGCATGTGTGCATCCGTACCGACCGTTCCTGCGACACGCTGTACCACGTGCCCATGCTGCCCAGGCCGGGTGGTGGAGACCAAGTCCGGTCGACCGGACCCGCGTTCCGGCCCCGAACTCGTCCATGAACCGCCTCAGCCAGGATGAGCACGGCACCTAGCCGGTACTGCGATCCACGCATCTCGCTCGGTCGCACACTCAAGGCCGTCGTGGCCCTCCGGTCTTCTCCGGGCCAACCGACGTTGTCAGTCAACAAGGGTCGTCTCCTTGTCGGCGTCCCCGTCGGTGGGGGACGCGGCGGCATCGGAGCCGTCGGTCGGAGTGTGGTCGGCGTGCCCGTCGTGGTGGCCGTGGCCGCCGTCGGGGTCGTCGGCGGGCTCCATCGCGAGCCCGTAGATGGCGAGCAGCGCCAGGGCGCCGCCGGCGAATGCGATGCCGAGGTTGAAGATCAGGCCCCATCCGAT
>JBKHVG010000107.1:0-3364 GCA_046570205.1 Acidimicrobiia bacterium
CCAGGTGTCGGGGTTCGCACCCCGGAACAGATCCCGGTCGAGCGCTTCGGGATGCAGGAGGTCCAGCAAGGACGACGCTGGCTGCGCTGATGGGTCGCCGGGCTGCTCCACGCCGGCAAGCGTAGGGACCGCGCCGGGCTGCGACCTCAACCCGTGAGGACCTCGCCGAATCCCATCGGCGGCACCACGTCCAGCTGGTCGTAGGTGCACTGGTGTGGCTGCTTGTCGGGTCGCCACCGCACGAAGCGGGTGGTGCCGCGGAACCGACCCGCCGTCATGATCGTGTAGCCCACCTCGATCACCCGCTCGGTGCGCAGCGGGACCCACGACTGGTCGCGCTGGCTGTTCCAGCGGTTGGGGGCGCCGGGCATCTGCCCCGACTCGTGGGCGTCGGCTTCGTACCAGGTGCTCCACGGGTGGTCGCCGAACTCGTCCGAGTCCAGGTCGATGACGAGGGGCGCGAGCTCGTCGACGAGCGCGGCGCGGCGCTTGGCGGTGAACGATGCCGAGACGCCGACGTGGCGCAGCTCGCCCGGGTCGTCGACCGTGCCGGCGTGGATGCCGAGCAGGATCGAGCCCACGCCCTTGCCGTCCTTGTGCCAGCGGAAGCCGGCGGCCACGCAGTCGGCGGTGCGCTGGTGCTTGACCTTGCGCAGGATCCGCTTGTCGGGCTGGTAGGTGCTCTCGGGATCCTTGGCGATGAGCCCGTCGAGGCCGGCGCCCTCGACCCGACGGAACCACTCGGCGGCGACGTCGCGGTCGGTGGTGATCGGGGTCAGGTGCACCTGGCCGCCGGAGCGCACCGACTGCTCGAGCAGCGCCCGGCGCGCCCGGAACGGCAGCTCGAGCAGGGCCCGGTCGTCGAGGGCGACGATGTCGAAGGCGACGAAGGCGGCCGGGGTCTGCTCGGCGAGCATCGTCACCCGGGACTCGGCCGGGTGGATGCGCTGACCCAGCGCGTCGAAGTCGAGCCGGTCCGCGACGGCGACGACGATCTCGCCGTCGACCACGCAGCGCTCGGGCAGCGCGGCCCGGAGCGGATCGAGCAGCTCGGGGAAGTACCGCGTGAGGGGCCGCTCGTTCCGGCTGCCGAGCTGCACCTCGTCTCCGTCGCGGAAGACCAGGCACCGGAACCCGTCCCACTTCGGCTCGAACATCCAGTCACCCGTCGGGATGCCGTCGTTCGGCTTGGCCAGCATCGGCTTCAGCGGGAAGGCCACCGGGAGGTCCATCGACCCGACGATACGGGCACAAGGTCAGTTCCTCCCGCGGTGCACCGGCGGTGCACCATGACGCACGACTGAAGGGGGTCCCATGTCCATCGACCACGTCGACGTCCTGATCGTCGGTGCCGGAATCTCCGGCATCGGCGCCGCCCACCACCTGCTCGCCGATCGACCGGGAACCACCTTCGCGATCCTCGAGTGCCAGGAGGGCTACGGCGGCACGTGGCGGACCCACACCTACCCCGGGGTGCGCTCCGACAGCGACCTCTACACCTTCGGCTACTCGTTCAAGCCGTGGACCGGTGCGCCGATCGCGACCGCCGAGGAGATCCTGCGTTACCTCGGCGAGGTGATCGAGGACGACGGCCTCGACCAGCACATCCGCTACCGGCACCAGATCGCCACCGCGTCGTGGTCGACCGCCGAGCGGCGCTGGACCGTCGAAGGCACCCGCACCGACACCGACGAGGCGTTCACCGTGACCGCCGGCTTCCTGTGGATGTGCCAGGGCTACTACCGCCACACCGAGGGCTACACCCCGGCGTGGGACGGGATGGCCGACTTCGAGGGCCAGATCGTGCACCCCCAGACGTGGCCGGACGACCTGGACTACGCCGGCAAGCGGGTCGTGGTGATCGGCTCGGGTGCGACCGCCGCGACGCTGATCCCGGCGATGGCGCCGGACTGCGAGCACATCACGATGCTCCAGCGCTCTCCGACCTACTTCGCCACCGGGCGCAACTCCAACGACCTCGCCGACCAGCTGCGGGACCTCGACGTCCCCCCGGAGTGGACCCACGAGATCGTCCGCCGCCAGGTCCTCAAGACGCAGGCGCTGGTGACGTCGATGTCCGCCGAGCACCCGGAGCTGGTCAAACAGGAGCTGTTCAAGGGGATCAAGGCGGTCCTCGGCGACGACTACGACCTCAGCCCCCACTTCACGCCGGCGTACCGGCCCTGGCAGCAGCGCATCGCCTTCGTGCCCGACGGCGATCTCTTCGAGGGCATCAAGAGCGGCAAGGCGTCGGTGGTCACCGACACCATCGACCGCTTCGTCCCCGAGGGGATCCGCCTCGCGTCGGGCGAGGTGCTCGAGGCCGACATCATCATCACGGCCACCGGCTTCGAGATGAGCGTGCTCGGCGACATCGCCTTCACCATCGACGACGGGCCGCTCGACTTCGCCCAGACCGTCGGATACCGGGGGACGATGTTCACCGGCGTGCCCAACATGGCCTGGGTGTTCGGCTACTTCCGCGCCAGCTGGACGCTGCGGGCGGACCTGATCGCCGACTTCGTGGTCCGGCTCCTCGACCACATGGATGAGCTCGGCGCCACCATCGTCGTGCCCCAGCTCCGTGAGGAGGACGCCGACATGGGCCTGCTCCCGTGGGTGGACCCGGAGGACTTCAACCCCGGGTACCTCATGCGGTCGCTGCACCTGATGCCGAAGCAGGGCACCGAGCCGCCGTGGCGCTTCACCCAGGACTACTGGGCCGAGAAGGACGAGTTCCCGGCCGCCGACCTCGACGACGGGGCGCTGCTCTACCGCTGACCGCCGCGGATCTGCTCCGCCTGTGGGGACGCCACTAGTTTCCTCGGCCATGGCCGAGCACCCCATGTCCGAGCGCATCGCTGACCTCGAGGAGAAGAAGGCCGAGGCCAGCCAGCCCGGATCCGAGCGGTCGATCGCCCGCCAGAAGGAGCGGGGCAAGATGCTGGCCCGGGAGCGCATCGACTACCTCCTCGACGAGGGCAGCTTCCACGAGCTCGACATGCTCGCCCGCCGGCCGATGGAGTCCTCCTTCGACGAGCGGCCCTACGGCGACGGCGTCATCTGCGGGTGGGGCACGGTCGACGGTAGGAAGGTCTTCGTCTTCAGCCAGGACTTCACCGTCTACGGCGGCGCGCTGGGCGAGGTGTTCGCCAACAAGATCCACAAGCTGATGGACATGGCGCTCAAGGTGGGTGCGCCCCTGGTCGGGCTCAACGACGGCGCCGGCGCCCGCATCCAGGAGGGCGTCGTCTCGCTCGACTCCTACGGCGGCATCTTCTACCGGAACGTCAAGGCGTCGGGCGTCACGCCCCAGATCAGCGTGATCATGGGGCCGTGCGCCGGCGGCGCCGTGTACTCCCCC
>JBKHVG010000108.1:0-3363 GCA_046570205.1 Acidimicrobiia bacterium
CGCCCGCACCTTGTGGGTGTCGCCGGAGCGGAGCAGGTCGGCATGGTCGATGTGGGTGCCCCCGGCCAACAGGGTGGCCACGATCGTGAGGACCTTGCGGCCCGGCAGCGTCCCACCGGCCCGGCCTGGGATCTTGACGGTGGTGTTGATCAGCGACTCCAGGCGGAGTCGGGTGATCAGCGTCGCGGCCAACAACAGGCCCGGTGCGACCACCGCGTTGTCGTCATCGAAGACCACCGCGATCCGGTCGATGTCATGGGTTACCGTGCCCACAGGAAGTGCCTCCCGCTGGTGTAGCGATCTCGACGTCGAACATCGAAATCGTCCCAGGTCAGGGAGGCTTTTCCGCGGATACGCGGACGCTCAATCAGCTACCTGGTCGGTGGATCCAGGTTTAGCGGACGGTTTCAGCGCGAGCTACGGAACGCTCCCGGCGGGGACGACCCACTCGACCGGTTGACCCGTGATGGCGGCGATCCGGTCGTAGTCGGCGTCGTAGTGGACGACTGCGAGGCCGTGGCGCTCTGCGGTCGCGGCGATCAGTAGGTCGGGGAACTTCACGGCGCGCAGCTCACCGCGTGACGACAGGTCGCGCTGGACCTCGAGGGCCCGGTCCCACACGTCGTCGGTCATGGGGAACCACTCGTAGCCGAGGGCGCGATCGCGGGCGACATCCTCATACTCGGCGTGGGTCCGTGCCGAGTAGCGGACCTCGAGCTCGATGATCCCGCACGTGCCGACGAGGCCTGCCTCGATCATCGGTCCGAGGCGTCGCGCCACGGGTTCGTGGTGGAGGCGGGCGAGGGCGCTCTTGTCGGCGAGGTGGGTGGCTACTGCCACGCCGAGGCGTAGGCGTCGTCGTCACCGAGGTCGGCGAGCTCGCCGGCTGTCAGGCGTCGCAGGTCGCGTCGGCGTGCGGCAAGCGCGGCGACCTCAGCGAGGGCGCGGTTCACGGTGTCGACCTTGGTCGTGGTTCCGAGTGCCTCGCGTGCGCCACGAAGGGCGTTCTCATCGATGTCGACCACGGTCCGCACGGCACCCTCCTTGATATCAAGATCGATAGTCACATGATATCGAGTCACAGCCCGATCCCGACCCCTCGCCGCCACCGGCACTTTCGCCATGCGCCCCAGGCGGGCCATGTCCGAGCGTTCGGTGGCGGTAGCTGCCCGCTGACGACCCACATCTCGGGGATACCCAACCCAGATCGCAATAGGCAACCAGCGACTTGCGTGCAAGTCTACGCTTGCCTACTGTTTCGCCAGGTGGCTGATGTCTTCGATGCTCTCGCGGCGCCAGCCCGGCGCGCCATCCTCGATGTGTTGTCCAAGCGCGACGACCAGACCCTGTTCGAACTCTGTGGCCGCCTCGCATCCGAGCATCAGATCGACCTGACTCGACAGGCGATCTCGCAACACCTCGGAGTTCTCGAAGAAGCCGGTCTCGTGTCCACCCGTCGAGATGGCCGCTACAAGTTCCACTCCATCGAGACCGCGCCGCTTCGCGACGCGATGACCCGGTGGTTCAACGAGGAGAAGGACCCATGACCATTCGACTTCACGTCACCAGCGTCTTCGTCGACGACCAGGAGCACGCACTCCGCTTCTACACCGAGGTACTCGGTTTCGAGCCCCGCACCGACGTGCCAATCGGAAACGGCGACCGGTGGCTCACCGTCGGAGCGCCGGGCCAAGACGTTGAACTCCTTCTCGAGCCAACCGGACACCCCGCGGTCCGGCCGTACAGGGAGGGACTCGCTGACGACGGCATCCCGCTGGCGTCCTTCGTCGTCGATGACATCCACAAGGAGCACAGCCGACTCGTCGAAGCTGGCGTCACCTTCACCCAACCCCCAACCGAGATGGGTCCCGTGACAACCGCCGTGTTCGACGACTCCTGCGGGAACCTGATCCAACTGGTCACGCACGCGGCAGCCTGATCCAACTGGTCACGCGCTGAGAGCCGAGTCGCCGGACGCCGGTTGCAGCCGAGCGACTTCGTCGGTGGCGACGTTTCGGGGCAGCCGGTCGGCCGACATCGACCCGCACCTTGGGGTGGCCCAAGAGAGCACGGGGATCGCGTCGGGAAGGTCCAGGTGCCGGGCGTGCGAGAAACCCGTTGGTCGGGAGACGACCGCTTCGGTTGGAATCGGATCTCGATGGTCATCTTCTTCATGACGGTCCGCCACCGTGGCTCGCTCACAGCCACGGTGGGGATGGCACCAGCTCGATCACCACGCCGCTCGGCACCTCGTCGCTGATGCATCGCTGCCACCCGCTGCTCTCGTTCTCGACGTCGGCGCCGGTACCGGGGCGATAACCAGTCCGTTGGTTGCGGCTGGGCACCAGGTCGTGGCCGTCGAACTGCATGGTGGACGGGCCCGCCACCTCGAGCAACGATTCGGCAAGCAGATCACAGTCGTGCGAGCCGACGCCTCCGACCTCCGGCTGCCGAGGCGCCCGTTTCACGTCGTCGCCAACCCGCCCTACGCGATCACGAATGCCCTGCTGCGTCGTCTCCTTCACCAAGGGAGCCGGCTGCAAACCGCCCACCTCGTGCTGCCCGACTGGGCCGTCCACCGGTGGACATCGCGAGGCGCTCCGGGTGCCGGTCGCTGGGCAATGGACTTCGTGGTTCGGCCGGGACAGCGAGTTCCGCGGCAGCGGTTCAAACCTCCACCAGCAAGCGACTCCCAGGTCCTCGTCATCGAACGCCGCGAATGAACCGAGCCGATCCATATCGCCTGCGGTTGATGGCGACCACCTTCTGGGCACCCGCCGCTCGCGTCGCCGACCGGCACCTTGAGGGCAGTGGTCCAGGTCGTTCTGGCCGCGCGTTCTGGGACAGCGCTCGCGGCCTACGTCTTTGCTGTCGACGACCGCGGCCGACGATGCGAGTTGCTACCGTGGCCATGTCGCACGTGCCGAGGTGCGCCCGGATCGGCCGGGAAGGGCGAGGCCCACTCGTTCATGTGATTGCTGTGAACGACGTCGAGAACCTCCGCAAGCGGGCCAAGAGCATCGTCCGTGACCATCGGGCGGGACTGGTCACTGTCGCCGAGCGGCTGCGTCGCGGGTTGCCGCGGTTCGCGGAGATGAGCGATGTCGAGGTGCTCGAGGCCCCTTTCGCCCTCCACGACGCTCAGCAGCTGCTCGCGCACGAGCTGGGCTTCGCCACCTGGGCGGACCTCGTTGCCGCTCCGAACCTTCCACGGGTTCCGGCGCGCGTCCGCGATGTGGCGTGGCGGTGCTACGCGCAGGTCTTCGTCCGTGATGCCGACCGAGCGGCCGCGTGGTACCGGGACATCCTTGGCTTCGAGATCGACTACCGCTACGGCGATCCGCCCTTCTACGCCCAAGTCCG
>JBKHVG010000109.1:0-2936 GCA_046570205.1 Acidimicrobiia bacterium
CATGGTGCTCGGCAGCAAGCGGCAGCTCGCCCGCCGCTGAAGACCTGACACCCGCCCCGGGCGGGAGCGCGGAGACGGAGCCCAGCTGCCTTCGGGTGGCTGGGCTCCGGCGCGTCCAGGGCCCCGTTGCGCACGGATCGAGCGGAGCGTCCGGAGCGTTCGGCACGCTTCGTGCTGGCCCGGTGAGATGCGTGGCGAATCGACCGCCACACGTGAGAACTCCCGGGGTCCGGGTTCTACACCGCACTGCCCGGAGCGAAGGACCCCCCGGCGGTGCGTTGGGGCACCTCCAGCCAGCCGAACGACGAAGGTCCGGGCCGCTCCGCGCGGGTCCGGGCCAGGAAAGGGCGAACCCATGCACACCACCTCCTCCGCGCCGCGGCGGGCCCGTCAGGTCCTGGGCGGCCTCGGCGTCGTCGCTGCCTCGGTGCTCCTGCTGGCCCCGGCGGCCGGCGCCGAGGCGCCCAGCACGGCCAACGCCGGTGGGCGCAGCGACACGGCGCCGCACGGCGCCACCCCCGAAGCCCAGGCCCAGCCGGCCCAGCCCGGGCAGACCGGCCAGCCCGAGGCGCAGGCCAACCATTCCGAGCAGGGTGCCGAGGCCTCGGCCGCGCGGAGCGACAACCGCAACGAGGCCGCCGGTGACAACGGCACCGCCCCGGCGCCCGAGCAGCCCGAGGCCCGCCAGGCGCCGGCGCCGAACAATGGCGCCGCCGACCCCACGTCGCCCGGGAACAGCGGCGAGCACAAGGTCACCATCTGCCACCGCACCAACTCGGCGACCAACCCCTACGTCCAGATCACCGTCGACTTCCACGCTGTCGACGGCCACGGCGAGGACAGCGATCACGCCGGCGTCCACACCGGTGGCGTCTACGAGCCCGGCATGAAGGAGCGCGGCGAGGCGTGGGGCGACATCATCCCTGCCTTCACCACCCCCGACGGCGAGGCCCACCCGGCGGTGAACTGGACGGCAGCGGGTCAGGCGATCTTCGAGAACGGCTGTGAGCTGCCCGCCGAGGTGCCGCCGGCCGGCGAAGAGGGTGAGATCGAGAACTCCGAGGACGACGTGCTGGGCGACGCCGAGGAGAACGACCTCGGCACCACCACTCCCCTCCCGGAGTCGAGCGACGGCTCCGGTCCCGCCGACGAGGTCCTGAGCGAGGAGCTGACCAAGGTCGGCACCGCCGTGGGCGAAGCCGTCGCCGTGCTCGGGGACCAGGTCGTGCGGGATGTCGCTGCCGGCCCCGATCAGGTCGTGGCCGCCTCCGCCGCCCGCCCGGCCACCATCGCCTCCCTCGCCAGCACCGGCACGGGAATCGCCGCCCTCACCATGTTCGGGATGGGGCTGGTCGTGACGGGCTACCTGCTCGTGACCGGCCTCCGGCACCGGTTGGGTGCCTCCGCCTGATCACACGTCGCCTCGACGGACACCCGCAGCCCGGCTCCGGCCGGGCTGCGGCGCGTCCGGCCAACGGTTTCGCACCCCGCTCGAACCCGGAAGTACCATGGCCCAACGGCTCTCAGAAGGGGGGCCGGTCCGTCGTTTTCGGGCCGCACGAGCCGTGCAGACCACCAAGGAAAGAGGAGGGCCGCAGGATGCCGGCCACCATCGTCGTGGGCACCCAGTGGGGTGACGAGGGCAAGGGGCGCTTCGTCGACCTGTTCTCCAAGGAGATGTCGATGGTGGTGCGCTACCAGGGCGGCCACAACGCCGGCCACACCATCGTGGTCGACGGCGAGTCCTTCGCCCTCCAGCTCATCCCGAGCGGCATCCTCTACCCCCACATCACCCCGGTGATCGGTAACGGCGTCGTCGTCGACCCCAAGGTGATGCTGGCCGAGATCGCCATGCTCGAGTCCCGGGGCGTCAACTGCGACGAGCTGCGGCTGTCCGGCAACGCGCACCTGATCTTCCCGTACCACCAGCTGCTCGACCGCATGACCGAGCGCTGGCTCGGCCGCAACAAGCTCGGCACCACCAAGCGGGGCATCGGGCCCGCCTACGCCGACAAGGCCGCCCGCGTCGGTATCCGCGTCCAGGACCTCTACGACGAGAAGATCTTCATCGAGAAGCTCCGCATCGTCCTGCGCGAGACCAACGCCGTGCTGGCCAAGGTCTACAACCAGCTCCCGGTCGACGAGGACGAGATCGTCGACGCCTACCTGGGCACGTACCGGGACGCCATCGCCCCGTACGTGACCGACACGGTCAACCTCGTGCACGAGGCCCTCGAGGCCGGCGAGCACGTCCTGTTCGAGGGCGCCCAGGCCACCTTCCTCGACCTCGACCACGGGACCTACCCCTACGTCACCTCGTCGAACCCGGTGGCCGGCGGCGCGACGGTGGGCTCGGGCATCGGGCCCCGCCACGTCGACCGGGTGGTCGGCGTCGGCAAGGCGTACCTCACCCGCGTCGGCTCCGGCCCGTTCCCCACCGAGCTGTTCGACGAGCTCGGCGACCGCATCGTCGACGTCGGCCACGAGTACGGCGTGAACACCAAGCGCCGCCGCCGCCCGGGCTGGTTCGACGCCGTGATGATGCGCCACGCCGTCCGGCTCAACTCCCTGTCGGAGCTGGCCATCACCAAGCTCGACGTGCTCGACAGCTTCGACACCATCAAGGTGTGCGTCGCCTACGAGCTCGACGGCGAGCGCATCGAGCGGATGCCCGACAACCAGTCGGTGATCCACAAGTGCACGCCGATCTACGAGGAGCTTCCCGGCTGGAAGACCGACGTGTCGGCCTCCACCGAGCCGCACCACCTGCCGGCCAACGCACGGTCCTACGTCCAGTTCCTGGCCGACCAGTGCGGCGTGCCGATCAGCCTCCTCGGCGTCGGTCCCTCCCGCGACCAGTACGTCCAGCTCGCCAGCTGAGCTGCGGTAGGGAAAATCGCTGCGAGAAGCCCTCGGAATCCGAGGGCACTTCGCAG
>JBKHVG010000109.1:2946-3296 GCA_046570205.1 Acidimicrobiia bacterium
TTTCCCCCGACGCCGTAGGTTTCCGGCCGTGAAGGTCTGCGTGGTCGGGTCCGGTGGTCGAGAGCACGCGCTGGCCGTGGTGCTGGCCCGCACGGCGGAGGTCGTCGTGACGCCGGGCAACCCCGGCATCCCCGGGTCGGTGGACACGCCGGCCGAGGACATCGATGCCGACCTGTTCGTCATCGGCCCCGAGCAGCCCCTGGTCGACGGCCTCGCCGACGACCTCCGGGCGCAGGGCAAGCTGGTCTTCGGGCCCGGTGCCGACGGCGCCCGGTTGGAGGGTTCGAAGGCGTTCATGAAGGAGGTCGTGGCCGCCGCCGGCGTGCCCACCGCCCGCTACGCCGACTTCG
>JBKHVG010000110.1:0-3226 GCA_046570205.1 Acidimicrobiia bacterium
TCAGGAAGTGCGCCGACTCATGAGCCACGTCGTCGATCACGAGGCGGTGTTCGGCCTCGAACCTGGCGGTGCCGTGCAGGGTCTCGACACCGTTGCGGTCGAGTCCGGCTTCCATGTTCTGGGGGACCGGGTCGGTGAAGCCACGCTTGTGCTTCATGAGGTCGGCCCAGTTGATGGTCATGCCGTTGGCGTCGATGCCCTTGCCGGCCATGAGCCGGGCGCTGTCGATGATCTCGGCGCCGCGGCGCAGGATCTTCTTGGGGTCACAGCCCCGCAGTGCGCAGGTGCCCCCGTAGGGCAGCTCGTCGACGATCGCGACCTTCCACCCCTCCGAGGCGCACTTGTTCGCCGCCGCAGCGCCAGCCATGCCCGCGCCGATGACGATCAGGTCGTAGGTGTCGGTCATCGCAGAGTTCCCTTGGGGTGGGTCGGCCGGTCGTTCGTGTCGCCGGTGCGGTCGTGTCGGTGCCGGCGGCGGTCGAGGCCCCACGCGATGGCCACGACGACGCCGAGACCGAGAACGGAGACCTCGTGAACCGTCCGATCGCAGCCAACGCCACACCACCGACCAGCCCAGCGACGACCGCCGTCATGCCACAGCACACGAACGCTGCGACCAGGGCAGCCGGGGCCAGGTCCCGGTCACGCACCGAGGACCGCTTCAAGCTGCTCGGTGGTCGGGGAACCGGCCGGGCCGTCGGGGGTCTGGTACACCCGGCACGCCAGGCCGAACGGCTCGTCCCCCGCAGCGAACGGGTCCTGCCCGTCGACCAGGATCGTGGGCGAACCCCGGAACCGGGCCGCCTCGGCCTCCTCGGTAGTCTTCACCAGCCGGCGCTCCACCGTCAGACCACGACCGCTTGCGACATCGTCGAGGCGTTCAGCGGCGACCTCCCAGTTCGGACAGTCACCGAAGTACAGCAGTTCCAGCTTCATGGGGCGTCCTTGTCGCGCTCGGGTTTGCGGTCCGCGAGCTACCGTAAACCTTCCACCACAATGGAAGGTCAAGGGGTCAGCATGTTCATTGGGGAGCTCGCTGCCCAGAGCGGCATTACCGCCAAGACAATCCGGTTCTGGGAAGCGAAGGGACTTCTTCCCGACCCGACCCGCACGCCGACTGGGTACCGCGACTACGACTCGGACGCCCTAGACCGTCTCAGCTTCATCCGCCATGCGCAGATCGCCGGGCTGACCCTCGCCGAGATCCGACAGGTGCTTGCGATATCCGACACCGGCGAACCCGCCTGCGGACACGTCACCGACCTCATCCACCAACACCTCACCGACGTCGACGATCGGATCCGCGAGCTCACCGAGACCCGCTCTCTGCTCACCCGGCTCGCCGAACGCGCCGCCGACCAGAACCCCGCCGAGTGCGGCGGCTACTGCGCCATCCTCCACCCTCCGAACTCACACAAGGACACCACCGCGATCCCGCCTTAAGGAGACGAGCGGGACTGAGAGGTTGCCGGCTCACCAGTGCCTCTGGCAGGCCCGCACGAAGACGGCTCCAAGGAACGCTCCGTACCCGAGCAGCGAGCTGCCACAGAACGACGGCGCCGACGTCGGCCGCCTCGTCACCTACCGGCTATGCGGGCGGGGTCGGACGGTCGGACCGTCCCGGAACCTCGGCCGCGAGCGTCACCGAACGTCAGGCCGAAGCGACCCATGAGTCACCTGTAGCGTCCGGCTCTGTGTCGTCCGATGAGCCATATGTTCGGCTGCCCGACCTGATCGAGCTGACGCTCGCAGAGGCAGGCGAGCTGCTCGAAGTGCTCGACGTGGCAGTTGCGACCGCGAGAACGGAAGGCGAGCGCATCGCCGCCCGGGAAGTCGCGGAGATGATCACGGCCAAGCTCTGGCCCGAGCTCGGCGACCTTCTCAACGACGACGACGAGGCGTAGGCTTGGACCGATGACGACGCGACTCATGGAGGACGGACTCCGGTCGCCTGAGGCGGCCGAGCGCCTCGGAATCCGGGGCCGCGACGCCTACATGATGCTGTTCGCTGGAGAGCTCGACGGTGGCCCGGATCGAGACGGTCTCGTGTACTTCGACGAGGCCTCGATCGACCGGTATCTGGAGCGCCACGGCTACGGCGTCGTGGCCGAGACTTCTAACGGAACTTCTAACGGATCGAACGAGACCGAGGGTGACGGCGAGGTACGCAGCGACACGCCGCCATCGCGAAAGCCCAGCTCAGCGGCACGACGAGGTACCAGACGACACCGGCCGGGACGCGGTCCGTCGAACTCATAACCCGAAGGTCGCAGGTTCAAATCCTGCCCCCGCCACCACATAGCTGCAACCGAGCCTCCAGGGTTTCCTGGACAGGATCGAGTTGCAGGTCGAGATCGAGGGTCCGGTACAGCCGGGCCCTCGTTTCGCGTTCGGCCTCGGTCAGGAGGGCGGCGAGGCTGCCGGCGTGGTCGAGTGCGGTCGCGATGTCGTCTGCGGTGAGAGGTTGCTGCTGGTCGTGCTCGGCGTCCCAGGCGGCGAGGGTCGCCTCGGCGGCGGCGAGCTCGGCCTGGATCTTGCGTGTGGTCGCCGTGGCGAGCTGTGGGTCCATGCCGGCCCGGATGGCGTCGAGGACTCGGTCGAGCTCGACGGGTAGCTCCCGGAGTGCTCGGCGGGCCGCCAGGATGTGAGCCGGCTCGGGCGGCTGCTCGGCCTCGCTGGCCAGGACCGCGGCGATGGTGTCGGCCCGATGGCTGGAGTCGGTGATGCAGCCGAGCCAGGGATCGAGGGCGGCGAGGATGCGCTCCTCCCGGACTGCGGTGGTCTTGGGGTGCTCGCCGGTGTCGGCGTAGTCGGGACGCTGGGTGTTGCACCGGTAGTAGGGCTTGCCCTTGAGCGTGGCGCCGTGCATCGACCGTCCGCAGGCCGCGCAGCGCAGCATTCCGGCGAGCAGATACTTCCCCGGCTCGGCCCTGGGCCGGCGACGCTGCGGTCCGCGGGTGTTGGTGATGCGGGCGTTGACTCGCTGCCAGAGGTCGTCGTCGACGAGCGCCGGCCAGGCCTGCTCCTCGCTGGTGACCCACTCGCCGGTCGGTTGCCAGCGTTGGCGGCTGGTCGTGCCGGCGGCGGGGTCGGCTGGGTCGAGGAGTTCATCCTTGCGGCGCTGTCGGCCGACAACCTGGTGGCCGAGGTAGCGCGGGTTGGTCAGGATCGCTCGCACTGCCGATCCTCCCCAGACGCCGGCCGACCGTGGATGCTTGGTCGGTCC
>JBKHVG010000111.1:0-3092 GCA_046570205.1 Acidimicrobiia bacterium
GTCCGCGACGTGGCCCTCGAGCACCGCCCCAAGATCATCGTCGCCGGCGCCACCGCCTACCCCCGGATCATCGACCCCCAGCCGTTCCGCGACATCGCCGACGAGGTCGGGGCGTACTTCATGTTCGACGCCGCCCACATCGCCGGCCTGATCGCCGGCGGTGCCCACCCCTCACCCGTGCCGGTGGCCGACATCGTCACCCTGACGACGCACAAGACGCTCCGCGGTCCCCGTGGCGGCATGATCCTGTGCACCGAGGAGCTGGCCCAGACCATCGACAAGGCCATCTTCCCCGGCCTCCAGGGCGGGCCGCTCGACCACGTCATCGCCGGCAAGGCCGTGGCCTTCGCCGAGGCGGCCACCGACGACTTCCGCCTCTACGCCGCCCAGGTCGTCCGCAACGCCGAGGCGCTGGCCAAGGGCCTGGCCGGCCGGGGCCTGCGCCTGGTGTCCGGCGGCACCGACAACCACCTCCTGCTCGTCGACCTGCGCTCCTACGACGAGGAGCTGTCCGGCAAGAAGGCCCGCCTGGCTCTCGACCGGGCCGGCATCTCGCTCAACGAGAACACCGTCCCCGACGACCCCCGTCCGCCCTACATCACCTCCGGCCTGCGCATCGGCACGCCGGCGGTCACCACGCAGGGCATGGGCGAGGGGGAGATGGACACCATCGCCGAGCTCATCGTGCGCACGCTCGACGGCCGCGACGACGAGTCCGAGATCGCCGCCGTGCGCGACGAGGTCCGGACCCTCTGCGCCAAGTTCGCGCCCTACCCGGTCTGATCCGCCGGCGCCGGGCCGACCGGCGCCTTCCGCCATGGACGCGCTCCTGGTCTTCGCCGCCGCAGCCCTCACCACGCTGGTGGTGACGCCGCTGGCCGGGCGGCTGGCGGCTCGGCTGGGGGCGATCGCCGTGCCCGACGACCGGCGGGTGCACGCCACGCCCACGCCCACGCTCGGCGGCCTCGGCCTGCTGGCCGGCTTCCTCGCCGGGATGCTGGTGGGCTGGCGCGGCGGGGGCTTCGGCGCCATCTTCACCGCCCCCACCGTCCCGCTCGGCGTGGTCATCGCCGCGCTGGTCGTCTACGCCGTCGGGGCCATCGACGATGTGCGGGAGATCTCGGCGCCGGCGAAGACGGCCGGCACGGTGCTGGCCGGATCGATCCTCAACATCGCCGGCGTGTCGATCCTGCTGTTCCGCATGCCCCAGCTGGGGCTGATCTCGCTCTCGCCCGACTGGGCCGCCCTCGTCACGGTGCTGTGGGTCGTGGGCATGTGCCAGGCCATCAACCTGATCGACGGCCTCGACGGCCTGGCCGCCGGCATCGTGGCCATCGCATCCGGCGCCCTGTTCCTGTTCGCCGACAAGCTGGGCGATCCCTCGGTGGCCCAGCTCCCCGCCGACAACGTGGCCCCGCTCGTCGCGCTGGCCACGTGCGGGGCGTGCGTGGGGTTCCTGCCCCACAACTGGAACCCCGCCTCGGTGTTCATGGGCGATGGCGGGGCCCTCCTCCTCGGCCTGCTCATGGCGGCGTCTTCCATCGCGGTCGGTGGCAACTCCCTCGCCGACTCCTCCAGCCAGACGTTCTTCTTCTTCGCCCCGCTGTTCATCCCGCTCGTCATCCTGGGCGTGCCCATCTTCGACACCGCCTACGCCATCGTGCGCCGGGTCCGGAAGGGGATGAGCTTCGCCGAGGCCGACAAGGGCCACCTGCACCACCGCCTCATGGACCTGGGCCACGGCCAGCGGCGCAGCGTCGCCATCCTGTGGCTGTGGACGGCACTGCTCTCGGGCCTCGTGCTCTACCCGGTGTACACCGATTCCGACGACGGCGCCCTGCCCATCGGCATCGCCGCCCTGGCCCTGCTCCTGTACACGGTCCTGCACCCGAGGGCCCGCACGGAGCGCAGGGCCCGCCGGCAGTGAGCTGTCGGGTCGCGGTGACGTCCCCCTGCGCCCGGATCGGCGGCTTCGCCGCCGCAGGGCCCGTGATCGGTGGGTCGCCTCGCCCCCGGCTCGGCTCCGGGCGCGTGATCCGCCGTCCTTTGCTACCTTGCCGGCGCTGTCGGGGGAGGCTGGATTTGCCGTCTCGCGACCTGGGTTCCTAGATTGCGAAACGATTCACAAGCGGCGCCGAAGGACCTCCTCGAACCGTGCCCCCGAGAAGCGACAAGCCAGGCATGAACGAGCTGCTCGGTGACGAGTCGGCCCGTGGCATCGAGCTCGCCGTGACGCCCCTGGCGTTCGGCGGCCTCGGTTGGCTCGTCGACGGCTGGATCGGCACGGGCCCGTGGCTCGCCCTCGGCTTCGCCGCCTTCGCGCTCGCCGGCACCGTGGCCAAGATGTGGTTCACCTACGACGCCGAGATGCGCCAGCTCGAATCGGCCGGACGATGGGCCCGCCGCTCCGGCGAGGCCGCCCCGGCCGCCTCCGACGACGTGGACCTCTGGTCCGATCGGCGGGCCCAGGCGTGATCCCCGTGTCCGCCCCCGCCGGCGAGGCCCCCGAGTACGAGCTCGTGGGCGACCTGCTCCGCCGTGCGCTCCCCGTCGCCCCCGTGGTGGTGGCGGCGGCCGGCCTGCTCGCCGGCACCGACGGCGCCCTGTCCTCGGCGGTCGGCGTCGCCCTCGTGGCCGGCAACCTCCTCCTCGCCGCCGCCAGCCTCGTCTGGGCCGGCCGCATCAGCCTCGGCCTGCTCATGGGCGTCGCCCTCGGTGGCTACGCGGTGCGCATCGGCCTGCTGTTCCTGATCGTGCTCCTGCTGCAGGACCTCGACTGGATCCACCTCCCCAGCCTCGGGCTCACGCTCGTCGTCACGCACCTCGGTCTGCTCTTCTGGGAGCTCCGCTACGTGTCGGCCAGCCTCGCCCACCCGGGCCTCAAGCCTGGCACCGCCCCCGTCACCCTCACCTCCAAGGAGCGACGTCCGTGATCCTGGGTCTCGAGTTCCCGCCACTCAGCTTCCTCGTGGACTGGCCGGTCTTCCTCTTCGAGGACACGGCCTTCGGGATCAACAAGGTCGTCCTGGTCTACGCAGCAGCCGTCATCCTGACGATGTCGATCTTCGTGCTGGGCAACCAGCGCAAGCTCG
>JBKHVG010000112.1:0-2996 GCA_046570205.1 Acidimicrobiia bacterium
CTGCCTAGGTTCGGTGGAGATGGCAGACGACCTCGATGAAGCAATGGCGTTGCTCCGACAGCTCAACGAGCCGGTGCCGCATCCTCTCTCCCTGCCCTCGGACGAAGAGGTGTCGGCGGTCGAAGCACGGACCGGTGTCCGTCTCCCCGCAGACTTGCGTCGCTACCTGCTCGGAGCGAGCGATGTTGTCTACGGAACCAAGGAGCCGGTCACCGTCGGAGGTGGCCACAGCTCCTTTGAGGCCGTGCTCCTGGACGCAAGGCAGAGCGGCATCCCGAGGGAGGTCATCCCGATCTGCGAAGACAACGGGGACTACTACTGCATCGAGCCGTCGGGCGAGGTCGTGTTCTGGTCGCACGACGGCCGGGCTCACGAGCGATGGCCGAACCTTGCAGCGTGGATCGCAGAGGTCTGGATCGGCGGCGACTGACCCGCACCGAATGCCGGGTCGTGTTGGCCGGTTCCGCTCCGTATCGGATGTTATGCCGGTGATCTGTCAAGGGTGTTCTGGGATATGCCGGTGATCGGCGGGGGTGGTCCCCGCCGATCCGGTTGTCATGCAGGGCGGGCGTCGAGGCTCTCGAGGAGGTTGTCGTAGAGGGCCTGGCGGTCGGGCTGGTCGTTGGCGGCGGCGTGGTCTCGTTGCCGGCGCAGGGTGGGCTTGAACTCGACGGTGGTCGCGAAGAACCCGCAGCCCTCGCAGATCGACTCGAAGGTGCAGCCCATGTCTCTGGGTCGGGTGCACCAGCCGTTGCCGAGCATGCGGCGGTGCTCGTGTCGGAGCTGGCGCATGCTGGGTGTCTCGGGCAGATCGGGATCGACGTAGAGCGCTTCGATCTGTTCGTTGGCGGCGTGGAACTCGTCGGCGACGGTGCGATCGGCGATGCGGGCGTAGGTCATGGTCATGCGCAGGCTGCGGTGGCCGAGCATGGCGGCGATGGCTTCGAGGCGCATGCCGCGATTGATGGCCTGGGTGGCCAGGGTGTGGCGCAGCTGGTGGGGGTGGACGTGGCCGGTGCCGGCGTCGTTGGCGATCCGGGCGAGGATGCGGCCGACCTGGTGGCGGCTCAAGCCGCGGCCGTGCTTGGTGAGAAGCAGTCCGGTGCCGTGGTCGTCGTGGGTGGCGGACCAGGCCTGGATCCGCTCGACGACGGTGGGCAGGAGGGGCACGAAGCGGTCGTTGTGGAGCTTGCCGACGGGGACTCGCAGCCACCATCCCTCGCCGACGTTGGCCATGGCATCGGCTTCGAGCTGGCAGAGCTCGCTGACTCGGATGCCGGTGTGGGCCAAGAGCTCCACGACGAGTCGGTCGAGCGGTGGTGCATGTGCTGCGGAGCGCATGAGTCGAGCGGCCCGGGCGTCGTCGAGGAACCGGGGCAGCGGGTCATCGGCGATGGGCAGGTCGCTGGAGAAGATCACCGTTCGGGCCGGGGCTTCGGGCCAGTCCCATTCGGTGATGCGATCGAAGAACGCCCGCAGGGTTCGCAGGCGTTGCCCGATCGTGCGGGCCAGCAGCGGCTGACCGGTCCGGGTGCGGCGACGGCCCAGCCAGCGTTTGAACCCTTCGATGTGGCTGCGGTCGATGTCCTCGAAGGTCTCGACGTCGGGGTGTTCGTCGACGAGGTAGTTGCAGAAGATCCGCAGGGCGTTGTCGGCCGCCTCGACGCTGCGGGGCCGCAGCGACAACCGGAGCTGGGCGAGATAGCGGTCGACGGTCGCGGCGAGTCGTGGGCTGTGGTCGATGATCGTCGCCCACGGCTCGAGCGGGGCGGTCACCGGAGCGTGGAGGACCTCGGCGGCGCTCATCGGGCGACCACTGCTTCGGCTCGGCTGGCTTCGATGATCTGAGCGGCCCGCAGATACTCATCCGCGAGCCAGTCGTTGGCCAGGTGCAGATACACTCGGGTGGACTCGATGTTGCGATGTCCGGCCTGGGCTTGGACTGCTTCGAGTGCCATGCCCGCTTCCCGCAGCCGGGTCAGACAGGTGTGGCGCAGCTCATGGCAGCTCGCGTGGGCCAGCCCGGCGCGCCGGCGGGCGCCGCGCACGACCTCGTCGAGGCCGTCTTCGCTCAACGCCAGACCGCGACGGGGTCCCTTCAACACCACGAACAGCCGCTCGGTCTCGGCCTCGGGTGGGCGTTCGTTCTCCAGATAGCGCGACAGGGACCGGAAGAACCGGGGTGCCATCGGGATGAGGCGCTGGTGGCCGCCCTTGCCCTCGGCGATGAAGACGCGACCTTCGCCCGGGCGGAGGTCCTCGAAGCGCAAGCCGAGCACCTCGCAGCGACGCAGCCCGCCCAGCACCATCGCTTCGACCATCGCCCGGTCGCGCCACCGGCGCAGCGCACCGAAGAGCGCATCGACCTCGTGGGGGTCGAGGATCTTGGGCAGCGTCCGAGGTGTGCGCACCAGGGCCACGCCGCCGCCTCGACGGCCTCGAGGCCGGCGGGTCGACAGCCCACGGGGAACCGGGTTGGCCGGCATCTCCTCGAGCATCACCAAGAACCCGAACAGGCCCGACAACGTGGCCAGGCGCCGCTTGATCGTCCGCGACGACAGGCCCTGCTCACCGTCGCTGAGCCGCACCACGTTCCCCCGGCCCGGCCGCGGTCGGCGCTGCTCGGCGATGAAGTCGAACACGTCGGTGGTCTTCACCTGCGCCGGCGCCTTGTCGACCACCGCGAAGAACGCGCGGAGATCCGACACCGTGGCTCTCACCGTGTTTGGACGCGCCCGGGCCGACACGAACTCCACGTAGCGATCCAGCAGCGGATCACCCAACGAGCGGATCTCGCCATCGCGCAGGCGCGACGACAGAAGACATGGATCTTTGGACAGCAAACCGATCTCCAATCAGCATCCCGACCCGTCCCAGCGACAGGGCCTGAGATGCATCATCGATCACCGGCATATCTACTGATCGGCGCGCCAGGTCATCAAGGCCGCAGTGCTTGCCTGCCGCCGACTACCGGCACCTCGGGACGGACCCCGGCG
>JBKHVG010000113.1:0-2953 GCA_046570205.1 Acidimicrobiia bacterium
TGCACCTGAGCCTGGCGATGACGCGGTCGACCTTCGGCGACACGCAGGTCGCCGCGCCCAGCCGGTACTTGCAGGAGATCCCCGCCGAACTCATCGACTGGCGCGATGCGCCCGGCATGGGCTACCGCTCGACCACGCAGCGCTCGCTCGGCACGACCCGCAGCGGGCGCGAGCAGTTCAGCTACGGCACGTCGCTCCCGCCCGGCAAGCCCAAGACCGAGTGGGCCAATCGCGTGACGGCGACCGTGCGCGACAACGGCGATCTGACCCTCGTGGCTGGCGACCGCATCCGCCACGTCGACTTCGGCGACGGCCGTGTGACGGGTGTGACCGGCACAGGGCCGAAGAGCATCGCCGAGGTGCAGTTCGAGACGGCGGGGCGCAAGCGACTGCTCATCAAGATCGCTCCGATCGAGAAGCTGTAGCCAGCTTCTCGAGCCCTCCTGCCTGTTCGACGCTCGTCCGCGTCGAACCCCATCGAGAAGCTGTGAGTTCATGGCGCGCCGCCGTTCCTGCGCGCCGCGGCGAACCATCCTCGAGTCGGGGCCAGAATGAGGGCGAGCACCCGTTCCGCGTTAGGAGTCACCTATGGACCTCGTCTCGACACAGCACCCCGGAGGCATCACCGAGCTGAGCCTCGACGGCCGACTCAACATGGTGACGGCGGCGCGCGTGCGCGAGGCGATCCACGAGGCGATCGTCGCGAACAGCCCGAGCATCGCGGTCGACCTCTCGCGCACCTCCTTCCTCGACTCCTCGGGGCTCGGCGCGCTCGTCTGGGGCTTCAAGGCGGCGCGTGAGGCCGGGTGACGTCCCGCTGAGTGGTGGAGTTTCTCGACACCGTGCGGTCAGCTGTGTTGATTATGCCGCGCTGAGCTCGGGGATGACCACCTCCTCGACTTGGTCGCTGTTCATGGTGTCGAGTTCACGCATGGAGTGCTCGGAGAAGTAGCGGCGGTCGCCGGCTTCCCACTCGTCGTGCTGCTCGACCAGGACCGCGCCGGCCAGGCGCAGCAGCGCGGCTGGGTTGGGGAACACCCCGACGACGTCGGTGCGGCGTTTGATCTCTTTGTTGACGCGTTCCAGCGGGTTGGTGGACCAGATCTGCCGCCAGTGCTTTTGCGGGAACCCGGTGAAGGCCAGCAGGTCCTCTTTGGCGTCGCAGAGCATGGCGGCAACCTTGGGGTGGGACCGCTCAAGCATGCGGGCGACCTCGTCGAACTGGGCGATGACATGCTTGGCGTCGGGTTGCGCGAAGATCGTGCGGATCACGCTGGCGACCATGTCCTGGCTGCCTTTCGGGACCACGGACAGCACGTTGCGCATGAAGTGCACCCGGCAGCGTTGCCAGGCAGCGCCCTGCAGCACGGTGCTGATTGCCTTCTTCAGCCCGGTGTGCGCGTCAGAGATCACCAGCTTCGTGCCGGCCAGCCCACGGGCCTTGAGTGAGCGCAGGAAGCTGGTCCAGAACGGCTCACTCTCGGTGTCGCCGACGTCGAAGCCGAGGACCTCCCGGCGGCCGTCAGCGGCGACCCCAACGGCGACGACGATCGCTTGGGAGACGACCCGGTGGTTCACCCGCGCTTTGCAGTACGTGGCGTCCAGGAACACATACGGGTAGGCCACCGGCGCCAGGTCACGATCGCGGAACGCGGCGACCTCAGCATCCAGATCGGCGCAGATTCTCGACACCTCGGACTTCGAGATCCCGGTGTCCGCGCCGAGCGCCTTGACCAGGTCGTCGACCTTCCGGGTCGAGACGCCGTGCAGGTAGGCCTCCACCACCACCGCGAACAGCGCCTGATCGACCCGGCGGCGCCGCTCCAGCAGCGACGGGAAGAACGTCCCCTGCCGCAGCTTCGGGATCCGCAGCTCCAGATCCCCAGCCGTGGTCGACAGGGTCCTCGGACGGGAGCCGTTGCGCTGGGTGGTTCGGGCGGCGGTGCGTTCGAACGGGCCGGCGCCGATCACCGCGGTCGCCTCGGCATCGATCAGCTCCTGGTAGAGCGTCTCGGTCGCGACCCGGATCCGGTCGGTGACATCGGTGAGTTTCAGTTCCGCAAGCAGGTCAAGCAGGGCAGACTGGTCTAGAGCCATCGTGTGTTTGTGTCTTTCTGTGAGTGACTTTGATCGGTACTCACTGACCATCGCACGATGGCTCACCACGTTCACGACGTGACACTCGAGCCCGAGAACTACACCACTCCCAGGGACGTCACCAGGGTTGGTCAAGTCCGCGGTGGTGGTGTATCCGGTTTGGTGATCCTTCGTTGTGGGGTTATGCGCTGAGGGCGTGAAGTTCGGGGCTGCTCACCTCCTCCGGTTCGGCGCCGATGGCTTGGCTCTTGGTGAGCACGTCGAGGCCGAGATAGCGGCGGGCTTCGGCCCACTCGTCGTGCTGCTCGGCGAGGACGGCGCCGACGAGGCGGATGATCGAGTTGCGGTCGGGGAAGATCCCGACGACTTCGGTGCTGCGCCGGATCTCCCGGTTCAGACGCTCGTTGGGGTTGTTGGACCAGATCTGCCGCCAGATCTCTTTCGGGAAGACGGTGAAGGCGAGGACCTCCTCGCGGGCGGGCTCGAGGTGCTGGAAACTGCGCGGCAGTTTGTGCTCCAGGGCATCGAGGACCCGGTCGAACTGGGCGTGCACGGCTTCTTTGTCGGGTTGGTCGTAGACGGAGTGCAGCAGCGTCTTCACCCACGGCCAGGAGCTCTTCGGCGTCACCGACATCAGGTTCGCGGCGTAGTGGGTGCGGCAGCGTTGCCAAGCAGCTCCCGGAAGGGTTGCGCCGATCGCGGCGACGAGGCCGGCGTGGGCGTCGGAGGTGACCAGCTTCACCCCGGTCAGGCCCCGGGCGACCAGGTCGCGGTAGAACGCCAACCAGCCGGCGCCGTCCTCAGCACTGGCGACCTGGACGCCGAGGATCTCCCGGTGCCCGTCCGCGTTGACACC
>JBKHVG010000114.1:0-2945 GCA_046570205.1 Acidimicrobiia bacterium
CTTCGATCGCCGTCATTGCCGGATCCGCCCCTGTACGTAGGTCGAACGGCCCACGTACCGTCATCTCGGTAGGGCGGTGCGGCGCCACCAGGCGTAGCGAGGTTGCTGACGATGGGCGAATCAGGGCGGAACAGGCGAGAAGCGGGCGCGTCCCTGGTCGAGTTCGCCCTCTTGGCACCGGTCCTCTTCGCCCTCCTGCTGGGGATGATCACCGGGGGCCTCTCCCTGAGCCGGAAGAACTCGATGGAGAACGCCGTACGGGAAGGGGCTCGGTTCGGGGCGACGCTCAACGAGGACAGCTCGTGGAGCAGTGACGTTCGGAAGTGTCGGCGGCCATGAGATTCTGCGCGTAGGCGGACACGAAACCGCGCGGTGATGGCCAGCGGAATCGCGCGCTGGTGGCCATCAGAAGCGCGCGGGTGTGTTCGTTGCCTGTCCCGGGGTCCACCGCGGGCGGGTGCCCTCCCGGTCGAGTTGTCGGTGACGAAGCCGATGACCCCCGACCGGGAGGACGACGTGAAGGATGGCAAGGAAGTGCAAGAGATTCTCGAGGCCTATGACCTGACGCGGTCGTTCCGAGCGGCGAGTGAGCTGGCGGGATGCTCGCCGAACACCGTGGCGGACTGGGTGGCCAAGCGCGACCGAGGCGAGCTGGGTGACCTGGCAGAGCCGCTTCGACGCGATCGCAAGGTCGATCCGTTCATGCCGAAGATCGAGGAGTGGGTCGACCGCTCGCAGGGCAAGATCCGCGCCGATGCGTGTCACGACAAGCTCGTGGCGCTGGGCTACGACGGCTCGGATCGCACCGTGCGCCGGGCGGTGGCGGAGGTGAAGGCGGCGTTCCGGTCCGGGCGGCGGCGGGTGTATCGGCCCTGGATCGTGGAGCCGGGCATGTGGGCCCAGTGGGACTGGGGCCACGGGCCCACGATCGGCGGGCAGGCCGTGAACTTGTTCTGCGCGTGGTTGGCGTGGTGTCGGCACCGGGTGGTGATCCCGACCTGGGATCGGACCCTGCCCACCGTGATCGCCTGTCTGGACACGTCGATGCGTCGTTGGGGTGGTGCGCCGACCTACTGGCTGACCGACAACGAACGCACCGTCACCAGCGATCACGTCGCCGGGATCGCGGTCCGGCATCCGCTGATCGTCGCGGCCGGGCTGCACTACGGGGTCACGATCACCACCTGTGTGCCAGCGGATCCGGAGTCCAAGGGCGGGTCCGAGGCGACGGTCAAGATCGCGAAGGCCGACCTGGTTCCGACGGACACGAACCTGCGCGACGACTACCGGTCCTGGGCCGAGCTGGTCGACGCGTGTGAGGTGTTCATGGCCAAGGTCAACGGCCGCGAGCACCGCATCACCCGCCGAGTCCCAGCCGAGATGCTGGCCGAGGAAGCTCAGCGTCTGCACCGCCTACCGGATGTGGCCTACACCGCGGCGTTCGGCGAGACCCGCAAGGTCTCCTGGACCTCCACGATCAGCTACGGCGGGGTCACCTACTCGGTCCCCCACACCCTGGTCGATGACCAGGTGTGGGTGCGCGTCGATGGCGACGAGGTCGTCGCCGTGCATGTCGCCGGTCGAGGTGTCACCGAAGTTGCAAGGCATCGACGGGGCACGCCTGGGTCCCCGGTGATCGACGACACCCACTACCCGCCCCGCCCCGACGGGCCGCTCGCCCGCCAACCCAAGGCCACGAACGCAGCCGAGACCGAGTTCCTCGCCATCGGCGAAGGGGCTCGCAGCTGGCTCGTCGAAGCCGCTGCTGCCGGCACGTCCCGGGTCAAGGTGAAGATGGCCGAAGCCGTCACGCTCTCGCGCCTGCACGGGGCCGAGCGGGTCGACTGGGCCCTCGGACATGCGGCCACGTTCGGGCGCTTCGCCGAGGGCGACCTCGCGTCGATCCTGGCTGCCAACCCACCCGGCCAACGCCGCAGCGCCGATGACGTCCACTCGTTGCAGCCCGGCACTGCCGCCTGGCACCAGCTCGGCGGAGGTGATCGGCGATGAGCGCGGCGCCGATCGACGAGGTCGTCGACCTGCTCCGCACCCTGCGACTGCCGCACATGCGCACGGCGGCGCCCGAGCTGTTGGCCACGGCGAAGGCGCAACGCTGGGAACCGGCCGAGGCGATGCGCGCCCTGCTCGCCGAGGAGCTCGCCGGCCGCCAGGCGTCCTCGATCCGGGCCCGGCGCAAGGCCGCCGGGTTCCCGACCGGCAAGACCTTCGACGTCTGGGACGAGGCCCTGTCGTCGATCCCGGCACCGACGCAGCGGGCGTTGCGCACCCTCGAATGGGTCGACCGGCACGAGAACCTCGTCGTGTGCGGTCCGTCCGGGACCGGCAAGACCCACTTCCTCGAAGCGCTCGGACAGGCCTGCGTCGACGCCGGCCACAAGGTCTCCTGGTTCAGCCTCGAGCACCTCGGCGCCCTCGTCCGCCGCCACGGCGCCGATGACACCGCCGGGCGGGCGATCAAGCGGATCATGCGCGCCGACGTGATCGTCATCGACGACATCGGCCTGCTGCCCGTGGCGACCGAGACCGCGGAGGCCCTCTACCGGGTCGTCGACGCCGCCTACGAGAAGCGCTCCATCGCGTTGTCTTCGAACCTGCATCCGGCCGGGTTCGACGAGCTCATGCCCAAGACCATCGCCAACGCCACCGTCGACCGGCTCATGCACCACGCCCACGTCGTGCTCACCGCCGGCGACAGCATCCGCCTCACCCAAGCCACCGCCGGCAAGGGGGTGACGCCACTGGCCTGATCCTCGTGGACCGCGCGGTTCTGTTGGCCACCACCGCGCGGTTCACCTGGCCGCCAGCGCGCGGTTCTGCTGACCGCCTACGCGCGATTCCTACTGACCGTTGACAATCGCCGAAGCGATCGGTTGTCGACCTGGGACCGTCAAGTCCCTCGCATCTCGTGCGCTTGAGCAGCTACG
>JBKHVG010000115.1:0-2924 GCA_046570205.1 Acidimicrobiia bacterium
ACCGCCGCCTGGCTGCGGCAGTATCTCGTCCCGCCGGCCGGCGGCGATTGACCCGCCGGGGTCCGTCCCGAGGTGCCTGATGGAGGATCGAGGGCGACGCTGAGCTGGTGCTCGTAGCGTCTCGGATCCCGGGCTGGCTGGCTCTTGAAGTGCCTGCTGCTCGGCATGGTCGGGTTGGCTTCCGAACGAAGCGCCGGCCAGTTCGGGATCCATGTCGCGGCGTGGCTCGAAAGAGGCGAGCAGCACCAACCCATATCAGGAGTGCCCGTCGTGACGCACCACATCGGCGTTCACGAAGGAGAACACTCCATGACGATCATCATCGGGATCGACCCGCACAAGGCCACCCACACCGCGGTGGCCATCGACGAGACCGAGCAACTGCTCGCCCAGTTCCAGCTCGCCGCTGACCGCTGCCAAGCGATGCGGCTGTTGGCATGGGCGGCGCCGTTCGAGGACCGGGCGTGGGCGGTCGAGTCCGCCGACGGACTCGGCAAGCTCCTCTCCCAGCAGCTCGTCGCCGAGGGCGAGCACGTCATCGACGTGCCCGCCACCCTCGCCGCGAAGGTGCGGCTGCTCGGCTCGACGAAGGCGTCGAAGAGCGACCCCAACGACGCCTTGTCCACGGCGATCGCCGGGCTCCGGCACTGCGGGCTGCGCCAGGTCGTGGCCGACGATCACCGCCAAGCGATCCGAATGCTCGTCCGTCGCTTCGGGGATGTCACCGCTCGGCGCACCCAGGCCGCTTGCCGCCTGCACGCCGTACTCATCGAGCTCATCCCCGGCGGACTGCCCAGGAAACTCAAGGCCGACCAGGCCTCCGCCGCGTTGCGCCGTGTCCGCACCGACAACCCTGTCGACGTGGCCCGCAAGGCCATCGCCGCCGAGTTGGTGCTCGACATGCGCCGCTGCGACCGTGAGCTCGTCGAGCTCCGCCGCCGCATCGCCGACGCCGTCGAAGCCTCTGGGACGACGCTGCTCGAGGTCTACGGCGTCGGGCCGATCGTGGCCGCACTGATCCTGGGATATGCCGGTGATCCGGCCCGGTTCCCGACCAAGGACCGCTTCGCCTCCTACAACGGCACCGCCCCGATCGACGCCTCGTCGGGTCCGAAGGCTCGGCACCGGTTGAACCCGCGCGGCAACCGGAAGCTGAACCACGCCATGCACCTCATCGCCGTCACCCAGATCCGCAACGCCGGCACTCCCGGCCGGATCTTCTACGACCGCAAGCTCGCCGAGGGAAAGACCAAGAAGGAAGCCCTCCGAGCGCTCAAGCGCCGCGTGTCCGACGCCGTGTGGCGACAGCTGCAGGTCGACCTCGGCCGGCGCTGAGCAGCGGTCCGGGTGGGCACCCAGGAAGGAGCGGCAGGGCCGGCAAGAGCCGGGTAGGAGGCTCGACGTGGCCGGAGACCGGCGTACCGTGGCCTCGTGGGTCGGAATCGTCGCCTTGCTGCGCTTGCGCTTCTTGCGATCGTGGCGTCCGCTTGCGGCGACTCCGAGTCCAACCTCGCAACGCCGGCGGGAACAAGCGCGAGCGGCATTGCGGTCGACCAGGTAGCGACGGGGGAAGCTCCCGACGACACCACGGTGCTGGGTCCGATGGCGAGCGCCGGGAACCTCATCTTTGCGCTTGCCGCGACCGAGGGATCCGTGTGGGCGAGCGGCATCGTTCGGTCCCTCGATCCCGGCGAGCCGTGGGAACCGGTCGCGCTCCCCGACGCACCCGAGCCCTCGCCCACCGGGAACTTCACCTGGGATCTGCAAGCCATCGACCGTGGCGTCTTCGTTAGTGCCGCCGAGGCCACCCCCGCTGGAACCATCCTGTGGGCCTGGTCCTCGTCAAACGGCACCGACTGGACGGGCGGACGCATCGGGGCGTTTCGAGGCGCCAGCCCGTACGCCCGATTCGACAACGTCGGTGACTCGGTGGTGCGGGTAATACAGCGCAACGAGGCGGTCGTGGTGTTGCACACGCTCGACGCAGGGAAGTCCTGGCACGAAGCACCCATAGCCGGCTTGGCGGTCCTAGAAGGTGAGTCTGCGGGTCTGGCTGGGGGACCGTGGACGACGCCGACCGGTCAGGTCCGGATGCTCGTGAGCTACTCCGGAGAAACGTCACGCGGATTCGAGAACGTCTCGGCGGAGGCGCCGTCGCCTGACGGACCTTGGACGGTCGTCGATCCAATGTGTCCGCAGAACGAACAGGTCCCACGTGGACACTGCTATCCCTCGGTTGAGGCCGGCACCCTCAGGGCACGTGGCATCGAGGTGTCCCTCGACGCCGGCCGAACGTGGGCGGACGCAACCTTCCGGCAGCCGCTTGATCGTGACCCGCACCGGGTTGTCTCCGGCTTCTCGTCCCTCACCTCGTTACCGACCGGCGGCTGGATCGGGACGGTCGACGGCTACGTCCCCGCCGGTGGCGGCCCGCTCGCCTGGGTCCTGCACTCGACCGACGGGCGAACATGGTCCGCCCTGCTGGGACCAGGTCAGAACGGGTGCACCCGAAGCCCGGTGGACACTGACCAGCCATGGGCACAGGCACACCCGCCGCTACTCGCCGGAGACGCGGCCGTAGCCGCCTTCACCTGTCCGGGAGCCGGCTCGGGCCTGTACCGGATCGACACCGACACAACGCCGGTGCATCAGGTCGAACCTAATCAGCGACTCGGCGAACCGTTCCAGCACGGCGGGACGGTCGTTGCTCCAGTTCGGGGTGTAGACGACGAAGCCATTCGCAGCTTCGTTGTCGTGCAACCTTGACCAGCCTGTCCAGAGCACGGGGACGACCCAGAGATCCATCGCTCGAGGCCGCGCTCACCGTCAAGCTCGACGACACCTACTGCGCCGCCGCTGAGCGCTCGGTCTGATCGCTGCGTCAGCCTCGACCCGGAGGACGGCGCACCCGCAGGTCCCCGTCG
>JBKHVG010000116.1:0-2858 GCA_046570205.1 Acidimicrobiia bacterium
CGACGTCGTCCACCACCACTCCCCGCTGGTCGCCGCCCAAGCCCGATTCCTGATCAGGAGCCTGCCGAAGGATCGACGCCCGCGTTCCATCACGACCGAGCACAACTTGTGGGGATCGCACAACCGCCTCACCCGGGAACTGAACGCTCGCACGATCGGAGGCGACGAGCACGTCTTTGCCGTCTCCGAGCAGGTCCGCGACTCGATGGCGCCAGCGATCAGGGATCGGGTCGAGGTGCTCCTCCACGGCGTCGACGTGGAGGCGATCACCGCCCGTCGATCCGAGCGGGCCGCCGCACGTGCCGAGCACGGGTTCAGCGACGATGACTTGGTGGTCGTGAGCGTCGCCAACCTGCGAGCCAACAAGGACCACGTCACCATGCTCCGGGCGGCGAAGAGGCTCATCGACGACGACGTGCCCGTGACGTTCCTCGCCGTCGGTCAGGGCCCCCTCGAGGACGAGCTGCGAGCGGCCAAGGAAGACCTCCGACTCGGTGACCGCTTCCGGTTCCTCGGCTACCAGGCCGATCCAGTTCGCGTGCTTGCCGCCGGCGACATCTTCTGCCTGTCGTCGCGCTACGAGGGCCTGCCCATCGCCCTGCTCGAAGCACTCGCCATGGGGCTGCCCGTCGTGTCGACGGCGGTCGGCGGGGTGCCGACGGTGATCACCGACGGCGTGGAAGGCCGGCTCGTACCGGCGGGCGAACCCGGCCGGCTGGCGGAGGCGATCGCCACCCTGACGCCGGACGCCGTCCGCGCCGCGCTGGCGAGGGCAGCAGCCGGCCGTGCCAACGACTTCGACATCCGCTGGGCCGTCGAGCGCCAGCAGACGGTCTACGAGGCCGGAGTGAGGCCCAGCACCCGGCCGTAGCAGGCGAGCTCGGCCTCGACCACGGCGATCACCGTCCGACGCCCCGCTACGGGCGGATCAGCTCGACGTGTCTACCCAGAGCGCTCGCCAGCGGCTCGAGGTCGTCGTGATCAGCCGTGACGATCTCATCGCCATCCTGGGCCAGGAGCACCACGGCAGCGTCGATCACATCCGAGCTGCCCGAAGTCGCCAGGAGGTGACCGACCGCTCGTCCGAGGGATTCGTCGAGGGCCTGCACGTCGATCCCGCCGAGGGCCTGGGCGAGTCGGGCCTGACGTGGTCCTCCACGCCACACTTGGCCGAGGACCCCGGCGTGCGTGATGGGTAGCTCGTCGCTCAGCTCCGCGGCTTTGAGACGAACCCACATCGACCGCTCGTTCCGTTCGAGCGCGACGAGTGCACCGCTGTCGAGAACGAGCGTCACGCCGACTTGACCTTCTTTCCACCGGAACGACGGCCGCCTCGGAGGACCGTGGCATCGTGACGGTCGGAACGCCGCTGGGCGGCCACCTCCTCGGCAGTGATTTCCCCGAACTCCTGCTCGTACTCCGCGACGGCAGCACGCAGGAGGTGGAGCTTGCGGTCCCGCCGGATCTTGTCCTCGATCGCCGAACTGACCCAGCCGCTCACCGAGTCGGCTTCTCCAGACGCGACAGCCTGCTGTCCCGCCTCGATCAGCTCCGGATCGACCGTGACGGTCAGACGCCGCTTCTTCGCGCTCATACGGCAATCATAACTCGAGTATGCGCACCCGCATACCGAGAGCTGGAGCGGGTCAGCCTTGGACCAGGTCGGCGATCCGCTGGACGCCTTCGCCCAGATCGTCGTCGCCGAGGGCGAACGAGAGACGGGCGTAGCCGGGCGTCCCGAACGCCTCGCCAGGCACGATGGCGACCTTGGCCTCCTCGAGGATGACGGCCGCGAGGTCGAGCGTGTTGTCGGCGGTGCGGCCGTTGAGCGAGCGGCCATACAGCCCGGTGAGGTTGGGGTAGGCGTAGAACGCGCCCTCGGGCTCCAGGCAGGTCACGCCGTCGATCGCGTCGAGCATCTTCCAGATGGTCAGGCGGCGGCGGTCAAAGGCCTCTCGCATCATCACGACGTCGTCGAGCGAGCCCGACACGGCGGCGAGCGCCGCCCGCTGGCTGACGTTCGCGACATTGGAGGTGGAGTGGCTCTGCAGGTTGGTGGCGCCCTTGATGACGTCGCTCGGCCCGATCATCCAGCCGACCCGCCAGCCGGTCATGGCGTAGGTCTTGGCCACACCGTTGAGCACGACGCAGCGGTCGGCGATCTCGGGAACCTCGACCGGCATCGACGTGAACTCGTGGCCGCCGTAGACGAGGTGCTCGTAGATCTCGTCGGTGAGCACCCAGATGCCGTGCTCGGCCGCCCATTGGCCGATGGCCCGCACCTCGTCGGGCGAGTAGACAGCGCCGGTCGGGTTGGACGGCGACACGAAGACGAGCACCTTGGTCTTGTCGGTGCGGGCCGCCTCGAGTTGCTCGACGGTGGCCTTGAACCCGGTCGACTCGTCGCACACGATGGGGACGGTGACGCCGCCGGCCAGGCCGACGGGCTCGGGGTAGGTGGTCCAGTACGGCGCGGGGAGCAGGACCTCGTCGCCCGGGTCGACCAGGGTCAGGAAGGCGGCGTAGACGGCGTGCTTGCCGCCGTTGGTGACCAGCACGTTGGCCGGGTCGACGTCGAGGCCGGAGTCGCGCTTGGTCTTGTCGGCGATGGCCTGCTTGAGCTCGGGCAGGCCGCCGGCGGGGCTGTACTTGTGGTTCTTCGGGTCCCGGCAGGCCTCGACCGCGGCCTCGACGATGTGGGCCGGCGTGGGGAAGTCGGGCTCGCCGGCGCCGAAGCCGATGACCGGTTCGCCGGCGGCCTTCATGGCCTTGGCCTTGGCGTCGACGGCGAGGGTCGCCGAGGGTGCGATGGCGGCGACGGCGGCGGAGATTCGGGACGAGGACAAGGGGTTTCGCTC
>JBKHVG010000117.1:0-2828 GCA_046570205.1 Acidimicrobiia bacterium
CCTCGAATCACTGACCGAAGCCCTGGCACGCGCCAACGTCGACGGCTCCGCCGGCAAAGTCATCGCCCGCATCACCAGGGCTGAACTCATCGTCGTCGACGACATCGGGATGCTGCCCGCAGGTCAAGCCGCCGCAGAGGCGTTCTACCGCCTGGTCGATGCCACCTACGAACGCCGCAGCCTGGCGGTCACCAGCAACCTGCACCCCGCGGGATTCGACACCTTCATGCCCAAAACCGACTCCTGCACCACGCCCACGTCATCATCACCGAAGGCACCTCCCTCCGGCTCGCCGAAGCCACCGCCGGCAAGGGGGTGGTCCCATTGCACTAACCGACCACCAGGGAGATCAACTGACCGCGCACAGGGAGATCAGCTGTCCGCGAGCAGGGAGCTGAACTGACCGCGGGACTGTACTTTCAACGGTGTAACTCCGATCTAGGAGGTACACGATGAGTAAGCAGGTTGAGCCGGCGCTGGCGCCGGTCGCGACGGAGGTCAAGGAGCAGCCGGTGTCGACGACGGCGGGTGAGCAGTCACCGGTGGTGGACAAGGAGCTGGTGGCGCAGTTGGTAGGCCAGGCCCAGCGGCAGGGACTGTCCGTGGAGGGCGAGGACGGTCTGCTCGGGCAGCTGACCAAGCTGGTCCTGGAGTCGGCCCTGGAGGGCGAGATCACCGCTCACCTGGGCTACGACAAGCACGAGCGGTCCAAGGGCGTGGACGAAGGCAACGCTCGCAACGGTACGAGGTCCAAGACGGTGTTGACCAAGGCCGGACCGGTGGAGGTCGATGTGCCGCGGGATCGTGCTGGCTCGTTCGAGCCGGTGGTCGTGCGCAAGCGGCAGCGCCGGCTCGGGTCGATCGAGGACATCGTGCTCTCACTGTCGGCCCGTGGGATGACACATGGTGACATCTCGGCGCACCTGGCCGACGTGTACGGCTCGGAGGTGTCGAAGACGACCATCAGCACCATCACCGACAAGGTCCTGGACGGGATGGCCGAGTGGCAGAACCGCCCTCTGGACCCGGTGTATCCGGTGGTGTTCGTCGATTGCATCAACGTCAAGGTCCGCGACGGGCAGGTCGCTAACCGGCCCATTTATATCGCGTTGGCCGTGACCGTGGACGGTAACCGCGACATCCTCGGACTGTGGGCCGGCGACGGCGGCGAGGGCGCCAAGTACTGGCTGCAGGTGCTGACCGAGATCAAGAACCGCGGCGTCGAGGACGTCCTCATGCTCGTCTGCGACGGGCTCAAGGGTCTGCCTGACGCGGTGAACACCGTCTGGTCGGACACGATCGTGCAGACCTGCATTGTGCACCTGATGCGCAATAGCTTCCGCTACTCCGCCCGCCAGGACTGGGACGCGATCTCCCGCGCTCTCAAGCCCGTCTACCAGGCCGCGACCGTTGACGAGGCCGAGGAACGCTTCCTGGAATTCCAGGAGGAATGGGGGCAGAAGTATCCGGCGATCGTCCGACTGTGGTCGAACAGCTGGGCCGAGTTCGTGCCCTTCCTACAGTTTGACCGCGAGATCCGGCGGATCGTGTGCACCACAAACGCCATCGAGTCGGTCAACGCCCGCATACGCAAGGCCGTCAGGGCCCGGGGCCACTTCCCCAACGAGCAGGCCGCGCTCAAGTGCGTCTACCTCGCCGTGATGGCACTGGACCCCACTGGCAAGGGCCGAGCCCGGTGGACCCAACGCTGGAAGCAAGCACTCAACGCGTTCGACATCGCCTTCGACGGCCGACTCTCAGCCCACCGCAACTAACCCACTACACAAGCAGAGATACACCGTTAAGTTGACAGACCCAATCGCCCTGGGCTTCCGCAACCTCAAGCACTACATCTTGCGGTCACTGATCCACTCCGGTCAGCTTCACGACCGGATCAATGCACTCTGATTCCGGAAGGGCCGGATAAGGGGCTCTTCGCATCTGAGTGTGGGGTCAGGTCCGTAGCCCGCCGGCGATGAGGAGCATCCGCAGGCGGTAGTTGTCGCGGTTGCGGTAGCCGCGGGCCAGGCGCCGGTGGAGTTCGATGAGGCCGTTGATCGCTTCGGTTCCACCATTGTTGGATCGGTCAGTGGTCCAGTAGGCGAGGAAGGAGTCCTTCCACTTGCGAAGAGTGCGGCCGAGGCGGGCGATCTCTGGGATCGGGCAGGACGGCAAGGTCGCGAGTATCTTCTCCGCAGCGCTGCGCCCGGCTGGCAGGTCTTTATGGTGGTAGGCCTGTCGGAGTTCGTGGGCGATCTGCCAGGCGAGGAACAGTTCCTCGTGCCGGGGGTCGGCGGCCAATGCGTCATTGAACCGTCGCCACTGCCGCTCGGTCAGCCGTGCCGGGTCGCAGCGGATGATGGTGCGGATCCCGTAGAGCGGGTCGCCCTTGCGTCCGCGGTGCCCGCAGATCTGCTGCTGCAACCTACGGCGGACCTCGTCCACGGCACCGAGAGCGAGCTTGACGACATGGAAAGCGTCGAGCACCGCGGTGGCGTCCTCGAGTTCGTCATCGATGGCCCGCTTGTAGCCGTGGAACGGATCCAAGGCGGCGATCTCGACACCGCTGGTGAAGCCCTCACCGCGTCCGGTGAGCCAGTCGGCCAGCACTGCCCCGGAGCGGCCTGGCACGAGATCCAGCAGTCTGGCCTGCACCTTTCCGTCCCGATCGCGGGTGAGGTCGACCATCCCGGTCAGTTCTTTCGGCCCGCGTTTGCGGCGGGAGACGTGGTGCCAGATGTGTTCATCGACTCCGAGGGTGAGGACGCCGTCGAAGCGGTCCGGATCATCGGCGAGCGACTGCAGCACGGCCTTGACCGGCGTCCACA
>JBKHVG010000118.1:0-2794 GCA_046570205.1 Acidimicrobiia bacterium
GACGGCGTCGAACAGGGCCCGACCGGCGGTCTCGATGGCGGGGGAGCGGTGCAGCTCGGGCCGCTCCAGCGGGAAGAAGACGTCGTTGAGGTCGGCGACCCCGAGGGGGAAGACCCACCGGTCGCGGGGTATGCCGGCGGCCTCGGCGGCCTCCACGGAGCACAGGAGCAGCGCCGCCGCCTGGTCGACCTCGATGATCGCGTTCATCCGCTTGGTGTACGGCTCGGCGATCATCCGGTTGTCCGGCGTCGGCTCGGACAGCTCCTCGGCGGTCGCCGCGGTCGGGAACCAGGAGCGGTCGGGGTGGGAGGCGGCCACCGCCGTGGCGGGAGCCATGAACCGGCCCAGGTAGCGGCGCTGCTCGTCGAGGCTCCGCCCGGCGCGGTGGGCCACGGCCGATTCCAGGATGGGGTACAGGAACGGCGGCGGGGCCAGGCCGGCGTGCATCTCCGCGGCCGACACGCCCACGCGGGTGTCGCCGATCTCCGTGTCCTCACCGGTGGGCTCGGGTGCCGACCGCGCCGCGACGCCCTGCTGGCGAGCTCGTCGCACCGACGCCCCGGCCTCGGCGCCGGCGACGAGGGCCACGTCGCAGCGGCCCGCCACGATGTCGGCGCCGAGGGCGCCCACCAGCCACTGGGGGGTGTTGCCCCCGATGGTGGAGGACAGCAGCCGGCGCGGGGCGAGGCCGAGCGCGGCGGCGAGCCGGTGGGCGGCGTGCTCGGTGCGGGGGGAGAGGACGCCGGGCATGGCGACGGTGTCCACGCTCAGGTGGGCGCCGCAGTCGGCGAGGGCCCGGCGGGTGGCCTCGGCGGCGAGCGTGATCGGGTCGACCAGCTCGTCGCCGCGGTTGGTGATCTGCCCGACTCCGACGAGGACCGGGGTCCGGGGCGCGGGCGCGCTCACCGGGCGATGGCCCGGGCCTGGCTGAGCACGACGTTGCCCTTCTGGGTCGACGCCTCGACGACGCCGCCGTCGCCGTCACGCCAGATCTTCGTGATGATCGTGTCCTCGGGCCAGACCTGGTCGGCGAACCGGCCCTCGAGCGTGCCGAAGGCGTCCACGTCGCCGCCGAACACGCCGGCCAGCACGGCCCGGCCCACGAAGCCGAAGGTGCACAGGCCGTGGTTGAACGGCGCGTCGAAGCCCGCCATCTTGGCGAACTCCGGGTCGATGTGGAGCGGGTTGCGGTCGCCGGACAGACGGTAGATCGCCGCCTGCTCCGGGCGGGTCTCGTACTCGACCACCACGTCGGGGTCCCGGTCGGGGGGCTGGTTCTTGCCGCTGGTCGACGGGCCCCGCTCTCCGCCGAACCCGCCCGCGCCACGGACGAACAGGGTGGCGGCGGCGGTGAACATCTCGCCGTCGCCGTCGCTGGCCGTGCCCTCGAAGCCGAGGACCGCCGCCTTGCCCTTGTCCCACACCTCGGTGATCCGCCCCTGGATCTGCACCTCCGCCCGAGGGGGCAGGGTGCGGTGGCAGGTGATGGACTGCTCGCCGTGCAGGATCATGGCTGGGTTCACCTCGACCTCGCCGAACACGCTGCCCATGGCCATCAGCCCCGGGATCACGCCGTAGGTGGGCAGGACCACCGGGCCGCGGCCCTCGTAGACGAAGTCGAGATCCTCCCGCGGGCGGGCGCCGACGCCGAGCGCGTAGAGCATGACGTCCTTGTCGCTCCAGGCCGCCGTGACCGGCGGGAGCTCGAGGCCGACGAGATCAGAGCTGATCGGTTGGGGCATGGGCGCAGTCTGAACCGGCTCCCACGCCGACCGCAAGACAGGATGCCGCTGCTGTTTCAAGGGGTCACTGCGACCGGGGAGCCGGGCCAGGAGGGTCGGCCGCCGCTGGACCGCACCTTGCCTTCGTGGTCCTCGGCTCGGGCGCACCCCTTGGCGCCCCAGGCGAGCCCGAAGCGCGCCGAGCGATGCGCTGCAGGACCTGGGGACGCCCGGCGCCTGTCACTCGGGTGGTCGACCGCCACCGCAGGTGCCGGTCCTACGGCCCTCTCCCGGGCCGTCGATGCGGACGCTACGGCGCGTCGAAGACGATGGGCACCGTGCGCGGCCCGCGCACCTGCCCACCGACCCAGGTCACCAGGGCGGGATCTTCCACCGCGAAGGGCGGCACGCGGTCGAGGAAGGTCTGGATGGCCACCTTCAGCTCCATGCGGGCGAGGTTCGAGTCCAGGCAGCGGTGGATGCCGGAACCGAACGCGAAGTGGCGGTTCTGCTTGCGGTCGATGACGAACTCGTCGGCGCGCTCGAAGTGCGCGGGATCGCGGTTGCCGGCGGGGAAGGCCATGAGGACCTTGTCGCCCTCCTTCATCGGGCAACCCTGGAACTCGACGTCCTGGGTGACGTAGCGGGCCATGGTCACCGGGCTGTACATCCGCAGGATCTCCTCGACCGCGGTGTCCATCAGATCGGGTGCCTCCCGCAAGCGCTGTTGGTCTTCGGGATGGGTCGCCAGGTGCCACAGGCCTGCACCGATGGAGCTCCACGTCGTGTCGATGCCGGCCACGAGGAGCAGGAAGCAGCTGCCCAACAGGTGCATGTCGTCGATCGGCTCGCCGTCGACATCGGATTCGATCAGGAGCGTGAGCAGGTCCTCGGGGCGCTCGCCCTCGGGGATGGCGCGGTGCTCGGCGATGCGCTCGGCGAAGTACCCGATCAGCTCGTCGAGCGCCGCTCGGGAGCCCGCGATGTTGTGGAACCCCTCCTGGAGGATCTTGACGACCCATCCCGTGAACCGCTCTTCGTGCTCGACCGGGATGCCGAGCATCGTGGCGATG
>JBKHVG010000119.1:0-2746 GCA_046570205.1 Acidimicrobiia bacterium
GCCGACAAGCACCGGGTGCATCGCCGCACGGTGCGTCAGGCGTTGGCGTCGGCGGTGCCGCCGCCGCGCAAGACCGCGGAGCGGACCTCACCGGCGTTGGGCCCGTATCAGGAGATCGTGCGGGGCTGGTTGCGTGATGACTTGGGGGTGCCCCGCAAGCAGCGGCACACGGCCCGGCGGGTGTGGCAGCGCCTGCGCGATGAGCACGGGGCGGTGGTGGCCGAGTCCACGGTGCGGGCCTTCGTCGCTGAAGTGCGCACCGAGTTGAGCAACGCTGCGGCGGTGGTGACGGTGCCGCAGTTGCACGAGCCGGGCGAGGAGGCCGAGGTCGACTTCGGTGAGTTCAAGGCGTGGGTGGACGGGACGCTGGTGAAGCTGTGGATGTTCTGTCTGCGCCTGTCGGCGTCGGGTCGGGGCTTCCATGTGGCCTTCGCCAATCAGGCCCAGGAAGCGTTCTTGGAGGGCCACCGGTTGGCGTTCGAGCATCTTGGCGGGGTTCCGGCTCGGATCCGTTATGACAATCTGAAGCCGGCGGTGGTCAAGGTGTTGATGGGCCGCGACCGGGTTGAACACGAACGGTTCGTGGCCCTGCGCTCGCACTACGGCTACGACAGCTTCTACTGCCTGCCCGGCATCGACGGTGCTCATGAGAAGGGCGGTGTGGAAGGCGAGGTGGGCCGGTTCCGGCGCCGTCACCTGGTCCCGGTTCCCCGGGTCGCCGACCTGGCGGAGCTCAACGAGTTGATCGCAGCGGGTGACCGCACCGACGACGGGCGCAGCATCGGACACCGGTCCGAGACGGTCGGCGAGGCCTTCGCCGTCGAGGCCCCGTTCCTGCGCGAGTTGCCGGTCGACGCCTTCGAGTGCTTCACGGAGTTGTCGGCCAAGGTCGACACCAAGGCCCGGGTGTGTGTGCGCCAGTCGTGGTATTCGGTGCCGGCACGCCTTGCTCGCCGGCGGGTCACGGTCCGCTTGCACGCACGGCATCTCGAAGTCCTCGACGACGGTCACAAGGTCGTCGCCACCCATGCCCGCAGCCTGCACAAGGGCACCGAGACGCTGGTGTTGGACCACTACGTCGAGGTGTTGATGCGCAAGCCCGGCGCCATGGCCGGCTCGGTCGCGCTGGCCCAGGCCCGCTCAGCAGGGGCGTTCAGCGCCGCGCATGACCGGTTCTGGGCCCAAGCCCGCCGCCAGCTCGGGGACGGCGCCGGCACCCGGGCGTTGTGCAAGGTGTTGTTGTTGCACCGCAACCTGCCCGCCACCGTCGTGGCCGCCGGCATCGACGCCGCCGTCTCGGCCGGCTCGGTCGACCCAGAAGTCGTTGCCATCGAAGCCCGAGCGGCCAGCCAGGCCCGCCTGCCCGCGGCGGTGATCCCGATCCGCAACACCCGCGACGTCGAGCGTCCAGCTCCGACGTTGGGCGGCTACGACGACCTGCTTGCCGTTGGAGGACAGCTGTGAAGACCACCACCGTGACCATCGATGCCGCTGACGCGGTCGAGCTCGCCGAGATCTGCGAGGTCCTCGACGAGTGGCTGGCCGCTGACGCGGCCGCCGCTGACAGCTATGACCGCCACGTCGGTCAGGCCGGCCAAGCCGCTGCGCTACGTGACGACCTGGCCCGACTCGCCCGCGTCGTCGCCGGGGAGCCGACACGATGAGCGTCGCCCAGACCGAACAAGGCGCCGACACCGCGATCGTCGCCGCCGCCCGAGAGCTGCACCTGCCAACGATCCGCGCCGAAGCCAGTCGGCTCGCCGATCAAGCCGCCAAACAGCGGCTCACCCACCGTGGGTTCCTCGCCGAGGTCCTCAGCGCCGAGGTCGATGACCGCCACGAACGCCGCCGGGCCCGCCGGGTCGTGGAGGCCAGGTTCCCCCGACCCAAGCACCTCAGCGACTTCGACACCACCGTCAGCCCGATCGGCGAGGCCACCATCGCCACCCTCGCTGCCGGCGCCTGGATCGACCGGGGTGAACCGGTCGTGTTGCTCGGCGATTCGGGCACCGGCAAGACCCACCTGCTCATCGGCGCCGGCATCGCCGCAGCCCAGAGCGGCCGCCGAGTCCGCTACGTCACCTGCGCCAAGCTCGTCAACGAACTCGCCGAAGCCGCTGACGAGCGCACCCTGTCCAAACTCGTCGGCCGCTACGGACGCTTCGACCTGCTCTGTCTCGACGAGCTCGGCTACGTCCACGTCGACGACCGCGGCGCCGAACTTCTGTTCCAGGTGATCACCGAACGCGACGAACGAGCCTCGATCGCCATCGCCTCGAACGCGCCGTTCAGTGAATGGGGCCGCACCTTCACCGACCCGCGCCTCGCCGCCGCCGTCGTCGACCGGGTCACCTACAACGCCCACATCATCGAAACCGGCACCGACAGCTACCGGCTCCGGGCCACCAGAGCCGCCAAGAAGAAGGGAGCCGCCGCCACCTGACAACCCGGTGGGACCCTGGCAACCCCACATCACAACCGAACCCGCAGCGCCCGCCGCCAACGACACCCGATCCACACGGAAGGAGAAGCCACCGCCGACGAAGACATCACCGACACCTGACCACTCCGCGTGAACACGTCACGCTGGAGACGCCACAACGCGCCTACAGGTGGGGCCAACGCAAGCCAGCACGGTGGGGCCAAATGGGGTTGACATTTCCACGTTGCGGTTGATCGGCGCGTCGAGGCCGACCTGCCGCGCATCGGCGCCCGGATCCGTAGCGTCAGAGAGGTCCTCGACGGG
>JBKHVG010000120.1:0-2634 GCA_046570205.1 Acidimicrobiia bacterium
TGGAACATGGTACATGGAGCGTCTCACGGTGCCACGGGTCGGTCAGGCACCGACCTCGGCGCCCACGGACCCGTCGGCGACGTGACCCTGCTCGTCGTCGCGCAACCGTCCCACCTCGCCCTTGCGGGCCCGCCACTCGCCCCACAGCTTCAGGCAGGCGGGCTGGATCAGCACGGCAGCGACCAGCGAGTACACGATGGTGAGGGCGACGATCAGCCCGAACTGGCGGAGCGGCTCGAGGGATGCGAACACCAGGACACCGAAGCCGGCTGCCGTGGTGGCCGCCGACGCGGCCATGGCCCCTCCCGTGTGGGTGAGCGTCTGGCGGACCGCCTCGTCGACGGTGTCGTAGCGACGCCAGTCCTCGAGGAACCGGTGGGTCACGTGGATGCCGTAGGGCACGCCGATGCCGATGCCGATGCTGGCCACCATGGCGGTGAGCACGTTGAAGCTGATGTCGAGCAGCACCATGGTGCCGAGGATCCAGCCGACGACCGCCACGGAGGGCACCATCGTGATGGCACCCAGAAGCGGCTTGCGGGCCACGACCCCGTAGTAGGCGATCAGGAGGGCGAGGGCGGCGACCAGGGTGATCACGATCCCCTGCGTCTGGCTGTCGGTCATGGCGTCGAGCACCTCGTCGAAGACCAGGAACTGCGAGACGACCACCGTCTCCAGCCCGGCGTCGCGCAGGGGTGCCACGGCGGTGTCGATGGCGTCGGCCGCGGCCTGGGCGTCGTCCTGCCCGGCGTTGGTGGCGACGGACAGCAGCGCCGAGGCGCTGTCGTCGCCGATGATCTGGGCGCTGAAGTCGGGGGCGGCCTCCCGCGCCAGCTCGAACAGGGCCTCGACGTCGGCGTCGTCGGCCAGGCCGCGCACGGGGTCGAAGCCGAGATCGCCGGCCGCGCCGGCAAAGGCGGGATCCTGGGCAGCGAGGCGGCCCAGCAGGCTGAGCGGGGAGATGATGTCGGCCTCACCCCCGGCGCTGCGCACGTACTCGGTCTCGGCCAGGTCGGCCTGGACCCGCTCGAGGGCGGCGATGGCCTCGGGCGCCGTGAGATCACCGTCCACGATCACGTAGGTCTGCTCGGTGAGGTCGCCGCCGAAGAGCCGGTCGACCTTGTCGAGCACGATGCCCGGCTCGGAGTCCTCCGGGATGAAGTCGTCCTGGCTGAACGAGGTCTCGATCTGGGTGGCGGCGACGCCCGACGCCACCGTGACCACGGCCGCCACGGCCAGCGTGATCCGCGGGATGTGCTCGGCGAAGGCGGCGGTGCGGCCCATCACCCCGGCGAGCCCCGAAGCGTTGACGGTGCGACCCTCGGCCTCCTTCGCCGCCGCCTTCTCGCGGCGACGCTCGGTCTTGGCCTGACCGCGGGGACGGGCGTCGAGCAGGTGGCGGGCGCTGGGGATGAGGAGGGCCATGACGACGAACGCCGAGAGCACGCCCACCGCGGTGAAGATGCCGAAATCGGCCATCGGCGGCAACGGCGAGACGACGTTGGTGAGGAAGCCCACCACCGTGGTGACCGTGGCCAGCACGAGGGCGCCGCCGACGGCCCGCACCGCGGTGGCCGACGCCGGCCCGGGCGCCACGCCGTGGTTCTGCTCCTCCCGGTAGCGCGAGGTGAGGTGGATGGCGTAGTCGATGCCGAGGCCGACGAGCAGGACCGGCACCGCGGTGGAGATCTGCGTGAAGGGACCCACCACGCCGAGGAAGTCGGGTCCGAGCAGGACGCCGAGTCCGAACATCCACATGATGGTGATGATCAGCCCGGCGAAGCCGAGGGCCACGTCGCTGGCCGAGCGGTACTGGAAGGCGAGGATGCCGACGATGAGCAGGAGGGAGACGCCGAGGAGGCGTGGCATCTCCTCCTGGGAATCGGTCTGGAGCTGATCGGACAAGATGGCCTGGCTGAACGCGTCGATCTCCACCTCCGACGTCTCGGCGTCGACGGCGGCGATGGCGTCGGCCGCGGCCAGCTGGTCCTCGGCTGCTTCGCTGTCGCTCAACGACGGATCCAGCTCGACGATGACCAGGCCGGCTCGGGAGTCACCCGGATCGCCGGAGAGCAGGCCGAGCGCCTGTGCCGCCCGAGGGTCCGCGTAGGCCACCTCGACCGCGGTGGCGATCTCCTCCGCGCCGGCCTGGGCGACCGCGAGGCCCTGGGCCTCGAGGGCGCCCACGACGGGGCCGCCGAAGGAGGCCACCCCCCGTTCACCGGCGGCGAGGTCGACGGACTCCTCGGCCCGCACGGCGTCGGCGATGGCGTCGGCCGCGGCCAGGCCCGCCGGGGACAGCACCTGTCCACCGTCGCCGGCGTCGATGATCACCTGGATCCGCGCACCGCCGCCGGAGAAGTCGTCCTCCACCCGCTCGAAGGCGCGGGCCAGCTCGCTGTCCGGTGCGAAGGAGGTGAGATCCGCGTCCGTCGTCTGCTGGGTGGCGAAGCCGCCGAGGACGACGGTGACGACGGCCAGTGCCAGCAGCACCCGTCCGGGGGTGCGGGCGACGGCTCGGGCCATGCGCTCGAGGAGCCAGCTCATCGGTTGCCTCTTTCGTTGCTTCGGCGGGGTGCGCCGGACCCGACGCGTCACGGCATCCTATGCCCACATGACCCTGAGGTCCTCTTC
>JBKHVG010000121.1:0-2612 GCA_046570205.1 Acidimicrobiia bacterium
GTCCGCGACGTCGCCCTCGAGCACCGCCCCAAGATCATCGTCGCCGGCGCCACCGCCTACCCCCGGATCATCGACCCGCAGCCCTTCCGCGACATCGCCGACGAGATCGGCGCGTACTTCATGTTCGACGCCGCCCACATCGCGGGGCTCATCGCCGGCGGCGTCCACCCCTCGCCGGTGCCGGTGGCCGACATCGTCACCTTCACCACGCACAAGACCCTCCGCGGCCCTCGCGGCGGCACGATCCTGTGCACCGAGGAGCTGGCCTCCACCATCGACAAGGCCATGTTCCCCGGCCTGCAGGGCGGCCCGCTCGACCACGTCATCGCCGGCAAGGCGGTCGCCTTCGCCGAGGCCGCCACCGAGGACTTCCGCCACTACGCCGCCCAGATCGTGCGCAACGCCGAGGCCCTGGCCAAGGGCCTCGCCGGCCGGGGCCTGCGCCTCGTCTCCGGCGGCACCGACAACCACCTGCTGCTGGTCGACCTGCGCTCCTACGACGAGGAGCTCTCCGGCAAGAAGGCGCGCCTCGCGCTCGACCGGGCGGGCATCTCGCTCAACGAGAACACCGTCCCCGACGACCCCCGCCCGCCCTACATCACCTCGGGCCTGCGCATCGGCACGCCGGCGGTCACCACCCAGGGGATGGGCGAGGACGAGATGGACACCATCGCCGAGCTCATCGTGCGCACGCTCGACGGGCGCGAGGACGAGTCCGAGATCGCCGCCGTCCGCGACGAGGTCCGGGCCCTCTGCGGCAAGTTCGAGCCCTACCCGGCCTGAGCCGCCGGGTGCCGGCCCGGCCGGCCCCCTCGCCATGGACCCGCTCCTGGTCTTCGTCGCCGCTGCCCTGACCACGCTGGTGCTCACCCCGCTGGCGGGACGGCTCGCGTCGCGGCTGGGGGCCATCGCCATCCCCGACGACCGGCGGGTGCACGCCCGGCCGACCCCCACCCTCGGCGGGCTCGGCATCCTCGCCGGCTTCCTCGTCGGCATGCTGGTGGGCTGGCGGGGCGGCGGCTTCGGCGCCATCTTCACGGCCCCCACCGTCCCCCTCGGCGTCGTGATCGCCGCGGTCGTGGTCTACGCCGTCGGCGCGGTCGACGACGTCCGGGAGATCTCGGCGCCGGCCAAGACCGCCGGCACCGTGCTCGCCGGCTCCATCCTCAACATCGCCGGCGTGTCGATCCTGCTGTTCCGCATGCCCGAGGTCGGCCTCATCGACCTGTCGCCCGACCTCGCCGCCCTCGTCACCGTGCTGTGGGTCGTGGGCATGTGCCAGGCGATCAACCTCATCGACGGCCTCGACGGCCTCGCCGCCGGCATCGTGGCCATCGCGTCGGGCGCCCTGTTCCTGTTCGCCGACCGCCTCGGCGACCCCTCGGTCGCCCAGCTGCCCGCCGACAACGTGGCCCCGCTCGTCGCGCTGGCCACGTGCGGCGCCTGCGTCGGGTTCCTCCCGCACAACTGGAACCCGGCCTCGCAGTTCATGGGCGACGGCGGCGCGCTGCTGCTCGGGCTGCTCATGGCGGCGTCGTCCATCGCCGTCGGCGGCAACTCGCTGGCCGACTCCTCGAGCCAGACGTTCTTCTTCTTCGCCCCGCTGTTCATCCCGCTGGTGATCCTCGGGGTGCCGATCTTCGACACCGCCTACGCCATCGTCCGGCGGGTCCGCAAGGGCATGAGCTTCGCCGAGGCCGACAAGGGCCACCTGCACCACCGGCTCATGGACCTCGGCCACGGCCAGCGGCGCAGCGTCGCCATCCTGTGGCTCTGGACGGCGCTGCTGTCGGGCCTCGTGCTGTACCCCGTCTACACCGACTCCGACGACGGGGCCCTGCCCATCGGCATCGCCGCCCTGGCCCTGCTGCTCTACACCGTGCTGCACCCCCGGGCCCGCACCGAGCGCCGGGCCCGGCGCACGACGGATGCGTGAACCGCCGCTTTGCTACGTTGCCGCCGGTCATCGGGGGCTTCGGATTTGCCGTCTCGAGACCTGCCTTCGTAGATTGCGAAACGATTCACAAGCGGCGCCGAAGGATCTCCTCGAACCGTGTCCCCGAGAAGCGACAAGCCAGCCCTGAACGAGCTGCTCGGTGACGAGTCGGCCCGTGGCATCGAGCTCGCCGTGACGCCCCTGGTGTTCGGTGGGCTCGGTTGGCTCGTCGACGGCTGGCTCGGCACCGGCCCGTGGCTCACGCTCGGCTTCGCCGCCTTCGCCCTCGCAGGCACCATCGCCAAGCTGTGGTTCACCTACGACGCCGAGATGCGCGAGCTCGAGTCCACCAGCCGCTGGGCGCGCGGCGGCCGCACCGGCCAGGACGCCCCCGCCTCCGACGACGTCGACCTCTGGTCCGAGCGGCAGGCCCAGGCGTGATCCCCGTCGCCGCCCCCGCCGGTGAGGCCCCCGAGTACGAGCTCGTGGGCGACCTGCTCCGCAAGGCCCTGCCCGTGGCCCCCGTGGCCGTGGCGGTGGCCGCGGTGTTCGCCGGCCTCGACGGCGCCTTGTCCGCCGGCGTCGGCGTCGCCCTCGTCGCCGGCAACCTCCTCCTCGCCGCCGCCAGCCTCGTCTGGGCCGGCCGCATCAGCCTCGGCCTGCTCATGGGCGTCGC
>JBKHVG010000122.1:0-2569 GCA_046570205.1 Acidimicrobiia bacterium
CGCGTTCACAGCCACCAAACGCGAGGACATAATCGCGTGGGGTACCGCCCGGAAGGTGCCGGTCGATGTCGCTCGGTTGTCGCTCGCCAGCTTGATGGGACCACCCGTTCGCCAGTGGCATGGGACCACTTCCGGGGTTCGGTCAGGTCCGGCGACGGGATGATCGTCGGGGCGTTGGGGGCTCGTCAAGAGCGTCGGTGACGGTGGGCTTCTGTCGTTGGCGGTAGGACTCGCCGTCGAGGACGAGTTCGTGGGCGGCGGACTGGAGCCGGTCGATCGCTGACTGGGCGAGGAGCGGGTCGGCCATCAGCCCGAGCCACTCGACGGGCTCCCTGTTGCTGGTCACCACGGTCGCTGCAGCTCGGTGTCGTTCGACGATGAGTTCGTAGATGTCGGCGGTGTCGATCGAGTCCATGGGCTGGAGGGCGAAGTCGTCGATCAACAGGAGGTCGACGCGCAACAGCTTGCGGATCTCGGCGTCGTGGCTGTTGTCGAGCCGGCTCGCCCGGAGTCGTTTCAGCAACCGGTCGCAGCGTTCGAAGTGGACGCTGAATCGTCGGCGGACCGCGGCGTGGCCGAGGGCGGTGGCCAGGAAGGTCTTGCCGACGCCGACGGGTCCCATGATGACGGCGTTGTGCCCGGCGTCGACGAAGCGCAGCGAGCACAGCTCGTTCCAAGTGGCTCGGTCGTAGGTGATCTTGGTGGTGTCATCCCAGCGGTCCAGGGTCATGGTCGGATCCAGGCCGGCGGTGCGGGCGCGCCGGTCGGCCGAGGTGTTCTCGCGGCGGGTGACTTCGTCGGCGAGGACGAGCTCGAGGAACTCGGCATGTCCCATGCCGCCAGTGGTGGCGAGGGCGAGGCGTTCGGGGAGAGTGTCGAGGCAGCGGCCGAGCTTGACCCGGCGCAGCAGGGCCTTCAGCTCGGGAGTGACGGTCGGGGTGGTGCTCATCCGGCCACCTCCTCGTCGCCAGCGCGCACGGCGAAGTGGCTGAGATCCCGAGCGAACCGTGGCGTCACGACCGTGCCCGGCGATGTCGGCCGCGGCGGGGCGTCCCCGTTCTCGGTGCCGCGTTCGAGCATGCGACCGATGAGCCCGACGTTGATGGCCTCCGCGTCGAGGGCTCGTTCGCAGGCGGCGTTGACCCGCTCCGGGCCCCACTTCTTGACGAGTCCGAGAAGGGCGTAGACCTGGCGCATCTTCGTCCACGGCAACGGGATGTCCAACAGGGCAGTGGCGTAGGCGCCGACCGCTTCGCCGTGGCCGGCGGCGAGGCGCTGGAGCTTGTCGAGGTCCCGCATCGCGTAGATCGTCTTGTCCGACGGCAGGTCCTCCGGATCGGTGGACCGACCGCCCGGTGCCTGGCGGGGATGGACCTTGATCAGCTGACCTCGGGAGAACACACGAACCAGGGACCGATCGGCGCGCACGTCGACCCGGGTGCCGATCAGGTTCCCCGGGATCGAATACAGGGCCTTGGCCACCTCGATGTGATGGTCCCGGTGGACCTTCGCCGCCGCGTAGATCGGCACGTCATAGGGCGAGCTCGGCGCCGGCGCGAGGACCGGTCGCTCGTCGAGCCCGAAGTGCTCGGCCGGGCGCAGCTGGGTTGTGCCATGGATCCGCATCCCGGCCCGCTCACGACACCACACCTCGACCCGGCGTTGCGCGTCGGCCAGGTCGATGAACGTCTCGCCGGCGAAGAAGCTGTTCCGCACGAACGGAACGACCCGCTCGACCCGGGGCTTGTCCTGCGGCGACCGGACCCGGGCCGGGTCGATCACGAACCCGCGTGCTTGCGCGTACTCGACGAAGGCCTGGTTCAGCCTCGGCTCGAGCCGGTCGGCCTGGTCGACGACGGTCTTCATGTTGTCGGGGATCACCGTGGCGAACACCCCGCCGAAGAACGCCCACGCCGCTTCGAACCCGGCGAGCACATCCTCGGTCGTCTGGCGATGGGTGAGCCACACGAAGCTGTAGCGCGACAGCACCGGCGTGAACACCAACGCCCAGCAGTCCCGCTGCTTGCCGGCCTCCGGATCCGGGATGCGACCGAGCTTGCCGAAGTCGACCTGCAACTCATCACCCGGCTCACCGTCGTTCACCCGGACCGTCGACGCCCGGACGGAGCGACCGACACCAAGTTCCTCAAGCGCGTAGCGATGCAACGTCCGCTCCGGGACCACGACTCCGTTGCGCTCCAACAGCTCATGGGCCTTGACCACGGTCAACCCGTCATCGTCAAGCCAGCCCTTGAGCTGATCCCGGTGCTCATCGAGGAGACGGCGGGCTTCGCCCCGGCCATCGGTGCGATGCGGCCGCACCCGCTCGACCACCTCACCGAGGAGCAGATCGGTCAGCTGGTCCTCGCCGCCGGCCCGATCCAGGCCCAACTCTTCGGCAGCCTCGACGTAGCGGCGGACCGTCTTGCGGTCCATCCCCGCCAGCCGGCTCACCGCCCGCAACCCCTCGCCCCGCAGCCACAGCCGCAAGATCTCTCGTACTTCGAACACGCGAACCTCCCGGAACGCCATGCCGCCTCCAGTGGGTCTCGTCGACAACGGCGACGGC
>JBKHVG010000123.1:0-2557 GCA_046570205.1 Acidimicrobiia bacterium
ATCACGATCTTCGTGATCTGCCTGTCGCTCGTCGTCCACGGGTCGCTGGCGTCGCGGGCCGTGGAGTACGCCACGGAGGCCGATCGCGCCCAGCTCCAGCTCGAGGGAATGCCGCCGCCGGAGGGGTGACGCCTACTTCACGAGCCGGAACTCGTAGATGTCCTTGCCGGCGTACTGCGGCTCACCCGTCGACTTGTTGCAGAGAGCGTCGGGAACCATGCCGCAAGCGAAGATGATCGAAGCCAGTCGGTCCACCGTGCCGTTCGAGGCTGCGCAGTTCCAGGGCACTCCAGCGTCGTGAACCTTCAGTCCCGAGCCGTTGCGAGGATCGAGCGGGTCGCACATCGAGCCGGGCTCTTGGATGTACAGCCGATACATGAAGATCGGGAGGAAGCCCTCGATGTGCACTTCGTCGACGTCCGCCAGAGATTCCTCCGCCACCTGCGGCACGAAGCCGAACCGGCCCGACAAGCCGATCTCCGCGGTGAAGAGCTCGTTCTCCGGCCAGTAAAAATCGTTCCCGTCCCCCTCGTTCCCGTCGGGGATCCACTGACCCCACTTCTTCAGGCACGTGATCAGAGCGTCGTAACGGTCGTACTGGTCCCAGTCCGGGTTGTCTCTGTTAGCCGCGACGGACACGCATTCGGGAGGCGAGCCATCGGCCTCGAGGCTCGCGGAGTCGCGGAGGAAGTCCCACGGCGCAGAGTTGTCGAAGTCGACCCTTCCGAGCAGAGCGCCACCGGTCTCCTGCACGTAGTCACCGACCCGGAGCCGTGCGGGCACGCCGTTGCACGTCGTGTCGTCACCATTGCCCATCAGCGCGCAGTTGAGCCCGCTGGCGTTCAGGCCCGAGTCGAGCTCGAAGGTGTTGGGATAGGCCGTCTGGCAACCGGCGACGGGGCCGGTGAACGGTGCACCGTCGATCCGCTCCCGGTACTCGTCATAGGTGGGATCGGTCGAGGGGACCGGCGGGGTGGCGTAGTACCCGTGTGGGAAGATGCCCATCGGGTGGTCGAGGCCGATCGAGATGGCCTGCTCCACCTCCACGTTCTGCTGGCTGCAGTCCTCGTACCGGTAGGGAAGGAGCGTGCCGAAGTTCTCGGACTCCGTGTCGAACTCCTCGGAGTGGCATGGGTCGGCCCGCACCGTGGGATCGCTCGGGTTCTCGGTCGGGTAGGACGCCGGCACGCCGGGACCCCCTCCGTTGGCCAGCGGGAGCGGCTCCTTGGCGCTGCTGGTTCGCAGGCACACGAAATCGCCCTTGGTGGCGGTGGCCAGCGCCACGAACGGCAAACCTCCGGTGGCGCTCTCGATCTGGGCGTTGGCGCCGGCGGTGACGTGGATGTCCCCGAAGCCGAGGCTGGGTCCGAACACCCCGATGGCCTTCTGCCTCGGCAGCTTCACCCGCACCTCCTCGAACGTACGGGAGAACGAGATGCAGTCGGTCACGGGCGATATGACCTCGTTGGCGGCGGCCAACTCGCGCGCCGTGTGGTCCAGCTGCTCATCGTCCTCGCATGCCAGCCACTCGGCGGGGGTCACGGTCTTCCCGAGGGTGACGTTCACCTTCTGGCGCACCTCGTCGACGACATCGTCGATGATGCCGCCGCCGAGAACAGCCTCGACCGCGCCCGACATGACGGCGACGTCGGCCGTGTTCTGGTCGTGCCGGCGCTCGGTGTAGGCCGCACCGACGTCCACCGCCAGCGCGCTGACGCCCAGCATCGCGGTCAGCAGCACGGCGAAGAGCAGTGCCGAGACGCCTCGGGAGCCCTGGATCCTCCGGTACGGGCGAGTGGTCACTGGCACTCCCAATCGGTGACTTCGACGTCGACGACGTCGGAGCCGTCGACCGGCGGGTCCTGCTCGAGTCGGCTGGTGACGACCTCGCGCAACACCACGTGGCCGATCACCGGGTCGAAGAGCATCGTGAGCTGGTCGAGCGGCTTCTCGGCCGTGACGGTCACGTCGTCGCCGACGTCGAAGGTGCCGTCGCCGTCGAGCTCGGTGAGGTCGATCGTGACGAAGACGCCGTCGCGCTGGTCCATCCGCTCGCACGTCGCCTGCGCCAGCCGCTTGCCGTTCGTGTCCATGGCCGGGTCGCCCGACGCGGGGATGTAGCCGGGGTTCGTGTCGGAGGCGACGGCGACGAGGCGGAGCCCCTCACGGGAGCCGTGCCGGATGTCGTTGAGCTGGAAGAACGCCCAGCCGAACTCGATGGTCCCGAACAGGATCAGGAACAGCGGGGTGGCGATCAGGGCGAACTCGACCAGGGCGGCGCCCCGCTGATCTCGCGGGCGCCGTGACCCGAAGCGGCGGCGACGGCGCGTCCGGCTCGTCTTCGGGATCTCGGTGGTCGACGTCACGGGGTCTCCGGCGGTCATGCGGTGCAGGAACTCATCCGGATCATCGGCCCGTTGTGGCGCGGTCTTGAGGACTCCACACGTTGAGCCCACGCCGGCAGCGGATCTCCAACCGGCGGCGGCTCGGCGCCCGGGTACCGTCGCCGGCCGTGCACGCCGCTGACGCCCTCGACGACCGGATCGCTGGGACGGGG
>JBKHVG010000124.1:0-2552 GCA_046570205.1 Acidimicrobiia bacterium
GGGGGCGTGGAGGCCGCCGCCGGTGAGGTCGGCGCCCGGGGGCACGAAGCGGGGCACGACCTCGAACGACACGGTGCCGTTCGGGACCTGCACGTGGATGCTGGAACCGGCCGCGGTGACCCGGGACCGGGTGCGGCGCCCGTCGAGCTCGACGTCGATCACGTCGGGCGACCAGGCGTGCACGCGGGCCCGGCCCTCCCCCACCGCGAACGAGCCGTCGCGGCGGGACTGGTAGGTGACCTCGACGTCCTCGCCACCGTGGCGGAGCACGACCCGCTCGGGCGGCATCAGCGAGTTGCGCCAGCCGGACGGCAGGTCGGCGAGCACCCCGGTATGGGCCCGGTTGTCGCCCTGCATCCACAGCGCGGCGGCCACGGCAGCGCGCCGCAACCCCTCCTCGTCGAGGACGAGCGACCGCGGCGGGTTCACCCGGTCGATGAAGTCGGTGGTGGTGTCGCCGGCCAGGAACTCTGGCGTGCGGAGGGTCTCGGCCAGGAACGCCCGGTTGGTGACGACCCCGCCGAGGTGGAGCCGCTCGAGCGCGAGGGCGAGCCGGCCGGCGGCCTCGGCCCGGGTGGGGCCGTGGGCCACGACCTTGGCCAGCATCGGGTCGAAGTCGACGCCCACCACGGAGCCGGCGGCGACGCCGCTGTCCCAGCGGATGGCCGGGTCGGTCGGCTCCTCGTAGGCCACGAGGCGCCCGATGGCGGGCAGGAAGCCGCCGGCCGGGTCCTCGGCGTAGAGGCGGGCCTCGACGGCGTGACCGGTGAAGGTGACCGATGCCTGATCCTGGTCGAGGGGCTCGCCGGCGGCGACCCGCAGCTGCTCGCGCACCAGGTCGATGCCCGTGACCTCCTCGGTGACCGGGTGCTCGACCTGGAGGCGGGTGTTGACCTCGAGGAAGTAGAACTCGGCCCGGTCCTCGTCGTAGAGGAACTCCACCGTGCCGGCCGAGCGGTAGCCGAGCGTGCGGGCCAGGGCGACGGCCGACTCGCCCATCTGGGCCCGGCGGGCGTCGTCGATCACCGGGGACGGCGACTCCTCGATCACCTTCTGGTGGCGGCGCTGGATCGAGCACTCCCGCTCGCCGAGGTGGATGAGGTTGCCGTGCTCGTCGCCGAGGATCTGGATCTCGATGTGCCGGGCACGGGGGACGTAGCGCTCGAGGAACACGCGATCGTCGCCGAAGGCGCCCTTGGCCTCCCGCTGCGCGGCGGCCACGGCTTCCTCCAGGTCGTCGGGGCGCTCCACGATGCGCATGCCCTTGCCGCCGCCACCGGCCGCCGCCTTGACCAGCAACGGGAAGCCGACCAGGTCGGCGCGGGTTGGGTCATCGGAGGATGGCAGGGTGGGGACCCCGGCCTGGATGGCGATGTGCTTGGCGGCCAGCTTGTCGCCCATCGACTCGATGACCTCGGGGGTCGGGCCGACCCAGGCGATGCCCGCCTCGATCACGGCCCGGGCGAACCCACCGTTCTCCGACAGGAAGCCGTACCCGGGGTGGACCGCATCGGCACCCGCGGCCCGGGCCGCGGCCACCACCGCGGCGGCGTCGAGGTAGCCGCCGTCAGGGAGCCGGATCGCCTCGTCGGCCTCGGTGACGAAGGGGGCGTCGGCGTCGGCATCGACGTAGACGGCGACGCAGCGCAGCCCCATGGCCCGGGCTGTGCGGAACACCCGCCGGGCGATCTCGCCGCGGTTGGCGACGAGGACGGAGGTCAGGGGGCGGGTCACAGGCGGAACACCCCGTAGCTCGAGGATCCCTCGATGGCTCGGTTCCGGACGGCGGACAGGGTCATGCCGAGGACGGTGCGGGTGTCGCGCGGGTCGATGATCCCGTCGTCGCTGATGGCGCCGGTGGCGGCCAGGGCGAGCGAGCCCTTCTCCTGCGCCTCCTCGACCATGGCGACGATGGCGGCATCCTGCTCCTCGTCGAAGGGCTCGCCCGTGCGGGCCGCCCGCTGCCGGCGGACGATCGACATGACACCGGCGATCTGCTTGGGCCCCATCACCGCGATCTTGGCCGTCGGCCACAGGAACGTGAACCGGTTCCCGAAGGCCCGGCCCGACATGCCGTAGGTGCCCGCGCCGTAGCTGGAACCGATGATGACCGTGAGGTGCGGCACCGTCGAGTTGGTGACCGCGTTGATCATCTGCGAGCCCTTCTTCACGATCCCCTGGGCCTCGAAGTCCTTGCCGACCATGTAGCCGGTGATGTTCTGGAGGAACACCAGTGGAGTGTCCGTCTGGTTGCACAGCTGGATGAAGTGGGCGGCCTTCTGGGCGGAATCCGGGTAGATCACGCCGTTGTTGCCGAGGATCCCCACCGGATACCCGTGGATCTCGGCCCACCCGCACACCATGGTCGGACCCCACCGGGGCTTGAGCTCCTCAAACCGCGAGCCGTCGACGGTCCGTGCGATCACGTCGCGCACGTCGACCGGCTGGCGCAGGTCCCGGCTGACCAACCCCAACAGCTCCTCGGGGTCGTAGATCGGCGGGTCGCCGGGGCCGGAGGGCTCCGGTCCCGGCTTGCGGATGTTGAGGTGTGA
>JBKHVG010000125.1:0-2544 GCA_046570205.1 Acidimicrobiia bacterium
TGAGGTCGAGGTCAACCCGGCCATGATCCTGCACGGCGAGCAGTCGATCACCTGCCACCGCACCCTCCCCCCGCGCGCCGAGGTGGAGATCCGCGGGCAGATCACCGACGTGTGGGACAAGGGCAAGGCGGCCGTGCTCGGGTTCGAGGGCACGGCCAGCGACGCCGACGGCGACCTGTTCACCGCCAGCGCGACACTGTTCGTGCGGGGCGCCGGCGGGTTCGGTGGCGAGCGTGGCCCGTCGACCACGGGCAAGAACGAGCCGCCCGACCGGGAGCCCGACGTGGTCATCGAGTACGAGACCCGCGCCGAGCAGGCGGCGATCTACCGCCTCTCCGGCGACCGCAACCCGCTGCACATCGACCCCGAGTTCGCCGAGATGGCCGGCTTCGACGCCCCGTTCAACCACGGCCTGTGCACGTTCGGATTCGTGGGCCGGGCGGTGCTGGCCGGCGTGTTCGGCGGCGAGGTCGACTCCTTCGGCACGCTCGAGGGCCGGTTCGCCGATCAGGTGTGGCCGCAGGACTCCATCGTCACCAAGATCTGGCGTGAGGGCGACGGGGCCATCGTCGAGGCGTCCACCCAGAAGGGCAACGTGGTCCTCAGCCAGGCTCGGGCGATCGCCCGGTGAGCGCCCTCGATTCCCGGACCCCCGTCCTGGTCGGGGTGGGGCAGGTCACGAACCGGGGTGGCGATCTCGTCGACCCCATCGCCCTCGCCGCCGAGGCCACGCGCCTGGCCTTCGCCGACTGCGGCGCCGACCTGGCGGTCGACACCATCGCCATGCCGGGCGTCCTGGCCCCCCGCACGGAGCACGCCGCCCATCGGCTCGCGGCCGCGCTCGGGATGTCGCCCCGCCGCCTGCTGTCGTCGACCATCGGCGGCAACACGCCCCAGTGGCTGGTCGGCAAGCTCGGCGCCGACATCGTCGAGGGCCGGTGCGACGTGGCGCTCGTCGCCGGCGCCGAGGCCGGCGCATCGGTGCGCCGGGCCCGCAAGCAGGGCGTGGCGCCGCGGACTGCGCCCGACGCCACCGGGGAGGACACCGAGATCGGTGACACGCGCATGGGCGCGTCGCCGGCGGAGATGCACGCCGGCCTGGCCCCGCCGCCGTTCCTCTACCCGATCCTCGAGTCGGCCGTGGCCCACGCCGCCGGGCGCGACCTGGACGAGCAGCGCCGCTTCCTCGGGCGGTTCATGGCCCCGGCCACGGAGGTGGCGGCGTCGCACCCCGACCTGGCGTGGTTCCCGGAACGGGCCACGGCGGAGGAGCTGGCCGATGCCACGCCGGCCAACCGGATGATCGCCGAGCCGTACACCAAGCGGATGAACGCCATCATCGAGGTGGACCAGGCGGCGGCGTTCCTCCTGTGCTCGGTGGAGGCGGCCGAGGCCGCCGGCATCCCCCGGGACCGGTGGGTGTTCCCGCTGGCGGTGGCCGACCTGAACGACGTCTTCTACCCGCTGGAGCGCCCCGAGCTGCACCGCTCCCCCGCCATCGAGACGGCCGGGCGGGCGCTGTTCGACGCCGCCGGGTGCGGGCTCGACGACGTCTCCCGCTTCGACTTCTACTCGTGCTTCCCCGTGGCGGTGGAGATCTCCGCCACCGCGCTCGGGCTGGCCCTGGACGACCCGAGGCCCTTCACCGTGACCGGCGGCCACGCCTACTTCGGTGGACCGGGGAACAACTACACCACCCACAGCATCGCCACCATGGCCCAGCAGCTGCGCGACGACCCGGGCGCGATCGGGCTCACCACCGGGCTCGGCTGGTACGTCACCAAGCACTCGCTCGGCCTGTGGAGCACCACGCCCCCCGAGGGCGGCTTCGCCACGCCCGACCTGTCCTCGGCGCAGGCCGCGATCGATGCGACGGCGATCCCCCAGGCGGGACCCGGCACCGCCGGTCCCGGGACGGTGGACGGGTGGACGGTCATCCACGACCGCGACACCGGCCCGGCCAGCGTGGTCGCCTACGTCACCACCGCCGACCGCCAGCGGGTGGTCGTGCGCCGCGACGACCCGTCGCTGGCCGCCGAGCTCTCCGGCGACCAGCTGGTGGGTCGGACCGTCACGGTGGTGCCGGGCGGCGAGGGGCCGGCCGGCTTCGAGCTGGGCTGAGCCGCTCAGGCCAGCCAGGCTCGGAGGGCGGCACCCGACCGGTCCATGGCGTCGCGGGCCTCGTCCACGTCGGCGGCCATGCCGAAGAACCCGTGGATGAGGCCGTCCTTGCGGATCAGCTCCACGGGCACGCCGGCGTCGTCGAGCCGGCGGGCGTAGGCCTCGCCCTCGTCGCGGAGCGGGTCGTACTCGGCGGTGAGCACCAGGGCCGGTGCCAGCCCGGCGAGATCCGGCGCGGCCAGCGGCGACAGGCGCCAGTCGTCCGGGCGCTCGGGGGCGTAGTGGCCGTAGAACCACTCCATGTCGGCCTTGGTGAGGAAGTAGCCGGAGCCGTTCTCCTCGATCGAGGGGTGGCTCATCGTCGCGTCCGTCACCGGGTACACCAGCAGCTGGCCGCGCAGCGCCGGCGCACCCGTGTCCCTG
>JBKHVG010000126.1:0-2497 GCA_046570205.1 Acidimicrobiia bacterium
TGTGGGTCGGCGGGGGTTCCGGGTCCGGGTCCGAAGCGGCCTTCCGTGAGGACGTCCGCCGACGCCGCCTCGACGACGTCATCACGATCCTTCCTGGACGTGACGACCTCCGCTCGGTCTATGCCGCGGTCGACCTCGTGCTCGTGCCGTCGCGCGAAGAATCGTTGTCCCTCGTCGCTCTCGAAGCCGCTGCGCAGGGCACACCGGTGGTCTACTTCCCTGGTTCGGGCGGTCCCGATCACCTGGCGCGGGAAGGGATCACGATCCGTCCAGCAGCGAGCGATGCGGACTCGGTCGCAGCGACGGTCGCGGACGTGCTGGCACAAGGGCCAGAGAAGGCATCCATCCGAACCTCGACGAAGGAGTCGGTCCGGAAGCTCCATGGAGCTGAGGCTGCCCTCCCGGTCCTCCGAAACGTCGTCCGGGAAGAGCTCCATGCCGCCGGTGCTCGCATCGGCGTGGGCGAGGACACGCCGACCACGTGACTTGCCATCGCCGAAGATCGAGCCGTGCGACCGACTGGGACCACCCGCCCGTTCACGGATCGATGTTCGGCAGAGCGCCGACGACGCGTTCGAGCTCAGCCTCTATCGCATCGGTCGCTCGCTCAGAGCTCCAGTGGTCCTCCACGTGCCGTCGTGCGGATCTCCCGAGGTCAGCGACCGTCTCCGGAGAAGAAAGCAGATCGGATACTGCAGCAGCGAAGGCGTCCTCGTCACGGGCGTCGACCAAGCGTCCACCGACCCCCTCGATCACGGTCTCGCGAACGCCCGCCTCGGCCACAGCCACGACCGGAGTGCCGCAGCTCATGGCTTCGAGCGGTGCGTAGCCGAGCGGCTCGAGTGACGGGGCGTACACGAAGACGTCCGCTGAGCGGAGTGCCTCGACCAACGCTTCATCACTGACGCGCGTTCGCGGCTCGAACGTGACGTCCAGATCGCAGGCCAGCTCCTCGAGGTCCTCGAGGTACGAGGGCCAGACAGCGTTCCCGATCCACACGAGCTTCGGTTTCGGGTGGACACGCGCAACCGCTCTGAGCACGAACTCTGCGCCCTTCTCGGGGAAGAAGGCACCCACGCTGATGACCGTCGGCGTCGACGTCGCCGGACGAATCGACCTCGGCGTCAGTGCGGGGCCGAAGGTGCGGGTGTCCACGCCCAGCCGGCACACTCGAGCGTCCCGGCCGAAGACGCGCAGGACCACCTCGCGCGAGTAGCGCGAGTTGACGAGCACCTGCGTCGCCGAGAGGATCACCCGCAGCTCCTCGCGGGCCTGTCGCCGGTCGCTGCCACGGCGCACCATCTCGACGACCCGTCGCAATCCGGCGATCGCGGCGCGCTCACAGCGGTCCTCGGGAAGACCGCCGATCCATCGAAGGCGGGGCATCGCTTCGTACAGCAGGCGGAACGGCTCCTGCAGGTAGACCACCGTGGGATCTGGCAACCAGCGCGCCACCATCGGCGCTCTGAACCACTGGCACGGGTGGAGCAGGAAGACGTCGGGTTGGAACGCAGCCATCGCGGCGGCGGCGACCTGTGAGTGGCGGGTCATCGCCTTCAGCCGGCGGCTGACCACAGTCAGAGCGCCGCGGCCCTCGAGACGAGTCCGCAATCGCGTGGCTTCAGTGTCGAGATCGAGCACGTTGACGTCGACGCGTGCTGCTTCGCCGAGCTCGAGAGCGCTGGCGGTCGTCGGACACCAGACGCTGACCTCGTGCCCTCGGGATACGAGCCAATCGATCTGCTGTGCGAGACATCGAAGGCCGCCGCCCGACGGAAGGTTGTGCCAGACCGCGATCCTCATGCCCTGCTGCCCGCTCGGTGCGGACGGACCCTCGAACCCGATCGTTCCACGCGCGTCCTCGCCTATCGTCGGAGGCGCAGGACCGGGCGCAACGCCATCACCCGAGTCTGCGTGCCGAACCGGTCGCAGTGCTCCTTCGGAGTGTGGCCCGACATCGTAGGTCTGTCGAGGGAAGGGAGCGACGTGCACGAGTCGGCGGACCGGGTGACGATCGTGATCCCGCACTACGGATCCCTCGACTACACCCTGTCGTGCCTCGCTGCCATCGGCGAGAGCACGCCGGAGCCGCACCATGTCGTCATCGTGGACAACGGCACCGGCGACGTCTTGCCGGGTCACGTGGTGCGCAACGAGACCAACCAAGGGTTCGCTCGGGCCTGCAACCAAGGGGCCTCGGAGGCGGATACGCCCGTGGTGGTGTTCCTCAACAACGATGCAGAGCCGACCGCAGGGTGGCTCCGACCGCTTGTGGAAGCCGTCAGCGAGGAGGGTGTCGGGGCCGCCAGCAGTCGACTCGTGTTCCCGGACGGGTCGCTCCAGTTCGGCCAGATCGAGTTCCGGAGGCTTCCCCGAGGCCGGATCGACCCCCGGGTGGTCCGGCACGAGCGACCACGCGAACGGGTCCGTGCCGTCATCGCCGCTTCGATGGCCGTNCGCCGGGAAGCGTTCGACGCTGTGGGCGGGTTCGATGAGG
>JBKHVG010000127.1:0-2458 GCA_046570205.1 Acidimicrobiia bacterium
TAGGCCAGCGAGATCACGATCGGCGCCGAGAACAGCAGGACCGCGAACAGGCCGAAGGCGCCGAGCTGGCGGTAGATGGTGGCCCACGGGAACAGGAAGATGATCTCGATGTCGAAGACGATGAAGGACATCGCCACCAGGTAGAACTTGACCGGGAAGCGCTCCGGCGGCTCCCGCGTGGGCACGATGCCGGACTCGTAGGGCGCCAGCTTGGCGATGGTCTTGCGCTGCGGGGCCAGGAGCCTCGACGTCACCAGGCTGCCGGCCACGAACACCGCGGCCAGGACCATGAGGACGACGAGGGGGAGGTACTGGCCCAGCATGGTCAGGCGGTGGCCCCGCTCGGGACCGCCGTGCCGCTGCGGACGGCCTCGGCGTGGGCGAGGTTGGACTCGAGGATGCGCTCGCGCTGGTGCAGGACCCAGCACAGCAGGCCGAAGATCAGCGAGGACCCGATGGTGATCATCGCCGAGGGGAACCGCTTGTCGCCGATGTCGCGGATCATGACGGCGGAGATGACCGGCTCGTCGGGATCGGCCTCGGGCGTGGGTGGGGCCTGGCCGGGCTCGGGCTCCTGCTCGATCACCCGCTGCACCTGCACGACGGCGTAGCGCTTCGGGTTCTTGATCGTGAAGGCGGAGACGATCTGCTCCTTGATGCGGTCCAGACGGTCGGGCTCCTCGGGGAGCCCCTCCTTGCCGCCGACCTCGAAGGCGCCGAGCACGAGGTAGTCGGCCGGGTTCTCGATGCCGAAGTTGCAGGTGGCGCACTCGGGCAGCACGGCGCTGACGGTGGCCTCGGCCTCGCCTCGCGCCGGGTCCGACGCCGGCAGCCAGCGCCAGCCGTTGCTGTCCTCCTGGAACCGCTCGTTGAGCTGGGCGAACTCCTCGGGGTCATCGTCGGCCAGCGTGGCCATGGCCTCGTAGTCGACGCCGTCTTCGTCCTGGGGCAGGTCGGAGAGCTCGAGGTCGCGCACCCGCTCGGTGACGGCCTGGTCGACGTCGCCGGCGTTGTACTCGATGACGTGCCAGGACGGGGCCTCGCCCTGCATGCCGATGCCGTAGATCCACCAGATGGAGCCCATGATCGCCATCCAACCGAAGAACCCGGTGACGGCGAGCAGGAAGCCGAGGCGGGTGCCGGTGTTCGTGGCCAGCAGGAGGTAGACGGAGCCCATCAGCACCACGACGCCCACGCCGACGGCGAGGATGCCTCGGATGGTGGGGTCGAACGCGATGCCCGCGATGAGGTTGAGGGTCTGCATCAGTCGTCCTCCCCGAGGGACTCGACGTAGCGGGCGATGGCCTCGACCATCTCCATGGTCATCATGCCGTCGTCGGCGGTCTCGGTGTTCGGGTCCTCGCCGAAGCCCGGCATCATGCCGTCGCCGGACAGGCCGTTGAGGCCGTAGGGCACGCCGCGCTCGGCGCCGACGTGCAGGAACTCCGCGAGCTCCTGCACCGAGGCGAACTGGCGGGGCACGATCCCGTTGCGCAGCTGGGGCCCGTAGGCGCCCGAGCCGTCCTCGTAGTCGACGTAGAGGTCGAGATCGGCGCTGGCGGGTGCCGCGCTCTCGGCGTCGATGGACCAGCCGCGGGTGTGGCAGCGGCCGCAGGCGTAGGCGCCCCCGGCGAAGTTGTCCTCACGGCCGAGGTTGAACAGGGCCTCGCCGGTGGCGAGGTCGGTGTAGTCGATCTCCTCGTCCTCGCCGAGGCCGAGCTCGGTGCGCAGCTGGGTCTCGACGGCGTCCTTGGACTCGTCCGAGGTCAGCTGGATGGAGGCCAGGTAGTCGATGATGTTCTCGAGCTGCTGCTCGGTGAGGGGACCACCGCCGCCTTCGCCCCAGGCGGGCATCGGGGAGAACGGACGTCCGTACTCGAGGATGTAGTACACCTCGTCGCGGTCGTAGCGGAGCAGCACCGTGTCCAGCGCCGGCGCCTTCCAGTTCACCTGGGCGACGAACTCGTTGTCGGAGTCGAGGATGGTGTGGGACGCCACGCCGCCGACGCCCTCGGGGCCGTGGCAGGCGTTGCACTGGGCGCCCTCGGTGTAGATCTCCTCGCCCCGGCTCTCGAAGACCGAGGCGAACTGCTCCTGGGCGCCCTCGTGACGGCCGGGCTCGCCCAGCCAGTAGGCGGGCAGGCCCACGCCGACGAGGACGAGGCCGGCGAGACCGGCGGTGAGAGCCCGGTCGAGCTTCCTGGTCTCGAGCTCGTCGTCGTTCAGGTAGGGCTTCAGGTTGGCGGCGAGCTCGAGCTCGCTGCCCACCTCCTTGCGCCCGGCGCGCACGTTGAACGCGGCGTACACGAGCACCGAGACGACGGCCAGGAGGGCGATGACGGTGCCGATCGCCTGCACCGTGCTCGCGGCGAAGGTGGCGGTGATGAGGTCAGACATGGTGGGTGGAGGTCGCTCTTCTCAGGCTGGCCGGGTTCGGTGCGGGCGGGGGTCGAGGCTC
>JBKHVG010000128.1:0-2453 GCA_046570205.1 Acidimicrobiia bacterium
GCCTCGGTGTCGACGAAGCCGGAGAAGATGCCGATGGCGTTGGAGCCGCCGCCCACGCAGGCGGTGACCACGTCGGGGTCCCGGCCGTCGAGGGCGAGGCACTGCTCGCGGGCCTCGCTGCCGATGACCCGGTGCAGCTCGCGCACCATGAACGGGTACGGGTGCGGGCCCATGGCCGAGCCGAGGCAGTAGTGGGTGGACTCGACGGTGGCGACCCAGTCGCGCATGGCCTCGTTCACGGCGTCCTTCAGGGTGCGGGAGCCGGTCTCGGCCGAGACGACCTCGGCACCGAGCAGGCGCATGCGGAACACGTTGAGCTTCTGGCGCTCCATGTCGACGGCGCCCATGTAGACGACGCAGTCGAGACCGAGGAGCGCTGCCGCGGTGGCGGTGGCCACGCCGTGCTGGCCGGCGCCGGTCTCGGCCACCAGGCGCTTCTTGCCCATGCGCCGGGCGAGGAGGGCCTGGCCGAGGACGTTGTTGATCTTGTGGCTGCCGGTGTGGTTCAGGTCCTCCCGCTTGAGCAGCAGGCGCAGGCCGAGCTCGTCGGACAGCCGGTCGCACACCGTCAGCGGGCTGGGGCGGCCGGCGTAGTCGCGGAGCAGGCCGTCGAGCCGGGCCCGGAAGGCCTCGTCGGCCCACGCGTCGCGGAACTGGTGCTCGACCTCCTGGCAGGCGCCGACCAGGGTCTCGGGGACGAACTGGCCGCCGAAGCGGCCGAAGCGGCCGTCGGCCACGTCGCCCATCAGGGAGTCGGCGGCGGTGGGCGTGGTGGTCATGGTGCGGTCCAGGGGTCGGCGAGGGGGGCGTGGGACTCGGTGCCGGGGTCGGCGGCCTTGGCGGCGGCGACGAAGGCCCGGACGGCGTCGGGGTCCTTCTTCCCGAAGGAGGCCTCGACCCCGGATGCGACGTCGACGCCCCAGGGCCGGACGGTCCGGATGGCCTCGGCGACGGTGTCGGGCCGGAGGCCGCCGGCGAGGAGCACCCGGTGGCGACGGGTGAGGTCGCCGACCAGGCTCCAGTCGAAGGGCTCGCCGCCGCCGGGCGTGGGGGCGTCGAGGAGGAGGATGTCGGCGCCGTGGCGGTCGATCTCGTCGAGCTGGGGGTCGCCGGCGGCCATGCCCCGGATCAGCACCGGGACCCGCTCGTGGACCTGGGCGCTGGTGGCCGGCGTCTCGGACCCGTGGAGCTGGGCAGCCCGCAGGCCGACCTCGTCGACGATCTCGAGGACCTCGCGGGCCAGGTGGTCGCGGAACACGCCGACGGTGAGCACGTGGTCGGGCACGGCGGCCACGATCTCCTTGGCCTCCTCGACGCTGACCTGCCGGCGGGAGGGGGCGAAGATCACGCCGATCGCATCGGCACCGGCGTCGACGGCCAGCTCGGCGTCAGCGGCGCTGGTGGTGGCGCAGATCTTCACGAACACGCCCGCGACCGTACCGGTGTCCCGCCCCGATCCTGCAGCGCGATCCACCCCAGCCCATCTCGTTCTGGCCTACTGATTCCCCCGCATGTGAGGGAATCCGTATGCCAGAACGGTTCAGGGGCGGGTGGCGGAGCGGAGGGCGGCGACGGCGGCGGAGGGATCGCCGGAGGTGACGAGGGACTCCCCCACCAGGACGGCGTCGTAGCCGGCGTCGGCCAGGGCATTGGCGTCCTCGGGACCACGGACGCCGGACTCCGCGACGGACACGACCTGGTCCGGGAAGGCAGCGGCCATGCGCACGGCGCGCTCGTGGTCGACCTCGAAGGTGACGAGGTCCCGCTGGTTGACGCCGACGAGGGTGGCGCCGACGGCGAGGGCCCGCTCGAGCTCGGCTTCGTCGTGCACCTCGACCAGGGCGTCGAGGCCGACCTCGGTGGCGGTGCGGTAGAACTCGGCGAGCTCGTCGTCGTCGAGGGCGGCGGCGATGAGCAGCACGCAGTCGGCGCCCATGCGCCGGGCGTCGAGCACGTCCTTGACCGACACCGTGAAGTCCTTGCGCAGCACGGGCAGGCGGGTGCCGTCCCGGGCGGCGGCGAGGTCCTCGGGCGAGCCGCCGAAGTGGACCTCGTCGGTGAGCACCGACAGGCACGTCGCCCCGCCCTGCTCGTACTGGCCGGCGAGCCGGGCTGGGTCGAGGTCGGCGAACAGGTCGCCCTTCGACGGCGACCGGCGCTTGACCTCGGCGATGACCGCGAGGCCGTCGGCCGCCCGGAGGGCCTGGGCGAACCCGCGGGTGGGCTCGGCGCCCTCGACGGCGCGCCGGAGCTCGCCTTCGTCCCGCTGATCGCCGGCGGCCGTCAGCCGGTGGGCGAGCAGGATCCCGTCGAGGTAGGTCGCCATGGCCGGCTGCTGCCCGTGCTCAGCCGGGGAGGCCCTTGGCCTGCACCGGGGTGCAGATGTGCAGCTCGGGCGCCCCGGCGAGCAGGCCACCGAGCGTGGAGCCGAACGCCTTGAACGCGTCGCTGCC
>JBKHVG010000129.1:0-2429 GCA_046570205.1 Acidimicrobiia bacterium
GGCACCCTGCCAGCCCTTGCCCGTGGGATCTCTCGGGATCCCGGAGACGCCGATCGCGCCTCGCCACCATCGAACTCCCTTTCAGTACGGCTGAACAGGTCCAGAGCCGGACGAACAGGCGGAACCGGACGCACATCAGCCACATCGCGTCGCCGTCAGCCGCCGATCTCACGCAGCGTGCGCATCGACGCACGACTCGCGCCTCGTCCGAACGCGCTGCGCGTTCAGCCGGGAGGCGCCACCAGCGGCCAGGGCCGCTCCCGCTCGGCGGCGAGCGCGACGTCGAAGAGCAGGGCGTCCTCGTGGTGACGGCCGAGGACCTGCATCCCGACCGGCAGGCCGTCGATGGTCCCCGCGGGGATCGACACGGCCGGATTGCCGTAGATGTTCGAGATGATCGTCAGCGCGCCCATGTTGATCAGGTCGGGGAAGGTCTTCCCGGCCCGGTCGAGCAGCCAGTCCGGCAGACCGGGAGCGAAGGCGCTCACCACGCGCACGCCGGCCAGCACGCCCCGCAAGCCCCACGCCGCCGCCGCGCTCGTCTGGGCCCACTCGAGGAACGAGTCAGTGGGGCTGCTGGTCGTCGACTCGGCCGGGAAGGCGGGACCGGGGTTGGTGGCGGCGATGATGAAGTCGACCTCCCCGAAGGCCCGGGCCATCTCGTGGTTGGCCTCGAGCCGCATCCTCTCGGCCGCCGCGGCCGTGTGGAGGTTGTACATCGACGTCGCCAGGCGCAGGCCGATCGCCACCTCGTCGGTCAGCTCGTCAGCACATCGCGGCCAGCGGTCCTCGAGGTCGGCAAGCAGGGTGGCGAGGTTGCCCATCATCCACTGGGCGGCCAGGTTCGGCGGCCGGACGTCCAGGTCCACCTGCACCATGCCGGTGGCCGCGACGAGTGCGGCGGCCTCGGCACGGATGCGGTCCTCCACACCGGGCTCGAGCGTCACGCCACCGAGGGCCGGGATCACGGCCACCCGCTTGCCGGTCAGGTCGTGGCGACCGAGGCCGTCCTCGAACGACGGGTGCTTGGGCAGGCTGGTGGGATCGGCGGCGTGGTGCCCGGTGACCACGTCGTAGTAGCGGGCGGCATCCCGGACCGACCGGGCCAGGTTGCCCAGCACCACGGTGTGGGGCCGCATGTAGGCGTTCGGGCTCCGGGGCGTGCGGCCGAACGTGCCCTTGAAGCCGAGCAGGCCGGTGTAGCCGGCGGGGATGCGGATGGACCCGCCGCCGTCACCGCCGCTCGCCAGGCTCACGAGACCACCGGCCACCGCCGCGGCCGAGCCGCTGGACGACCCGCCCACGGTCCGGCCGTGCCGCCACGGGTTGTGCGTGACGCCGTTGATCTTGGTGACGCTGACGTTGAGACCGCCGAACTCGCTCGCCGTGGTCTGGCCCACCGGCACGGCCCCGCCCCGCTCGAGGAGGCGCTCGATCACGGTGCCGGTGTGGGTGGCGACCCGGTCGCGGAACACGAGCGACCCCTCGGTGTAGGGCCAGCCCGCCACCGGGTCCAGCTCTTTGATGCCGGCCGGCACCCCACCGAAGGGCAGCGACACGTCGGCGCCGGCGGCCGCGGTGCGCGCCCGGTCCGGGTCGACGTGGGAGAAGGCGTTGAGGTCGCTGCCCTCGATGGCCGAGAGGGTGGCCTCGAGCTCCTCCTTCGGCGAGCGGTCCCCCGCCCGGAAGGCGTCGACGAGCGAGCAGGCATCCCCGGTCCAGGGCGTGTCGGTCATGCTCGATGGTTCGACCCGTCGGTCCCGTCTTCCTCGGAGGACCTGAGGGTCGGCCTGTCACCCGCCACGCTCGGCGGCACGCGCTTCGCGTCGAGGTCATCCGGCCGCCCGAGGAGCCGCACTACGACCCGGGCGGCATGGGCTTCTCCGTCCGGGACCCCGAGGGCAACGCCTGGAGCTTCGGGTCCGACACCGGGTGGCGCCAACGGGTGACGCCGCGCTACATGGCGACTGCCAGTTCGGGAGGGGCGTACTGCAGTCACCCGCCCCGCCCCCCTCCGCCCCGCTCCGCCGCGCCCGCCCCCGGGCGTCAGACGGGCTGGGTCGTCTCCAGCACCAGCTCGTCGCCGGCCACGTCGAGCGTGGCGGTGTCCCCGTCGACCAGGCGGCCCTCGAGGATGGCGCCGGCGATGCGGTCGGCGACCTCACGCTGGATCACCCGCTTCAACGGCCGGGCGCCGAAGGCCGGGTCGTAGCCGAGGGCGGCCAGCTTGGCCTTGGCGTCGTCGGTGACGTGCAGGGCGATCCGCCGGTCGGCGAGGCGCTGGTGCAGGTGGCCGAGCTGGATGTCGACGATGGGGGCCAGGTCGGCCTCGGTGAGCTCCCGGAACCGGACGATGTCGTCGATGCGGTTCACGAACTCGGGACGCAGGTGGTCGCGGGGGTCGCCGGGCATGTTCGACGTCATGATCA
>JBKHVG010000130.1:0-2411 GCA_046570205.1 Acidimicrobiia bacterium
CAGCCGCGAACCCCCGCTACGCACTCCGGAACCGGAAGGGCCCCTTTACCGTGGCGCTCCGGGAGCGAGGCGGTCACCCGCGTAGGGATTCGACCGCCGGCGGAGGTGTGCGGCGAACCCCACCAGCCGACCGGCCCCGAGGCGGCCTCATGGCCGGGTCGCCATCCACCCGGCCAACTATGCGGTGCGCGCGGTCGCGTCCACGGTTTCGCGCCAGCTCACGTGACCGACGCCGTGGTCGGCAAGGTCTACTGGACTGATGCGCGCAACGGCACCGTCTCAGGGTTCGAGGTTCTCTGGCCTGCGGGCGACGGCCGCGCAAGCCGATCGCACTCGGCAGGATGCTCTCGGTTTTACGGTCCGCGGCAAGAAGTCCGGCCATCGTAGTCGCGGACATCGAGACCAGCGTGATTTGTTCGATCGGCCCCTGTCAACGATCAGGCAACCAAGGTGAAGGGACGAAATTACCGTGATCGCCGGCCAGGGCACGGCATCCCGGCGACACTCTTCCGGTGAGCGCGGGCCGGCAGAGTGGGACGCACTGACCAGCGGCCGGGAAGTCGACGTTGTACCGGCACCCTGATACCGGTTGCGCCGCGGCCCCGACACGCGTCGCCCCTGCCGAAGCGTGGAATCGCCGCCGGGAACACTTCAGCGGCCCGAATTGCCCGCCCCCGCCACCGGGTCACTCCGCGAAAGTAGTGTTCTACATCGCCATGTCCATCATGTCCATCATCGGCATTCCACTCATCTGCTGAAACCACATCATCAGCTGGTGCAGCACGTCGCGCACCTGGCCCATCATGCCCGTCATATCCATCGCGCTTTCCCTTCGAAATCGACACCCTCGACTCTCGAGGTGGCCCCAGTGTAGACTCTCTGCGACGTGGGGGTCAAGCCCCAGATAGTGGTGTAACTCGTTTTTGATCCTTCGTTGGTGGTCAGGCGGGTAGTTGCATCAGGTCATCGGTGCTCACCTCCGTCGGCGAGCTGGTGGCGGGGTCGGTGGTCAGGGTGAGCCGGCACCGGCCCAGGACTTCCAGTCCGAGGTAGCGGCGGCCTTCGGCCCATTCGTCGGTTTGCTCGGCCAGCACGGCGCCAATGAGCCGGACGATGGCATCCCGGTTGGGAAAGATGCCCACCACGTCGGTGCGGCGGCGGATCTCTCGGTTGAGCCGCTCGGTGGGGTTATTGGACCAGATCTGTCGCCACACGTCGTCGGGGAATACGGTGAAGGCGAGCAGGTCCTCACGGGCGTCGCCGAGGTGGTCAGCGACCTCGGGCAGCCTGTCTTCGGTGTACTCCAGCAGCCGGTCGAACTGGGCGTTGACGGCCTCGGCGGTGGGCTGGTCGTACACGCTGTGCAGCATGGCCTTCACCGCAGGCCACATGGACTTGGGGCAGGTGGCCATGAGGTTGGCGGCGTAGTGGGTCCGGCAGCGTTGCCACGCCGCTCCCGGCAGGTTCGCCGAGATCGCCTCAACCAGGCCCTTATGGGCGTCGGAGGTCACCAGCCGCACCCCGCCCAGGCCACGGGCGACCAGGTCGGCGAAGAAGGTGTTCCACGACGCCTTGGTCTCACTGGTGACGACCTGCATCCCGAGCACCTCGCGGTGCCCGTCACCATTGACGCCGGTGGCCAGCAGCACCGAGGCCTTGACGACCTGCTTGTTCTCCCGGACCTTGATCGTCAACGCGTCAGCGGTGACGAAGGTGAACGGCCCGGCCTCGTCCAGGCGCCGGTGCCGGAACGCCGCAACCTGCTCGTCGAGATCTTCGGCCATGCGCGAGACCTGCGACTTGGACAGCGAGTCGATGCCTAGGGTCTTGACCAGCTTGTCCATTCGGCGCGTGGACACCCCGGCCAGGTAGCAGTCCGCCACGACCGTGATCAGCGCCGATTCGGCCCGCTTGCGACGCTCGAGCAACCACTCGGGAAAGTAGCTACCCGAGCGCAGCTTGGGCACGGCGACGTCAACGGTGCCGACGCGGGTATCAAGGGGCCGGTGGCGATAGCCGTTCCGGTAGTTCGTGCGCTCCGCAGAGCGGGCATTCCACTCGGCGCCACACACGGCGTCGGCGTCAGCGGACAGCAGGGCGTTGATCATGGTTTGCAGCAACTCACGCATCAGATCCGGAGACGCGTCGGCGAGGGCTTGGCCAAGCAGGCCTGCAGGGTCGACAATATGGGGTGCGGTCATCGTGATGACTCCGTTCGAGGATTCGGTAAGAGGTTGACTCGAAGGATCACACGGTGGCCGCTCTACATCCGTCCCGACACGTTGTCGCGGACGATCTCGGCCACCGAGTTACACCACTCTATGGGGCACTACTGTCGGCCGTCGAAGGCGATGTCGAACGCGTTGAGTGCTTGCTTCCAGCGTTGGGTCCACCGGGCTCGGCCCTTGCCA
>JBKHVG010000131.1:0-2322 GCA_046570205.1 Acidimicrobiia bacterium
CGGCGTCGAGCACGTCGATGCCGCCGCCGCCGACGAAGACCCGGTCGGGATCGGGCAGGTCGGCCAGTGCTGCCGGTGCGGCGCCCTCGACCACCCGGACGGCGGTGCCGCGCCCGTTGCGGCGGATCTGCTCGCAGGCCCCGGCGTCCCGCTCGACGGCGACGACCTGCAACCCGGGAACGAGGCGCGCCGCCTCCACGGCGACGCTGCCGCTGCCGGCGCCGACGTCCCACAGCACCCCGCTCGGGGGCAGGTCGAGCTTGCCCAGCACCACGGCACGGACCTCGGCCCTGGTGATGAGCCCGGCCCGGTGCTCGAAGCTGGCGTGGTCCCGGCCCCAGCCGGTGCCGGCGGTCGGCGCGACCCCGGCGTCCGGTGCCACCAGCACCACGACGGACAGCGGGTCGAAGGTGCCGGCGGCGAGGCCGGCCAGGTCGGTGCGGTGGACGCGCTCGCCGTCCTCGCCGAGGTGCGAGCACACCCACACGTTCCTGTCGTCGCAGCCGGCGCCGACCAGCGCCTGGCCCAGGGCCTCGGGGGTGTTGTCCCGGGACACGAGCACGGCGACCTTCGGGTGCGCCAGCACGGCGTCGACCGCGGACTGCAGCGGGCGGCCGTGGCAGGTGGCGACCACGGCGTCATCCCAGGGCAGGGCGGCCCGGGCGAAGGCCAACGACACCGACGACGGCGCCGGATGCACCTCGAGCGCGCCCGCTGCGAGCCGGGCGGCGAGGACGCGCACGATCCCGAAGAAGCCAGGGTCACCGGCGGCCAGCACGCACACGTGGTGACCCTGGGCCGACCGGTCGATGCACAGCTCCACCAGCTCGTCGAGCTTCCCCCACAGCTCGACCGGCTCGCCCGACAACCCCGCACGGGCGAGGTCGGCGTGCTGGCGGGCGGCGCCGACCAGGAGATCGGCGGACCGCAGCGCCGCCTCTGCGGCCGGGCCGTACCAGTGGCCGCCGTGCAGCCCGACCACCGACACGCTCATCCGGAGCACCGCCTGCTCGCTCGACCGGCGGTGGACCCGTCCGTGCTCGGCAGGCGGTAGGCGGTGCCGAAGTCCGGGGCGTACAGGTGGCTGCGGGCGGGGACGTCGCCGTCGCCCAGCGAGTCGCCCACCAGGACGAGCACGGTCATCGTCTCGCCGACGTCGCGCATGGCCTCGGCCAGCTCGCCGACGGTGGTCCGCACGATGGTCTCGTCGGGCCAGCTGACCCGGTGCACCACGGCGGCAGGCGTCTCGGGTGCGTATCCGGTGAGCAGCTCGTCCTGCAGCTCATCGGGGCGGGCTCCGGCGAGGAACACCGCCATCGACACGCCGGCCGGGGCGAAGGCGGCCACGCCCTCACCCGGGCGCATCGAGGCGCTGGTGCGGCCGCCGAGCCGGGTGAACACCACCGACTGGGACAGGGTCGGGACGGTGAGCTCGCGGCCCAGGGCCGCCGATGCGGCGGCCACGGAGGTGACACCGGGGACGATCTCGAAGGCTCGGCCGTTGGCTCGGCACCAGTCGAGCTGCTCGGCGATGGCGCCGTAGACGCCGGGGTCGCCGGAGTGCAGCCGCACCACCGACGCGTCGTCCCCGACCGCCGCGAACACGGCCAGCACGTCCTCCAGGGTCATGCGGGCCGAGTCGTGGAGGACGGCGTCGGGCCGGCAGTGGTCGAGCACGGCCCGGGGCACGAGCGAGGACGCCCACACCACGACGTCGGCCTCGGCCAGGCGCCGGGCGCCGCGCAGGGTGATGAGGTCCGGTGCGCCCGGGCCGGCGCCGACGAAGGAGATCACCGCTTCGCCGGGACGATGACGGCGGACAGGTAGCTGGCCGGGCGGTCGGCCACCGAGGACACGGACGCCACCCGCTCGCCGGGCATGCCGAGCAGCTCCCCGAACGTGGCGCCCTCCGTCCGCCCCGCTTCCTGCAGGCGTTCGGCGATGGCCTCGATCCGGCGGCCGCCCTTGTAGAGGACGACCGTGCAGCCGGGGTCGGCCAGCAGCTCGGCGACGCGACCGCCGGGTTCGGACACCTCGGCCTCGTTGGCGGGCAGCACGACGAAGGTCTGCTGGTCGTCGGCGAGCACGACGCCGGCTCGGGCGGCCAGGTCCTGGAACGCCATCACGCCAGGCACGGTGAGCACGGTGGTGTGCGGCCGGCGCTCCCGGACGCCGTCAGCCACGGAGGAGAACGTGGAGTACAGGTTGGGGTCGCCGAGGGTGATGAAGGCCACCTCGTCGCCGGCCTCGAGCAGCGCGACGGTGCGTGCTGCCGCCGCGTCGAGCGCCGCCTGGCGGGCCTCGGGGTCAGGGGTCATGGCG
>JBKHVG010000132.1:0-2279 GCA_046570205.1 Acidimicrobiia bacterium
AGAACTTGGGGCCACACATGGAGCAGAAGTGCGCAGTCTTGGCCGGCTCCGCCGGCAGGGTGGCGTCGTGGTAGGCGCGGGCGGTGTCGGGGTCGAGTGACAGGTTGAACTGATCCTCCCAGCGGAACTCGAACCGCGCCTTGGACAACGCGTCGTCCCAGTCCCGCGCGTGGGGATGGCCCTTGGCGACGTCGGCGGCGTGAGCCGCGATCTTGTAGGCGATCACCCCCTGCTTCACGTCGTCACGATCGGGCAGGCCCAGGTGCTCCTTGGGCGTGACGTAGCAGAGCATCGCCGTCCCGTACCAGCCGATGGTGGCGGCGCCGATGGCGGAGGTGATGTGGTCGTAGCCCGGGGCGACGTCGGTGGTGAGCGGTCCGAGGGTGTAGAAGGGCGCGTCGTCGCACCACTCGCGTTCGAGGTCGACGTTCTCGCGGATCTTGTCGAGCGGCACGTGACCGGGTCCCTCGATCATCACCTGCACGTCGTGTTGCCAGGCCCGGCGGGTCAGCTCGCCCAGCGTCCGGAGTTCGGCCAGCTGCGCCTCGTCGTTCGCATCAGCGAGGGAGCCCGGTCGCAGCCCGTCGCCGAGACTGAACGCCACGTCGTAGGCGGCGAAGATCTCGCACAGCTCGTCGAAGTGCTCGTATAGGAAGCTCTCGCGATGGTGGGCCAGGCACCAGGCCGCCATGATCGACCCGCCCCGGCTGACGATGCCGGTGAGGCGCTCGGCGGTCATGGGCACGTAGCGCAGCAGCACGCCGGCGTGGACGGTCATGTAGTCGACGCCCTGCTCGGCTTGTTCGATGATGGTGTCGCGGTACAGCTCCCAGGTGAGCTCTTCGGGGGAGCCGTCGACCTTCTCAAGCGCCTGGTAGATGGGGACGGTGCCGATGGGCACGGGGCTGTTGCGGATGATCCACTCCCGTGTGGTGTGGATGTCAGGGCCGGTGGAGAGATCCATCACCGTGTCGGCACCCCAACGCGTGGCCCATGTGAGCTTGTCGACCTCCTCGGTCACCGACGACGTGACCGCAGAGTTGCCGATGTTGGCGTTGACCTTGGTGAGAAACGTCCGACCGATGATCATCGGCTCGGTCTCGGGGTGGTTCACGTTGGCGGGGATGATCGCCCGGCCCCGGGCCACTTCGGCGCGCACCAGCTCGGGATCGGCGCCCTCGCGGATGGCGACGAAGTCCATCTCGGGCGTGATCTCGCCGCGGCGGGCGTAGGCCAGCTGGGTGACGGGCTCGCCGCTCCCTCGCCGAACCGGATGCCGGCGACCGGTGAAGGCATCGCTGCGCCGACCGTGGGTGGCAGCCCGGCGACCGTCGTCCCTGGGTTGCGCCGCCCGACCCTCCACCACGACCGTGTCGCGGCGCTCCTCGATCCACGGACCGCGCAGCGCAGGGATGCCCTTGGTGGGGTCGGCGCCCGGGCCGCTGGTGTCGTAGAGGAGCACCGGTGCGTTGGGCGAGCCGTCCGGGCTGTTGTCGAGGGCGACCTCCGTGAAGGGCACGCACAGGTCGGGGCGGGCACCGGTGCGGTGGATCTTGCGGCGTGCGCTGGTCATGTTCGCTCCTGGGGTGTGTGGGGATGGGTGCGGGACCATCCGAGGTGGTCGATGGGGCCGTGGCCGGCGCCGAGCCGCCAGTGGGCGGCGCCGGCCAGACCGCGACGGACGAATGCCCGGGCGCGGTCGACGGCGCCGACGGGGTCGTGGCCTTGAGCGAGGCCGACGGCGACGGCGGAGGAGAACGAACAGCCGGTGCCGTGGTCGTTGCCGGTGTCGATGCGGCGGGAGCGATGGACCACGACGTCACCATCGGTGGCGACGACGTCGACGGTCTCTCGCTTCTCGCCGGCGGGGTCGCCGCCCGTGATCACGACGACCTCCGGTCCGCTGGCCGCCAGCCACTGAGCTGCGTCGGCGATGTCGTCGACGGTTCGGAGTTCACGACCGACCAGCACCGCAGCTTCCGATCGGTTAGGCGTGACGACGCGGGCTCGCGGGATCAGGACGTCCCGGTAGGCCACCTCCGCACCCTGGTCGAGCAAGCGCGCCCCGGTGGAGGACACCATCACGGGATCGACGACGAGGTTGGGCAGCAGGCCGGCAGCGGCCAGGTCGGCCACCGTGGCCACGATCTCGACCGTTGCGAGCATCCCCGTCTTCACGGCACCGACGTCGAGGTCGTCGACGACGCTGCGCACCTGCTGCTCCACGAAGGAGGCCGGAACGGGGTGCACGCCCTGCACGCCAACGGTGTTCTGGGCGG
>JBKHVG010000133.1:0-2264 GCA_046570205.1 Acidimicrobiia bacterium
GTTGTCGGTGGCCGACTTCATGGCCCGCTGCTGGGCGGCGAAGAACGACGCCGCACCCTCGAGGAGGGCGGAGAAGAGACGGGCCTCGGCGTAGCGGGGCAGTAGCCGGTCGAGGATCTGCTCGGGGCCGGGCTCGAACTCGTAGTCGGCCGAGGGCCCGTCGCCGGCGGTCTCGGTGATCGACGAGGTGTCGAGCGGCAGGAACTGGCGGGTGACCACCTGCTGGGTGCCGGCCGACAGGAACTGGGTGTAGACGATGTCGACCCGGTCGTAGGTGCCGTCCTCGAACTTCGGGACGACGGCCTCGGCGATGCGACGGGCGTCTTCGTAGTGGGGCTCGTCGAGGAAGCCCGTGAAGGCGTCGGCGATGTCGTAGTTGCGGAAGCGGAAGTAGCCCTCCACCTTCTTGCCGACGGCGATCAGCGCGGTCTCCTGGCCCTCCCGGCGCTGGGCGGCCATGTTCCGCTCACCCATCCGGATGGCGTTGGAGTTGTAGGCGCCCGACAGGCCGCGGTCACCGCCGACGACGATGGTGGCGACGGTGCGCACCTGCTCGCGCGGGGCGAGCAGGGGGGCGCCTCCGCCGGCGCCGGCCGCCGCGAGGTTCCGGATCACCTCGGTGATCTGGTCGGCGTACGGGCGGGCGGCGAGGACGCGCTGCTGGCTCTTGACGATCCGACTGGCGGCGATGAGCTCCATCGCCTTCGTGATCTTCTTCGTGGTCTGCACCGACTTGATCCGCCGGCGCAGGACGCGCTCCTTGCCGCCTGCCACTACGACTCCTCGGTGGTGACCGTGGTCTCGAACTGGTCGGTGAAGGCCTGCAGGGCCGCCTTCAGCGCGTCCTCGGACTCGAGCTTCCCGGTGGTGCGGATGCCGTCGAGGATGTCGCGGTGGCGACCCTCGAACCAGGCCAGGAGGTCGGTCTCGTAACGCCTGACGTCCTCGACCGGGATGGAGTCGAGGTAGCCCTGGGTGCCGGCGTAGAGGACCACGACCTGCTCCTCGACCCGCAGCGGCGAGTTGAGCTCCTGCTTGAGCAGCTCGACGAGGCGGTAGCCGCGGTCGAGCGTGGCCTGGGACACGGCGTCGAGCTCGGAGCCGAACTGGGCGAACGACTCGAGCTCGCGGAACTGCGAGAGGTCGCCCTTCAGCGTGCCCACGGCGGCCTTCATGGCCTTGATCTGCGCCGCGCCGCCCACACGGGAGACCGACTGCCCCGTGTCGAACGCCGGCCGGATGCCGGACTTGAAGAGGTCCTCCTGGAGGAAGACCTGGCCGTCGGTGATCGAGATCACGTTGGTCGGGATGTAGGCCGAGATGTCGCCGGCCTTGGTCTCGATGATGGGCAGGGCGGTCAGCGAACCGGCGCCGAGCTCGTCGGAGAGCTTGGCGGCCCGCTCGAGCAGACGGCTGTGCAGGTAGAACACGTCGCCCGGGTAGGCCTCACGGCCCGGCGGGCGGCGCAGCAGCAGCGACACCTGGCGGTACGCCTCGGCCTGCTTGGACAGGTCGTCGTACACGACGAGGGCGTGCTGGCCGTTCTCCATCCAGTGCTGGCCCATGGCGCAGCCGGCGTACGGGGCGAGGTACTTGAACGGCGCCGGGTCGGAGCCACCGGCCACGACCACCACCGTGTAGTCCATGGCGCCGTGCTCGGTCAGGGTGTTCACGGTCTGGGCGACCGTGGACTCCTTCTGACCGATGGCGACGTAGATGCACTTCACCCCGAGACCCTTCTGGTTCAGGATGGTGTCGATCGCCACGACGGTCTTGCCGGTCTTGCGGTCGCCGATGATCAGCTCACGCTGGCCCCGGCCGATGGGCGTCATGGCGTCGATGGCCTTGATGCCGGTCTGGAGCGGCTCGTGCACGGGCTGGCGGCCCATGATGCCGGGCGCCTGGATCTCCATCCGGCGGGTGCCGACGCCTGCCAGCGGGCCCTTGCCGTCCACGGGGTTGCCGAGGGCGTCGACGACGCGGCCGAGGAGGCCGTCGCCGCAGGGCACCGAGAGGATCTCGCCGGTGGCGCGGACCGCCTGGCCCTCGTTGATGTGGTCGACCTCACCGAGCACCACGGCACCGATCGACTCCTCGTCGAGGTTCAGGGCCAGGCCCTTGGTGCCGTCCTCGAACTCGAGCAGCTCGTTCACGGCGCAGCCGGGCAGGCCGGTCACCCGTGCGATGCCGTCGCCGACCTCGGCGATGCGGCCGACGGTGGCCGTGCCGATGGACGGGTCGAACCCCTCGAGGTTCTTGCGGAT
>JBKHVG010000134.1:0-2160 GCA_046570205.1 Acidimicrobiia bacterium
GCATGACGCGCAGGGGGTCGGGGGTTCGAATCCCTCACGGCCCACTCGGAACGCCCAGGTCCACGGCTTGGGCGTTGTCGCGTCTTGGGTCGGACACGGCCGAGGGGAGCCAAGAGGGAGCCAGAGGTGAGCCGATCTCCGGGGTTTGCGACCGGTCAGGCGGAGAAGAACAGTGCGACGATTGCGCCACTGGGGCAAACTTTGGGGCTCGAGTTGTTAGCGGCGTGGGCACCTGACCTGGATCCCTCCGGCGTCCGGTGCGCTACTGCTTGCCCTGGCACCGCGTCGACGCCCCCAACCCCAGAACGCGTCCCGAGCGCTCTCCGGTTGTAGTCAGCCCAGCCTTCTTGGCACCGTCCTTCCTACGAGGGACAATCCGTGGAAACCGTGAAAACCGGTAGAACCGTTGACCTCGGTGGATGGAGAGGTATCGTCATGGACATGGCCCGCACAGCGACGACGAAGCAGGTGGCGGCAGCGCTCGGCGTGAAGGAGACGACCGTCCAGCTCTACAGCCGCCAGAACCGCGTTCCGTTCGACCGGACACCCGGCGGGCACCGCCGCTACGACGTCGACGAGGTGCTCGCCGCCCTGGGCAGGGACGGCGCCCCGCAGTCCCGTCTCACTCCGATCGCCCCTACCGGTCTCGGTGCCGGCGTCGTCACCACCCGGTCGGCCCTCGCCGACATGGATGCAAGGCGCCGTGCCGTCAGCGGCGAAGTTCTCGAAGGCGCCGAAACCGATACGGCAGCGGCGTCGGCAGCCGTGTCCCTCATCGAGCACTCTCGCCGGATCCTGGTCGCGGTCTAGGTCTCGGTGGCAAGCCCGAGAGCGAGGAAGGCGCCAGCGAAGCTGCTGGCGCCGCTCCTGCGCGACCTGACCCAAGGCGACCTGCTCACACTCGGCGCGGTCAGCATCGTGGGGCGAGGCAGCACACCGGTCCTGGACGCTGCCGGGGCGAAGCCACGGGCGAAGGCGTTGTGGTCCGTCACCGTCGAGAACGAGCTGGGCTGGTACGTCATCGTCTCCGGTGCCTGCGACATCGTCCGGGACCCGTCGGTTGAGCCGTGCATCGTCGTCGCGCCGGTGACGACGGTGTCAAAGGAGCGGTACCAGCAGCTGCGTAGCGGCGAGTACTCACCACGCGAGTTCCCGCTGCCGACGAAGGAGATCGCGGAGATCGTCGCCGCCGAGACGGCGAACGACTTCTGGCCGGTCGCTGACCTGCGCTACGTGACCAGCGTCGACAAGTCCGCGCTTCTGAGCGAGAAGGTCGACCGGCGACGTCCGCTCACCGGGCCCCAGCGCAAGCAGTTCTCCGCCTGGGTCGGCCGCCGGTTCAATCGTCCTGCACATTCCGACGAGCTCGAAACCCACGTCCTCGGCAAGGCCGGGGACAAGATCTCCAAGCTGGCCGCCGAGCTCAGCCGTGTGGGCAAGCCCTCGGCGGCGTCACCGGAGTCCCGCCTTGTGGGCGCCGCCCGCGAGTGGCTGATCGGCGGTACCGAGCGTGCCATCCAGATCAATGTCGTTGTCGACGTGAAGTCCTCCCAGGCCGTCGGCCTGTGCAACATGAAGACCTCGACTCTGGATGAGGCTGCTATCAACGCTGCAGCCAGGAAGCTCGCCCAGGTCCTCACCACGACGCTCAAGCCAGACAGCGGCTACTCGATCACCGTCAGGCCGATCACCCTCGATGGCATCACGGCGGCGGACTACCTCGGACTCGAACCGTGGCTGTGGGCCGACAAACGCGACCCCCTCGAGGGAGTGGGCTGAGCGTCCCGACGGCAGACCGCGACGACGGCTGCCCGACCCGGGATGCGATCTCGGCGAATATCTGAACGTCCACTCGGAACGGGACGCCATCCCGCGGATCTGTAGTCGGGCAATCGCATAGAAGAGCGTGGCAACGCAAGTTCTTGTCGAAGCTGCGGGCAAGTTCGGGCGGCCCTCGGCGCGGCTACTCGAACTGGAAGGCCTCGACGTCGCTGCTGCGGAGCGCCGAGCGAAGGAGATGGGATTGGCTCCGGGCGTCATCTCGATCCCCGACGCCGACGTGTTCGGCTGGACCCTGGAGAAGGCGTGTGAACTTGGCTGTCGGCGTGATGGGTGCAACGTTCTGGCCGCACTGCACGACTGTGTGGTTGTGAGAGCCGA
>JBKHVG010000135.1:0-2147 GCA_046570205.1 Acidimicrobiia bacterium
GGCCAATGATCCGTTCACTCGTCGGCAAGCCTGGCGGTCAGGCGATCGTGCTCGCGGAGAGCGGCGCCTCCGCCGAAGCAACGGTGGCCGTGCTGCGCGCCGAACATGTCGACGATCGGGCGATTCGCCGGCACATGTCGGTCAACGTGACCGACACGCTCGGGGCGGTCGGCCCGCTCTACCACCCCGAAGAAGTTCAACAGGCGCTCGCCGCTCCACGCCGCATCAAGGAGCTCGCGGACGAGCTCGTCGCTGACCTTCTGGTGTCAGCTGGCAGGCACCCCGCTGGCGCACGTCACCTTGCAACGACCAGCAACCAGCCCTCGAACGTGGTCGACCTCGTCGAAGAGCGCCTCCGCCGCCGCGGCGGGAGTCCCGCTCCGGAGGCGACCGACCGTCGGGCCGACCGTGGTCTGACACTGATCGACGAATGGAGCGGCAGGGGAGCAGCGCCGAGTGCATCGGGTCCGAAGCCGCCGGCCCCCGAACCACCGCTCCCACCCGAGCCGGCCGCATGACCCCAAGCCTTTGAACGAAAGGAATAGATCATGACAAGCACACAGGACGAAACCGGAGCGGACGACGCCGTCGTGCTGCTCGACGATTCGTCACCAGAGGAACGCCTGGAGATCATCGGTGAGTTGCTCCAGCAGATCCAGGTCGGACTCCTGGCCGTCGCTGGAGACATTGCGTGCGAAGACATCGAACTTCTCGCGTTCGTCTACGACCTAGCCGGGCTCCCAGACGAAGGACACGAGCTCATCTGCACGCACACCGAGACCAACCCCGATGACTGACGAGTGCCGCTCCCGCCACCGCCGTGACATGGCCGACGGGAAGCGCAGCTATCGGGCGTTCGCCAGCCAATCGTGGCGGGCGGCTACGTCGATGACGGGACGGACGCGGTGTCGATAGGTCTGTTCCACCATCCTCGTGGTCGTATGACCGAGGAGGTCTGCGATCCGTTCGATCGGGACGCCATCATCTGACAGCAGTGACGCGCACGAGTGCCGGAGTTCATTGGGTGTAACCGCTGGGACGTCGGCCTTGGCACAGATCGCAGCGAGACGTCGGCGCGCTCTGGCCGGATCGACGACGCGACCGTTCGGGGATGCGAAGACGAGGCGGTCGTCCTCCCAGTGTGAGGAGGCGAGACGCTCCGCCGCTTGTTGGCGCCGATGTTCGGCGAGCCAGTCGACGAGGTCCGATGGAAGCTCGATCGTGCGCTTCGCCTTGGACGTCTTGAGGTTGTCGGAGACGTTGACCGTGCCACGCGCACGCTGCAGACCTCGGGTCACGTTGACGGTCGGAGGGGTGTTGGCGAGATCGACGTCTTCCCAATGAAGGCCAGCGGCTTCGCCGGGACGGAGACCGAGTCGGAGCGAGAGGGCCCACATGGCGCCGTTGCGTTCGTGTCGGATCGCGCTGAGGAGCTTGCGGGCGTCATCTGGAGCGAGAGCATTGCGCTCGGTGGTTCGCTTCGCGTCGGCGGGGAGGGCGGCGAGGCGCGCAACGTTGCGGGTCACGACGTCGCGCCGCTGCGCAGCGTCGATGACCGTCGCGAACATTGAGAGCAGTTTCGCGAGGGAAGCCTTGCTGAGCGGTCGGATCTCTCGGGTGGCGAGTCGATCGAGCATGTCCTCGACCTGCACGACGGTGAGACGAGGGAGGCGGACCGTCCCGAGCTCCTTCTTCACGACCTCGAGGTTGTACCGGTAGTTCTCGACGCTGCCGGGTGCGAGCGGTCTGCCGCCGGACTTGCGGTTTGGGAGGTCGCGCTCGAGGAACGTGTTGATCGCATCGGCCACGGTCACGTCGTGGTTGGCGCTCGACCGGCCGGTCCCGGTCAGTGCCTCAGCGCTTCGACGCGAGAGCTTGGCGGCGACATCGGTCTTGGACTTGCCGCGAGCCGCGTAGCGGCGGCCGTCGATCTGGACCGTGCCGATCCAGGAGCCTGTCCACCGGCGTCCCTGCCACGCGCCGGCACGAGACGTGTCGGGTCGGATGTTGCCGGTTCCGTTCTCCCGTCGTGCCTTGACCATCGGTCGCCTCCTGTGCCAATGGTACGCGTTTGGTACGCGTTCTCGCCACCTCTGGACGAACGTCAGCGAACGCCTACGAACGATCTAGCTGGTAGTTCGTGCTCT
>JBKHVG010000136.1:0-2118 GCA_046570205.1 Acidimicrobiia bacterium
CACCACGCCCGCATCCACGCCGGCGACCTCGTCGTCCGCATGATCGACGGGCGCCCTCGCTTCTTCCTTCCTGACGGCCGCGAGCTCGTCGACCCCCGCGCCGGACCCCACCGCGACGGCCCAGAACCCCTGCCGACGGCGCGGGCGTCGAGGGACGGGCCGTGACGGAGCGACGTGACGCACCGTCGGCCGGTACCTGGGAGGATGCGTCGATGGCCTTCGACGTGCACCTGGTGGACGGGACCTACGAGCAGTGACCAGGGAGTGCTGGTCAACACCGTCCGCGTGAGCTGACCTGCCGGTTTCGTCCGCCGGCGTGTGTCGCGGTCCGCCCGAAGTCCGGATCGTGGCCTCGGATCGGGCCGTGTTGTGTCGGCCGTTTGTGTCAGCGGCGGCGGCTGGGCCCAGGCTGGGATCGAGGACAGCTCGGCGGGAGCGACGCGCCGGCCGGTGCGGGGTTCGCGCGACCTGGCCTGCTTCGAGTTCCGCGTCGGTGATCAGGTGCGGGCCGGTGACCCGACCGACCGGTGAGCGCCCGGTCCGGGACTGGTACGTGGGCTGGTGATCGACAGGCTGCTTCTTGGCCGTACCGTTGATCCGCAGCCCGTCGTCGGGGTCATTGGGCCGTGGGCTCTTGCGCCGGCGGCCCTTGCCCTGCGACGCCCGCCCGGGCGTGAAGTGCGGCCGCTCCTGCGCTCGTGCCGACGCGATCTCGGCGACCTTGCCGGCATCCCGGGTGGCCCAGGTGCCGTCGCGCAGCGCCTTGATCGCGCCGCCTTCGGCGAGGAGCCCGAGCCAGTAGCGCAGCTGCACCTCGCCGACCCGTGACGGGTAGGCGAGCAGCACCCGCACCGGCGAGTCCGCCGGCGCTTCCTTGAGCAGCCCGATGAGCTGCTTGCGGACCGGTTCGATGCTGAACCGCTCCCGCTGCGCGACCGCCTCCCACACGACATCCAGGACCGCTTCGAGCACGGCCGCGACCTCGCCGCGCTCGTACATGGGGTCGGCGCCGGTGCGGTCCGGGCGCAGGAGCCCAGCCTCGACGAGGCGGGCGATGGCCTTGCGGTTGTGGCCGAGGACCTCCTCGACGCCCAGGCCGCTCAGCCGGTCGACCCGGGACCGGTAGGCGTCGACGGCTGAGCGGTGGATCACCCAGCGCGGCCCGGGCGGCTCCCGATCGCCGTCGGCGAACCACACCTTGTCCGCGGGCGTGAAGCTCCCGTCGGTGATGCGGTTCCGCACGGCGGAGTCGCTCAGCCCCGTGGCGGTCACGACCTGGTCGATGCGCAGCCAGTCCGGGTCCGACGGATCGACGACCGGAAGGACGTCGTACTCGTCGGGGTGATCGTCGAGCCCGTGGGGTGCTTCGGCCCCGTACACGACGTCGAGCAGGTCGGCGATTCGCTCCATGGGATCTCGGTCGTCGCCGGGACCCGTCGGGAGGTCCCGGAAGTAGTTGCTGGCCACCACCGGGTTCACCGGGTCGGCCTCGTCCTTGCCGTCGTAGCCGTCACCGATCCACGCCGACAGGTGGCCGCCGCTGACCGCGTGCGCGTCGTCCAGGAGCGGCTGCAGCTCCGCCCGGCGCCGCAGGTAGGCCTCCAGGGCCTCGACGGGAGCGTCCGCTGCCGGCGCCGGTCCGACCTCGGCAGCGATGATCGCCCGCACTCGGGGTGCGATCTCGCGCAGGTAGTTCACGGTGCTGCGGCGCAGATCGTGCGGTGCGAGCTTGAAGCCGAGGTTGTCGTAGTCGAGACCGCAGTCCAGGAGGCACTTGTCGAGCTCCTGGTAGAAGCTGGACGGCACCGCGGCCATCAGGGTGCCGTCAGGCGCCCGGCCTGTCGTGGTCACGACGAGGAAGCGCCCAGCCCGGGTCGGGTCCGGCTGGGCGAAGTCGTACCCGTCGTGGTAGCGGGCGGCGTAGGCGCGCAGGTACCGGGCGAGGATGTCCGGTACAGGTCGGACCCGTTCGCTGGCATCGGCCTTCACCCAAGGTTTCAGCGCCCCGGTACGCAGGTCGCGCTGACGTTCGACGAGCATGCGCATGCGGCCGTCGGCGTCGTCCCAGAGGTCACCGAGCTGGAGCCCGAACGTCTCACCCGCGCGGAGCCCCATGAT
>JBKHVG010000137.1:0-236 GCA_046570205.1 Acidimicrobiia bacterium
TGTCACGAGCAGCACGTCGACGAGGTGGAGGCCATCAGCGCGCTGGGTCGCTGCTCAGCGATGCGCAGGAACGGTTTGACCCCGATGCTCGACGTCGCACTGAAACAGAAGGGGCTACCGGGCGGCGTTCCGCTTCGTGGTTCGGAGCATTCGGCGGACCAGGGTGACCGCGTCCGTACCACGCCGCGAGCGAGCGAGCCTTCGGCCCCTATGGAACGATCTGGCATTCCGGAATA
>JBKHVG010000137.1:246-2108 GCA_046570205.1 Acidimicrobiia bacterium
CGCGCAACGACGTTGTCCAGGGCAGCCCTCGACCGGATAGGTGCCCGACGTGGATCTGCCCCCCGACTCCCGACGCCCGCTCTCCCCTCTGGAGGGCGGCCCGCACGACATCGAGTTCTTCTTCGATCCCGGTTGCCCGTTCGCGTGGCAGACGTCGGTCTGGATCCGTCGGGTCGCCGCGCTCCGCGACGTGCGGATCGGCTGGCGGTTCATCTCGCTGAAGTTCGTAAACGAGGGGAACGACCTGCCCGAGGGCATGGTCGAGGCGCAGGACCGGGGCTTCGCCTACCACCGCGTGTGCGCCGCCGCCCGGGCAGAACTGGGCAACGACGCCGTGGGCGATCTGTACAAGGCGTGGGGTGAGCGGTACTGGTACCGGCGGGGCGACGGCGAACTGGTCCACCGCTTGGCCGCCAGCGCCGATCACATCGACTTGGCCGAGATCCTCGCCGATCTCGACCTCCCCGCACGCCTGGCCGACGCCGCCACCGACCCGTCCTGGGACCAGGTCATCCGGGCCGAGACCGACGAGGCGTTCCGCCGCACGGGTCCCGACGTCGGCACACCGATCATCACCTACGACCCTCCGACCGGGAACTCGCTGTTCGGTCCGGTCATCAGTGAGGTCCCCGAGGACGACCAGACTGCGCTGGCGTTCTACGACGCCCTGCGCACGTTCGCCGACTTCCGCGGGTTCTCCGAGCTAAAGCGCACGCACCGCGCGCCGCTCGACCTGCCGCTGCTCGCCAGCTGAGTCGTCACTGCCGTGCGTCGCCGGAGACGGCGAGCGTTGACGTCGGTGGGCCGTTGTACCGTCCCGTCGTGCCAGACGAACCGCTCGCCCGGCTTCCAGAGGACATCGTTCTCACCCGAGACGAGGCCGCCGTCATCCTGTTCGCTCTCGATGTCGTCGAGCAGGCTGACGTGAGCGAGGACGAGGCGGCCAAGGTGACCCGGGCGGTCTACCTGCTTACTGCGAAGCTGTGGCCGGATCTCGGCGATCTGTTGGACGGCGACGAGGCGTAGGCTGACAGTGATGACCACGAGGCTCATGGACAGCGGAGTCCGATCGCCGGAAGCCGCGAAGCGGCTCGGAATCGACGGCGCTGACGCCTACCGCATGCTGTTCGCGGGCGAGCTCGACGGTGGGCCGGGTCGCGACGGTCTCGTGTACTTCGACGAGGCCTCGATCGACCGGTACCTCGAACGCCACGGCTTCGGTGTGGTGGCCGAGACTTCTAACGGAACTTCTAACGGATGGAACGAGACCGAGGGTGACGCCGAGGTACAGGACGACACGTCGGATTCGCGAAAGCCCAGGTCAGCGGCACGACGAGGTGCCAGGCGGCACAGGCCGGGACGCGGACGTTCGAACTCATAACCCGAAGGTCGGAGGTTCAAATCCTCCCCCCGCCACCAACTCGGGCGTTTGCCCAGGTCAGAGGCCCTTTCCGAGACATCGGAGAGGGTCTTCGCCGTTCCCGGAGCGACCTTCGGGTTCGGCCCGACGGGCCCTGCCGAATGCATTCTCCCTGGCCAGAGCGCTGCGATCGGAGTCGAGGCAACCTTCGGGTTGGGCGCCGGACGAGGTCGACCCGCGCTTCCTGCGCGAGTCGCTGACCAGGGCAAACGCGGTGGTGTCGGCGACCGGTCGAGGCGGCGTCTAACGAGTCATCTAACGACCTGTATCGAAGGCGGGGCGCCATGGCCGCGCGAAGCGATCGAAGGTCACGGGGAGCGCGAGATTCTGGGACGGTCCGGCGAGCTCGGCGGCGCCCTCAAGCCGGCGATAGGGGATACCCGACGGCGGCGAGGGCAGACCAGTCGGTTGCCTACTTGCCGGCGGGCGTGACCAGCGGAAC
>JBKHVG010000138.1:0-2088 GCA_046570205.1 Acidimicrobiia bacterium
TAGGCCAGCGAGATCACGATCGGTGCCGAGAACAGCAGGATCGCGAACAGGCCGAAGGCGCCGAGCTGGCGGTAGATCGTGGCCCACGGGAACAGGAAGATGATCTCGATGTCGAACACGATGAACGACATGGCCACCAGGTAGAACTTCACCGGGAAGCGCTCGGGGGGCTCGCGGGTGGGGACGATGCCGGACTCGTAGGGGGCCAGCTTCGCCACCGTCTTGCGCTGCGGGGCGACCAGCCGCGACGTCACCAGGCTGCCCGCCACGAAGACCGCGGCGAGCACCATGAGGACGACGAGCGGGAGGTACTGGCCCAGCATGGTCAGACGGTGGCCCCGGTGGGCACGGCGGTGCCGTTGCGGACCGCTTCGGCGTGGGCGACGTTGGCCTCGAGGATGCGCTCACGCTGGTGCAGCACCCAGCACAGCAGGGCGAAGATCAGCGCGGAGCCGATGGTGATCATGGCGGCGGGGAACCGGCGGTCGCCGATGTCGCGGATCATGACCACGGAGATGACCGGCTCGTCGGGGTCGACCTCGGGCGTGGGCGGGGCCTGGCCGGGTTCGGGCTCCTGCTCGATGACCCGCTGCACCTGGACCACGGCGTAGCGCTCGGGGTTCTTGATGGTGAGGGCGGACACGACCTGGGTGCGGATGCGGTCCCAGCGGCTCGGGTTCGCCGGCAGGCCGTCCTTGCCGCCGACCTCGAAGGCGCCGAGGACGAGGTAGTCGGCCGGGTTCTCGATGCCGAAGTTGCAGGTCGAGCACTCGGGCAGCTGGGCGCTGACCGTGGCCTCGGCCTCACCCCGGGAGGGGTCGGAGGCGGGCATCCAGCGCCAGCCGTTGCTGTCCTCCTGGAACCGCTCGTTGATCTCGACGAAGCCCTCGGGGTCCTCCTCGGCCAGGGTGGACATGGCCTCGTAGTCGACGCCGTCGTCGTCCTGGGGCAGGTCGGCGAGCTCCAGCTCGGTGACCTTGCCGGTCACGGCCTGCTCGACGTCGCCGGCGTTGTACTCGACCACGTCCCACTCGGGGGCCTGGCCCTGCATGCCGATGCCGTAGATCCACCAGATGGAGCCCATGATCGCCATCCAGCCGAAGAGGCCGGTGAGGGCGAGCAGGAAGCCGAGGCGGTTGCCGGTGTTGGTGGCGAGGAGCAGGTACACCGAGCCCATGAGCACGACGACGCCGACCAGCACGGCGAGGATGCCGCGGATCGTGGGGTCGAAGGCGATGCCCGCGATGAGGTTGAGGGTCTGCATCAGCCGGTCTCCTCGAGCGACTCGACGTAGGCCGCGATGGCAGCGACCATCTCGGGGGTGAGCATGCCGTCGTCGGCCTCCTCGGTGTTCGGGTTGTCACCGAAGCCGGGCATCATGCCGTCGCCGGACAGCCCGTTGAGACCGTAGGGCACGCCCCGCTCGGCGCCGACGTGCAGGAACTCGGCGAGCTCCTCGACGGTGGCGAACTGGCGGGGCACCACGCCCTGGATCCTGGGGCCGTAGGCGCCGGAGCCGTCCTCGTAGTCGACGTAGAGGTCGAGGTCGGCGTCCTCGGGGGCGGCGGTCTCGGCGTTGATGGACCAGCCGCGGGTGTGGCAGCGGGCGCAGGCGTAGGCGCCGCCGGCGAAGCCGTTCTCCTGGCCGAGGTTGAACAGCGCCTCGCCGGTGGCCAGGTCGGTGTAGTCGATCTCGGCGTCCTCGCCGAGCTCGAGCTGCGTGCGCAGCTCGGCCTCGACCGCGTCCTTGGACTCCTCGGAGGAGAGCTGGATCGACTCGAGGTAGTCGATGATGTTCTCGAGCTGCTGCTCGGTGAGCGGACCGCCGCCGCCCTCGCCCCAGGCCGGCATCGGCGAGAAGGGACGGCCGTACTCGAGGATGTAGTACACCTCGTCGCGGTCGTAGCGGAGCATCACGTTGTTGAGCGCCGGGGCCTCCCAGTTGACCTGGGCGACGAACTCGTTGTCGGAGTCGAGGATGGTTTGGGACGCCACGCCGCCCACGCCCTCAGGGCCGTGGCAGGCGTTGCACTGGGCGCCCTCGGTGTAGATCTCCTCGCCCCGGCTCTCGAAGACCGAGGCGAACTG
>JBKHVG010000139.1:0-2031 GCA_046570205.1 Acidimicrobiia bacterium
GGCGGCCGACGTCCCCGCCGAGGAGGCGTAGATCGTGTTCACATCGAGCACGGGATGCTCCTCTCCCGCTCCGCGGGCACCTGTCTGTCGTGTTGTTGGGTTCGTTGGTGGGCGAGGCGGTGGGCCATGGGGTTGGTCAGCTGCCGAGCAGGGTGAGCTGGACGGGCTCGACGGGGTCGTCGTCGAGGGCGTCGCTGCTGACTGCCGGGGCTGGGGGTGTCGTTGCCACGGTGGGCCTGGGTGCAGAAGCTGGCGTCGACTGGGCCGGCTCGCCGTGGCGGGCATCGGGCTTGGTGGTCATCCACTCGTCGACCTCGTCGGCGGGGAAGCGCAGCGCCCGGCCGATCTTGCGGCACGGCAACCCTTCGGCCCCGCCGGTCTCGAGATACCGGCGGCCCAGGCCGTACACGGTGGTGCGGCCCAGCTTGAGCCGGGCCATCACCTGCTTCGCGGTCAGCATCTCCGACACGCCGCATCCCCTTTCCAGCGCACCCACCGCCGTCAACAGCCACGTGGGACGCTCTGCGGGTTGACAGATTACACGCGTGTGATCCATGCTGCAACCGGAATGTGGATCGTCCTGCAGGAACGTTGATGACATGCTGGTGTCCATGGCACGCCGCAAGCGCCCCGCACCACCGTCGTGGACCCCGAACCAGATCGTGGCCCACAACCTGGCCAAGGCCCGCCTGTTCCGCGGCTGGACCCAAGACCAGGCCGCCGAAGCCTGCGCCCCCTACCTCGGCACCCGCCTGTCGCCGGCGTCGTGGTCGGCGATCGAACGCTCCGTTGACGGCAACCGGATCAAGCAGGTCTCCGCCGATGAGCTCGTCGCGTTCGCCCGGGCCTTCGACCTGCCCGTCGGCTGGTTCCTCACCCCACCCTCGGTCTGGGACGAACACGTCGTCTCCACCCCTGATGCCGGCCCCGACGGCCTCGACCCCGAGGAGCTCTTCGACGTGGTCATCGGCACCGAGGAGAACCTCGCCACCTGGGAGCAGTACCTGTTGTCGTGGCCCAATCCGGCCAGCCGCATGCGGGTCTACGACGACGGCACCATTGAGGACCTCGGCCGTGTCCAGAACGACGTGCACGAGCGGGTCCGGGTCAACAACACCCTCCGAGCCCGCATGGCGCTGCGCCAGCAGTTCGGCGACCTCGACGCCGCCCGCGCCGCCCTCACCCAGCTCGCCCACGCGCTCGAAGACGTCGACGACCCGGTGGCGACACCGAGCGACACCGAGCAACCCTCGGCGACCCGCAACGACCCACCTGCGACCCGGAGGTCGAAGACGTGATCACCAAGAAGGACACCAAGTCCGGCGAGCCCCGCTACGAGGTGCGCCACCGCGGGCCCGACGGGAAGGAACGGTCACGGACGTTCCGCACCAAGAAGGAAGCCGAGCGTTACGTCCGCAACCAGCAGACCGCCGTCGACGCCGGTACATGGATCGACCCCACCGCCGGCCGGACCACCCTCGGTCAGTGGGCGACGGAGTGGCAGCGGACTGTGGTCCATCTCCGACCGAAGACCCGGAAGATCTACGCCGACAACCTCCGGCTCCACATCCTGCCGGTGCTCGGCGACCATGAGCTGGCCAAGCTGACCCCGTCGATGCTGCGAGCGTGGCTCGCCGATCTCGCATCGAGGCCCGGCGTTCGCGGGAAGGTCCTCTCGTCAGCCTCGGTGTCGCAGGCGTACCGGACGCTCAACCGGCTACTCGAGGCTGCGGTCGCCGATGAACTCCTCGGCCGGAACCCGCTCAAGGGCGTCAAGGGGCCGAAGGTGGAGGCCGACGAGATGCGCTTCCTGACCCACGAGGAGGTCGGGCTGCTGGCGGACACGATCGACGAGCGCTACCGGGCGCTCGTCCTCGTCGCCGCGTACACCGGGCTCCGAGCGAGCGAGCTGGTCGGGTTGCGCCGCCGCCACGTCGATCTCCTGCACCGGTCCCTGACCGTCGTGGAGCAGGTGCAGTACCTCGACGGCGAGTTCCTCGTCGCCGCACCCAAGTCAGCCGCCGGACGGCG
>JBKHVG010000140.1:0-1921 GCA_046570205.1 Acidimicrobiia bacterium
AACCGGTCCCGCACCCGCGGGTTGGCCACGCACCGGCTCAACACCTTGGCATGCGACTCGGTGATCGCCCCCTCCTCCAGGGGACTGCCGCGCGTGGAGGTGACACGGTTGCTCAGGCGGCGGTCGCCGGCTGAGGGGTCATGATGGTCTCGAACTCGATGGGGGTCAACCGGCCCAGGCTCTGCTGGCGGCGGCGCTGGTGGTAGGTGCGTTCGATCCAGGTGACGATCTCGATGCGGAGGTCGTCGCGGGTCTCCCAGCGACGGCGTCGGTCCAACACGTTCTTCTGCAACAGCGCGAAGAACGACTCCATCGCGGCGTTGTCGCCGGCCGAGCCGACCTGGCCCATCGAGCCGACCATCCCGTGACGGGTCAAGGTCCGGTGGACCTTGCGGGCGCGGAACTGGCTGCCCCTGTCGCTGTGAAGGATGCAGCCGGCCACGTCACCGCCGCGGCGGGCGACGGCCATCTCGATCGCGGCGACCACCAAGCGGGCCTTCATGCGCGAGTCGAGGGCGTAGCCGACGATCCGGTTCGAGAACAGGTCCTTGATGGCGCAGCAGTAGAGCTTGCCCTCGTCGGTCCAGTGCTCGGTGAGGTCCGCCACCCACACCACGTTGGGTGCATCGGCGGTGAAGTTCCGGCGCACCAGGTCGTCGTGGGACGGCGCGCCCGGCTTGGAGCCCTTGCCCCGCTTGGGTTTGCCGAACACCGACCACCACTGGTTGTCCCGACAGATCCGCCACACGACCCGGTCCGACACGCCCGCGTGCTGCTCGTCTTGACGCACCTCATCAGCCAGGAACCGGTAGCCGAACTCGGGATCATCGAGGTGGGCGTCGTGGATCGCGTTGGCCAGGTAGGCCTCCGCCAGCTGGGCGTCGGTGAACGGCGATCGGCGCCAGCGGTAGTAGGGCTGGCGGGCGAGGTTGAGTACCCGACACGACACCACGACGGGGATCCCGTCGACGGCGAGCTCGCGCACGAGCGGGTACATCAGCCTTTTGGGAGGTTCGCCTGCCCCAGATACGCGGCGGCCCGTCGCAGCACCTCGTTCTCCTGCTCGAGCAGACGGATCCGCTTCTTGGCCTCCCGCAGCTCCGCCATCTCACTGCGACCTTCTGGCTCCTTGCCGCCTCGGCGGGCATCGGCGAGCCAGTTGCCGAGGCAGGACTCGGTGATCCCGAAGTCCTTCGCGATGTCGGCGATGCGAACACCGTCCTCACGGTTCAGAGCGACCCGGACGACCTCGTCACGGAACTCCTTGGGGTACGGCTTGGGCATGGTGCACATCCTCTCGCTGCAGCACCATCGGGCACCACAGATCAGATGTCACCCCGCCGCGCGGCAGTCCCGTGCGACCCGCAGTAGGCGTCGGAGTTGGCCACATCGGTCCGGCCCTCGTTCCGAGCCGGCGCTCGGTGGTCGACCTGCAAGCACCGGCCCCGCCCGTCACAGCCCGGCCACAGGCACCTCAACCCGCCCGGGCCCCGCAGCAGCGCCTGCAACAGGGCTGCGTCCCGGCTCGAACCGGTGAACAACCGCCGCCGACGACCCAGGTCGATCACGTTGCCGGCGCCGTCGACCACCACCCGGCGCACGTGACCGACCAGCGCGGCGGCCACCACGTCACCGGGATGCAGAGCGGTGCCGTCCACGCTGTGGCAGCGACGGCCCTGGACCGACTCGTTGGGGTCCACGACCACGTCCTCACCGGCCGCCCGGCGCAGCTCCTCGCACCACGTGTCCCAGTCGATGACCACGTTCACCAGCGGCTCCGGCGAGCGGGCATCCGCCGGCGTCGACCCGGCCCGCCGGAAGATCTCGACCACCGCGTCGAGCCGGCGCTGCGCCGGCGTCCGAGCCAGATGCTCGACCCGGGCATCCTCGCCGTAGCGCTCCCGGGCCTGGGCCCAGTCGG
>JBKHVG010000141.1:0-1917 GCA_046570205.1 Acidimicrobiia bacterium
TCCTCCTCGGCGTACTAAGCCTCGATCCACCGATCGGCTGTGGGTGAGCCGGGGTTCCTGTCCGGTGGTTTGGTGACGTTGCGCTTCGTGCACGCTGGTGGGCGGTGGGGCGCGCCGAAGCAGAGGTGCTCGGGTGGTGGTCGCGTTGGAGCGCATGGTGTTCGTCGGCGGCCGCGCTAGTCCGCTTGCGTTGCTCAGGTGAGCAGCGGCAGGGACCGGATCTGGTCGAGGGCGCTGTGGAAGGTCTGGGCCCATGGCCAGCGGGCGGGGAGCCGCAGGGTCCATCGCCGGCTGCGGTTGACGAGCCGGCCAGGCAGGGCGAACAGCTTCGTGCGCATGCTGCGGGCGACGGTGAGCTGATCATCGGGATGCATGCGGCCGAGGCGTGCGGTCCAGCGGATCATGTTGTGGGCGAGCACGGCGCAGGCGAGCCAGGCGGCGTTGGCGAAGAACCGCCCGGATGGGCAGTGCTCGAGCCCGGCGCCTTCTTTGAGGTCGCGGATGGCGAGCTCGACGGTGGCGTGCTGGCGGTGGAACTGGTCGGCCTCGACGGTGGGCGCCTCGATGTTCGTGACGAACGCGTGGTGCCGCCAGTCGGGCCAGAGCTGCGCCTGCTTGGTGTCGGTGAGCCGGGTGCGGCGCACCACGAGACGAACATGGCGTTGCTTGCGTTTGGTGGTGCCGCCGCCAGTGACATAGGTGGTCTCGGCGACCTGCGCCTGACCGCCGTCGGGGTAGACGATGTCGACCCACGCGTCGTCGTCGATCGCGGCGATGGCCTTGCGGATGCTGGCGTTGATGTTCACCGTGATCGACCAGGCGACTCCGAGATGGCTGAGCCGATTGATCAGCTCCCAGTTGTAGAACCCGGCGTCAGCGCGCACGGTCAACGGCCCGGTGGCGCCGGCTCGACGAACCCGCGCGATGAGCTCTTCCGCGAAGCGCTTCACGCCGCGCTGGGTGTTGGCCGACCCCTTCCGGAGCCGCGCATGGAGCACCTCGCCGGTCTCGGCGCGGGTCGCGACCAGCGGGTGGTAGCCGAGCGTCTTGGTGTACCCGTAGGCGGCACCCTGCTTGGCCTTGCCGTGCACATCGCAGATCGTGGAATCCACATCGATCGTCACCGCGGCGTCGCCCGGTCCTGCTCCCAGGGACCATGCCCGGCGGAGGGTCTCGGCGATCACGCGGTCGAGCTGGCGGATGTGCCCGAAGGTGAAGGAGCGCAAGAACGTGCCCAACGTCGAGGGCGCCATCACCCGGAACGGCAGGACCGCCTGGGTCGCTCCCGCTCGGAGCCGGTCGGCATGGTCGATGTGCGTGGCGCCGGCCAGAATCGCCGTGATCAACGTCAGGACCTTGCGGCCCGGCAGCGCCCCACCGACCCGGCCCCCCAACCGCACCGTCTCGTTCACCATCCGTTCGAGACCGAGGCGGCCCATCAGCGTGGCCGGCACGATCAGCCCCGCGTCGGCGATCAAGGTCTCGTCGTCGAAGGTCACCTCGAAGCGGTCAAGCGCGCGCGATACTGCACTCACTGGAAGTGCCTCCCGGGTTGGTCAACGATGCGGCGTCAAGCACCGTCATCGTCCCAGCCCAGGGAGGCTTTTCCGCGGATACGCGGCCCCTCAGACCCCTAACTCATCGGTGGATCGAGGCTAAGAGCGCGCGATCGTGCAATCCAGGCACTCAGGGCAGTCCACAACGCGAGGGCAACGGAAAGACCTATGAATGCATAGACCATTGAACCGGTTGCGTAGGTAGCAATCACCCCTACGAGCACGCTCGTAGCGACGAAGGTAGCCGCCGGATAGGCGATGCGCCTCTCGCGCACGGTGAGTCGAATTGTTGGTTCCGATCCAACCGCATGTTCTCCTCGGCAAGAATCGTGATTGGGTCCGGCAGTTGAGATGACGTCCG
>JBKHVG010000142.1:0-1876 GCA_046570205.1 Acidimicrobiia bacterium
CCCGACCGGCCCTTCTTCGCCTACCTGGCCTTCGGCGCCACCCACGCGCCGCACCAGGCGCCACCGGCCCACCTGGCCAAGTACCGGGGCCGCTTCGACGAGGGCTGGGACGTGGTGCGGGAGCGGTGGTTCGCCCGCCAGCTCGAGCTCGGCGTGATCCCGGCCGGCACCCGCCTCGCGCCCCGCAACCCCGGCGTCGAGCCGTGGGACGAGCTGCCCGAGGACCAGCGGCGCCTGGCCGCCCGCCTGCAGGAGGCCTTCGCCGCTTTCCTCGACCACACCGACGTCCAGATCGGCCGTTTCGTGGACGGCCTGCGCCGGCTGGGCCAGCTCGAGGACACCATCCTGATCGTCCTTGCCGACAACGGCGCCTCGCAGGAGGGCGGCCCGTATGGGGTGCTCCACGAGATGAAGTTCTTCAACGGCATCCTCGAGACGCCGTCCGAGGCGGTGGCCCGCATCGACGACATCGGCGGCCCCCGGAGCCACACCAACTACCCGTGGGGCTGGGCCCAGTGCGGCAACACGCCGTTCCGCTGGTACAAGCAGAACACCCACGAGGGCGGTGTCCACGTGCCGATGGTGGTGCACTGGCCCGCCGGCATCGCTGCCGAGCAGCGAGGGACCCGGCGGGACCAGTTCGCGTTCGTGGCCGACGTCGTCCCCACGCTGTACGAGCTCCTCGGCGTGGAGCCGCCGGCCGTGCGCAACGGCCTCGACCAGCTGCCCGTGACCGGTCACTCGTTCGCCGCTGCACTCGGCGATCCCGACGCCCCGGCGACCAACACCGTGCAGTACTTCGAGAACGCCGGCAGCAGAGCCATCGTGGCCGACGGGTGGAAGGCGGTCTGCAAGCACGCGCCCGGCGGCGACCACGACACCGAGCCGTGGGAGCTGTACCACCTCGCGGTCGACCCGTCCGAGACCGACGACCTCGCCCAGCGCGAGCCCGAGCGGCTGCGTGCGCTGGTCGAGCTGTGGTGGTCGGAGGCCGAGCGCCACGGCGTGCTGCCCCTCGACGACCGGACCATCGAGCTGTTCGGTGCCCGCTTCCGGCCCCGGTCGCCCCACCCGCCGGACCGTCGCTACGTGTACCGACCGCCGATGTCGCCGCTGCCGGGACAGGCCGGACCGGCGATCGCAGGTCGCAGCTTCGACCTCACCGCGTCGGTCACCCACGCCGAGGCCGACGAGGGCGTGCTGTTCGCGACCGGCACCGAGAACTCGGGGTTCTCCGTGTTCGTGCAGCGCGGCCGGCTGGTCCTGGACTACAACGCGTTCGGCGATCACACGCTCCTCGAGTCCTGCGTCCCCGTCCCCGCCGGAGACGTGGAGGTCGCGGTCCGCCTGCGGCGCCTCGACGGCGTCGCCGGCACGGCCTCGCTCCTCGTCGCCGGGACCGACGCCGGGCAGGCGGACCTCGCCCTGTTCATGCGGATGATCTCCTCCATCGGGCCGAGCGTCGGCGCCGACCACGGATCGGCGGTGTCCGAGCGCTACGCCGCCCCCTTCGCCTACACCGGGACGCTCCACCAGGTCGTCGTCCAGGTCAGCCCGGAGCGGTACGCCGACGCCACCCGGGCCGAGGCCCGGGCGGAGATGTCCCGCCAGTAGCCGCCACCTCCGAGGAGCAACCGATGCAGACCCTCCGCACGCCCGACGAGGCCTTCGCCGGCCTGCCCGACTTCCCGTTCGACCCCCGCTACGTCGAGGTCGACGACGGCGAGGGCGGCACGCTGCGCGTCCACCACCTCGACGAGGGACCGGGCGACGCCCCGCCCGTGCTGCTCATGCACGGCGAGCCGACGTGGTGCTACCTGTACCGCCACGTCATCCCGACGCTGGTCGACGCCGGCCACCGCGTTGTCGCCCCCGA
>JBKHVG010000143.1:0-1851 GCA_046570205.1 Acidimicrobiia bacterium
GGCGTGGCATGACACACCTCCTGTGGTGAGTTCCTGTACGACGGCGAAGAGTGGATGTCATGGTGTGCCCGAACCTGGCGGCGCCGCATCCGGGGCTACCACGGGTCGGCGACGTGGCAATACGGAACCTGCTGGAGGTGCCTCGCCGTGCCCACCGTCCGGGGACGCCAGCAGGGAGGGGACGACCTGGGGCGATCACACCTCGACGACGGAGTCCCCCCGCACTCGTTGGCGACGTAGTCGTCGGCGGTCCAGTCGTTCTCCCACCGGTTGCCATCGACCAGGTACCGGTACCGGTACCGCTGGCCGGCCTCCAAGGTGATGGTTTCCGCGAAGCTACCGTCCTTTCGTCGCGTCATTGGCGTGGCGGTGGCCGACCAGTCGTTGAACTCGCCACACACCTGCGCCTGGTTCGCTTCGACCTCGGCGGGAACTTCGAAGGTCACCTTGTACGAATTCTTGCCATCCGGTTGCTTGCGACCTACATCTACTCGATGTTCTCCCATGTCCTGTGGCCGATCTTCGTGCCGTTCGCCATCTTGCTCGTGGAGACCGGCCGGGGCCGCAGGAGGGCCATCCGCGTCTTCCTCGCGCTCGGTCTCGGCGTGGGGCTCTACCTCCTCTACTTCATCGTCCGGTTCCCGGTCACCGCACGCATCTATGGCCGGAGCCCACCTTCTACGACTCGCCCCATTTCTTCATCGGGGGCGTGCTTGTCGTCTACTTCCTGGCCACCTGCATCAGCGGCCTGCTCTCCAGCCACCGGTGCATCAACGTCTTCGGGGTCCTGGCGTTCGTGCTGGCCATCGCCGCCTACCAAATGTCAGTCAAGACGTTCGTGTCGGTGTGGTGGTTCTTCGCGGCGGGGTTGAGCCCGCTCGTCTACGTCCACTTCAGGCCCAATGCAAGCGTGCCGACCCGCGCTGGCCCAACCACGTGAACGGGCTGCGCCGTGACGAGCCGCGGAACTCCCGGTCAGCCGATCAAGTCCGGCCGCACCACACCGGACCGTCAGAGTCGCCTTCGGCGCCATTGCGGGGCTGGGCGCCCTCGGCCCGTGGCGCGTTCGACCCGGCGGCGACGGCGCCAACGGAGACGAGCCCCGGCGAGTACGAGGCATGGGCACGGGGTCACGTGGTACGTGCGGCGAACCCACAGCAGGAATCCGTATCCGCCCCGGATGCTCATGGTTCGGCCGTCGTCGATCATGGGCGGGTGTTGAGACCGACCCGTCAAGGAGGGCACTGAGATGAAGAAGATGTTGGCTGCGGTGACGGTGAGTGTCGCGTTCGTGCTCCTGCCGGCGGCCGCCGGTGCGGCACCGGTGACCGGCGGAGCAGGCGCCGGGTACGGCGAACACGTCTCCGACCATGCCCACGACGGGGATGGCTTCTCCGGCGAGATGAACCCGGGTCACCACCGGGGGTTCGCGGGCTTCGACGAGCACCATTGACACCCCGCGGCTGTGGGGGCTGGGGCGGACTCCGGTACCGGGCACTGGACGTGGGGCTGGTGCCTACGGGACGGTGTTGATGAGGACGGCGGCCAGAGCGTCCTGCAGGGCGCGGGCCGGCGCGCCGTGCGGGAGACCGTTGAAGAGGTAGGCGAAGGCGACAGTCATGCCGCTGGTGTTAGTCATGCCGCTGGTGTTGTCGGCGTAGCCGGCGAGGTCGGCAGACCGCTCGGCGAGCAGCGCCGTGACAGCGCGGCAGGTGAGGCCGGCGGCGTCGCTGAGTCCCGACGTCGAATGGGATGCCGTCGCGCTCGAGGAGCTCGCGCACGGTGCGGGTGCCGGCGGCGGTGGACCCGTCGCCGAGGCGCTGCACGCCGAGCTCTTTGAGGAGCAGCTCT
>JBKHVG010000144.1:0-573 GCA_046570205.1 Acidimicrobiia bacterium
TCCGCCCTCGCTTGAAGACGCTTCCTCGCATCGCAGTTCCTTCCGGCTCAACCCAGATACGTGGGTTGCCGGACCAGTTCGCGACATGGACAGCGGCGCACCGTCGCGGGCCGGAACTGCTGGAGAACTGCAAGCCCTCCTCGGGCGCCTCAGCCGGAGCGGCCCCGTAGGGCCGTGACCTGCAGAAACTCAGCGCGCTCGGAGGGACTCGAACCCCCAACCTTCTGATCCGTAGGCCCATCCGACGGGTCCGGTCGGTGCTGTCAGATCACGTTGTACCAGGTCAGGTGGGGTGCGCGCTCCGGCTGCTGCTGCCCGATCCGCCACCGTGGTGCCGCGTGGAGTGCCAATCGGAGTGCCAACCCCGCCCCGGCTCGATGGCAAGCGATCACCGGATCGGCAGCTGCCTGACCGCGAGCCGGTTTGGGCTCAGCGACACGATCGCGCCTCGTTCCAGCTCATCAGCGACTTGAGGGAGGTTGGCGATGAGCAGGCCAAGGTGGTCCGCTGGAAGCATCTCGGCCACGTGGCGCAGGTGCACGACCGACGGGCTCGTAGTTCGGCGCAGCGCGA
>JBKHVG010000144.1:615-1770 GCA_046570205.1 Acidimicrobiia bacterium
CCGTGACGACCACCAAGCCCTCTGCTGCGGCTCGATTGAAGATCTCGTCGTCTGTCGCCGCGACCATGCCCAGATCGAAGACGTGGACGGCGTCGAACCCCGCGGCGCGCATGGACTCGGCAAGGCGGGGAGACAGGTTGGCGTCGAGGAGCAACCTCATGCCGGTCGAGCGACCGGCACCTCGCGCTCGTTGACAGCGGCAGCTGCGTACTCGAGCGCCGCAAGGACGTCGTCCCGTTCCAGGTACGGGTAGTCCTCGAGCACGTCCTCAGTCGTCCGACCAGCTGCGAGCTGGCCCAAGATCATCCCGACCGTCACCCGCGTGTCACGGACCGTCGGCAGCCCACCCATGCGAGCCGGGTCCACGACGATGCGCTCGAACGCCATGTGACGAGTCTACGGGCGGCCGCTCGCCCAAAGGTCCGATCTTTGGTCCGGCAGGAGATGAGCCCGGGCGTGCAGCCACGAGCTGGAGCACGAGGTGCTGGAGCTCAGAGGGTCGAATCAGCCACAAAGCCAACCGCAGCATCGACAAGTGGGGCCCACGCACTTCGAAGGCGCCGAGGAAGAACCAGCTCGTCCCAGAGGTCGACCAACAACGCGCCGTCGACGATCGACTCGATGTCGACAGGACGGCCCTCGCGGAGCACCACCTCATAGGCCCGGGCCCGTTGACGACGGTCGGCTAGATCCACGGCCCTCGTCGGCCTCGACCAGTCCAGGTGGAGCGGCATCTCGAGCCTGCGGAGGGCTTCGAGCGCGGGAAGATCCGGAAGACGGCCAGGCACAGCGGCCCGACGGCCACCGCCCACGTCGACCTCCTTCCAGGAAAGCACCGGCTCCGCCCTCAGCCGATGGCCGGCAGCGGCCAGGATCCGCTCTGCTGTCTCGAGCGTTGGGGACACCCGGCCGTGCTCGTAGGCAGAGAGCGTGCTCCGCGATGTCTGCGCCCGCTCGGCCAGATCGGTCTTCGACAGACCGGCAGCCTCGCGGGCCTTCGACAGCACAGCAGCACTCACGGGCCTACCGTATCGGATCAGATACGCTGTTTCACGGTTCATCTCCAGAGTCGAGCTTCGCACCGGGTAGGAGCCTGGCGTTGCCGCCAGGCTCCCCCCATCCCAACCGGACATGCGGGGCTCGCATCCGGCTGGT
>JBKHVG010000145.1:0-1749 GCA_046570205.1 Acidimicrobiia bacterium
GAACGTCCCCGACGAGCAGGTCCGCGCCGCGCTCGACGCCGGCGCTACGACGGCCGACGAGGCGGAGGCGATCTTCCGCCTGACCTCGATGCCGACCTTCCAGGAGCGCTTCGTCCTCCCGCCCCTCGCGCGGGAGACGCAGGTCGAGGCGACCGAGACGCCGTTCCATCGCAAGCAGGAGTCCGGGTTCGGGCGCCGGCGAACCGGGGAGCGTCGCTGGTGAGCGCCACCACCATCCGGCCCGGGGCCGACCATCGCGTGCTGGCGGCCGCGTTCGCCGAGGTCCTCGCGTACCCGGTGTCAGAGCCGGGGGCGGACATGCGCCGAGGCGGCCGTCGCTGCGGACCCGGAGGCCGCCGAGATCCTGCGCGGGTTCGCGGCGACCTGCGATGCGACGCCGCTGGGCGAACTGCAGGAGACATACACCCGCGCCTTCGACCTCGACACCATGAGCAGGGCCGAGCCGACCTGCTACCCGTATGTCGGCCACTACCTGTTCGACGAGAACCACAAACGCGGCGCGTTCATCCTCGGGCTGCGCCGTCGCTACATCGACAGCGGGTTCAGCGACGACAGCGATCTGCCGGACCACCTGCTCGTGATGCTGCGCTTCCTCGCCGTCTGCCCCGACGAGGTCTTGGCCGAGGAGATCATCGTGGAGGCCATCCTGCCGGCTCTCGCGCAGATCGGCCTGCTCGCCGGGGGCGATGCCGCCGCCGGGACCGCGATCCGCGAGGACGGGGACCTACGCCAAGCGTATCTCGATCTGTTGCGGGCTCTCGAACTGTCGCTGCTCGCCGGCCGGGAAGGGCTGGTTCCTGTTCCCGACGAACTCCAGGCCGAACGGATGTGGGCGCGGGAGGGCGACAGCCTCGGGATCTCACGCGACGGGTGCGGCCACTAGACCCTGGGGGACTTCACCATGTGGGACATACTGCTTTTTGCCGTCATCCCCTACGTCGCGGTCGCGATCGCGGTCATCGGCGGTATCGCGCGCTACAGGGCTGACCGCTTCTCGTACTCGAGCCAGTCATCGCAGTTCCTCGAGAACCGCGCCCTGTTCTGGGGTTCGATCGCGTGGCACTACGGGATCCTGCTCATCCTCACCGCGCACATCGTGGGTCTCGTGTTCTGGAACCCTTGGAGCGTCGTGGTGCAGGACCCCGACCGCCTCTATACCCTCGAGGTGATCGGGCTCGCCGTCTCGATGCTGACTCTCGCCGGGTTGCTGGTCCTGATGGCGCGCCGCTTCGCGGTTGCCCGCGTGCGCTCCGTGACGACCCCGATGGACTGGACGCTCCTCGTGGTCCTGCTCGTCCAGGTGATCCTGGGCGTCTGGATCGCCTTGGCCTACCGGTGGGGCTCGGGCTGGTACTCGGCCACCGCGGTGCCATGGATGCACTCGCTGGTCACGCTGAACCCCGAGGTCGAGTACATGACCCCGCTCCCGGCCGTCGTCAAGGCCCACAGCGTGCTGGGCTTCGCGTTGGTCGCCCTCTTCCCGTTCACGCGGCCGGTCCACGTCGTGGCCGCTCCCGTCACGTACCTCTGGCGCTCCTACCAGCTGGTGGTGTGGAACCGGCGTCCGGCCAGATGAACGGTACCGCCCCGGGGCCCGGGCGGACCGAGGTCCCGGTCACGGTGGTGGCCGGGTTCCTCGGCGCGGGCAAGACCTCGCTGGTGAACCGCATCCTGGCCGATGGTTGCGGCCGCCGCCTGGCCGTGATCGTCAACGACTTCGGGTCGGTC
>JBKHVG010000146.1:0-1735 GCA_046570205.1 Acidimicrobiia bacterium
ACGCATCGCTCGCGTGGGGTCACCAGGTGGAACGGACGGCGAAGCGAGAAGCCATCGAACCCGTGCAGGGCCGCCGCGGTCGGTCCGCTGACCCAGACCGGTTCTCCGACGTCCAGGACCAGGGTCCGTAGCTCTGCTTCGAGGCTTCGTGGTGTCGGCGGCCACTGCGATCTGCCCGCTGGCGGCCAACTGCTGGTGATGTCGACGGCTACGGTCAGTGGCCGTAGGTCCGATCGGCAGCGGGACCTTCAGCCGGCGGTCGGGGGCAGTTCCGACGACGGGCGCCGCCGAACAATAGGTGACAGCGGCCGACGCTGTGAGCGGACATCGCTGCGCTGTGCATGTGTCGAGTGATCGGCCAGGGACGCCGCATCGGCATCGACGCGCAGTGCCGGTTCCGGTTCCGAATGAGGTGTGTCTGACTCAACCGCGGAGATCGGGTTGGAAAATGTCCAACTCATGAGGTCTCCTCGGGATGGTCGGTGGTGGTCCGGCGATGGTAGACGACACGCTGGTCGTGGGCTCGCCGGAGGCCCTCGATGCGTGCTTGACGGATGGCGTCGCCGCGGCCTTCGTGTTCGTCGTTGGGGGTGACGTAGCCGATGCCTTGGTGCAGCCGGACGCCGTTGTAGTCGCGGCGCACGCGGTCGAGTTCGGCCTCCAGCACGGCGGGATCGCCGATGGTCTCGAGGTGCGGCCATTCGTGCTTGACGTGACCGAACAGCGACTCGATCCAGGCTTGGTCGGTCGGGGTGTGGGGCCGGCCGTGATGTTGAGCGACGGCCATCGCGGCCATGAACGCCCGAGTGTCGTGGGAGGTCATCTGCGGCCCATTGTCCGACACGGCGAGCAGGATCGGCCGGGCCGGATCATCGATGTCGAGGTCCAACCGTTCGGGGGTGATCAGCTCGACGAGGCCTTCGGTGCAGAGGGCTCGTTCGAAGATCACGGCGACCTGGGTCGAGGTCTCCTCGACCGAGACGAGGGTGTCGATCCACTTGCGGCTGACGAGATCGACGATCGCGAACGCGCACCGGCGGGCGGCGGTGAAGTGGGTGACGTCCCACGCCCAGATCCGGTTCGGTTGCCACTGAAGCCAGTCGGGCCACGCCCGCTTGGGTTCCCTCGGGCGGGGTGGCAGCGACGGCAGCACGAGCCCGTGAGCTGCGAGAACACGCCGGAACGTCGACGGCGATACCCATACCAGCTCCTGATAGGAGCCCCGGTGGGCAAGCTTGCGGTGCGACCGATCGATGGGTCCCCACTCCTCGGCGATCGCCAGAATGTGGTCGATCTCGGCCGGCATCAGGCCATGCACGGGGTTCCCACCCGACGCCAGGTCCGCGAGCGTGCCGAGCTCGCGTTGGCGGGCCCGCCAGCGGTGCACCCGGTCGTCGGACACCTCCCACAGCTGACACACCCAGCGGTGCGAGAACCCGTCGGCGACCGCGTCATCGACGGTCTTCAACACCAGTTCCTTCACCTCGGCGGGGACCCGCGCCGGAACCGGACCCGTCAGCCCCAACCAGATTTTCCCCGCACCACCGCGAGCTCGATCGCCTGCGCCGTGACCGCGTGGGTCAACTGATCGATCTCGGCGCGGGCAGCTTCGAGCTCCCAGTTGCGCTCCTTGGCTGGACGGCCGGGCTTGCGCGCGAACGCCGCCAACGCAGCATCCTTCGCGGTGCGCCGGATCCCGATGACCGTCGACACATCGACCTGCCACTTGCGCGCC
>JBKHVG010000147.1:0-1725 GCA_046570205.1 Acidimicrobiia bacterium
TGGACCCGGCCGGGAGGTCGACCTCGATGCGAATCGGGAGCTCGGGCGCATCGGTGACCAGCTCGCCGAGCTCGTCGGTGCGGTGCTCGGTCGTTGCGGCCTCGGTGACCACCCGGCACCCGACCGAGAGCGGCGGCTCGACCATCACGATCAGCGTGGCCTCCGTCAGGTGGAGGCGGATGACGAAGTCGCCGGCGCCGTAGCGGAACGCCCGGCGGTCGGTCGACGCCGACCCCCGCACGCCGACGAGCTCGGCGTCGGCCGAGTCGGCGAGCAGTTCGGCGAGCTGCGCGTCGGCACGCCGCCATGCGAACGCGCCGCGAGCAGCCTCCGTCAGTCGTTCCGGGATGGGTGGCAGGTCGTCGTACGCGTCCGCGATGCGGCCGACCAGTTCGTCGCCGGGCGCGTGGTCGTCGTTCATGCCGCGCCTCGTTCCGAAGTCGTGTCGTCCGGGTCGGGGTCGAGCAGCCGTCGCAGCTTCTCGAGGCATCGGCCGCGGGTGGGGCCGAGCGAGCCGATCGGGCGCCCGAGCAGCTCGGCCGCCTCGTCATAGACGGCTTATGCCAAGGGGTCGGGGTCCGCGTGTGAGGTGATCGGGGCGTCCAAGATCGGCGTTGCTAACCCAGCGTCAACCTTGGAGGTCTCTGATGGACGCCGATCTGGACACCCTCGCGACCGCACTCTACGCGCGGATCGATGACCTGTTGAAGGAACACCCTGAGCTGGCGCCGTGGCGTCCGAAGGTCGGGATCGCCCCGAAGCTGTCCGACGCCGAGCTGTTGACGCTGGCGGTGCTGCAGGTCCTCCAGGGCTACGCAGAAGAGACCCGCTGGCTCCGCCATGCGTCGACGTGGCTGCGGACGATGTTCCCGTATCTGCCGGGACAGTCCGGCTACAACAAGCGGCTCCGCAAGTCGACCGTGCAGATGCAAGCCCTGATCCGGTTGCTCGCCGCCGAGACGAACGCCGTGTTCGACGACGTGTGGCTGGTCGACTCGACCCCGGTCGAGTGCGGCCGTTCCCGCGAAACCGTCAAGCGCTCCGACCTCGCCGGCTGGGCCGGCTACGGGTACTGCGCCAGTCACTCGCGCTGGTTCTGGGGACTGCGGCTGCATCTCGTCGCCACCCCAGCCGGGCTGCCGATCACGTTCGCGTTGACGAACCCGAAGACCGACGAACGCGACGTCGTGCTGGACCTGCTGGAATCCGACCCCGCCCTGCTCGCAGGCCGCCAGCACCAGACGTTGTTGGCCGACAAGGGCTACCGATCCGCCGAGTTCGAACGTCGCCTCTCCGACCTCGGCGTCGAGCTGATCCGACCGGCCATGAAAGGTGAGCAGCCGCGCCGAGGTCAGCCGCAGTTGCGGTCACTGCGCCAGATCATCGAGTCGATCAACCAGACGTTGAAAGCCAAGCTCAGCTTGGAACACCACGGCGGCCACACCCAACAAGGCGTCGCCACCCGCATCACCCAACGCCTCCTCGCTCTGACCGCCGCGATCTGGCACAACCACCACGCCGGACAACCCGTCCTCCGCTCACTCGTCGCCTACGACCACTGACCCCTTGGAATTGGTCATCTAGGAGTGACTCGGTGTGCCGTAACTTAGTTACGGGAACGGATGGGTGTAACTTAGTTACGGATGAGTGGCACGTCAACCGTCGATCCGCACGGCACGGACATGCGGTCCGAGCTGGTTCGCGCCGCCCTGGCCGTCCTGCAGC
>JBKHVG010000148.1:0-1708 GCA_046570205.1 Acidimicrobiia bacterium
CACGGTGACCACCGACGAGGCGCTGCTCGTGCAGGCCCTCGGCCTCGTGGTCGACAACGCCATCAAGTACGGCGGGGTGGCCGAGCTGTCGGCCCACCGGGCCGCGGGTCGCTGGGTGGTGCAGGTGCGGGACCGCGGTCCGGGCTTCGGCGAGGACATCCGGGGCACCGCCTTCGAGATGTTCGCCCGCTCCCAGAGCGTCTCGATGGTGCCCGGCTTGGGGGCCGGCCTGGCCATCGCCCGCACGATCGTCGAGGTCCTCGACGGCACGATCACCCTGGGGGACGCCCACCCCGGGCCGGGGGCGATCGTGACGATCACCCTCCGCGGCTGACCTCCCAGGGGGGCGGGAAGCACCGGGTCGGCGGGTCGACCACAATGGTCCCCACCACCGACCCAGGGAGGGAAGATCCGCATGGTGGACATCACCCGCGCCGAGCTCGACGAGGCGATCGAGGGCCAGACCCTGGCCACCCGCTTCCTCGAGAACGTGTCCGAGCACGGCGACATCGTGGCGCTGCGGTCCAAGCGGCCCGACGGCGGCTTCGACGAGTGGACCTACGCCGACTACGCGGCTCGGGTCGCTGCATCAGCCGCCTACCTGCGCGGCCTCGGCGTGGTGGCCGGCGAGCGCGTCGTGCTGATGATGCGGAACATCCCGCAGTTCCACTTCCTGGACCTGGCGGTGGTGTACCTCGGGGCCACCCCGATCTCGATCTACAACTCCTCCTCACCGGACCAGGTGGCCTACCTGGCCGGGCACTGCAAGGCCGTGCTGGCCATCGTCGAGGACGGTGACTTCGCCGCCCGGTTCACGAAGGTGCAGGACCAGCTACCCGAGCTCCGCCAGGTGATCGACCTGAGCGAGCCCGGCGTGGCCGACGCGCTCTTCGAGGGCGAGGGCCTCGACCTGGCCGCCGAGGCCGGGAACTGCGCCCCCGACTCGCTGGCCACGGTCATCTACACGTCGGGCACCACCGGCCCGCCGAAGGGCGTCATGATCACGCACCGCAACGTGGCGTGGACGGCCGAGGCCCTCCTGCGGATCCTGGACGAGGAGCCGGTGGGCTTCCGGGCCATCTCGTACCTGCCGATGGCCCACATCGCGGAGCGCATGTCCACCCACTACCTCGGCTGCCTCGGCGGGTACACCGTGACCTGCTGCCCCAACCCCACCGAGATCGCCGCCTACGCCGCCGAGGTCCACCCGCAGATCATCTTCGGCGTGCCCCGCGTGTGGGAGAAGATCTACGCCGGCGTGCAGGCCGCCCTGGGCGCGGACCCGGAGCGCAAGCAGAAGTTCGACGAGGCCGTGGCCGCCGCCATCCCGATCTCCGAGCGGCGCACGATGGGCACCGCCACCGAGGAGGACGAGGCCACCTGGGCCTTCCTCGACGAGGTCGCCTTCTCCGGGGTGCGCCAGCTCCTCGGGCTCGACGAGGTCCGCTTCGCCATCAGCGGCGCCGCCCCGATCCCGCCGGAGCTCATCTCGTGGTTCCGGGCCATCGGCGTGCCGCTGTCGGAGATCTACGGCATGTCCGAGTCCACCGGGATCATGGCCTGGGAGGCCTACCGGGTGAAGCCCGGCACGGTCGGCCGGGCCTTCCCGGGCTCGGACCTGTTCATCGCCGACGACGGCGAGGTCTGCATCCGTGGCGGTCAGGTGTCCTCGGGGTACCTCGACGACCCGGAGAAGACGGCCGAGACG
>JBKHVG010000149.1:0-1694 GCA_046570205.1 Acidimicrobiia bacterium
TGGTTGTCCTGCACCCAGTCGGTGACCAGCCCAGCCTCGGCCAAGGTGGACGCGCGGTAGGTCTCGACGAAGAAGCCGCGTTCGTCGCGGTGGACCGTAGGCTCGATGGCGAGGAACCCAGGGAGGGAGGTGGGGATGACGTTCACCTGGGGCTACTCCAGCTCGTAGGCATATTCAACGGAAGGGTCTGCTGCACGAACAGGTGACAGGTGGGGTTTCATGCCGCCAGGGGTGCGGCGGGGGTGATGTTGGCCTCGTATTGGATGGGGGTCAACCGCCCCAGGCGCTGTTGGGGGCGGCGGCGGTGGTAGGTCCGCTCGATCCAGGTGACGATCGCCAGACGTAGGTCCTGGCGGGTGCGCCAGCGCTGACGGTCGAGGACGTTGTTTTGCAGCAGCGCAAAGAACGATTCCATCGCGGCGTTATCGGCGGCCGCACCGACGCGGCCCATCGACCCGGCAAGGCCATGACGGGTCAGGACGCGCAGGTATTTCCGGGCGCCGAATTGGGAGCCTCTGTCGGAGTGGACGATGCAGCCGGCGACCTGCCCGCGGCGGGCGAGCGCATGCTCGAGCGCTGCGACGGCAAGACGCGCCTTCATGCGTGAGTCGATGGAGTAGCCGACGATCCGCCCGGAGTGGGCGTCTTTGACCGCGCACAGGTAGAGGGTGCCCTCGCCGGTGGGGTGCTCGGTGATGTCGGTCAACCACAGACAGTTGGGTGCTGCGGCACTGAAGTGGCGCTTGACCAGGTCATCGTGCACCGGCGGACCCGGGCGTTTCCCGTTACGACCGCGCTTCCTGCCGAACACCGACCACCACGAGTGATCGCGACACAGGCGCCAGGCGGTGCGCTCACACATTGGCCAGCCCGCCGCGCGTGCCTCCCCGACGAGGAACCGGTGGCCGAACTCGGGATCATCACGATGGGCGCTGTGGAGGGCATTCGCGCGGTAGGCGCGGGTGACCTCTGAGGGAGTGAATGGTTGTTTGAGCCAGCGGTAGTAGGGCTGGCGTGAGAGCGAGAGCACCCGGCACGTCACCGCCACGGGGATCCCGTCGGCGGCCAGCTCCCTCACGAGCGGGTAGAGCCTTTTCCCGGCAGATGGGCTTGTGAGAGGTAGGCCGCGGCGCGGCGCAGCACCTCGTTTTCTTGCTCCAGCAGGCGGTTACGTCGGCGCAACTCGACCACCTCGGTGGCCTCTTCGCGGGTCTGGCCGGGTCGTGTTCCGTCCTCGATGGCGGCCCGGCGCAGCCACTTGGACAGGGTCATCTCGTGGACGCCGAAGTCCTTGGCGACCTGGGCGAGCGTCACACCGTCCGGGCGGGCGCGGGCGACCCGCACGACGTCCTCACGGAACTCTCTGGGATATGGGGCAGGCATAGGACACATCCTTCCAGGCCACCCGACGGGTAAGCCAGATCATGTGTCACCCACTCGTGCAGCAGACCCGGACTCGGCCAGATCGGTGGCCACCGCGCGCACGCCGGCGAGCCACGGCGCGGGCTGGCGATCGAGCCAGGATCCCAGGTCCTTGGCGCTGTTTCCCTGAACGACATCGATCACGATCTTGGCCCGCAGGTCGACCAGGCCGGTCGCGAAGAGCGTCGGGTGGTCCTTGGTGGCGGTCAACCACGAGGTCTCGTCGACCCCGAGCGCCGTGACTTGGCCGACCCGGCTCGGGTCGTCCACCA
>JBKHVG010000150.1:0-1691 GCA_046570205.1 Acidimicrobiia bacterium
TAGGACTCGCCGTCGAGGACGAGTTCGTGGGCGGCGGATTGGAGCCGGTCGATCGCTGATTGGGCGAGGAGCGGGTCGGCCATCAGTCCCAGCCACTCGACGGGTTCGCGGTTCGAGGTCACGACCGTGGCCGCTGCCCGGTGTCGTTCGACGATGAGTTCGTAGATGTCGGCGGTGTCGATCGAGTCCATGGGCTGGAGTGCGAAGTCGTCGATGACCAGGAGGTCGACGCGCAGCAGCTTGCGGATCTCTGCGTCGTGGCTGTTGTCGAGCCGGCTTGCGCGGAGGCGTTTCAGGAGCCGGTCGCAGCGTTCGAAGTGGACGCTGAACCGTCGTCGGACTGCGGCGTGGCCGAGGGCGGTGGCGAGGAAGGTCTTGCCGACTCCGACGGGTCCCATGATGACGGCGTTGTGGCCGGCGTCGACGAAGCGCAGCGAGCACAGTTCGTTCCAGGTGGCTCGGTCGTAGGTGATCTTGGTGGTGTCGTCCCAACGATCCAGGGTCATGGTCGGATCCAGGCCGGCGCCCTTGGCGCGCCGATCCGCGCTGGTGTTCTCGCGGCGGGTGACCTCGTCGGCGAGGACGAGTTCGAGGAACTCGGCGTGGCCCATGCCGCCGGTGGTGGCGAGGGCCAGGCGTTCGGGGAGGGTGTCGAGGCAGCGGCCGAGCTTGACCCGGCGCAGCAGGGCCTTGAGCTCGGGGGTGACGGTCGGCGTGGTGCTCATCCGGCCGCCTCCTGGTCGCCGGAGCGGACCGCGAAGTGGCTGTCGTCGCGGGCGAAGCGCGGTGCGACGACGGTGCCCGTGGCCGGCGGAGCTGGTGGACTGTCGGTGGTCTCGGTGCCGCGTTCGAGCATCCGGCCGATCAGCCCGACGTTGATGGCTTCGGCGTCCAGGGCTCGTTCGCAGGCGGCGTTGACCCGCTCGGGACCCCACTTCTTGACGAGGCCGAGCAGGGCGTAGACCTGGCGCATCTTCGTCCACGGCAACGGGATGTCCAACAGGGCGGTGGCGTAGGCGCCGATGGCGGGGCCGTGACCGGCGGCGAGACGCTGCAACGCATCGAGGTCGCGCATCGCGTAGATCGTCTTGTCCGACGGCAGGTCCGCCGGATCGGTGGAGCGGCCGCCCGGTGCCTGTCGGGGGTGGACCTTGATCAGCTGGCCTCGGGAGAACACCCGGACCAGTTGACGGTCGGCGCGCACGTCGACTCGGGTGCCGATCAGGTTCCCCGGGATCGAATAGAGGGCCTTGGCCACCTCGATGTGATGGTCCCGGTGGACCTTCGCGACCGCGTAGATCGGCACGTCATAGGGCGCGTTCGGCGCCGGCGCGAGGACCGGTCGTTCTTCGAGCCCGAAGTGCTCGGCCGGGCGCAGCTGGGTCGTGCCATGGACGCGCATCCCGGCCCGTTCGCGACACCACACCTCGACCCGACGTTGCGCGTCGGCCAGGTCAATGAAGGTCTCGCCGGCGAAGAAGCTGTTCCGCACGAACGGCACCACCCGCTCGACTCGAGGCTTGTCCTGCGGCGACCGGACCCGGGCCGGGTCGATCACGAAGCGGCAGGCCTGCGCGTACTCGACGAAGGCCTGGTTCAATCGTGGCTCGAGCGGGTCGGCCTGGTCGACGACGGTCTTCATGTTGTCGGGGATCACCGTGGCGAACACCCCGCCGAAGAACGCCCACGCT
>JBKHVG010000151.1:0-1646 GCA_046570205.1 Acidimicrobiia bacterium
CGGGAGGACGACGTGAAGGATGGCAAGGAAGTGCAAGAGATTCTCGAGGCCTATGACCTGACGCGGTCGTTCCGAGCCGCGGGTGAGCTGGCCGGCTGCTCGCCGAACACCGTGGCGGACTGGGTGGCCAAACGCGACCGGGGCGAGCTGGGTGACCTGGCCGAACCGCTGCGACGCGACCGCAAGGTCGACCCGTTCATGGCGAAGATCGAGGAGTGGGTCGACCGCTCCCAGGGCAAGATCCGCGCCGACGCATGCCACGACAAGCTCGTGGCACTCGGCTACGACGGCTCTGACCGCACCGTGCGCCGGGCCGTGGCGGAGGCCAAGGCGGCGTTCCGGTCCGGTCGCCGGCGGGTGTATCGGCCCTGGATCGTGGAGCCGGGCATGTGGGCTCAGTGGGACTGGGGAGTGGGCCCGACGATCAGCGGGCGCAGCGTGAACTTGTTCTGCGCGTGGTTGGCGTGGTGTCGCCACCGGGTGGTGATCCCGACCTGGGACCGGACCCTGCCTACCGTGATCGCCTGCTTGGACAGCTCGATGCGTCGTTGGGGTGGGGCGCCGACCTACTGGCTGACCGACAACGAACGCACCGTGACCATGGACCACGTCGCTGGGATCGCTGTGCGGCATCCGTTGATCGTGGCGGCCGGGCTGCACTACGGGGTCACGATCACGACGTGCGTGCCGGCCGATCCGGAGTCCAAGGGCGGCTCGGAGTCGACCGTGAAGATCGCGAAGGCCGACCTGGTTCCCACGGACACGAACCTGCGTGAGGACTACCGGTCCTGGGGCGAGTTGGTCGAGGCGTGTGAGGTGTTCATGGCCAAGGTCAACGGTCGCGAGCACCGGATCACCCGCCGCCGACCCGTGGAGATGCTGGCTGAGGAAGCCCGGCGTCTGCACCGGCTGCCGGATGTGGCCTACACCGCGGCGTTTGGCGAGACCCGCAAGGTTTCCTGGTCATCGACGATCAGCTTCGGGGGCGTCACCTACTCGGTCCCTCACACCCTGGTCGATGATCAGGTGTGGGTGCGCGTCGATGGCGATGAGGTCGTGGCTGTCCACGTCGCTGGCCGGGGTGTCACCGAAGTTGCGCGACATCGCCGGGGCACGCCTGGCTCGCCGGTGATCGACGACGCCCACTACCCGCCTCGCCCCGACGGCCCGCTCGCCCGGCAGCCCAAGGCGACGAGCGCGGCCGAGGTCGAGTTCCTCGGCATCGGCGAAGGGGCTCGCAGCTGGCTGGTCGAGGCCGCCGCTGCCGGCACGTCTCGGGTGAAGGTGAAGATGGCCGAGGCCGTCACCCTGTCCCGCCTCCACGGGGCCGGCCGGGTCGACTGGGCCCTCGGCCATGCCGCCACGTTCGGCCGCTTCGCCGAAGGCGACCTGGCCTCGATCCTGGCCGCCAACCCACCCGGCCAACGCCGCAGCGCCGACGACGTCCACTCCCTCCAGCCCGGCACCGGCGCCTGGCACCAACTCGGCGGAGGTGACCGATGAGCGCGGCACCGATCGATGAGGTCGTCGACCTGTTGCGCACGCTGCGGCTGCCCCACATGCGGTCGGCGGCGCCGGAGTTGTTGGCCACGGCGAAGGCGCAGCGCTGGGAACCGGCCGAGGCCATGCGGGCCCTGCTGGCCGAG
>JBKHVG010000152.1:0-1635 GCA_046570205.1 Acidimicrobiia bacterium
GAAGGCCGGCTGGCACCTGCGCGACATGATCGACGAGGTGCTCGACCTGGCACGCATCGAGGCGGGCGCGATGAAGCTCGAGATCGCCCCGGTCGACGTCGGCCACTTGCTCGACGAGTGCCGCTCGCTGCTCGCCGCCGAGGCGGCGCTCAAGCACCAGGTGCCTCGCAACGAGGTGGTGGTGGAGTGGCAGGACCGCGCTCTCGAGAGCATGGTCCCCGCCTTGCCCGACGGCACGGTCACGCTCGAGGTCGCCGATTCGGCCAGGCTTGCGGGCCGGGGTAACGTCCCGGTGCAAATCCTGGTCAACGGCCGGAAGTTCCGGACGATCTTTCCACGGGTGGACATCAAGGTCTACCAAAAGGTCCTCGTCGCCAAGCGGCGGCTGGGCCGGGGGGAGGTCGTCTCGGCAGCGGACGTCAAGCTCGAGCGTCAGGCGATCGCCGCCAACGGTCTCGGAGCGCCCCTCACCAGCCTGGGCGCGCTCCTGGGAGCGGAGGCGACGCGGGAGATCCCTTCGGGCACGGCCCTCTCCAGCGCGATGTTCAAGATCCCGCCGGTGGTCAAGTCGGGCCGGATGGTCTCGGTGGTGTTGACCTCGAAGGACCTGACGATCATCACCCAGGCGGAGGCCAAGTCGGACGGAGCGGTCGGCCAGATCGTCAAGGTGCTCAACCTGGAGTCCAAGCGGGAGTTCACCGCCCGCGTCACGGGCCCCGATCGGGTCGAGATCAAGTTGGAGGAATAAATGAAACCCATCCACCTGCTCCTCGCTGCGTTCCTCCTGTTCGGCGGCGCCCCACAGGCGCTGGCGGACTCCCTCTACGTCGAGGGGCCCAACGACAACCTGACGGGCTTCTTCCGCCCGTCTTTGGCGGTCGGCAACATCATCACCATCGTCGTCTCCGAGAACAACACCGCGAGCTCGGGCGCCTCGACCAACCGGAGCAAGGACAGCCGGGTGCGGGGTGACTGGGACTTCGGCACGCTCCTGCCGCGCCTCGTGGCCTCGGGCGTCGACGTCCGCGGCCGGGACGACTTCCAGGGCCAGGGCGTCACCAGCCGCAACGGCCAGCTGCAGATGGACGTCTCGGCGACGATCGAGGAGGTCCTGCCCAACGGCGTCCTTCGCGTGATCGGCCGCAAGGTCATCTCGGTCAACGACGAGCAGACCGAAATCACCATCCGCGGCCTGGTCCGCCCGATGGACATCACCCCGGACAACCGCATCGACTCGTCGCGGCTGGCCAACATGCAGGTCGACTTCAAGGGCTCAGGCCCCGCCACGGCCAAGTCGACGCCCGGCCTGCTCACCCGCCTCTTCAACTGGCTCTTCTAATGAGGTCACCCCAGGTCATGTTGCGTCCATTCCTCGCGGCCCTCACGGTCGCCACCACCGTCCTCACCGTGTCGGTTGCTCCCACCGCGGCCCAGATCATCACCGCGGGCGACAACGTGCGGCTCAAGGACATCGCGGTGATCCAAGGCGCCCGCTCGAACCAGGTCTCGGGCATGGGGCTCGTCGTCGGCCTGCCCGGCACCGGCGCCACCCAGCAGAACAACAACACCACCCGCGCCCTCGAGAACGTGATCCAGCGCCTGAACAACATCCCGATCACCGAGATCCAGGGGCAG
>JBKHVG010000153.1:0-1601 GCA_046570205.1 Acidimicrobiia bacterium
ACACCCAAGTAGGCCGCGATGCTGGGCCCGGCCGGCGGTGCGGTCGGGTTGGCGTAGCGGTGCCGGAGCCGTGCGAACACGGCGTCGAGCTCGCCTGTCGACTCGTCGGGGTGATCGTGCATCTCAGTACCTAGATCGGTGGCCCGGGTCGGTTGGGATACGGGTTGTCCGGAAATTTCTTGCGGAGCCGGTCGAGAGCGCGGTGTTGGAGCGCCTTGACGGCGCCCACCGGCTTGTCGAGGGCGACCGCGGTCTGTTCCAGCGAGAGGTCGATGACGAACCGCAGGACGATCACGTCACGCTGGTCGCTGGTCAGCAACTCGAGAACGCCGAAGAGCTCGCGATCATCCACCGCTTGCAGCGCAGCGTCCTCGATCGCAGCGACCAAAGCAGGGTCCCCGTCGTCGAGCGGCGTGCCCGCGGGTCGGCGGGCCTGGCGGCGGAGTTGGTCGATTCGCTTGTTGCGAGCGATCGCGAACAGCCACGCCCGGAACTCGACCTCCGAGCCCTCAAACCGGTACAGCGTGTCGAAGGCCGCAGCGAACACGTCGTTGACCACCTCGCCGACCTCGGGCGTCCCGCGTGCGCGAAGGAAACCCGAAACCGGGCCTGCGAACGTGTCCCACAGGAAGCGGAAACCGGCGGGATCTCCACGACGCGCGGCATGGATGGCTCGGTTGAATCGTCGTTCGGCAAGCGCCACAGCGTCCTCGGCTCACGGCTCGGTCGGGATGGTCATCGACGCCGCGTCTCGGATCTGAAGTATCAGACCGCGGTCGCGCTGCTCCGACAGGTCGCCCGACGAGCGTGCCAGGCGAATCGGCTTCGTGCGAACAGTCGGTTTCCGAACTTCGCGATCCGCGCTCAGCAGGTTCGTCTAGCACGCTGAGGCTCCCGTCCAGTGCCGGGCCACCGCCCCGAAACGCGCGTTCGCTACCACCGTTGAACCTGCCCGGAATCGCCGGATATGCGGGCGGTCCAGCGACGGCCACTTGTCCCCAAAGATCGCAGGACGGCCATCCCCGAATCACGCATCGGCTCAGGGTCGCCATCAGGCCTGCAAGCAGTGACCGTCGACGGGGTCGCGGGACTACTCGTCGTCGCTGAGAAGCTCACCGAGCGCGTCGGCGGCTTGGCGGTCGTTCGGCTCCAGGAAGGCGGCGTAGATGTCCAGGGTCGTCGAGGTCTTCGCGTGTCCGAGCCGGCCGGACACGGTGCGGATGTCGTGGCCGCTGCTGATGAGCTGAGTCGCGACGAAGTGGCGGAGATCATGTAGGCGTGCGTTGGGAACACCGACCTTGACGCGCAGGGTCCGGAAGACGTTCGTCGCGTGCTCCGGGCGGAGCGGCTTCGAGCCGTCGACGGTGTGGGAGAGCACGAAAGAATCCTCGGCGAGCTCGGTCCCGCACGCCGCAGCTCGGTCCGCTGCGAACTCGTGGTGGGCTGCAAGCCGGTTCATGGTCCCGGGGTCGAGGGCGATCACCCGCTGCGCATGGGTCTTGGTGTCCTTGACGATGACTCGTCCGGCGACGTCGACGACGGACCGACGGATCTTGACCGTCCGGCGGGCGTGATCGATGTCGATCCATCGCAGCCCGCAG
>JBKHVG010000154.1:0-1406 GCA_046570205.1 Acidimicrobiia bacterium
AGCTCGACGGCCTCGTCGAGCAGGGCGATGACGTGAGGGAAGGCATCGCGGAAGAAGCCGCTGATGCGCAGGGTCACGTCGATGCGGGGGCGACCCAGCTCGGCCAGCGGGATGACCTCGAGACCGGTGATCCGCTGGCTCTGATCGTCCCACGTGGGCCGCACCCCGAGCAGAGCGAGGGCCTCGGCGGCGTCGTCGCCGCTGGTGCGCATCGCCGCGGTGCCCCACAGGACGAGGCCGACGGTGGTGGGGTGCTCGCCCGTCTCGTCCAGGTGCCGCTCCACGAGGCGGTCGGCCAGCTTGCGTCCCACCTGCCAGGCGAGCTGCGACGGGATGCCCTTGGGGTCGACGGAGTAGAAGTTCCGTCCGGTCGGCAAGACGTTGGCCGCACCGCGGCTGGGGGCGCCGCTGGGTCCGGCCGGGACGTGGCGACCCGCCAGCCCGCCGAGCAGGTTGGCGACCTCGGCCGGGGTGGCCCGCAGGTCGGGGACGAGCCGATCGCCCACCCAGCGCAACGTGGGGTCGTCCGTGGTGGTGGCGTCCCACCCCGTGGCGGCGAGGCGCTCGACGCGGTCCCGGCACTCGGCTTCGACGCGGTCGACGTCGACCCGCCCGGCCCCGGCGAGGTCGATGCCGAGCTCGGCGGCGACGGTCGCGCGCAGGGCCGGCACCGATCCCTGGGGCAGCCGGGTGACGGCCAGCACCAGGTCGATGAGCGCTTCGTCCTCCGGTACCTGGCCGAGCACGTGGAGGCCGCCGCGGATCTGGGCGTCCTTCAGTGCGCACAGGTAGCCGTCGACGTGGAGCACCAGCTCGCCGAAGGCGTCGGGGTCGTCGGGGGGTGCGTCGCCGAGGTCGAGGTCGCGGTGGATCTCGGCCGCCACGAGCAGGTCCCACACCCGGTCGCGCAGTGCCGGCGCCTTGGCCGGGTCCATGGCCTCGGCGTTGGCGAGCGCGTCGAGCAGCTGCTCGAGCCGGGCGATGTCGTCGTAGGTGTCGGCGCGGGTGAGCGGCGGGGGCAGGTGGTCGATCACCACTGCATGGGTGCGGCGCTTGGCCTGCGTGCCCTCACCCGGGTCGTTGACGACGAAGGGGTAGAAGAACGGCACGTCGGCGACGGTGGCGTCGGGGTGGCAGCCGGCCGACAGGGCCATCGCCTTGCCCGGCAACCACTCGACGGTGCCGTGCTTGCCCAGGTGCACGATGGCGTCCGCGCCCCAACCACCCTCGGCGACCGGCGTCGCCAGCCACCGGTAGAAGGCCAGGTAGTGGTGCGGCGGCGGGATGTCGGGGGCGTGGTACGTGGCGATGGGGTCGGCGCCGAAGCCGCGCGGGGGCTGGATGGTGACGAGCACGTTGCCGAGGTCGAGGCCGGGGAAGTGCAACGCCTCGTGCCCGTCGGGCCT
>JBKHVG010000155.1:0-1397 GCA_046570205.1 Acidimicrobiia bacterium
GGATCCCACGCCCCGCTGCATCATGACCACCCTCGCCCAGGGCGACCTGCCCCGCCAGCCCGGCGTGCTCCAGACCATCGCCCGGGTCAACCGCCGCAGCAGCGAGCTGGGCTCCTTCGCCTGCCTGGGGGCCTACGCGACCGTCGCCTGCCCCGGCGTGGTGCGGGCGGGCGACGAGATCACGATCGGCTGAGGCCGACGACGGTCAGGTGCCGTCCTCGACGAGGAACGCGTCCTGGTCGTTGAGATCGGCTTCGTAGCGCTCGCTGAAGAACTCGAAGGACGTGAGCACGGCGAGGTACACGCCGACAGCGAGGACGAGGCCGCCGACGAAGACGTTGCGGAACAGCGGGTTGTCGAACTTCACGTGCATGAAGTACGAGACGATCACGATGAACTTCAGCACCATCAGGGTGAGCAGGCCGAAGATCAGCACCCACTTCAGCTCGTGGCTGTAGGGGTCGTCGGTGATGAAGTAGGTGGCGACCTCGAGGGCGGTGACGACGCCGAGGGCGCCGCCGACCTTCCAGTACAGGCCGTCGCTCGGGTGGTGCTCGTGGCGTGCCTCGTCCGTGGCGGCCTCGTAGCCGGTGTCGGCGGACCCCTCGTGGGTGACGGTCATCGGTGCGTGCTCCTCCGTGGCTTCACGGGATGAGGTAGACGATGGTGAAGATCAGGACCCACACGATGTCGACGAAGTGCCAGTACAGCCCGACGACCTCGACGGTCTCGGCCCGGTCCTGCTTCAGCCGGCCGGTGAGCGACAGCACGAACAGCGACATCAGCATGATGATGCCGACGCTCACGTGGACGCCGTGGAAGGAGGTGAGGGTGTAGAAGGCCGACGAGAACAGGTTCGTGGTGTAGCCCAGGCCCTCGCGGTAGAAGGACGTGAACTCGTAGACCTGGCCGGCGACGAAGGTGCCGCCGAGCAGCGAGGTGACCAGCAGCCACAGGCGCAGCTTCTGGTCGTCGCCACGGGCGATGGCCGACACGGCGAACACCATCGACATCGACGACATCAGCAGCACGAAGCTGGACACCGAGGTGAACGGGATGTCGAAGACGTCCTCGGGGCCGATGCCGGTGCCGCGGTGGCGCATCAGCAGGTACGTGGAGATCAGGGCGCCGAACAGCAGGCAGTCGGAGCCGAGGAACAGCCACATGCCGAGCTTGTTGTTGCTGAGCCCGGTGGCGTTGTTGGTGCCGAGGCCCCAGCTCTCGAGGTCGACGCCGTCGAGGTGGTCGGGGGCCGGGCCGGTCGCCTCGGTGGGCGTCGCTGCCACGCGGGTGGGGGCGGTGTCAGTCAACGAGGGTCGCCTCCTTGTCGGCGTCCCCGTCGGTGGGGGACGCGGCGGCATCGGAGCCGTCGGTCGGAGTGTGGTCGGCGTGCCCGT
>JBKHVG010000156.1:0-1370 GCA_046570205.1 Acidimicrobiia bacterium
AAGGTCGAGGAGATGTACGACCTGCTCTTCGAGACCCAGCCGGAGTGGGGTGAGAAGCAGTCGTCACAGGAGGACGTCTTCTTCGGCTTCGCCGAGGACCTCGGGCTCGACATGGAGGAGTTCCGCGCCGTCTACGACGACCCGGCCACGCTCGAGAAGATCGAGCGGGACCAGGCCGACGGCGAGGCCCTCGGCGTGAGCGGCACCCCGAGCTTCTTCCTCGACGGCGAAAAGCTCGAGGTGCAGTCCTTCGAGGAGCTCGTCCAGCGGATGGAGCAGGCCGTCGATGCTTGATCAGGCCGTGCGGCCGGTCGCGCCGCCGGCCGACGGCGGCGCAGCCTTGACGACGGAACCCACCCTGCCGGCCCGACGGACCCCATGGGTGCTGGTCCTCGGCGGGGCGGTGGGCCTCGTGGCCGCGGCGGTGCTGCTGATCGAGAAGATCAAGCTGATCGAGGACCCCGACTACATCCCGAGCTGCAGCATCAACCCGATCCTCAGCTGCGGGTCGATCATGCGCACCGACCAGGCCGAGGCGTTCGGGTTTCCCAACCCCATCATCGGCGTCGCCGGGTTCGCCGTGGTGCTCACCGTCGGCCTCGCCCTCTTCGCGGGGGCCACGTTCGCCCGCTGGTTCTGGCTCGGCCTGCAGGTCGGCGTCACGTTCGGCGTCGGTTTCGTGCATTGGTTGATCTTCCAGAGCCTGTACCGCATCGACGCCCTGTGCCCGTACTGCATGGTGGTGTGGGCCGTCACCATCCCCCTGTTCTGGTACGTCACCCTGCACAACGTCAGACGGGGACACCTCCGCCTGCGAGGGTTCCCCGCCCGGCTCGCGGCGGCCGCGGAGGAGTACCACGGAGTGGTCCTCACGGCGTGGTACCTCATCATCATCGGGCTGGTCGGCCAGCGGTTCTGGGACTACTGGTCGACCCTTCTGACCTGAACGGGAGCAGCAAATGGACGTCGACCGCTACGTGCCACGGACCTGGGCGGCCCTCGCCGGCCTCATCGGTGCCTTCGCCTTCCTCGGAGCCGCCGTCACCTACTTCGTGATGGAGCGCGATGAGCGACCCCCCGGCGAGTCCTCTGTCGACGTCGGGTTCCTGCAGGACATGCTCGACCACCACGAGCAGGCACTGACCCTTTCGGTGTGGGAGCTGCAGAACGGGACCACCCCGACGGCCCAGACGTTCGCCCGGGAGGTGCTGCAGCAGCAGTCCTGGGAGATGGGCCAGATGCAGCGCCAGCTCGACGAGTGGGGCTACGCCCGCCAGGACCGCTCCGAGATGGCGATGGAATGGATGGGCATGGCGACCGCACCGGGCGAGATGCCCGGGCTGGCCAGCGACGCCGAGCTGAAGGCGCTC
>JBKHVG010000157.1:0-1318 GCA_046570205.1 Acidimicrobiia bacterium
AACGGCCTCGTCATCGGCGGCTCGAGCGTCAATGCGCTGGCCGTCGTCGGCGGCCTCACCGTCCTCGGCGGTGCCGGCCTGGCCTTCGTCCAGTCCGACATCAAGAAGGTGCTGGCGTACTCGACGGTCTCGCAGCTGGGCTACATGGTCATGGCCCTCGGCGTCGGCGCATGGACCGCGGCGCTCTTCCACCTCTTCACCCATGCGTTCTTCAAGGCCGGGCTCTTCCTCGGCTCCGGGTCGGTGGCACACGCCGTGCACAGCTTCGACATGAAGAAGGACATGGGTGGCATGAAGCAGTTCATGCCGAAGACGTTCTGGACCTTCCTGGTCTGCACCGCCGCCCTCATCGGCATCTTCCCCTTCGCCGGCTTCTGGTCCAAGGACGAGATCCTCGCCGGCGCCAGCCAGCTCGGCGGCGACGGCTCCTACACCGCGTTCCTGGTGGTGGGCTCCCTCGGCGCCCTGATGACCGCCGCCTACATGACGCGGTGCATCTACCTCACCTTCTTCGGCGAGTTCCGGGGCGGCCACCACGGCGTCGAGAGCGCCGGCACCGAGGACCACCCCGTCCACGAGGACCACGAGGCGGCTGACTCCGGGCACGGTGGGCACGACGACCACGCGGGTCACCACGGCGAACCACACGAGTCGGGACCCCGCATCCTCGTGCCGCTCTACATACTCGCCGGCCTGGCCGTCGTGGCGGGGTTCGTGAACATCCCGGACTCCGGTGCGCTGTCGTGGTGGCCGGAGGACTATGCGCTCATGTTCGAGCACCTCTTCGAGCCCAAGGGTGCCTACTTCCCCTCGCTCACCGTGCCCGGTCCCACAGGATCGCTGTTCACCCATCCGAAGTTCGACATCGTCATCGCCCTGAGCTCCACCCTGCTCGGCCTGCTCGGCATCGGGCTGGCCTACGCCTGGTACTTCAAGGGCCTCGGCCCCCACGGGATCACCAAGCGCAGCAGGATCGCCCGGGCCGGCCACACGTTCCTCGTGAACAAGTACTACTTCGACCACCTGTACACCGGCGTGATCGCCGGCGGCGTCAAGGGCCCCATCGCCCGGGCCGCCAACTGGTCCAACAAGCACATCCTCGACGGCATCGTCGACGGCGTCGGCAAGAGCGCCGTCGTCGGCGGACGCTTCGTCTACGAGACCATCGACCAGAAGGTGGTGGACGGCGCCGTCAACGGCTCCGGTCGCGCCGCCGAGGGCGGTGGACAGGTCTTCCGCACCATGCAGACCGGCAAGGTCCAGCAGTACGGGGCCATCTTCTTCGCCGCCACCGTCGTCCTCGCCGGCGTCTTCATCG
>JBKHVG010000158.1:0-1154 GCA_046570205.1 Acidimicrobiia bacterium
GGCCAGCGCGCACCGGGCCCCGGTGATGTCGCGGCGCTGTCCGGTGCGCTGCGTGAGCCAGGTGGCCATGTTGCGCGCCCCGTCGCGCACGTGCGCGCCGCGGGCCTGGAGGTCGGACACCAGGCAGCCGATGAGGTGGTCGACCCGCTCCCGCTCACGCTCCAGTGCCACGACCTCGTCGGCCACGACCGACCAGTCCACCTCGGTGGCCTCCACCGCGCGCACCTCGGCCTGCAACCGGTCGACGACCTCTCGTAGCGCTTGGATGGTGGGCCCGAACACGCGTGCACCTCCGATCCGTGGATCGGTGGGGGAGTGACGTTGTCGGGAGCCCATGCGCCGTGCTCCGAGGCGTGACCTGACCATATACTCGAACGTACGTTCGAGTCAAGGCCTGCGCCGAGGATCACCGGGCCGCCACCAGTCCCTGACGCCGGGACGCCACTGTTCAGCCCCAGACCACGCCGACGTCATCGGACGGTCATCCCCGGTCATCGGCGCGGCCGTTCCGGAAGGCCAGACTGTTGCCGGTGGCAGAGGTCCGGCTCGAGGGTGTTTCCAAGCGGTTCGGCGACGTGGTCGCGCTCGAATCGCTCGACCTGCACGCCACCGACGAGGACTTCCTCGTGCTGCTCGGCCCGTCGGGGTGCGGGAAGTCCACGGCGCTGCGCTGCATCGCCGGTCTCGAGGAGCCCACCGACGGGCGGGTGCTCATCGGCGACCGGGACGTCACCCACGCCGAGCCGAAGGACCGTGACGTCGCCATGGTCTTCCAGAGCTACGCGCTCTATCCGCACAAGTCCGTGCGGCAGAACATCGAGTTCCCGCTCGTCCCCCGCGACGTCCCCAAGGACGAGCGCCGGCGGGCGTCCGATGAGGCCGCCGCCCTCCTCGGACTGAGCGAGCTGATGGACCGCAAGCCTCGGGCGCTGTCCGGCGGTCAGCGCCAGCGGGTGGCGCTGGCCCGGGCCATCGTGCGCCGCCCGGCCGCGTTCCTGATGGACGAGCCCCTGTCCAACCTCGACGCCAAGCTGCGCACCCAGACCCGCGCCGAGCTGGTCGAGCTGCACCAGCGGGTCGCCACCACGTTCGTGTACGTCACCCACGACCAGGTCGAGGCCATGACGATGGCCACCAAGGTGGCGATCCTCGCC
>JBKHVG010000159.1:0-1124 GCA_046570205.1 Acidimicrobiia bacterium
GGCCCTCCCGGAGCCCGACGACATCCACAAGGGCCCGGCCGGCCTCGTGCTGTGCCCCACCCGCGAGCTCGCCCTCCAGGTCGCCGAGGTCCTCGAGCCCCTGGCCAAGGTCAAGGGCCACACCATCACCGCCGTCTACGGCGGCGAGAAGATCGAGAAGCAGATCAAGTCCATCGACGACGGCACCGGCATCATCGTGGCCACGCCGGGGCGGCTCATCGACCTGCTCCAGCGCGGCGACGTGAAGCTCGACGAGGTCAAGATGGTCGCCGTCGACGAGGCCGACCGCATGGCTGACATGGGCTTCCTGCCCCAGGTCGAGTGGGTGCTCCGCCACGTGCCCGGCGGTCACCAGACGCTGCTCTTCTCGGCCACGCTCGACGGCTCCGTCGGTGCCCTCATCGACCGCTACCAGACGGACCCGGTCACCAAGGAGGTCGTCTCCGAGACGGTCACCGTGGACCAGATGCACCACCGGTTCATCAAGGTGCACGACATGGACAAGTCCAAGGTCGTGGCGTCCATCGTCGAGAACGGCGCCCGCACGCTCATCTTCTCCAACACCAAGCGCGCCGCCGACCGCCTGGCCCGCGACCTCGACGACCTCGGGGTGAAGGCCGAGCCCATCCACGGCGACCTGCCCCAGCGGGCCCGGGAGAAGGCGTTGCAGCGCTTCACCGAGGGCAAGCTCCAGGCACTGGTGGCGTCCGACGTCGCGGCCCGTGGCCTCGACATCGACCTGATCGACACGGTCATCCACTGGGACCCGCCGCCGGACCACAAGACCTACCTGCACCGCTCGGGCCGCACCGCCCGCGCCGGCACCACGGGCGTGGCGGTCACGCTCGTCAAGTGGGACGAGGAGATGTCGGTGAAGCTGCTGCAGCGCCGCCTCGGCCTCGACGACCACCCGATGGTCGAGATGTTCTCCAACGACGAGCGCCTGAGGGACCTGGCCGGCTGGGACCCGTTCGGCTCCTGAGCATGCCCCCGCCCGACGGGTGCGGCCGGATCGTCGGCGGGGGATGACCGCCGGGTCGATCGTGGCCGCCGCCTTCGCCGCGGCCGTGGCGGGCGAATGTCTGCACCCGCCCGCGTGGTTGCGCCTGCTCGGTCACGACGGC
>JBKHVG010000160.1:0-959 GCA_046570205.1 Acidimicrobiia bacterium
CCACGACGTTGCCCACGCCGGGGGGCATGCCCTCGTCGACGAGGCGCCGACCGGTGGTGAGCTGCACCGCCTCGGCGGTCCGGTTGAGGGCGACGCCGTGGCGGGCGGCGAGGGCGGACACGCTGCTGATGCCGGGGACGACGTCGACCTCGAAGCCGATGTCGCGGCGTATCTCGTCGAGGATGGCGAGCGTCCCGTCGTAGAGCGTCGGATCGCCCCACACCAGGAACGCCCCGGTCTCCGCGGGTCCGAGGCCGGCCACCAGCTCGCGGTAGGCCTCACTCCGCTCGGCACGCCACGCCTCGACGCCGGCTTCGTACCGGGAGCGGTCGCGGTCCCGCACCGCGGTGAGCGTGCGCTCGACGACCCGGGGGCCGGGGGAGCGCTCGATGACCTCGTCGAGCAGCGCGCGGCGGTGCGCCCGCAGGTCCTCGGCCACCCTCCCCTTGTCCACGAGGAACACCGCATCGGCAGCGTTGAGCGCACGGACCGCACCGAGGGTGAGGTGCTCGGGGTCGCCGGCACCGATGCCGACGAGCACCACGCGACGGCGCTCGGTGGGCTGGGAGGGAGCCATGCCCTACGTTGTACCCTACGTCGGTGCGCAAGACCTCGGTGTACCTGCCCGACTCGCTGAAACGCCGCCTGAGCGTTCTCGCCGAGCGCACCCACCGCTCCGAGGCCGAGCTGATCCGTTCCGCAGTCGAGCATCTCGTCGAGGGCGACGCCACTCCACCTCCGGCCGAGCTGGCGGTACCCGGTCGCCTGGTGGGCGTCGGCGTGGGCCCGGGCAGCGCCGACCTGCTGACCGTGCGGGCGCTTCGGGCGCTCCGCCGCGCCGACGTGGTCCTGGCCCCGAGCACCGATCTGAGCGCCGTCGGCCGGGCCGAGGCCATCGTGCGAGAGGCCGCGCCCGACGTCGTCGTGGAGCGGATGGCCTTCGCCATGACCCCTGATCC
>JBKHVG010000161.1:0-919 GCA_046570205.1 Acidimicrobiia bacterium
CGTCGCGGACGTCTTTTACCCCAGCATCGTTTCGGCGTGCTCAGGCATGCCGGGCATCGTTTCGCCCGTCGTTCGCGGACGACGGTCTTGCAAGGAGACATCATGGACTTCCAGTTGAACGCGGAGCAGCGCGAGATCCGCGATCTGGCACGCCGCTTCGCCGAGCGCGAGATCTCGCCGCGCGCTGCCGAGGCCGACGTCGCCAAGGCCTTCCCCTTCGAGGTGCACCAGCGCGCGCAGGAACTCGGCCTGCTCGGCATCAACCTGCCGGAGACCGTGGGCGGCGGCGGCCTCGGCTGCCTCGAGCTGGTGCTCGTCACCGAGGCCTTCTGCCGCGGCTGCCTGGGCATCGGCACCGCGCTGTGCGTGAATGCGCTGGCCACCGAGCCGATCGTGATCGCCGGCAGCGACATGCAGCGCGAGCGCTACCTGCGCCCCGCGGCCAATGGCGCGCTGGCGAGCTTCGCGATGACCGAGCCGGGCGCCGGCTCCGACGTCGCCGGCATCCGCACCCGCGCCGAGCGGGTGGATGGCGGCTACCGCCTGACCGGCAGCAAGATCTGGATCTCCAACGCCAACCTTGCCGAGTTCCTGGTCGTCTTCGCCAAGACCGCGCCCGACGCCGGTCACCGCGGCATGACCGCCTTCATCGTGCCGCGCGGCAGCAGGGGCGTGGCGATCGGCGAGCCCCTGGGCAAGCTCGGCCAGCGCTGTGCGCCCACCTGCGAGGTCTTCCTCGACCAGGTGTTCGTGCCCGAGGACCATCGCCTGGGCGAGGAGGGCAGCGGCTTCGCGCTGGCGATGGCGGTGTTCGACCACTCGCGGCCGATGGTGGCGGCCTTCGGCGTCGGCCTCATCGAACGCTGCCTCGATGAGTCGCTCGCCTACGCGACCCAGCGCAACAGCATGGGCAAGCGCC
>JBKHVG010000162.1:0-298 GCA_046570205.1 Acidimicrobiia bacterium
GTTCTTGCCGTCGGACTTGGCCTGGTACATCGCGGTGTCGGCGTTGCGCAGCAGGTTGTCGGGATCGGTGTCGTCCAGCGGAAACACGGTGACGCCGATGCTCGCGGTGACGTGCATGGTGTTCGGCCCCGACACGAAGGGCTCGGCGACCGCCTGCAGCAGCTTGTCGGCAATCTGGCTGATGTCCTGAACGTCCTTCACCCCCTGCATCAGGATGGTGAATTCGTCGCCGCCCTGGCGCGCCACCACGTCGTCCTTGCGCAGCACGCCGACGATGCGCCGCGCGGTCTCGCGCAGC
>JBKHVG010000162.1:308-898 GCA_046570205.1 Acidimicrobiia bacterium
CGTTGACGGTCTTGAAGCCGTCGAGGTCGAGGAACAGCACGGCGAGCATGCCGTGGGTGCGCGCCGCCTGCGCCATGCCGTGCACCAGCAGTTCGCGGAACAGGGTGCGGTTGGGCAGGCCGGTCAGGGCGTCGTGGGTGGCCTGGTGCAGGATTTCGGCCTCGAAGCGCTGGCGCTCGCTGACGTCGCGCACCGCGGCGATCACCCACATTCCCTGCTCGGTGATGAGCGGCCCCAGGCTGACGTCGATGGGAAACACGCTGCCGTCCTTGCGCTGGCCCTTGAGGTCGAGCCGTTTGGCGCCCATCTCGCGCACCACCGGCTTGTCGTGGTAGCCGGCGCGAACCCGCGCGTGCGCGTCGCGCTGCCCGGCCGGCACCAGCAGTTCGATCGGCTGGCCGATCAGTTCCTCGCGGGTATAGCCGAACAGTCCCTCGGTGCGGGCGTTCGCCATCACGATGCGGCCGGCGGCGTCGGTCATGAGGATCGCTTCCGGCGTGACTTCCATGACCCGCTGCGTCTGCAGGAAAGAGCGTTCGAGCGAACCGGCCATGTCGTCGAAGGCCCGCGCGACTTCGCTCAATTCGCCG
>JBKHVG010000163.1:0-888 GCA_046570205.1 Acidimicrobiia bacterium
AACCGGTCCCGCACCCGCGGGTTGGCAACGCACCGGCTCAACACCTTGGCGTGCGACTCGGTGATCGCCCCCTCCTCGAATACCTCCCGAGTACCCGGCATGACCATGAGGTGCTTCGCCAGCTTCACCCGACTCGCCATCACATCCCGAGCACCACCGACCTGACCCTGAAACCAGTTGACCGCACTCGACGCCGCATCCAACTGCCACGCACCACTACTCGAGAACTCCCCCACCTGCGCGAGCAACACAGCGTCGAGCTTGTTCCGGACCCGCTCGATCGCAGCCTGATGCTCCACCCGCTGCCGCAGGGCCAGCGACGACACGTCGACGGCGAGCAGCTCCGCCAGTTCGAGCGCCGGTGTCGGATCCATGCGCTCAGCGTACATCGAACATACGTTCGAGTCAACACCAAGTACCAGACACGAAGGGGCCACGCGCATCACGATGCGAACGTTTGCGCATGAGGACGAGACTGAAGCTGGGCGAGCACGGCCTCACCGTGATGAGCGCCGACACCGACTTCGCCCGCTTCCCCCACGTCCGCTGGGAGAACCCGCTCGCCCGGTAGCGGCCGCCGGCTGGGATGCTCGGGTACACGGCCGACGAAGGCACAGCCTCACCCCGGCCCGTGCAGCTGCTTCCACACGTTCTCGGCCACGGTGTCCGGCAGCCAGGAGAACGCCTGCAGCTCCTCGAGCGTCGCCGCCTTCACCTTGCGCATCGAGCCCATCTCCTTCAGCAGGCGCTTACGGCGGGTCGGACCGAGGCCGGGAACATCGTCGAGGACCGACTGCTTCATGCGCTTGTCCCGCAGCGTGCGGTGGTAGGTGATGGCGAAGCGGTGGGACTCGTCGCGCAGGCGCTGGAGCAGGTAGAGCGCCTCGG
>JBKHVG010000164.1:0-884 GCA_046570205.1 Acidimicrobiia bacterium
TCGGAACCTGTCACATACGATGAATCGTCGGAGGCGAGAAACAGCACAGCCTGGGCGGCTTCCTCTGCCGTGCCGGAGCGCTTGAGAGGCACTTCGGCGTTGAGCTTCTTGCGCTGTTCGGGATCCGCGCTGCTGACCGATGTGCGCATGGCGGACATCCAACCAGGGTGAACGGAGTTGACGCGGATGCCCTGATCGGCGAACTGCACCGCCGCTGCCTTGGACATGAGGCGCACAGCGCCCTTGGAGGCGTTGTAGCCCATGTGCGTGATTTCATGGGCGATCAACCCCAGCACGGATGACATGTTGACGATCGACCCCCGCCCACTCTTGGCCAGCAGATCGCGGGCCAGCTTCATCCCCAGGAAAGTCCCGCGTGCGTTGATCTCCCATTGCTTGTCGAAATAGTCCAGGTCCATCCGGTCGGGCACCGATCCGCTGATGCCGGCGTTGTTGACCAGCACGTCCAGGCGGCCCTCCGACGCCTCGACGCGAGCCAGTACCGACTGCCATGCATGTGCATCCGCCACGTCCAGAGGTAGGAAATACACCTTCTTGCCTTCCACGATGTACTTCTGAGCCAACGTCTCGCCATCCTGCACATGCAGATCGCAGATGTATACGGTAGCCCCTTCTTGCGTGAACAACTTGCAGATGGCAGCACCAATGCCACCTGCACCACCCGTTACCAAAGCCACTTTGCCTTCAAGCCGCACAGCTGTCTCCTTCATTTCAAAAAAAGCAATAAAAATCCGACCAATGACACATTACCCTGATGAAACCAACCCGACAAATCCCTGGCCATTCAGCCTAACCTTTTCATACCTTCTGAAATAGCTAAACCCACTGCCCCGGGCCTTTCAGACAGGATCAGATGGCCGCAT
>JBKHVG010000165.1:0-847 GCA_046570205.1 Acidimicrobiia bacterium
TCTGCGCGACCCACGACGCCGGCATCATGGCCATCCAGGCCCGTAGATCCTTGGCGTCTCGACCTTCGAAGATGTCGGGCCCTACGCGACCAACCTGGGAAGGCGGGGTCGGAGTCTCGTGACGGGTTGAGTCTCGCGCAGGGGGTTGGTGCCGCCGGCGAGGAGGATGCGGAGCCGGTAGTTCTCGTAGTTGCGGAACCCTCGGCCGGATCGCTTGACCTGCTTGATGAGCAGGTTCGCTGCCTCGACGGGGCCGTTCGAGGCGCCGGTGTCGTGGTAGGCGAGGATCGCGGTTCGCCAGCGCCGGAGGGTCTTCGCGAGGCGGCGCTGCTCGGGCCCGGCGGTGGGGTCGGTGCACCAGGCGATGGCGTCATCGAGACGTTCGGCCGCGACGGTGGTGTCGTCGGTGAGGTAGACGGAGCGGACCTTCTCCTTCGCGACCCAGGTGTCGGTGACCTCGTCGTCGGGGTCACCTGCGCCGAGCGCCGCGTGGAGCCGTTCCCAGCCGGTCTCGTCGACGCGTTCCGCGCCGAGGAGCAGCAGCTTGCGGATGTCGTAGAGCGGGTCGCCCTTCCAGCCTCGGTGCTCGAGGGTGGCCTGCTGGACGCGCTGACGGGCTCGGGTGACCGCAGCGTTGGCGAGGCGCACGATGTGGAACGGGTCAACCACCACGGTCACCCCTGCCAGCGGGGAGGGTCGCCCGGTGACCGGATCCGGGTTCACCACGGCGGACCGGTAGCCCTCGTGCGGGTCGACCGACACGACCTCGATCTGCGCGACCCACGACGCCGGCATCATGGCCATCCAGGCCCGTAGATCCTTGGCGTCTCGACCTTCGAAGATGTCG
>JBKHVG010000166.1:0-815 GCA_046570205.1 Acidimicrobiia bacterium
GTAGGGGCTCCTGGGGTAGAAGGGGGTGGTCTCCTTCTGCGGGATTTCCTGCACCAGGCCGAAGAGTTCGGAGGTGGACGCCTGGTAGAAGCGGGTCTTCTTGTCCAGGCCGAGGATGCGGATGGCTTCCAGGATGCGCAAGGCACCCAGTGCATCGGAGTTGGCGGTGTATTCGGGCTCCTCGAAGGAGACCGCCACATGCGACTGCGCGCCGAGGTTATAGACCTCGTCGGGCTGCACCTGCTGCAGGATGCGTGTGAGGTTGGACGAGTCGGTGAGGTCGCCGTAGTGCAGGACCATGCGCGGGTTGGGCGTGTGCGGGTCCTGGTAGATGTGGTCGATGCGCTGGGTGTTGAAGCTGGAGGCGCGGCGCTTGATGCCGTGGACTTCGTAGCCTTTGGCGAGCAGGAATTCGGCGAGGTAGGAGCCGTCCTGGCCGGTGATGCCGGTGATGAGGGCTGTTTTTGTCATGAGCGTCGGACTCGGAGTGATCGGCGGCAGGAGCGCCCTGATTGAGTGAGATGCGCGTGTGGGGGAGGGATGCTGAGCTTACGTTACAATCCCGCTCATCCATCGAACGGATTAAGTTGGTGCTGGATTATCCCATGGCCGTTGCGAGCTACAAAACGGCATGCTTGATGAAGAAGATGCCTAATGCGCGAGAAGGCCGTGGTTGCCATTGTGAAGGGGGGGCTGGGTAACCAGCTTTTTATTTATGCCGCAGCGCGAGCCTTGGCTCTGCGCAGTGGCCGCAGGCTATACCTCGATATAGTGAGAGGCTACACGGCTGACGACTACGGGCGCAGCTACCGGTT
>JBKHVG010000167.1:0-722 GCA_046570205.1 Acidimicrobiia bacterium
ATTTCCAGGCCGTCGATGAACACCTGGTTCGAGTCCACGCACTTGCGGCCCATTTTCTCGATCTCGCGCACCTCGACCCGGGCGCGGTCCAGGTCGCAGTAGAACAGCGTCAGGCCGTCGATCGGCCGGGCGGTTTCCTCAAGCGGCGTGGTGCGGGCGATCAGCAGCATCTTGTGCGCATGCTGGGCATTGCTGGTCCACACCTTCTGGCCGTGGACCACGTAGCGGTCGCCGTCGCGGCGGGCGAAGGTTTTAAGGTGCGTGGTGTCCAGGCCCGTGTTCGGCTCGGTCACGGCAAAGCAGGCGCGCTGCTCGCCGCGGATCAGCGGCGGCAGGAAGCGCTCGCGCTGCTCGGGCGTGCCGAACTTCACGATCACGTTCGGCCCGAACAGATTCAGGTGAATGGCCGAGGCGCCCGACAGACAGGCCCCCGAGGCGGCCACGGTCTGCATCATCAGCGCCGCTTCGGTGATGCCCAGGCCCGCGCCGCCGTAGGCCTCCGGCATGGCAATGCCCAGCCACCCGCCGGCCGCCATCGCGTTCACGAAATCCAGCGGAAATTCGCCGTCGTGGTCCCGTTCGAACCAGTAGCGGTCGTCGAAGGGCGCGCACAGGCGCTCGATCTGTTCGCAGATGGCTTGCTGGTCGGCTGTCAGCTCGAAATCCACGTCACTCCCCCACGGTTCATTTATTGATGTTCGATACTGGTCGGCGGGTCGGCA
>JBKHVG010000168.1:0-705 GCA_046570205.1 Acidimicrobiia bacterium
GGCAACGACGCCTCCGACGCCACGCCGGAGATCGCGACGGCCATGGCCGCGGTCACCCACCCCTGGCCTTCGGCGACCACCATCGACACCAGCGGTTCACCCGACGCGTCCCTGTCCGCCGCCCTCGCAGCCGTCCTGGACCGATGATCCGGACCCCACGGCATCGCGCCGGCGACCGCCGTGCCGCAGAGGCAGGCGAACGAGCGCACCTCGTTTCAGGGGACGTCGAAGGGTGGCGTGCTCACGCCGTGCAGCACCGCGGTGTGGGCCGGAGATGCTGAGTCGAACTCGATGACGGCGACGCCGGAGCGGCCGTCGTCGACCTCGATGGAGATCTCGATGCCGCCGGCTGGCTTGGCGACCTCGCTGTCCCAACTGATCGTCCCTCGCCACCAGCGCGGGCCTTCGGTGGTCTCGCCGCCGACGCTGTAGCGGTTCCTCCCCCCGACCAGCTCGGCGTGGGCGTGTTCGATCACTCGGTCTGGCAGGATCACCGTCACTTCGCCGTCGAAGTGCACCAGGGGATTCCTCCCGGTGGTCGCGTCGCCGTGGCGCTGCATCGTCATGACTGCTCCTGCCGATGGGGGAGCCCTGGAAACTCGCTCCCGATCTCTCCACAGCATCCCTGCCGACATCGCCTCTTCACAGGGCCCTAGGTCCCGGTCTGACCCGGGAATCGTGGTCAGGTGCGGGTCACGACCACCT
>JBKHVG010000169.1:0-698 GCA_046570205.1 Acidimicrobiia bacterium
GCCCTGCGCGTCCGGGTAGCGCAGCTTGCCGGTGATCGTCGTCTCCGATACGCGCACCTCGGCGACGCGATCCTCGGCCAGTGCCTGCTCGAACTCGCTGTAGGGCACCGGCTGCACCGTCTGCCAGGTTTGCCAGGCGTTTTGCAGCAGCACCAGCATCATGAGTGCGGTGGCCCAGTACAGGAGGTTCCAGCGTGTCGGGTGTTCCATGGGATCGCTCCGTTGCGTTCAGCCGAACATCAGCCACTGCGGCCGGAAGATCATCGCCAGGCCCAGCGCGAGCAGGACGATGGCGCCGACCAGCGTGGCGGCGTGGGTGTAGCGCCCGGTGATGCCGGTCACCTGCAGCGTGAGCAGCGCGGCGGCCAGCACGAACAGGTCGTCGAGCATGAACACCAGGATGTACAGCGCAAGATAGCCGTAGTGCTGCGCGGTGGACATCGGCGTCATGGCCAGGATCTGGGTGTAGACCGCGGGGATGCCTGCCGAGCAGACCAGTTCGATCAGGTTGACCGCGAACGCCAGCGCGATGATGCCGAGCATCGCCACGGCAAGTTGCTCGCGCTGGCTCAGGGCGCGCAGGCCGTCGAGGATGCGTCGCCGCGCCGGCACGGCGCTGACCTGGCAGGTTTCGTCACGCCCTGTCTTCCACTCGTAGAGGTACCAGCTGCCACCGGCGAGCGCGAGCAGGCCGATCG
>JBKHVG010000170.1:0-680 GCA_046570205.1 Acidimicrobiia bacterium
AGAGATAGCCGCCCAACTCCTCCACGGACCACCCCAGTTCAGCCGCCACGAAACCGTCGACATCGCCCTCTTCTCGCACAACCTCTGTCAGAGCCATACGGGTAGGCGTCGCCAGGTTTCGGGGGACCATCGCTGTGGCCTCGCCGGCTCGGCTGAAAGCCGCATATGGCGACTGGTACGAGTTTTCTTCTTCCTCGCTGCGATCCACCGGCGCGACCGCCCTTGCCGCACCGGACTCCGTCTCAACTGGGGGATGGGATTGCTCAGCTGAGCGATCCTCCACCGGGGCATCGCCATCGAGCTCGACGACGGCCGAATCGCTGAGCGCTTCCTGAAGGCCCATTTCAGGAGTTCGAATCTCCGCCAGGCCATACTTCTCGTACATGCCGGCAGCCCATTCGAACACCTCGTCGTGGTCCAGCAGCACCGGCAGCCGATCGGGCACTTGGGCATGCCCGGCTTCCTTCCTCCCGACCACGACGATACGAATCGGGAAAGAAGCCCCCTGCTTGGTGTAAATCCCACCATCCACCTCGACGGCGTCGACCTGGTAGCGATCCGCCAACCAGTTGAAGAGATACCGAGAACCGCCTGTGACGAGCCCGGCCTGGCTGTCAAGGTAGCTGTCCGCGCCGATGATATAGACCCCTACGCCGTCGTCCGCCCGCGCCTGCAGCGAC
>JBKHVG010000171.1:0-673 GCA_046570205.1 Acidimicrobiia bacterium
GGCCAGCGCGGCGGCGCGGCGGGCGGCGGCTTCGTCCATGCCCAGCGCTTTCGCCAGCGCGGCGGCCAGTTCGGCAACGCGCGCGGTCTTGTCGGCCAGGGTTCCCAGCTTTTGCTGGTAGGTGACGGTGGCCAGGCCCTCGGCCATCGACGCCAGGCCCTGCTTCAGGTCCTCGTCGAAGAAGAACTGCGCATCGGCGAAGCGTGGGCGGATCACGCGCTCGTAGCCCTTGCGGATCTCGGCCGGGTCCTTGGACTCGAGGTTGGCGATGCCGATGAACTTCTCGCTGAGCTTGCCGTCGGCGTCGAGCACGGGGAAGAACTTCTGGTTCGTCTCCATGGTCAGGATCAGCGCCTCCTGCGGCACGCGCAGGAACTTGCGCTCGAAGCTGCACAGGATGGCCTTGGGCCACTCCACCAGGCAGTTCACTTCCTCGAGCAGCTCGGGCAGCACGCGGGCCTGGCCGCGGGCGTCCTTCGCGGCGGCGGCGATCTCGGCGCGCACGCGCTCGCGGCGTTCGCGCGGGTCGGCCAGCACGTGCGCTTCGCGCAGCGCCTGCAGGTACTCGGCGGCGTCGTTGAGCCACACGCCCTTGGCGTGGTGGAAGCGGTGGCCGCGGCTCATGCGGTCGGCCTTCAGGCCCAGCACTTCGCCCGGCGCGACGTCGCGGCCG
>JBKHVG010000172.1:0-662 GCA_046570205.1 Acidimicrobiia bacterium
GCGAGTAGATCGAGTACGGCCGTCTGCCAGTCGGTACCGGGCGCCGTCTTCGGCGCGACGTCGAGGACCAGGTTCGCCGAGACCTGCACCGATCCGACCAGATTGTGGATCACCGGTGCTTTGGGCGCGCCGTTCACGAAGTCGAGGCGTGGAGCTAGCTCGGCTTGGAGACGGATCAGACGCTCGTAGATCGCGATCGCTTCTGATGGATCGGCATCGAGCCCTGCTTCTTCGACGGCGGCGACGCGCTTCACGCGAGTAGTGCAGCGACCATCGCGACGAGAGCGTCGTCGGTCTGCTGAGCGAACCGCTTGATGCGCAATCTCGCTGGCGCGACCTCAGCGGTACTGCCCGGGGGCTGTTGCCACGACGCGGCCGAATGGGCGTGCGCTGTCACGGCCGGATCGGTTGGTGCGTTCAGAACCGCTGCCATGGCGGCGTCGTTGTCGACGAAGCTCAAGTGCAGTGTCCCGATGACCTGCGTGTCGAGCGCGTGGGCGAGAGACCGCATGACCTCGATGCGATTTCCGCCTGACACGTGCCACATCACGCTGTGGCCGAGCAAGAAGTCGCGGCCAAGAACCGCCTCGATGCGGGCGTTCAACCGCTCCAGCACCGCTACCGCGACGGCGAACCCGTGCTCCGCTGTCGTCCAGTCGGCC
>JBKHVG010000173.1:0-660 GCA_046570205.1 Acidimicrobiia bacterium
CTGCTGGAGGATCACCACCGAGGTGGCGTCTCCATGGCTGCAGCCGCTGCGGAGCAGGCGACAGATTCGTGGGTTCGCGAGCTGGCGGGCCGCATGGCCCGGAACCAGGCGATCGAGGTCAACGAGATGCAGGCCGCTCGGACGCGCGCCGATCTTGACCCGGACCCCGACGGCTACGAGCCTGGCCCGTTCCCCGACCACGGGAACGGGGGCGAGATGTACGAATCAGACGACATGGATCACTCCGACGGCTGAGCTCTGGTTTCCCTACAGGCTGGGGTCGGCCGGTTCCCGGCCGATCTCGAGCTCACACCCGTCCTGCATCGGCGGCGCCAGCTCGGCGAGCGCCTCGTCCGTTGCTTCGACCGCATCGGTGGGCGGGTCTGGGGCAGGGGTGTCCGCCGCCAGCGGGAGGTAGTCGAGGACCCAACCGGTGTCGGGTGCGGGCGTGCCCGGTGAACCCGCAATGGAGTCACGCACCTGCACGCGCACGACCTCGCCGGCCGCATCGACCCATGCGTCGACGACGGGAACAGCTGCCTCCCCCTCGACCACGAAGCGGAACCCGTTCGCCAGGGTGCTGACCGGCGTGCGGATCGGGTCGATGGGTTGGGCGTCGCTGCGCTCGAGTGTCTCCGCCACGGTCGCGTTGCCGTCGGG
>JBKHVG010000174.1:0-648 GCA_046570205.1 Acidimicrobiia bacterium
CGAGCCCGGCGCCGGGTCGGACCTCGCCGGGCTGCAGTGCCGGGCCGAGCGTGACGGCGACGAGTGGGTCGTCACCGGTCAGAAGGTCTGGACGTCGCTCGGCCAGTGGGCGGACTACGGCATCCTCATCGCCCGCACCGACCCGGACGCCCCCAAGCACCGAGGCATCACCTACTTCGCGTTCCCGATGCGCCAGGACGGGGTCGAGGTGCGGCCCCTGCGGGAGATGACGGGGCGGGCGCTGTTCAACGAGGTGTTCATCGACGGGGCACGGGTGCCGCACGCGAACGTGGTCGGCGACGTCGGCGACGGGTGGCGGGTCGCCAACACCACCCTCATGGTCGAGCGCAGCGGCATCGGCGGCAACAACGTGGCGGCTCCGAGCGCCGCCAACCCCGGCACCATCGCCGGCCACCTCGACCGTCCCGCCGGCTCCTTCGAGCACGAGGTCGCGACCCTGTCCGAGGGCGGCGTCGGGGCGGGTCGCGTGAAGTCGCTGATCCAGCTGGCTCGCGACCTCGGCAAGCTCGACGACCGCACCATCCGGGACGACCTCATGCGGCTGCACTCGATGGTCNAGATCACGGGTTGGCACCTGGGCCGCATGAAGTCGGCCACGCCGCCACCGGGGGCGAGGGCAACCTGGCC
>JBKHVG010000175.1:0-645 GCA_046570205.1 Acidimicrobiia bacterium
AGCGGGAACTGCTTGTAAAGCGCCTCGGGCGTGATCCCCATGACATCGGCCTGGGTGACGTAGTAGTTGCGCAGGATGGTGGCGTAGATGCGGTTAACGTCGGATGAGAAGCGGTCAAGCCCTTCGAGCTGGCCGAACAGCGTGTCCTCGACCGCCTGCGCGGACTGCGCCCATGCGTCCGCGTCCTGCTGCTCGGCGATGATGCGCTGGGCGTCGGCGTCCATCTCCTCGAGCGCGGCCAGTGCCTGCTCGCTGTCGGCGACGCTGTAGCCGTCCTCGGTGGTGCGGGCGAACCGGACGAGGTCAGCCTCGGCACCGGTGCCGGCGAAGGCGGTAACCGCCTCGCCGATAGGGATGGCGACCGTGCCGCCGGTGGTGTACTCGGTGCCGAGCTGCTCGGCCACGGAGGGCAGCGCCTCGCGGATCTGCTCCTCGGTCATCCCCGCCTTCTGCAGGGTGTCCACCAGCGGCTGCGCGTCGATGAACACCTCGGTCGGGGCGGTGCCGCTGGCCTCGGCCGCATCCTGCACGAGCTGGGCGAAGGTCTTCGGGTCGCGGACGCGAGTCCTGGACGCCGCGGCGGCCTGCATGATCCTGGTCAGGTGGTCGGCCGCAGCGGTGGCCTGGTCAGCCTGCACCTTGGTG
>JBKHVG010000176.1:0-641 GCA_046570205.1 Acidimicrobiia bacterium
CCCGACCGCCAGGCGGTCGGGGGGCGCACACATCGCTCACCGGCGACCCGCGTTGGTTCAGATGCGTCTTGAGGACGGGGCCGCGATGGCCGAAGGTCATGCCATGACCGCACGCCTGCCCCCGGCAACCGACGACGGCGACCAGGCGCTCGAGGAGCTGGCCCGCCGGCTGCTGGAGCTGCTCGGGCGCGTGACCGGCCTGGAGAGCACGTACCTGACGTCCATCGACTGGGACGGTGGCATCCAGCGGATCCTGTTCTCCCGGAACGTGGGGTCCCTCGACATCCCCGAGGGCCTCGAGGTCGACTGGTCCGACACGCTCTGCCGACGGGCCCTCGAGGGCGGCCCCGCCTGCACGTCCGACGTGATGGGCACGTACCCGGACAGCGCCGCCGCCCGCGCCGCCGAGACACTGGCTGGCGTCCGCGGCGTGGTCGAGGCCCAAGCCCTGACCCGCGAGAAGGCCGAGGCTCTGCTGGAGCCCTGGATCGGCAAGGACGCGCTGGTCGAGGACCTGCCCACCCCACGCCTCGTCACCCTGGACCTGGACCCGAAAGCCCCGCCGACAGCCGAGACCCTGGACAAGGCTTTGCGCTCGGCCGGGGTCGACGCCACGGTGGACGATCATAGCCGCTGGATCG
>JBKHVG010000177.1:0-635 GCA_046570205.1 Acidimicrobiia bacterium
CGGATCGACCGCCACGATCGCGGCGAACGCCCCCGACCGGGCCGAGATCCACTCCTGCTGCTGCTCGAGCGTGCGTGGTACGAGGTCGAACGTCGCCGTCGTCTCGAGCACTTCCCGGTTGTAGAGCTCGAGGATCGCACCCGCGTCCGCGACGGTAGCCGGCCTGATGGTGATCGCCGGCCGTTCGAGGTCGGGGCGCAGGCCTTCGGTCACGGCGTCAGGCTAGGTGACCAGGGAGTTCGTGCCTCCGTCGGTTCGCGAAATCGTGATCGATCGCGCGGTGTGATCGCTGCCTCCGGCGCTACACTTGCACGCCGGTCCGCGGCACTGCCGCGCACCGGGACAGAAGCGCCCTCTTAGCTCAGTCGGCAGAGCACAGCCATGGTAAGGCTGGTGTCGTGGGTTCGATTCCCACAGAGGGCTCGGTCGGGTCACGGCGCCGCCGAGGCCCTCCAGCGCATCCAGGGCGGCGTAGCTCAGTTGGTTAGAGCACTCGGCTCATAATCGAGTTGTCCCCGGTTCGAGTCCGGGCGCCGCCACCACCGCGCACCGCCAGCAAACCCCGACCAGAAGCCCCCGAGGAAAGAGCACAGGAGCCATCCGATGGCCAAGGAGAAGTTCGAGCGTACGAAGCC
>JBKHVG010000178.1:0-631 GCA_046570205.1 Acidimicrobiia bacterium
GTAGAGGTCGTAGCCGATCACGGTGTCGGCGGATCGCACCGCCGCCGAGGCGGCGGGCGTGCGGTGGCGGGGATCGCCGGGGCCGAGGCCGACCACCGCGACGGAGCCGGCGGGTCGAGCGCGGCGGGCGATGGCGACGGTGGCCGCCGCCGCCTTGCGCTTGGTGACCACGAGCTCGGACCCGGGGCCGGCGGCGAGGAGGGCGGCCGCCTCGGCCACGCTGGCGGTGCCGACCTCGTCGAGGACCACGCTGCTCGGGTTCGGGACCTCGACAGCTGCCAGGTCAGCGGCCGTGAACGCCCGCACCGGGAGCCCGAGGGAAGTGACGACCGGATCGAGCGCCCTGCGGTCGATGGTGGCCACGACGCCGATGGCGTCGTGCGAGAGACCGGCATCGGCCAGCACCTGGTCGAGCAGCACCCGGGCTTCGTCGGCGGGGGCGTCGCTGGAGGCGCCGACGCCGACGACGAGGGAACGCGGCGTCAGCACCACGGTGCCGTCCCCGGCCTCGACCGCCTGATCGGTGACGAGCACCCGCTGGGCACCGGAGCCTCCGGGGAAGGGCAGCGGCCACGGAAGCGTCGACTCGACCGACGGCGCGTCGCCGTCCAGCCAGGCCCGGGCGACGCCG
>JBKHVG010000179.1:0-631 GCA_046570205.1 Acidimicrobiia bacterium
CACCGTCTACGACCGCCGGTCGAGGTCGTGCTGTTCGTCCGCAACGTCTTCGCGTTCCGGTCGTTCCTGGCCACCGTCGCGCCCGAGACCACCATGATGGCGGCGCTCATGCCGTTGGTGCAGCGCCTCCCCGACCTGCACGCCCGTCTGGCCGCCGAGCCCGGATGACCGGGACGTCGACCCCGGCGGTCGCTCCCGCAGCCGGCGGTGACCTCGTCCGCTTGCTCGCCGCCATCTCCGACTCCGCCACATCGGCGGCCGCTGGTCGTCGGGTCCGCCTGCGCGTGGGTCTCTCCTTCCAGGGGGCCGCACTCGGCCGGATCGACCGTCTCCGTGTGAGCGTCGAGGACGTCGACGTGGGCGGTCTGGCGTTGACCCGGGTCGCGGTCGACGCCCGGCAGGTGCGGTTGGTGCCCGGCTGGCCACCACGGCTGCGGACCGGCCTGATCCGGATCCGTGCCCAGACGGATCAGGCTGCGCTGGACTCCTGGGCCCGTCGCGCTGCGCTCCCGGTCAGGCTCCGCCTCCGTGCCGACGGCGTCGCGCTGCGCGCCGGCCTCGGAGGGCTCCGTCTGGCCGAGGTCCGAGCCACCGTCGCGATCCAGGACCGGCGCCTGATCGTCACGCCGGA
>JBKHVG010000180.1:0-631 GCA_046570205.1 Acidimicrobiia bacterium
TGCGGGCCGGCTCAACTGAGGACGACGGCGTGCCGGGCACAAGCCCGGCGCGTCGCTGCACGAACCCGGGAGGACGACATGGACACGCCCAGCCGCGGGCGCGCGCCGGAACACGACAACCACCTCGGCGAGCGCGTCGACGACCCGCTGATCGACCGCCTGCACTGGGTCATCCGCCAGGCGATCCGCGTGCTCGCCGTGCTGATGGTGGCGGTGATCCTGTGGACGGTGGCGGACGTCGTCCTCGTGCTGTACGAGAAGCTGTCCGATCCGCCCTTCCTGCTGCTCGACCTCAACGACATCTTCGTCGTCTTCGCCGCCTTCCTGGCGGTGCTGATCGCGATTGAGATCTTCGTCAACATCACGCTCTACCTGCGCGACGACGTCATCCACGTCAAGCTGGTGATCGCCACCGCGCTGATGGCGATCGCGCGCAAGGTGATCGTGCTCGACCTGGCGACGCTGGCGCCGATGTACCTGTTCGCGATCGGCGTGGTGGTGCTCGCGCTCGGGGTGACCTACTGGCTGGTGTCGGCGCGACCGGGCGATTGAGCCGGGGGCGAGGGAGCCGGGGGCGGGCTGCGGAACGCATGCGCTGCGTGCTGCGGAAATCGCCTCGCCATTGCGCGGA
>JBKHVG010000181.1:0-629 GCA_046570205.1 Acidimicrobiia bacterium
GGCGTCGAGCGTGAGGTCGGCCGCAAGTTCCGCCGTTGGCTGAGCGTCGCCGTGATGCAGAAGATGCTCTGACCTCGGCCGATCCGACCCGGCGTGGGCGCGACGACGCCGCCCGGCGAACCGGGCGGCGTCGTGACTGGTGGGCCGGGAAGGATTCGAACCTTCGAAGGCAATGCCGACGGGTTTACAGCCCGTTCCCTTTGGCCACTCGGGCACCGACCCCTCAATTGTCGACTCGGGATCGTATCGCCCCGAACGCCGATCGCGGCAGGCGTTACCCTGAACGCATGCCCAGTTTCGATGTCGTCTCCGAAGTCGATCGCCAAGAGGTCCGCAACGCCGTCGACCAGGCCCAGCGCGAGATCGCGACCCGGTTCGACTTCAAGAACACCGACAGCTCGATCGAGCTCTCCGACACGGACATCACGCTGCGGTCGGCCACCCGGTGCAGGTCGGCCACGTACTCGCAGAGCTGGCGGGGGGTGAGCCCTCGCGGCACCGCCTCGTCCTCCGGGACGATGGCCATGCGCTCGTGGACGGCCCGGTCGTGGCGGGGGTCGAGTCCGGTCACCCGCACCTGGCCCTGGTTGGGCGGGAGCATCCCGGTGATGGCCCGCATGAGCGTCGTC
>JBKHVG010000182.1:0-618 GCA_046570205.1 Acidimicrobiia bacterium
AGCGGCTTGTTTCAACTGGTCTCCGAGCGCAATCGCGCGCTGCGCACGCTTAACCGCGAGCTCGATGAACGGGTGAAACAACGCACGGACGAACTCGAACGCGCCAACCGCCATCTGCGGGTCGTCGCCATCCGCGACGAACTCACCGGCCTGCCCAACCGCCGTTTCGCCATCTCGGCCCTCGAAGAACTGTGGGCGGAGGCCCGGCGCGAGGGAACGCCCCTGTCGGTGCTGATGCTCGATGCCGACCGCTTCAAGCCGGTCAACGACACCTTCGGCCACGCGACCGGCGATGCGCTCCTGCGCGCGCTGGCGACTCGGCTGCAGGACGCGGTACGTACCAGCGACATCGTGTGCCGCCTCGGCGGCGACGAGTTCCTCATCATCTGCCCGCGCAGCCCGCGCGAAGGCGCCACGCAGGTCGCGCAGAAGATCCTCGCCTCGCGCGCCCCGTTCCATGCTGACGATGGCACCGTATGCTGGAACGGCGCGCTCAGCATCGGCATTGCCGAGGCCACAGACGACATGGCAACGCCGGAGGATCTGCTACGTGCAGCGGATGATGCGCTCTATGCGGCGAAGCGCCAGGGCGGCGCGCAGTCGGCCGCGGCCTGATCC
>JBKHVG010000183.1:0-234 GCA_046570205.1 Acidimicrobiia bacterium
CGGCGATGAGCGAATTGCTTCTCGACAGCACCGCCACGCTCGGATGCTCGACCCCCTTCTTCCGCAACGCGCTGAAGGTCCATATCACCGCTGCATGGACCGTTGCGGCAAACGTGTTCTGCCAGTACGAAACCTGTTTGATGTCTGGGGTGGCCGGCAGCGGACTGTGGTTGTGCAGTACTGCGTCGGCGAACTGAAGGATTCCCGCGTTTGGGCTGCTGTGGTTTTCCCCGC
>JBKHVG010000183.1:244-606 GCA_046570205.1 Acidimicrobiia bacterium
GAATATCCAGCCGGCGCGGATCGATATCATCCCGGTAATCAAAGATCCGCTGTTCTGGATCGGCAAGGCAGAACACGTCCGTGACCTCAGCCAGAGCGCGAACGATCCGCCACTGGTTGTCGTCGGTGTCCTGGAACTCGTCGACGATGATCATCGGAAACCGATCGGCAATGAGCTCGCGCAGCGCCGCGCATCCCTCCAGTAGGTCTGCCGCGCCCGCTGCGAAGAGATCGAAGCAGTAGAGCCCTTGCTCCGATGCCAGACGTCGTCGCTCGACCATCCAATCCCCATCGAACGCCGATTTCTGAAGACGTTCCTCCCCGGGGTAGAGAGAGCGGATCGGCCGGTCGTGCAGGAGGCGG
>JBKHVG010000184.1:0-575 GCA_046570205.1 Acidimicrobiia bacterium
GGAACCTGCGGCTGGATCACCTCCTTAATCGAAGACATCAGCCTGCTGATGAGCTCCCACACGAATTGCTTGATTCACTTGTATAAAGACGATGCTGTAACGCGACCCTGTTATAGGTCTGTAGCTCAGTTGGTTAGAGCGCACCCCTGATAAGGGTGAGGTCGGCAGTTCAAATCTGCCCAGACCTACCAATTACTTGGTGCAGCCTAGGTAATACGGGGCCATAGCTCAGCTGGGAGAGCGCCTGCCTTGCACGCAGGAGGTCAGCGGTTCGATCCCGCTTGGCTCCACCACTCTTTCAGGTTTCGCAGCACTGCTAGAACTTAGAAATGAGCATTCCGGTGTGAATGTTGATTTCTGACTTTTGTCAGATCGTTCTTTAAAAATTCGGATATGTGATAGAAATAGACTGAACGCTGCTTTCACTGGCAGTGGATCAGGCTAAGGTAAAATTTGTGATTGCTCGCAAGAGCAAACGAATTTTCGGCGAATGTCGTCTTCACAGTATAACCAGATTGCTTGGGGTTATATGGTCAAGTGAAGAAGCGCATACGGTGGATGCCTTGGCAGTCAGA
>JBKHVG010000185.1:0-573 GCA_046570205.1 Acidimicrobiia bacterium
GGACGCCGCTCGAGCGCTTCGTCGTCTACGAGGCGCTGCTCAGCACGGGGGCCCCGATGGCGACGTCGTGGTTCGCAGACCGCCAGATGGGCCCGACGCTGCTCCAGTTCGGCACCCCCGAGCAGCAGCAGCGCTACCTGCCGCAGATCCTCGACGGCACCTCGGCGTGGAGCATCGGCATGTCGGAGCCCGACGCCGGCTCCGATGTGGCGTCGATCCGCACGCGAGCCGAGCGCGACGGCGACCACTTCGTGGTGAACGGCCAGAAGATCTGGAACTCCGGTGCCGCGGAGGCGGACCTCATCTACCTGATCTGCCGCACCGACCCGGACGCCAAGCCGCACCAGGGCCTGTCGGAGCTGATCGTCGACATGCACTCCCCCGGCATCTCGATCGTGCCGATCAAGGACATGACCGGCAGCGAGCACTTCTGCGAGGTCTGGTTCGAGGACGTGCGGGTGCCGGCCGAGAACCTCGTCGGGGAGCTGAACGGGTCCTTCCGCCAGGTGATGCGGCAGATGGAGCACGAGCGCGGCGGCCCCGACCGCCTCCTGTCGAACCGCAAGCTCTACG
>JBKHVG010000186.1:0-568 GCA_046570205.1 Acidimicrobiia bacterium
GGCGCCGCGGTCTCGCTCGAGCAGTTCTGGATCGAGGCCGCCCCTGACATCGGCGTGCAGTACCGCGGGCCGGGCGCCATCATCTTCGACGAGTCCGTCAGCACCGGCTGCGGGCAGGCGACGAGCGCCGTGGGCCCCTTCTACTGCCCGAACGACGAGACCGTGTACCTCGACACCGGCTTCTACGACGACCTGCGCACGCGCTTCGGCGCCGAGGGCGGCCCGCTCGCCGAGATGTACGTCGTCGCCCACGAGTGGGGCCACCACATGCAGAAGCTCACCGGAGCGCTCGAGGCCGCACAGCGCGGCGACACGGGCCCGACCTCCGACGCGGTGCGCCTGGAGCTGCAGGCCGACTGCTTCGGGGGCGCCTGGGCCGGTGCCGCCTCCGAGGGGCCGGATGCCCTGCTCGAGCCGATCACGCGCGAGCAGGTCGCGCAGGCCCTCGACGCCGCCGAGGCGATCGGCGACGCCCGCATCCAGGAGCAGACGAGCGGCCAGGTGTCGCCCGAGAGCTGGACTCACGGGTCGAGCGAGCAGCGCCAGCGCTGGTTCACGATCGGCTTCG
>JBKHVG010000187.1:0-565 GCA_046570205.1 Acidimicrobiia bacterium
GGTCGGCACCAACTACACCAGTCAGTGCGGCTACGAAATTCTCGGTCGCGGCGGGCTCCCCCTCAGCAAGAAATGGGCGACCGGGATGAGCACCTTCCACGGTCTGTTCACCCACGATTTTCCCAACTGTTTTTTCATGGGCTTCACCCAGACCGGCTACACCGCCAACGTACCCCACGCGCTCGACGAGCAGGCGCAGCATGTGGCCCATGTGGTGAAGACCGCGCTCGATCGAGGCGTGGTGACGCTGGAGGCAACCGCCGCCGCCGAAGCCGAGTGGGTCGCTATCATCCACCGCCTCGCGGTCGGGCATCAGCAGTATTACGCCGAGTGCACGCCCGGCTACTACAACAACGAGGGCAAGGGCGTCGAGGGTAACGGCTTCCTTGCCGGGCAGTACGGCGGTGGTTCCATGGCGTTCTTCCAGTTGCTCGCCGACTGGCGCGCAGAGGGGAGCATGCAGGGGCTGGAGCTCACCCGCCGCGCGTGACGGATAGGGTTCCCGTTGTTGTGGGTGATGTCGGGAACCTGCTGTTTAGACTTTCGCTACGACCCCGAGCAACAT
>JBKHVG010000188.1:0-558 GCA_046570205.1 Acidimicrobiia bacterium
GCAGCTGGACGCGGTCCCTCGGCGCCGTCAGACGGACAGCGATGACGAGGTGACCATGGGTGGCGTCGGCGGCGGCAGTGACGGCGGCCGCGGCGACGGCGGCGCGGATCTCTTCCGGCGTGTATTGGGTGGCGTCGAGCGGGTCGTAGATCGAGGTCACGCCGCCGCCCGCCATCAGCTTTACTTGCGTGGCGCCGAGCATGAGCTGCTCGCGCGCGCGGCGCATCACCTCGTCGGCGCCGTCGGCAATGGCAGCGGTGCGGGTCTGTTCGGTGTGGCTCAGGGGCTGGTTGGCGGCGCGCGGGATCTCGTGCGGCAGGCGGAAGTCGCCGTGGCCGCCAGTCTGCGAAATCATCGCCCCCGACGCAAAGATCCGCGGCCCCGGAAAGCGTCCTTCCTCGATCGCGCGGCGCAGGCCCTGCACCGGGCCGCCCATGTCGCGCACCGTGGTGAAGCCGCGCATCAGGGTGGCCTCGGCCACCTGGGCGGCGCGCAGGTTGGTGTAGCCGATCTCGCTGGTCATCGCGTCCATCATCGTCTGCCCCACCAGCATCGCGT
>JBKHVG010000189.1:0-554 GCA_046570205.1 Acidimicrobiia bacterium
GGCCATGACGATGACCCAGTCGCTGATCTCGTGCACGACCTCCATGTCGTGCTCGACGAACAGCACCGATCGGCCCTCGTCGCGCAGGGCGGTGATGTGCCCGAGGAGGGACTGGGTGAGCGCCGGGTTCACGCCGGCCATCGGCTCGTCGAGCATGACCAGCTTCGGCTCCACCATCAGCGCCCGAGCGAGCTCCAGCAGCTTGCGCTGCCCGCCCGAGAGCGTGCCGGCCTCGTCGTCGACCTTGGCCCCCATGCCGACCTTCTCCAGGAGCGCACGGGCGCGCTCCTCGTTGGCCGTCTCGCGGGCCCGCCACCGGGCCGGGAACAGGGAGGTGAAGAACCGCTCCCCGGGGTGGTCGCGAGCGGCGAGCAGCATGTTGTCCAGCACCGTCATCGCGGCGAGGACCTTCGTGAGCTGGAACGTGCGGACCATCCCACGCCGCGCCACCTCGTGGGCGGCCAGCCGCTGGATCTCCTCGCCGTCGAAGGACCACGTGCCCGCCTGGGGCCGGTCGAAGCCGGTGAGGAGGTTGAAGAAGGTGGTCTTGCCGG
>JBKHVG010000190.1:0-550 GCA_046570205.1 Acidimicrobiia bacterium
CCCGGAGGACCTGCAGTCGAATCGCAGCCACCTCGGACGGGTCAGCTGGGGGCGCCCGGACGTCTGGAGCTGTTCCCGGAGTGCCGAACCGCCACGTACGCGGAGCGCGTCCCGGGACAGAAGCGGGATGGCGACCGCTGCGTCCGCCACGTGACGCGGGTCAGCGAGGTTCGAAACCGCCTCGGGCCTGCGAACGTCTTGGTCCTCTGACCACCAATGTCTTGGTCGGGTGGGGGAGATTTGAACTCCCGACCTCTGCGTCCCAAACCCGGGCGACACACCGCCGCGAGGGCGCCCACCAGGATCCTCGACCTCCCTATCCGGGGCACGCGGTTCCACCGGTGAGGGACACCCACCACACAGAGTGGCCGCCACGAAGAGTGGCCGGCTGGAGCAGGATTCGGATCGACGCCGTCCCGCGAGGATCCCGCGAGCGTCCCGCGTGCGGGGCCTGTCGGCGAATGTCGCCGTCTGCCGTCCAGTGCGCCTGACCAGGGCCTATGCGGACCGAACGACATGGGCGGGTACCGACCATCACGGCTGGGGACAT
>JBKHVG010000191.1:0-549 GCA_046570205.1 Acidimicrobiia bacterium
GCTGGTGCTCATGCGGGTGCCGGATGCGACGCACGTCGTCGGCCTGGTGCGCCGCCGTCTCGGGCGCTGACGGGCGGAATAGCGCCGACCTAGGATGGGTTGTCACCCGTGCCGGCGCGCCACCGCCTCGGCACCCACCACGTAAGGAACGTCATGCGGCACGTCATCATCATTGGCTCCGGCCCGGCGGGCTACACCGCCGCCATCTACGCGGCGCGCGCGAACCTGGAGCCCCTCGTCATCGCGAGCTCGGTCGAGTTCGGCGGCGAGCTCATGAAGACCACCGAGGTCGAGAACTTCCCCGGCTTCCCCGAGGGCATCATGGGCCCCGACCTCATGACGCGCATGCAGCAGCAGGCCGAGCGCTTCGGCGCCGAGATCGTCTACGACGACGTCGTCGCGCTTGAGCTCGAGGGCCCCGTGAAGTCGGTCACGCTCGGCAACGGCGACCGCCACGAGGCGCACGCGGTCATCTTCGCGACCGGCTCGGCCTACCGCAAGCTCGGCCTCGCCGACGAGGAGCGCCTGAGCGGCTACGGCGTCTCGTGG
>JBKHVG010000192.1:0-303 GCA_046570205.1 Acidimicrobiia bacterium
GGTAGGTGACGGTTCCTGCGTTCGGGTGCGGAGGGTGTCAGTTGCGACGGGCGAGGATGCGGATGCCGTCGAGGCTGTTGACCTTGATCACCTCGTCCGCGCCAACGAGGCGGAGGTTCTCGCCAGTCCGGGGCTTCCTTCCCTGGGCCCGTCGGACGCGAAGCACCTCGATGTAGCGGCCCTCGCTGACGACGTGGTCGCCGGGTCGAACATGCCCGGCGAGGGCCACCTGGGTCTTTTGAGCTGGCGTGCGACCGTGCGGCATCACCACAGCCTGCTCTCGCGCCGTTCCGCACTCCAATC
>JBKHVG010000192.1:313-544 GCA_046570205.1 Acidimicrobiia bacterium
CCCTTCCGCCTGGTTCTCGGCCACCTCGGTGGCGCAGTCGGGGACGACAATCGGGGGCATCCGGACCGGGCGACATCGATCGGCACCTCGGGGACATGTCACACGCTGATATCGGCGCGCGATAGGTGGCGGTTCACCTCAGGCGCGATCGCGGCACGTAGGGGCTACAGGTCCTCATCGCTCCATGGGTCACCACGCCACGGCGGCACGAACCGAGCCGGACGTGTTCGA
>JBKHVG010000193.1:0-543 GCA_046570205.1 Acidimicrobiia bacterium
GCCGCCGCGTTGGCCGAGGGTGTGCCGGCGCAGCCGGGCCATCCGCTCAAGGATCGCGAGATCTTCGACCTGCTCGGGTACGATTGATGCCCGGCACGCCGTCCACCCCGACCGGCAGCGCCCTCCCGGGCGGCTACGCGCGCACGCGCGCGTGGCTGCACGAGTACTTCGACCGCCATGCGGCGAAGTCCTGGGAGACGCTGACGTCGGGTGCACCCGTGAGCGGCATCCGCGCGACGGTGCGCGCCGGCCGCGACCGGATGCGCGCGCTCATGCTCTCGTGGCTGCCCACCAACCTCTCCGGCGTGCGGGTGCTCGACGCCGGCTGCGGTACCGGCTACGGACTGGCGAATCTGCGGGCGCGCTATCCCGAGGCGGAGCTCTGTGCGCTCGACATCGCGCCCGGCATGCTCGCGGTCACGCGCGCGCGCCTGCCGCAGTCCACCTGGACGCAACGCGCGCTGCAACGCCTCACGCCTCACGCCTCACGCCTCAACCATCTGGTATGCGCCGATCTCGCGCGCCTGCCGCTCGCCGCAAACA
>JBKHVG010000194.1:0-269 GCA_046570205.1 Acidimicrobiia bacterium
TGTATTCGCAGGGCATCGACCCGAAACTCGATTTCTCCGGCATGGCCGAGATCGTGCGCACGGTGGAAGCCTGCACCGAGATCACCACACACCCGCGTCACCCTTATGCCGGCGATCTCGTCTTCACCGCGTTCTCCGGCAGCCACCAGGACGCCATTCGCAAGTGCCTGCAGCTCCGCACTGAAGGCGGAGGCAAAGACGAGCCCTGGCAAGTGGCCTACCTGCCCATCGACCCCGCCGACGTGGGCCGTCGCTACGAAGAAGTCGTG
>JBKHVG010000194.1:279-539 GCA_046570205.1 Acidimicrobiia bacterium
CAACAGCCAGTCCGGCAAAGGCGGCGTAGCCCTCGTGCTCGAACGCGACTACGGCATTACCTTGCCACGCTGGATGCAGATCGAACTCGCGCAGGTGGTGCAGGCCGCTTCCGAAGCCAGTGGCGGCGAGATCGATTCCTGCAGCATCCACCGCTTGTTCGAGCAGCATTTCCTGGCCGTGCCCGAGGCCATGCGTTTGCACACGTATCAGTTGCAACGCGACGACCACGGCGTGTCGGCCCTCGTGGAAACCGGCAACG
>JBKHVG010000195.1:0-529 GCA_046570205.1 Acidimicrobiia bacterium
GCTTTGCAGATCTCGCCGCCCAATTGCAGCCAGCCGTGGTCAATATCGCCACCAAGCAGAAGGTGCAGGTCCCAACCAGCTTCAACCCCTTTACCGGCGAACGTCGTCCGGTAACGCAGGAACAGCAAAGTGGCGGTTCAGGCTTCTTCATCAGCGCCGATGGCCTGATCGTCACCAACAACCACGTCGTCGCTGGCGGCCCGCGCGGTGAGGCCGTAGACGAAGTGACCGTGACCCTGTTCGACGGACGCGAATTCAAGGCAGAAATCCTTGGCCGCGATGCGACCTCTGACCTTGCTCTGCTGAAGGTGAAGGTGACCGGCGTTCCTTATGTCGAGATGGAAACATCCGAGAATAATCGCGTCGGCGATTGGGTGATTGCCATCGGCAACCCTCTCGGTTTGGGCAGCACTGTGACTGCGGGCATCATTTCCGCGCTTCAGCGTAATATCGGCGCGGGCGGCGCCTATGACCGCTTCATCCAGACCGATACCGCGATCAACCCGGGCAACTCTGGCGGCCCATTGTT
>JBKHVG010000196.1:0-527 GCA_046570205.1 Acidimicrobiia bacterium
TGGGTGCCAATTGCTTTCAGAATCAGTTTTGGCCCACATGCGCCGGGCGATCTTCAAAGCCGAGGGGGAGAGTTGTGCTGCTTGTAGGTACGGCACACTTGCAACCATGGCAATGGCAAAAAATATGATTACAGATTCTTGCATGCCAAGGTGCGTCATGCAAAAAGCAAACTCTGCAGGAGGATCTCAATCTCCCACGGCAGCTCAACGGCAGTGCGCCCGAAGTGCCCGTAGCTCACCGTCTGCGCGTAGATCGGCCGCTCGAGCCCCAGCGACTCGATGATCCCCCGAGGCGTGAGCCGGAAGCGCTCGCGCGCCAGGTTCTCCAGCTCCTCGTCCGGCCGGCCGCCGTAGGTGTCGACGATGATCTTGCGCCAAGTGAGTCCCGTGTCGCTCTGGGGCTGCCCACCGTGAAGCGCCCCGTGGGGTTGATCAGGGCCTCGAAGCCCGCGCTGCGCAGCTCGGACGGCACGACCGGGTCGATGATGTGGCGCAGCACCTCGGCGCGCAGCGTGTCGGTGTCGATG
>JBKHVG010000197.1:0-527 GCA_046570205.1 Acidimicrobiia bacterium
ACGATGAGGTCGGAGCGCTCGGCCACGGGGATGAACTCGGCCGGTGACAGGAGGCCGCGCTGGGGGTGCTGCCAGCGCACGAGCGCCTCGGCCCCGGAGGTCTGCCCGGTGCGGGCGTCGATGATCGGCTGGTAGTGCAGGACGAGCTCGCCGTCCGCCAGGGCGTCGAGGAGCGACGCCTCGAGGTGCATCCGCTCCAGCGCCTCGGTGGCGAGGTCGGCGTTGTAGATCTGCCAGCGGCTGCCGGCCACGTCCTTGGCTCGGTACATGGCGGCGTCGGCGCGGGCCAGGAGGTCTTCGGCCGTCACGCCGTCGTCGGGGTAGACGGTCACGCCCATGCTGGCCGCCACCAGGACCCGCTCCGCCGCCACCGGGAACGGATCGCCGAGCGCCTGCAGGATCCGGTCGGCCACGAGGAGGACCTCCTCGGGGTCTCCCAGGTGCGGGAGCAGAACCACGAACTCGTCCCCCGACAGCCGGGCCACGGTGTCCTCGAACCGCACGCTGGCCGCCATGCGCTCGGCGAC
>JBKHVG010000198.1:0-248 GCA_046570205.1 Acidimicrobiia bacterium
CAGTCCACGCGCGGCAGGTCCGCCGGCAAGGCGGTGCGCTTAGGCATCGCGCCAGGCTTAGCCGGCGGCTTCTTCTTGCCCAGCAGTTCCTGGAGCTGCGCCTCAGCCGCGGCAAGGTCGGCGTCCAGAGCCTCGTCGAACAGCGCGCGTTGTTCGGCATCGAGCTGCTCGCTCTTCTTGCCGAACTTCAGGCGTCGCAGCTGGGCGATCTCGAACGAGAGCTTCGCCGTAGGCGCTGACATGGGCGA
>JBKHVG010000198.1:258-525 GCA_046570205.1 Acidimicrobiia bacterium
CATCACCCCCCAGGATGGCTCTCATCTCGATACAGAGGTGAATCCTCCGCACTATTCGGCTCCCTACGATGATATGGACTGATCACATCGGTAGGGAGAAAGCATGAACTTACGCCATCTTCGCTGCTTCATCGCCGTAGCCGAGGAACTGCACTTCGGCCGGGCTGCTCGACGGCTGCACATCGAACAGTCTCCACTGTCGCGCACGATCCGCCAGATGGAGGCGGATTTAGGGGTGCCGCTGCTCAACCGCTTGCCACGCAGTGT
>JBKHVG010000199.1:0-525 GCA_046570205.1 Acidimicrobiia bacterium
GATGCCTTACCTGCACCTGCCCGTGCAGGCTGGAAATGACCGCATCCTGAAAGCCATGAACCGCAGCCACTCGCGCGACAGCTATTTGCGGATCATTGAGAAAGTCCGTACTGCGCGACCCGACATTGCGCTTTCGGGCGACTTCATTATCGGCTTCCCCGGCGAGACCGACGCCGAGTTCGAAGACACGCTGAGCATCGTGCGGGAAACGGTCTATAGCTACGCCTATTCGTTCAAATACAGCCCGCGCCCCGGCACCCCTGCAGCGACTATGGATGGCCAGGTTGCCCCGGAAGTCGCCGATGAACGGTTGCAACGGCTTCAGGCGTTGATCTCTGAGCAGCAGGCAGCCTTCAACCAAGGCACATTGGGCAAAAGAACCTCGGTACTGCTCGAAAAGCCCGGCAGGCTGGAAGGCCAGTTGATCGGAAAATCGCCCTGGCTACAATCTGTGCATATCTTGGCACCGGGGCTTTCCATCGGCGATATAGTCGAGGTAGACATTGTCGAAGCAGGACCACTGAG
>JBKHVG010000200.1:0-524 GCA_046570205.1 Acidimicrobiia bacterium
GGCCCTGCGTGTCACGTCGGCGGGCACGGCGATGGCTCGATGGCCCGCGCCCTGCAGCGCCGCGCAGTGCGCCGCGGCGGTGTCGCCGTCGATGTCAGTGACGACGATGCGGGCGCCTTCCTCTGCCAGCGCGAGCGCCGTCTCGGCGCCGATGCCGCGGGCCGAGCCGGTGACTATCGCGACCCTGTCCTTCAGCCCCAGTTGCATGGCCACCTCCGCTGTCGCCTCGTACGGCGATTCAGCCCAGCAGTTCGTCGTCGTGTTCGCCGATGTAAGGTGCCGGCTTCGGCCGCGCCGCCGGGGTGCGGCTGAAGCGCGGCGCAGGCGAGGGCTGCACGACGCCCTCGCTTTCGAAGAACGTGGCTCGCGCCACGTTGTGCGGGTGCGCGGCGGCTTCGGCGGTGGCGAGCACCGGGGCAAAGCACACGTCGGTATTCTCCAGCAGCGCACACCAGTGCGCGGCGGGTTGGGCGCGGAAGATGGCGGCAATCCGCGCCTTCAGCGCCGGCCAGGCCTTGGGATCG
>JBKHVG010000201.1:0-523 GCA_046570205.1 Acidimicrobiia bacterium
CCTGGAAGATCGCCAAACCATGGTCCGCCACATCGACACCGCTCACGCAGCGGGTGCGCGCTTGCGCCCGGCGTGCGAGGTCGCCGGCATCACCGTGCGCACCTTGCAACGCTGGAAGGCCGAGGACGGCCTGCACGTCGGCGACCGCCGCCCGCTGGCCGAGCGCCCGACGCCCGCGCATGCGCTCACCGAGGAGGAGCGCGCCCGCGTGCTGGCGGTGGCCAACGAGCCGCGTTTCGCCGATCAGCCGCCGGCGCGCATCGTGCCGACGTTGGCAGACGAAGGCGTCTACATCGCCAGCGAATCGAGCTTCCAGCGTGTGCTGCGCGCCCACGGGCAAACCCGTCACCGGGGGCGCACTCGGGCACCCCAGCGCTCGCGCACGCCGACCACGCATGTGGCCACCGGGCCGGGCCAGGTCTGGTGCTGGGACATGACCTACCTGCCGACGCAGGTGCAGGGACGCTGGTTCTACCTCTATCTGATCCAGGATCTCTACAGCCGCAAGATCGTCGGCTGGGAG
>JBKHVG010000202.1:0-521 GCA_046570205.1 Acidimicrobiia bacterium
CGTCTGCTGGACGAGGAGCGCGCTCTGGTCATCGCGGCCGAGCGCAACATCACGCTGGCGCAGGCCATAGAGGAGGTGGCCATCGCCCGCCTGCGCGAGCAGCAGGCCGCGCTGATGGCCGAGGGCGACCGCGATGCCGAGGTGCTGGCGATCCAGCGCGAGATCGACGCGCGCAAGAAACTGGCCGAGGCCATCGGCCGCAAGGAAGCGCGCGACGCCGCCGCCGAAAGCGCCAGCGAAGCTGAGCGCGAGTGGCGGCGCACCGCCGAGAACATCGAGCGCAGCCTGACGGACGCGCTGCTGCGCGGATTCGAGAGCGGCAAAGACTTCGCCCGCAACCTGCGCGACACCGTGGTCAACCTGTTCCAGTCGCTGGTGCTGCGCCCCGTGGTGCAGGCCGTGGTGGCGCCTGTGGCCGGGGGCATCACCGGCGCATTGGGGCTGCCGGGCGTCGCCAATGCGGCCACCGGAGGGACGGGCGCGTTCGGCATGGCCAGCGGCATCAAGTCGGTCTACGACAC
>JBKHVG010000203.1:0-521 GCA_046570205.1 Acidimicrobiia bacterium
ATCTCCCCTCCCCCCGGCTGCAAGCCGTCAGGTGACGCGCTTGAGCAGCCCCAGAATCCGCTCGAACGTCCGGCCGTAGGGCGGCCTGAACAGGAATATGCCGTTGAGCCTCGACTGGTAAAAGACCGGCTTGAGCTTGGAGAAGGTGTTGAAGCCCCATTCGCCGTGATAGGCGCCCATGCCGCTCGCGCCGACGCCGCCGAAGGGCTGGTCCTCCTGCCCGATGTGCCACAGGCAGTCGTTGACGGTGACGCCGCCCGAGAGCGTCTCGCGCAGGATGCGCTCGCGGTTCGCGGCATCCTGGCCGAACCAGTAGAGCGCCAGTGGATGGTCGCCGGCCCGCACGCGGGAAATCGCCTCGTCCACCCCGTCATATTCGAGGATCGGCAGCACCGGGCCGAAGATCTCCTCGCGCATCAGCCGCGTATCGAGCGGCGGCTCGATGACGACGGTCGGCGCGAGCTTGCGCGTCTCGTTGCTCTCGAAGCGCTCGTTGGCCGGGTTGATCTCGATGACGCGCG
>JBKHVG010000204.1:0-520 GCA_046570205.1 Acidimicrobiia bacterium
ACTACTTCGACATCGACCTCGACGTCCTCTGGGCGACCGTCACCCAGGACCTGCCTGGACTCCTCGACGCGCTGCCGACTGCCGACGAACTGGAGCGCTGACATCCGGCTCCCCGCGAGCGCCAGAGATTGGCAATCTCTTGGCAATCTACGCCCCGGATCTAGCGGGATTCGGACACTCTCAACGGACGGCCGCAAGTCCCTGACCTGGTAGTTTGCCTCTCAACAACACCTGACGGACACGCTGTCGGTTCCTACGGATCAGAAGGTTAGGGGTTCGAGTCCCTTCGGGCGCGCTGGACAAGTGTCGCCACGGCCGAGTCGTTGCGTCCCGAGATCCGCGCCGACGTCGTGGCCGAGTCCATCGCCCTGTGACTCGCGCTGACCGGGCACGCCTCGTCGACGTCGTCACCGCCGTAGAGGCGATTCACGATCATCTCGCACGCGGCGCGCTCGCCGACGGCTTGATCTACGCGACCACCCCGTAGCCGTCAGCCGCTGACCGATCGGACAGGCACGTC
>JBKHVG010000205.1:0-520 GCA_046570205.1 Acidimicrobiia bacterium
GTGCTGCAGGCCTGCGCGCTGGCCTACCTCTCCGACGACATCCCCACCGACGCGGTGGTGGCACTGCACCCGGAGCGGCCGGCCTTCGACGCCGAGGAGAGCGTGGAGGACTGGGGCTGGATGAACGCCAGCCTCGACCACGCCATCTGGTTCCACCGGCCCCCGAAGGCCGACGAGTGGCACCTCCACGACTTCACCAGCCACGGCTACCTGAGCAGCCGGGGCCTCTCGATCGGGCACCTCCTCACCGAGACCGGCGTCCACGTCGCCACCGTCACCCAAGAGGTCCTCCTCCGCCGCCTCGACCGCTAGCTCTCCCCGAGCTCGAGCCCGTTGTGCACGGTCTTCGCGGCACTTCGGGCTCGGGTTCGGTCGGGGTTCGAACTCGAGCCCGTTGTGCACGGTTTCCGCGGCACTTCGGGCTCGGGTTCGGTGGTGGCGCTCGGGTTCGGCGGGCTGGGCGGAGGGCGCGAGCGGGTCAGTCGACGCGGTGGCCGTACATCCAGCGGAGGGGGTCGGC
>JBKHVG010000206.1:0-517 GCA_046570205.1 Acidimicrobiia bacterium
CGGCCTGGTGGAGGCACCCACCGTCACCACCGCCCTGTTCAGCCCCCTGGCCGCCGGACCGATGGCGGGGATCGTCGCCGGCATCGCCCGCTCCGGCATCGACGAGCGGCGCGTCGTGGTCACGGACATCGAGGCCGCCCGGGCGACCCAGTACCCGCCGGGCGCGGTGGCCGCGCTCGGGCGCATCCGCGCCGGCGCGTCCGGCGTCGCCCGCAGCCCCCGCCCGCTGCAGGCGCTCTGGTACGCGGCGCCCGGCGAGCCGGCGCCGGGCGACCCCTTCGCCGCCCACCCGCCGCTGCTCGACCGCATCGACCTGCTGCGCGAGCTGTAGGCGCTCCGGCCGCCCCTCGTCACACATCTCGTTGCGGGATCGCACGGGAGGCGCCCGTAGACTCGGAGGCATGTCGAGCACGCACGAGACGGGCACCTACCGCGTCAAGCGCGGCCTGGCCGAGATGCTGAAGGGCGGCGTCATCATGGACGTGGTGACGCCCGACCAGGCGAAGATCGCCGAGGA
>JBKHVG010000207.1:0-514 GCA_046570205.1 Acidimicrobiia bacterium
TGGACGCGGCGCGCCACCGCGCGGCGGCCCAGGGCGCGGATGTCCTGGCCGTCGAGCGCGATGCTGCCGCTGGACGGCGGGGTGAGCCCCAGCAGCATGCGCGCGAGCGTCGACTTGCCGCAGCCCGACTCGCCCACGATGCCCAGCACCTCGCCCTTTCGGATCGACAGGTCGACGCCGTTGACCGCGTGCAGGGTGCGGCGCGGCGCGAAGATGCCGGCCCGGATCGAGAAGGCGCGGGTCAGGCCGCGCGCCTCCATCAGCGGGGCCTCGCCCGCCGGACTCATGCCGGCACCTCGTCGAGAATGCAGCGCCAGGCGTGGTCCTCGGCGCTGCGCACCGGCACGGTCCGCTCGCAGGCAGGTTGCGCGTGCGGGCAGCGGTCGCGGAAGCCGCAGCCGCGGAACTCGCCGATCAGCGAGGGCACCACGCCCGGGATCGTGCCCAGCCGGCCGCCGCGCTCGGTGCGACCGGGCACCGGGATGCAGTCGAGCAGGCCGCGGGTGTACGGATG
>JBKHVG010000208.1:0-513 GCA_046570205.1 Acidimicrobiia bacterium
CACCCGGACGCCCGACGCCGAAAAGAAGGAAACCTACGCCATCTTCATCGGGCGCGACCGCCAGATGGCGGTGCGCGAAGCCAGCGTCATCGCCACCGACCGCGCCCGCGACCTCGCCGTGCTGCGCATCGCGGGCGCCCCCCTGCCCACGCTCAAGCTCGGCGATTCCGACCGCGCGCGCGAAGGCTGGCAACTGTATTTCACCGGCTACCCCATCGGCTCGGTGCTCGGCCCGGTGCTGCTCTTCCGGGCGCTCGCCGCCGCGGTCATCGCCAAGATGGAGAACCTCTGGGTCGCCTTCGGGGCCGCGGTCGCCATCGGCGTGGTGGAGGAGGCGGTCTTCTTCGACGCCCAGCGCACCTCGGCCGTGCCGCCGGTGCTGTTCGCGATCGTGCTGGTCGCGCTGGTGGCGCAGAGCCGGGGCACCGTGTCGCGTGCGGTCGACAAGGCGCAGTCGACGTGGTCGGCGGTGCGCGAGGTGCGGCCGATCCCGCCCGAGCTCGCCGGGGTGGC
>JBKHVG010000209.1:0-511 GCA_046570205.1 Acidimicrobiia bacterium
AGGCGCTCGGTGTCAGTCCGCCCAATGCCTTCTTTGGCCGCTCCTCGTTGTATTCCCGGCGCCAGGTTTCGATGACGGTCCGGGCGTGCAGCAGGTGGGTGAACCAGTGCTCGTTGAGACACTCGTCGCGCAGACGGCCGTTGAAGGATTCGACGTAGGCGTTCTGGTTCGGCTTGCCGGGTTGGATCAGACGAAGTTGCACACCACGTTCGTGCGCCCAGGTGACCAGGGCCTTGCCGCAGAACTCCTTGCCGTTGTCGGTACGGATCACCTGCGGCAGGCCGCGGGCGAGCGCCAGACGGTCGAGCACGCGCGTCACGCCTAACCCGGAGATCGCGCGCTCGACCTCGATCGCGACGGCCTCGTGGGTGGCGTCGTCGACGATCGTCAGGCACTTGATGGCCCGACCTTCGGCGGTGCGGTCGAACACGAAGTCCATCGACCACACCTGATTGGCCGCCAGCGGCCGGATCAGCGGCTGGCGTTCGCCCGGCAACACCTTCTTGCGCTT
>JBKHVG010000210.1:0-511 GCA_046570205.1 Acidimicrobiia bacterium
CATGCCGCCACCGCCCGGGCGATCGCGGCCCAGGTCGGCCTCGACCCGTCCGCCGGGGGGGCCCCGCAGGTGATGACGGGCACCGACATCGACGCCTGCTCCGACGATGCGCTACCGGAGGCCGTCGAGCGGACCGCAGTGTTCGCCCGTGTCTCACCGGAGCACAAGCTGCGCCTCGTCCTTGCCCTCCAGCAGCGAGGCCACGTGGTGGCCATGACCGGCGACGGCGTCAACGACGCCCCGGCCATCAAGCAGGCCGACATCGGCATCGCCATGGGCGCGACCGGCTCCGACGCCGCGATCGAGTCCGCCGACGTCGCCTTCACCGGCCACGACCTGCGACTCCTCCCGCGCGCGTTCGACCACGCCCGCCGCGGCAGGCACATCATCAACCAGAACCTCATCCTGTCCCTGCTGATCATTACCGCGCTGCTGCCGCTGGCCCTGTTCGGCGTACTCGGCCTCGCAGCGGTGGTGCTCGTGCACGAGATCGCCGAGGTGATAGTGATCC
>JBKHVG010000211.1:0-510 GCA_046570205.1 Acidimicrobiia bacterium
ACCTGCGGCTGGATCACCTCCTTAATCGACGACATCAGCTGCTCCATAAGTTCCCACACGAATTGCTTGATTCATTGAAGAAGACGATAGAAGCAGCTTTAAGCTCCAAGCTGATAGCTCTTAGCTAATCAGTTACGCGCTCGAAATTGGGTCTGTAGCTCAGTTGGTTAGAGCGCACCCCTGATAAGGGTGAGGTCGGCAGTTCGAATCTGCCCAGACCCACCAATTTTGTTATGGGGCCATAGCTCAGCTGGGAGAGCGCCTGCCTTGCACGCAGGAGGTCAACGGTTCGATCCCGTTTGGCTCCACCATTAACTGTTTCTACTGTTAGAGTTTAGAAATGAATATTCGCGAATGAATATTGATTTCTAGTCTTTGATTAGATCGTTCTTTAAAAATTTGGGTATGTGATAGAAAGATAGACTGAACGTTACTTTCACTGGTAACGGATCAGGCTAAGGTAAAATTTGTGAGTAATTGCGAATTTTCGGCGAATGTCGTCTTCACAGT
>JBKHVG010000212.1:0-510 GCA_046570205.1 Acidimicrobiia bacterium
GCGCAGACCCTGGGCACCAGCGTGCGCGAGTTCCTGCTGCGCCTGCGCGATGCCGGCCTGGGAACGCTGCCGGGCACCGCGGCCGAGATCCTGGATGACCAGGTGCGCCATCATCTGTGCCCCGACAAGATCCGCACCGCCGAGTGGGCCGAGGTGATGATCACCGCCCACGAACTCGGGCTGCGCTCCACCAGCACGGTGATGTTCGGGCACATCGACAATCCGCGCGCGTGGGCAAAGCACTACGAGGTGCTGCGGCAGATCCAGCGGCGCACCGGGGGCATCACCGAGTTCGTGCCGCTGCCATTCGTGCACATGGGCGCGCCCATCTTCCTCCAGGGCCGCTCCCGGCCGGGTCCGACCTGGGACGAGTGCGTGCTGATCCACGCCGTGGCGCGCATCGCGTTTGACGGGCTGATCCCCAACATCCAGGCCTCGTGGGTGAAACTGGGCCTTGAGGGCGGCGGGCGCCTGCTGGGCGCCGGCTGCAACGACATCGGCGGCACCCTG
>JBKHVG010000213.1:0-510 GCA_046570205.1 Acidimicrobiia bacterium
CGCGCACGTACATGAACCTCTCCGGGGCCGCGGTGCAGGCGGCCATGACCCGCCAGCGCGTGCGCCCGGAGGGTCTGCTGGTGGTGCACGACGACCTCGACCTGCCGCTCGGCCGCCTGCGCTTCAAGCGCGGCGGCGGTGCGGGGGGACAGAAGGGCGTCCAGGACGTGATCGCGCGCATCGGACCCGACTTCGACCGGCTCAAGGTGGGGGTCTCGCGCCCGCCGACCGGCTGGACCACCGAGCACTGGGTGCTGTCGCGCTTCCGCGAGGACGAGCGGCCGCTGGTGGAGCGGGTGGTGAGCGCCGCCGCCGACGCCGTTGATGCCGCCGCCGCTGGCGCGCTGCGCTTGGCTGCTCGTGCCCGGGCGGTGCTGCTGGTACGAGTAGCCCGAGCCGGGTCGCGCCCCCGTGCCCGTGGACGGCCGGATCGAGCCGCCGCTCATGCCCCCGCTGGCCGCCATCGCCGCGGCAGTGGCTGCAGCGAGCTCGTGCGCCGCGCGCTCCGAG
>JBKHVG010000214.1:0-509 GCA_046570205.1 Acidimicrobiia bacterium
GGAAACCAGCGGTGCCTTGTTTGCCGACGTGAGCACCGAGGTGGACCTGCCGGCCAACGGCGTGGCCGGCAGCACGGTCAGCGGCACGGTGGTGTTCACCAACAGCGCGGCCGCGGGCGCGACCGCCACCGCGGTGACCGGCACGGTCAGCCTCTCCAACGGGCAGGTGATCACCTACAACGTGGGCACGCTGACGGTGGGCCAGAGCGTGACCTACACCTTCACCACCACCGTGCCCAGCACCACGGGCACGGTGCTGGAAGTCACCAGCACGGTGGCCACGGCCACGCCCGAGACGAACACGGCCAACAACCAGGACGTGGACAACGCCAGCGGCAATGAACAGCTCACGCCGCTGTTGGCCGACCCGGGCGTGAACGTCCAGCCGATCCCCAGCGGCACGGCCGGCAGCACGGTGACGACGACGGTGACGCTGTCCAACAGCGGCAGCGCGACGGTGAGCTTCACCCCGGTGGTGGTGGTCAACGGCGTGACGACGACGCTCGCGC
>JBKHVG010000215.1:0-503 GCA_046570205.1 Acidimicrobiia bacterium
CGCCGTGTGGCAGGGCGTCCCTCTGGCCGCGCTGCTGGACCGCGCCGGCCTGCAGGCGGGGGCCACGCAGGTGGTCGGCCGGTCTGTGGACGGGTTCACCGCGGGGTTCCCGACCGAGCTGGCCACCGACGGGCGCACCGCGCTGGTGGCCTACGCCATGAACGGGGAGCCGCTCCCGGCTCGGCACGGGTTCCCGGCCCGGCTCGTCGTGGCCGGCCTCTACGGCTACGTGTCGGCCACCAAGTGGCTGGACGAGATCCAGCTGGCGGGCTGGGACGACGTCGACGGCTACTGGATCCCGCGGGGCTGGTCAAAGGAGGGGCCCATCAAGGTCACCTCCCACATCGACGTCCCCCGGCGCGGTGCCGAGCTGGTGGCCGGCACCGTGGCCGTGGCCGGCGTGGCCTGGGCCCCCGACCGCGGCATCGCGGCGGTGGAGGTCAGCGTCGACGAGGGGCCCTGGACCGCCTGCACGCTCGGCGACGCCGCCAGCGACGAGACCT
>JBKHVG010000216.1:0-502 GCA_046570205.1 Acidimicrobiia bacterium
TCCACGACGCGGTGGCCTGGCTCTCCCAGATCGCGATGTTCCTCGTGCTGGGCCTGCTCGTGTTCCCGTCGCGGCTGCCGGAGGTCGCCGGCTCGGCCCTCCTGGTCGCCATCGTGCTGGCCTTCGTGGCCCGACCCCTCGGGATCTTCGCCTCCCTGCTCCCGTTCCGGGTGCCCTGGCGCCAGCAGGCGGTGGTCTCCTGGGTGGGGCTTCGCGGCGCCACACCGATCATCCTGGCCACCTTCCCGTTGGTGGAGGGGATCGCCGAGGCGGAGCTGATCTTCGACGTGGTGTTCTTCGTCGTCCTCACCTCGGTGCTCGTCCAGGGGACGACGCTCGAGCCCGTGGCCCGCCTCTTCGGGGTGACCGAGCCCTACGCGGCGCGCCCGCCGGCCCCGCTCGAGGCCGGAGCGCCGCTGCCCGACGGCACGGCCCTGCGGCAGGTCCACATCCCCGTCGGCTCCTACGGCGACGGTCGCCCGCTGGTGGGAGCCGGGTTGCC
>JBKHVG010000217.1:0-501 GCA_046570205.1 Acidimicrobiia bacterium
TGGGCGTCGACCCGGCCGAGTTGGCGGTCGAGGCGATCGAAGGTCGGTACGGCCATGACGCTTCGGGGCCTGGCGGCACCGAGGCGCAGGCGGCGCTCGATGCCTTCATCGGCTGCGGGGACTCCGGCGACCCGGACTGGGCCAGCCGGGACATCCACGAGCTCCGGTCCGAGGCGGCCGCTCGGAAGCTCGCCGAAGGCGCCTGACCGCTGCTGCTGATCGATACCAACATCTGGCTCATCGCCGCCGATCGGCGCGCCGCACGCCATCACGAGATCGCCGAGCTGCTCGCCGTACGAGCGTGGGCGGCACCGACACCGGTCATCGCCGAGTCTGCGTGGTTGATCCTCGAGCGACTCGGCACTGGAGCGCACCAGCGGTTCCTGCGACTGGTCACGACCGGCCAGCTCGAGGCCATCGAGCTCACCGACGAGGACTGGCATCGCTGTGTCGCGCTGACCGACACCTACGCGGACCTCCGACTCGACCTCGCCGACGCCA
>JBKHVG010000218.1:0-501 GCA_046570205.1 Acidimicrobiia bacterium
GGCGGCGAGAACATCTATCCCGCCGAGGTGGAGCGCGTGCTGCTGGCCGAGCCCGGCGTGGCCGATGCCGTGGTGGTGCGTCGGGACGACGAGCGCTGGGGCGAGGTGCCGGTGGCCTTCGTCGCCCTGCAGCCGGGCGCGAGCGTCGACCGCGAGGCCTTGCTCTCGGGCTGCCGCGGGCAACTCGCCGGGTTCAAGGTCCCCAAGGAGATCCGTTTCGTCGAGCCGGCGTCGTTCCCGCGCAGCAGCACCGGCAAGATCCAGCGCCATGAGGTGGAGCGCCAATGGCTCGCCGCCTGAAACCCGCCGAGGCTGCGCGCCGTCCCGGCGGGCCCCTTCCGTATCCGCACAACCGTCACGGCATTACCGCCTTGTCCAACCCCAGGAGCCCCTTATGAGCCATACAGTCATCGTTGCCGGCGTCGGCATGATTCCCTTTGCCAAGCCCGGCGCCAGCGAACCGTACAACGTGATGGGCGAGAAGGCGGCGCGCCTGGCGCT
>JBKHVG010000219.1:0-236 GCA_046570205.1 Acidimicrobiia bacterium
AGGGCCAGCTCCACGGTGGCGCGGAGGTAGTCCAGCTTGTCGCCGACGTCGTACCGGCCCTCGACGAACGTGTAGCCGAGCACCTCTTCGGTCTCGAGGAGGAGGCCGATGGCGTCGGTGAGCTGGATCTCGCCGCCCCGACCCGGTGGTGTCCGCTCGAGCGCGTCGAAGATCCCCGGCGTGAAGACGTAGCGGCCGAGCACGGCGTAGGACGACGGCGCCTCGTCGGCAGCCGG
>JBKHVG010000219.1:246-500 GCA_046570205.1 Acidimicrobiia bacterium
CGATGATGCTCTTGACCCGCAGGAGCCGGTCCCCGGCAGGCTCGTAGTCCACGCAGCCGTAGAGCGAGATCTGATCCGGCGGGAACTCCTTGCACGAGAGGACCGACGACCCGGTGCGCTCGTGGACGGCGATCATCTCCTCCAGCACCGTCGAGGTGTCGATCATGATGTCGTCGCCGAGCAGCACGACGAAGGGGTCGTTGCCGACGTGGCGGCGGGCCACGGACACGGCGTGCCCGAGGCCGAGCGGCTCG